>NZ_JAHLYT010000050.1 GCF_025128095.1 Synechococcus sp. CS-1328 | reverse complement strand
TGCCTGGATCAGAATGCCCTCGAGATCAAGCTCGCCGAGCAGCGTTTTGAGCACGGCCCGCTCGTGGTTCTCGCCGGTGGCGTAGCAGGCCTGGCTGATGGCTACGCCCAGGGCGGCGGAGTAGAGCGTCACCTGGGCAATAAACGCCGAACCGCCACCGGCTGTGGGCTCGATCGAGCCTCTCAAGGTCTTGCCGTCACACACCAGCTGATCGAGATCCGCTGCGCCACCAGGGATCTGGGCGATCGTCCAGTCCCGGATTGCAGCGCAGAGAGCCGCCACGTCCACCTGGCGGAAGAAGTAGCGGAAGGCGGAATCGGAGGGCGGACGCCTGAGTTCGATGCCCAGTGCCTCGGTGAGCACGCTGTGGTGACGGATGGCAAAGCGCTCCAGATCCCGCAGGCTCTGGCAACGGCTCAGGATCCCCAGCACCGCCACCAGCAGCAGATACCAGGCCGGAATGCGGATCCCGAGCCGCATCCGCGCATCAGGGATCGCCCTGAGAAAGCTGATCAGGTCGAGATCGGTTGCGGGAAGAGCGGTTTCGGGCACAGGAAGAGCGCGATTCCACCGACCTCAACCCATGCTGGCAGCCCAGGCCAGAGAGCTTGTGACACACTTTGAATCAGCCCTGTCCTGGACCCGGAGCCGCAGGGCTTCCATGAGCCTCAGGCCGCCGCCATACAGCATCTGCGCCACGAGCTGTTCAGTGCCCTCGAGTTGTTGCAGCACAGCCTTCGTCTCCGTCACCGTGAACACCACCGGTAGCCGCTTGGGCTGCCTGGCACGGACCACTCCCTCCAGGTTGCCCACATCACCGCCCAGCACATGCCTGTAGAGGAACAGCAAAGCCGACAGTGCCTGGTTCTGCGTGGAGGCACTGACCTGTCCCACCGTGGCCAGATGCGAAAGGAACGCATTGATCTCCTGCTCGCCCATCTCACGCGGATGGCGCATCCCGTGAAAGTGCAGAACGTGATGAGGAGTCATGTCTGCGGTGCGGAACCACCTTCAGGGTTCCCCGCCCGGTCCCTGCCGAGCTCGCGCCAGCGTTGCCTCCAGTTCCCGGCGCCACTCGCCCGGCGTGAAGGTGTGGGAGCGGCCGTGGCCGGGGAGCAACCAGCGCACGTCCAGATCCAGCAACCGCTCCACCGAACGCAGTTGCTCTGGCCAGTTCCACCAGCAATAGCGCTGGGAGGCCACGATCCCCGGCGGATCCACGCCCCACCAGAGGTGGTCGCCGCTGAACAGCACCTGCTCGGCGAACAGCACCGCAACCGAGCCGGCGGTGTGTCCTGGCACCGGCAGCACCAGCAGGTCGGCATCGAGCCTGATCGGTTCCGTGCCTTCGACGTGGTGCTCCGCCTGCGGCGCGGCCTTCGCATCAGCGCTGTGGATCCAGCGTTCGGCGCCGAACCGCTTTGCCCAGTCCTGGTGGTCGGCCACATCGTCGCGGTGGCTGAGCAGGATGCGGCTGATGCCGCCCAGGGCCTCGATCCTGCGGGCCAGCGCCGCGCTCCACCGCGGTGAATCGATCAGCACGTTGTCGGAGCCGCCGTCGGGGCGTCGCCGGGTGATCAGCCAGCTGCTCGCCCCGAAGCTCTGGCGCGACGCCCAGCCGCAGTAGTGCACCTCCCCCTGCGGCAGGCTCACGACCAGCAATGGGAAGCCATCGGCTGGAGTGAGCGCCAGCAGGTCCCGGCTGGTGCCGATCGCGGCCACCGGACAGGCCTGCAGCGCCAGCAGGGCGGCGCGGGTCTCGGCATCACCCTGAGGCTGGGTCCACACGTGCGAGGTGCTGCCGCTGGGCGCGAAGTGGGCTGGATCGAACTGCCAGCAGGTGCCGCAGTCGATGCAGTTGGCATCCACGTAGAAGGGGCCATCCACATTGGCGGCCAGGCGCTGCTGAGGGCGGGCCATGGAAGCAGGTGACAATGTCCCCCTAGCCTGGTCCCGATGGCCCACACCCTGGTGCTGCTGGCGAGTGAGTCGCGCCTCGAGGCGCTGCTCGACTGGCTTGACCGCCAGGCCCTGGCCATCGCCGGTTTTCCGTTGCTCGCCACCGCCGAACTGGCCGGACGGATCCGCAGCGATCCCCGCACCGCCCGGCTGCCGGTGATGGCCCTCAATGCGCTCACCGAAGGGGGCGACATCCAGGTGGCAGCCCGGCTGCTGGCCGGGGAGGTGGCGGCGGTGATCGCCTTCCTCGATCCGGAGGCACCAGCGGGATCGCCCCCCGACAGCCGGCTGCTGATTCGCGCCTGCGATCTGGCAGCCGTGCCCCTGGCCCTCAATGCCGCCACCGCCGACCTGGCCCTGCGCGGCCTGGCCCATGGCCGCTCGGCCTACCTGCTGTTCAACCCCGTCGCCGGCCAGGGGGATGCCAACGCCGACCTGGCCCTGATCCGCTCGATCCTCGAGCCCCAGCTGCTGGTGACGGTGCTGCTCACCAGTGCCAGCACCGATCCGGGTGACCAGTGCCGGGATTTGGTCGAGCTGCTCCAGGCCCGGCCGCCCAGCGACGTGGGGAACGTGATGATCGTGGCCTGTGGAGGCGACGGCACCGTCTCGGCGGTGGCGGGGGCGGTGGCGGGCACTGGCATTCCCCTCGGCGTCATTCCCCGCGGCACGGCCAACGCCTTCGCCTCGGCGCTGTCAATTCCCACCGACCTGGTGGCCGCCTGCGAGACGATCCTGGCCGGCCACACCCACATGGTGGACGCTGCCCGCTGCAACGGCCTGCCGATGACACTGCTGGCCGGGGTCGGCTTCGAGGCCGGGATGGTAGACCGCGCCACCCGCGAACTCAAGACGATGCTGGGCCCGCTCGCCTATGTGCTCGCCGGCGCCCAGCAACTGGTGAGCCAGCAGACATTCCAGGCCCGCGTCGAGATTGACGGCACCGTCACCGAAATGCAGGCCGCCGCCATCACCGTGGCCAATGTGGCCCCCGCCACCTCCGTGCTCGCCCAGGGCTTCGGGCGGGTGATTCCCGACGACGGCCTGCTGGAGGTCACGATCGCCTCGCCCAGCACCCGCCTGCAGGGCCTCAACGCCCTCGCCTCCCTGCTCACCTCAGCCGTGGTGCAGTCGCCCAGCACCCACCCCGATCTTCTGTGTCTGCGGGCCCGCCACATCACGATCACCACCGACCCTCCCCAGCGGCTGGTGATCGACGGCGAAATGCTCGAAGCCGACCCGGTGACCTTCACCTGCCTGCCCGGCGCCCTCACAGTGTTCGCGCCGCTGTCCTCACCGTGAACCTCGCCTCCGAGGCGGATATCGCCACCAAGGTCGACCGTATGGCCGAACGGGTGCGCTGGGGCCATCCCGAGATCGCCCGCCGTGGCATCGATCCCTGCCGCCTGGCGATCGAAGGAGATCCGGGCGGAGCGGAGGCCTTCTCCTTCCTCGTGCTGGGGGACAGCGGCACCGGGCTGCACCGTCGCGACACCCCCCAGCGGCGGGTGGCCGAGCTGCTGCTCGCCCATGGCACAGGCGCCCGCTTCCTGCTCCACACCGGTGATGTCGTCTACCAGGTGGGCTCCAGTGAGCAGTACCCCGACAACTTCATCTGTCCTTACCGCGAGTGGATCGTGGACGGCGAAGACTGGCGCCGGCTGCGCTACGACCGGCTCGTCTTCCGGGTGCCGTTCCTGCCGGTGCTCGGCAACCACGACTACTACGACCTGCCGCTGCCGCTGGGGCTGCTTGCAGGCCTGACCGCGCCGCCACGGCGGTTGCTGCGCTCCTGGATGGATCTCGACGTGGGCTGGCACGGCTCCTTCGTGGGCCAGGCCTGGGCCCGCGCCTTCCTCGACGTGCTCGACGCCGTTCCTGAGACGAGCCTGGGAGAGCACCTCGCGAGAACCCGCACCGCCACGGTCGACGGGGCCCGCTGCCTGCTCTACCGCCCCGGCCAGTTCACCCGCCTGCCCCACCGCTACTACAGCTTCCGCTGGGCCGGGGTCGACGTGTTCGCCCTCGACTCCAACACCTTCAACCAGCCCCTGCCGGCCGGCGACGACGACGGGGAGCTGAGCGAGCGCCGCCAGCGGCTCGACGCCGAACGCGCCTCCCTGCTGCTCTCCCTCGGCCCCCTCGGCGGCGACGAGGACGCCCGCGATGACCGGGCCACCAAGGCCGAGCAGCTCGATGAACAGATCCGTGACATCGACAAGCAGCTCAGCGGCGGGCCAAGGGCCGTGGATGAGGCCCAGCTCGACTGGTTCGCCGATGCCCTGATCGCCTCCTGGCGCAACCCGGCGGTGCGGGGCCGGTTGCTGGTGCTGCACCATCCCCCCTACGTCACCGAAACCAGTAAGTGGGACCAGGGCCAGACCCTGGCGGTGCGCGTCCAGCTGCGCCGCGTGCTGGATCGGGTGGCCGCCTCCCTCGGCGATCTGCCGGCCGGCCGCCCTTTGCTCAATCTGGCCTTCAGCGGCCACGCCCACTGCCTGGAGCTGCTCAGCACCGGCGACACCGGCCACGGCGACGCCCACATCCCCTGGGCCATCTGCGGCGGCAGCGGCTACAGCCTGCGCCGCCAGCGGCCGGAGGGGCCCGAGCTGCTGGAGGGTCCACCTGGCAGCGAGCGCGTGGTGGCTCGTTCCCGCCTCTTCCTCGGCCGCTGCGGCCGGGGCTCCTCCCTGCGCCGCTCCTACTCCGCCCTGCGGGTCGACGTGGCGGCCGGCATCCCTCTGAAACTCACGCTCACGCCGCTGGTGGCGGAGAAGGCTGAAGGGAAATGGCGGCCCTACCGCGGAGCAGGCATCGCGCTGTAGACCGGCTGGCACAAGCCCCGCTTCCATGGACCTCCGCGCGGATCTCACCAGCCACTTTCTCCAGCTCGCCAGCGGTAACTGGGTCACCCAGATGATCCACGTGGCAGCGGAACTGGGGCTCGCCGACCATCTGGCCGCCGCCGGGCCGCAGGGCCTGGCCGCCGAGGAGCTCGCCGCCCGCTGCGGCGCCGATGCCGATGCCCTGTTCCGGCTGCTGCGGGGCCTGGCCAGCCTCGGCCTGTTCACCGAAACCGAGCCGCGCTGCTTTGTGCTCACCCCCCTGGCGGAACTGCTGCGCAGCGACCATCCCGGCTCCCAGCGCCAGTTCGCTCGCATGCTCGGCGGCGAGCACTACGACGCCTGGGCCGACCTGCTCCACAGCGTGCGCACGGGCGACAGCGCCTTCCGCCACCATTTCGGCGAACCCGTCTTCCCCTGGTACGGCCACAACCCCGAGCGCGGCGCCATCTTCGACGGCGCCATGACCGACTTCTCCCGCGTGGAGACCCTGGGCCTGCTGGCGGCCTACGACTTCAGCTCAATCACCCACCTGGTTGACGTGGGTGGCGGCCGGGGCCAGTTGCTGCAGGCGGTGCTGCGCCACCACGGCCACTTGCGCGGCACCCTGTTCGATCAGCCCTCCGTGGTGGAGCCGGTGGCGGTGCCGCCGGAACTGGAGGGGCGCTTCCAGGTCGCCTCCGGTGACTTCTTCCACTCCGTGCCGGCCGGAGCCGACGCCTACCTGCTCAAGCACATCCTCCACGACTGGGGCGATGACGCCTGCCTGACGATCCTGGGCCACATCCGCGCCGGCCTTGCCCCCGGCGGCCGGGTGCTGATCCTCGAGCAGGTGATTCCGCCAGGCAACGATCCGGCCCCCGCCAAGATGCTGGACCTGAACATGCTCGTGATGACCGAAGGCGGCCGCGAGCGCACCCCCGGCGAGTACGCCCAGCTGCTGGAGCGGGCCGGCCTGCGTCTCGAGGTGATCACCGCCACGCCGTCGCCGATCAGCGTGGTGGAGGCGGTACTGGGCTGAGCCTCATGGGGTCGGCGTCAGCCTCAGCCCCCCAGATAGGCCATCTCCGCCGGAGTAGCTCGGCCCGCGGCCGGGCCAACGGCCTCCATACGTTCTTCGCTGTAGCGGTCCTGCCGCTGTTGCCAGAGCGCGGCGATGGCCGCGCGCAATCCCGCCGCATCCGGCGCTGCGGCTGCGATTGGCCGGAGCCAGGGTTTGAGGTCGCTGCCGTAGCTGGCGAACAGGCAGGTGTAGGCCACGCCGTCGGAGGTGATCCGCAGGCGATTGCAATCACCGCAGAAGGGGGCGCTGATCGAGGCCACCACCGCCACATGCAGCGGCGCGGCGCCGGTTGAAGACCCGGGGCTGTCGAGGTAGCGCCAGCGGCTGGCGGTGCCCTGGGCGGGACGCCCCACCGGCTGCAGCGGCCAGTGGGCTCCGATCCGCCGCACCATCTCAGCGGCACTGAGCACCTGCTGCGGGTCCCAGCCGTTGCGGTTGCCCACATCCATGAACTCGATCAGGCGCAACTCCACCCCCCGCTGACGCGCCAGGGCCGCCAGCGGGATCAGCTGGTCGTCGTTGCGGCCGCGGGCGATCACCGCGTTGAGCTTGAGCTCCCCCCGGGCTGGATCGAAGCCGGCGGCGCGGGCATGCTCGATCGCCTCCAGCACCCGCTGCAGCAGCCGTTCACCCCGTGCCGCATCGGCCTCGGCGGGCGGGGCGGTGCTGGTGAGACCGGCCATCCGGGCCACGCTGGCGCCATCGGTGCCATCGAGGCTGAGCGTGATCCGATCCAGCCCGGCCTGCCGCAGCGCCCTGGCCCGTTCCGCCGTGAGCAGTGCCCCGTTGCTGGTCAGGGCGATCTCGCGCAGCTGGCCGTCCGGGCCGCGGTTGCCGTGTCTGCCGGCCTCACCGCCTTTCAGGGGCTGCAGGCTGCTGATCAGCTCCTCGAGCGGTGCATAGAGCAGTGGTTCCCCGCCCGTGAGCCGCAGCGAGGAGAAGCCCAGCCCGGCGGCGGTTTCCACCAGCTGCCGCCGTTCCGCCAGGGTCAGCAGCTCGGGCGGATCCCGATCGTCCGGGCAGCAGTAGGGACAGGCCAGGTTGCAGCGGGCCGTGAGCGACAGCCGCAGCACCCCCGGCGTGCGGTGGTGGCGATCGAGCAGGGGTGCTGGGGGGTCTGAGGCGGCAGGGTCCACGCGGGCATCAGCCCTTGAGGCTTCGGCTTCGCTCAGCCTGCCGGGTTCCGCCCCGGGCTGGCGAATCACGGCCCGGCTGCCTTGTCCGGTCGTGCGGCTGGCCCGTCGTGTGGCCAGTCGTGCGGATGGTTGCAGTTCCTCAGCTGGGAGGGCTCCAGCTTCACCGGCAGCACCGGCTGGCGATCCAGCCAGCCCTGCAGGCGGCGATGGCCCAGCGCCAGCCAGCCCTCCAGATCGCGGCGCAGCGTCGGCGTGTTCGGGTAGACCCCCAGCAGTGGCTGCAGGCGCTGGCCGTCGTGGGCGAGCCAGAACTGGTGGGGGTGCTGATCTGCGGCCGCGAGCAGCTGGCGCAGGCTCTGGGTCTCCAGCCAGGGCATGTCCACCGGCATCAGCAGCAGGGTCTCCTCGGGGTGACGGTGCATCAACCGCGCCAGGGCCTGCAGAGGGCCATGCCAGGGGGGTGGTTCGCCAAAGCACTCCAACGGCACGCCCAGGGGCTGCGCTAACCCTGCGGCCAGGGCCAGGTGGGACGCATGGCGGCTGCAGAGGGTGATCGGCTGGTCCAGGTCCGCCAGCCGCCATAGACCCTGCTCCAGCCAGGTGCCGCCGGCCGGATGGGGCAACAGGGCCTTGTCGCGGCCCATGCGGCGGCTGTCACCACCGCTCAGCAGGCAGCTGCGCAGCAAGGGTCAGCTCCCCGGGGCCGGCGGCTGGGCTGGCGGAGATCGGTGGTAGCTGCTGCTCTGGATCACAGTGCCGTCCACCAGGGTGTGCACCCGGACCCGGTTCGCGCCCGGCTCGACCGCTTCGAAGCGCACCTCCCGCGGCCGCAGGGG
Source organism: Synechococcus sp. CS-1328 (assembly GCF_025128095.1). Classification (GTDB taxonomy): domain Bacteria; phylum Cyanobacteriota; class Cyanobacteriia; order PCC-6307; family Cyanobiaceae; genus CBW1002. Next base: position 45,229 of record NZ_JAHLYT010000050.1, on the reverse strand, counting down.
CAGCGGGGCCTCCAGGCGGCCCAGGAGCCTCTGGCCCGCGAGCTGGCAGCCCAGCCGCAGGGGCACCGGATGGGGATTGACCAGCCTCAGGTCCTTCACGCCCCACACCACGGCGGCATCCGCGCCCAGGGGGGTGAAGCGGTTGTCGTCGGTGTAGAGGTCAACGCTGTGGGCGTGGCGTTCCACCACCTCCACCCCGGCGAGCAGGGCCAGGTGATACACCAGCCCCGCCAGCTGGCAGAGGCCACCTCCCCGCTGGGGCACCAGCCGGCCGTCCACCAGGTTGCGGCCCAGGAGGTAACCGCGCCGCCGGCCGGGCCGCCCCACCAGCCGCCAGAACGACCAGGTGTGTCCTGGTGGCAGCAGCGTGCCGTTGAGCTGGGCGATGGCGAGCTGAAGGTTCGCCAGCTTGTTGGCCAGCAGCTCACTGGGCAGCACCGGTTGTTCCAGCTCGGCCACGGCGGCCATTCCCACAGCAGCTGCGGCCTCACCACCGTGCACGGCCTCGTGACCGTTCCTGGCTTCGCTCCAGCCAACAGCCTCGCTCCAGCGCACAGCCTGGCGACGGTCGTTCAGGTGGCGCTTCACCGCCAGAACCCTCTGCCGCAGCTCCAGCGGCAGCCAGCGCCGCAGCTGCTGCAGCCCAAGGTTGGTGCTGGCGTCGTGGGGGGTGACCAAGGCGGGGCAGGCGGTGCGGCTGGGCCAGGCAGGACGAGCGGCCGCGCCCAACAGGCTGATCAGACATCGCTAGAGATCGACAGCCTCGACACGAATGTTTCCTGGATCCATCGCGCCACTGCCAGACAGGATGGCGGGGCATCGCCGGCACGGGTCGCCCATTCCATGACTGTCGACTCCGCAGCCCCCACACCAGCGGTGGCCGCCCGGGCCCAGTGCCCCTACTGCGGTGTGGGCTGTGGACTGGAGCTCAAGCCTCCAGCGCCCGACTCCGAGGAACCGCTCTGGAGCGCCCGGGGTGACCGTCACCACCCTTCTTCCCTCGGCCAGGTGTGCGTCAAGGGGGCCACGGTGGGCGAAACCCTGCACCACAACCGCCTCACCACGCCCCTCTGGCGGGAGAGCACCGACCAGCCCTTCGCGCCGATCTCCTGGGAGCGGGCTTTCACGATCCTGGTGGACCGCATCCGCGCCACCCTGGCCACGCGGGGGCCCTCCGCCCTGGCGATCTATGGCTCCGGTCAGTTCCTCAGTGAGGACTACTACGCGGCCAACAAGCTGCTCAAGGGGGCCCTGGGCAGCAACAACTTCGATGCCAATTCCCGGCTGTGCATGAGCTCCGCCGTGAGCGGCTACGCCCGCAGCCTCGGCTCCGACGGCCCCCCCTGCTGCTACGACGACCTCGATCAGGCCGACCTGGTGCTGCTGATCGGCACCAACACCGCCGAGTGTCACCCGGTGCTGTTCCAGCGCCTGCTGAAGCGCAAGCGCAAGCTGAAGGAGGCGCTGCAGCTGGTGGTGGTGGATCCCCGCGCCACTGCCACCAGCGATGCGGCCGACCTGCACCTGGCGATCCGCCCCGGCACCGACCTGGCCCTGCTCCACGGCCTCGGCAACCTGCTGCTACGCGACGGCGGCGTCGATCAGGCCTTCGTGGCGGCCTACACCGAGGGTTTTGAGGAGCTGGCAGCCCTCTGGAGCGACTGGCCCCCGGCCCGGGTGGCGGCGCTGTGCGGCATTCCCGAGGCTGATCTGCAGCGGCTCGCGGAGCTCTGGCGGCGCAGCCCGGCCGTGCTCAGCCTCTGGTCGATGGGGGTGAACCAGAGCGTCGAGGGCAGTGCCACCGTCTCCGGCATCGTGAACCTCCACCTGGTGAGTGGCCAGATCGGCCGGCCCGGCACCGGCCCCTTCTCCCTCACCGGCCAGCCCAATGCCATGGGGGGGCGGGAGGCCGGTGGCCTGGCCCAGCTCCTGCCCGGCTACCGCTCCGTGGCCGATCCACTGCACCGGCGGGAGGTGGAGCACTACTGGGACTTTGCGCCGGGCTCGATCGCTCCGGATCCGGGCCTCGATGTGTGGCAGCAGGTCGAGGCGATGGAGCGGGGCGAGCTGGACCTCTGGTGGGTGGCCGCCACCAACCCGCTGGTGAGTCTGCCCTGGCTTGATCGGGTGCGGGCCGCAGTGGCGCGGTGTCCGCTGGTGGTGCTGAGCGAGGCCTATGCCGGCACCGAGACCGCGGCGGTGGCCCATCTGCTGCTGCCCGCCGCCCAGTGGAGCGAGAAGAGCGGTGTGATGACCAATTCCGAACGCCGCGTCACCCTCTGTCCCGCCTTCCGGGAGCCCCCCGGCGAGGCGCGGGCCGACTGGGCGATCTTCGCGGAGCTGGGGCGGCGGCTGGGCTTCGCGGATCAGTTCTGCTGGGCATCGGCGGCGGAGGTCTACGACGAGCTGGTGGCCCTCACCGCTGATCGGATCTGCGACATGAGCGGCCTCAGCCATGGCCTTCTGGCTGCCCACGGACCGCAGCAGTGGCCCTTCCCGCTCGGCACCGCTGCCGGGGGCGGCCAGGCCCGCCTTTACGGCGCCGAGGGCAGTCCCTTCCCGGGGGCACCGGCCGGCCATCGCTTCCCCACCCCCAGCGGCCGGGCCCGCCTGCAGGCCGATCTCCCCCTGGGGCTGGCCGAACCCCCCTGCAACCGCTTCCCTCTGGTGCTCACGGTGGGTCGCTATCTGGGCCACTGGCACACCATGACCCGCACCATTCATGTGGCGCGGGTGCGCCGCAGCCACCCGGAACCCCTGCTGGAGATCCACCCGGCCGACGCCAAGCGCTGCAACCTCGACGATGGCTGTCTGGCCCGGGTCAGCTCGCGCCGCGGCGAGCTGAGCGTGAAGGTACAGATCACCGACCGGATCCGGCCGGGTACGGTATTTCTGCCGATGCACTGGGGTGCCGCCCAGGAGCAGGCCTGCGAGGCCAACCGGTTGATGCATGCCCTCGGCTGCCCGGTCTCGAAGCAACCCGAACTCAAGGCAGCGGCTGTGCAGGTGGAGCGGGCGGAGATCGCCGGCTGAGGCTCAGCTGATCGGCAGCATCGCTTCCACCAACTCGGGTGAGAGGCGCAGCACCAGAGGGCCACTGCCGCCAGGATGGTCTTCAACCAATCCCGACTGACGCAAGCGTGACAACATCTTGGTGACTGTGACGCGCGTGTTGCCGATCAACTCTGCCAGGCGCTCATGGGTGATCCGGATCGGCAATTCGTACCAGAGGCCATTACGTCGTCCCAGCCGCTCCACCAGTAAGGCCAGCAGCGCCCTCAGTCGCTTCTCGGTATCCGGGTGGTGGCGAATCATCAGCAATTCAAGGGTCCAGGCACTGAGATCCGTGAGATCACGCACCACTTCGGTTCGTTCCACCCGCTCGATCTGGACCAAGGTGAGAGCTTCGAGGCCGACCCAATCGCGGCGAAAGGCCAGGACATCGCAGACATCACCCGGTTGCAGAAAACCGATCGTGATGTCCTGGCCTGAGGAGGCCAGCAGAAAGACGCGAAGGGTACCGGTCAGGACCCGCATCGGCGACGTGGCGGCAGCGTCGCCACCATCGAGCAGCAAGGTCTTGCCCACCGTCATCGACAACTGGCCAACGGACTGATGGGCCGGAAGAGCTGTCCTCACGTGTCGTCGTGGGCGAAACGGCGATAGAGAAAATCGAGGGCGCGGTTGCGGTAGTCGAAGTATTCGGGCAGCTCCATCAGCCGAGCGCGATCGCGGGGCTGCGGGAAGGGAAGATCAAGGATTTCGCCGATCGTCGCCGCCGGTCCATTGGTCATCATCACAACCCGGTCGGCCAGAAAGAGTGCCTCATCAATGTCGTGGGTGATCATCAACACCGTGATTCTGTGCTCCGACCAGATCTTGAGCAGCTCCTCCTGGAGCTCCTCCCTGGTGATCGGATCGAGGGCGCCGAATGGTTCATCCAGCACCAGCACCTTGGGTTGCAAGGCCAGGGCCCGGGCGATCGACACCCGCTGCTTCATGCCACCGGAGAGGCTGCCCGGCTTCTTGGCTGCAGCCTCGGTGAGCCCCACCATGGCGAGGTGCTTTTCCACCAGGGCCCTGGCCTGGCCGTTGCGCCTGAGCTCGGGATAGACGTTGTTCACCGCCAGGGCGATGTTGTCGTAGGCCGACAGCCAGGGCAGCAGGCAATAGTTCTGGAACACCACCATGCGATCGGGGCCGGGCTCCACGATCGGCTCCGATTCCAGTCGTACCTGGCCGGTGGTGGGCTCGCGAAAGCCGGAGACCATATCGAGCAGCGTCGACTTGCCGCAACCGGAGTGGCCGATCACGCAGATGAACTCGCCCTCCCGAACCTCAAGGTGGACATCATCGAGAACGGTGTAGGGGCCGTTGGCTGTGGGATACACCTTCGAGACCCCATCGATCACCAGAAACGGCTCCGATCCCTTGGTCGTGACTGCGGCGGTGGAGGGGAGGGTCTGCATCGGTTGGAAGGAGAAGAAGCTCAGCGCAGCGGCGCAGCCGGCTCGAGGGTGGTGGGTCGCTCGGGCAACGAAATCGTTTCGTAGCGGATGGCTCTGGAGGCCTCAAGATGCTTGAGGTAGGCCATCGGATCACTGGGATCCAGGGGCTGGTTCTCGAACAACGGCACGGGCAACAGCTGGTGGCCGTTGGCGCTCGGGTCGGGCGCCAGCTCGGCGCTGGCCTGGGCGAAGAGATCGGGGCGCTGCACGCGATCCAGCACCTCGCTCCAGTTCTCGGGGAACGCGGTGATCCCCCAGCGGGCCAGCTGGGCGAGGATCCAGAGCCCATCGCGGACATTGGGGGCATTGACCTGGGCACCGTGGAACTGGTTGAAGTCCGGGATCAGCTCCGGAGCACCGGTGCCGCGGTCGTAGGGATCCACCAGGCCAGGGCGGATCGTGGCCAGCTCGGTGCCCACGTACTCCCGCCGGGCGAGCAGTTCAGCCACTTCCGAGCGATGGGTTGGGTCCTGGCAATAACGGCAGGCCTCGAGCAGGGCCTTGATCAAGGCTTGGTGGGTGCGGGGATAGGCAGCTGCCCAGTCTTCGCGGACCCCGAGCACCTTTTCGCAGTGGCCGGGCCAGAGATCGGTATCGGTGGCGATCACCGTGCCCAGATGCTGCTGGACAGCCCGGGTGTTCCAGGGCTCCCCGACGCAGAAGCCATCGATGGTGCCCGCCTTGAGGGTGGCCACCATCTGGGGCGGCGGAATCACGATCAGACTGACGTCTCGGTCGGGATCAATGCCAGCCGAAGTCAGCCAGGCCCGCAGGATCAGGTTGTGCATCGAGGCTGGATGCACCATCGCCAGCACCGGCTTGTGCTCGGGGTGGGCGCTGATCCAGGCCTTGAAATCGGCAAGGCTGCGCACGCTGGCGTCGTGGAAGCGGCGATGCAGGGTGATGGCGTTGCCGTTGCGCGACAGGGTGAGCGCCGTGACCATGGCCAGGGGCGGCTTGCCCTGGGCGCCCAGGGTGATGGCCAGGGGCATGCCGGCCACAACCTGACCGCCGTCGATCACCCCCTGGCGCAGGTCGGCCTCCAGGGTTTTCCAGTTGGTCTCGCGCCTGAGGCTGACCAGGTCCAGGCCGTGTTTGGCGAAGAATCCTTTCTCGAGGGCCACCACGAGAGGGGCGCAGTCGGTGAGGGGAATGAAGCCGAGGCTGAGGTTCACCTTCTCGAGACCATGGGCAGCGATGGCGGCCGAGGGATTCAGCCGTTGCTTGCGGGCTTGCTTCTGCTGGGTGAGGAACTGGACCACCTCGCCGCGCAGGCTGTAATAGCCAGGGTCTTCCACCACCGTGAGGTGGGTGCGTGGCCGGGCCAGGGGCACGTCGAGGATCTGACCGATGTAGGCCTCCGGCCCATTGGTCATCAGAACCACCCGGTCTGATAGAAGCAGGGCCTCATCCACATCGTGAGTGACCATCACCGTGGTGACTTTGGCCTCCTCACAGATGCGCATCAATTGTTCCTGGAGATTGCCCCGGGTCAGGGCATCAAGCGCACCGAAGGGTTCATCCAGCAGCAACAGCTTGGGACGCAGAGCCAGGGCTCGGGCAATCGCGACACGTTGCTTCATTCCCCCCGAGATTTCATGGGGATACTTTTCAGCAGCAGCCGTCAAGCCCACCAGCTTGATATTGTAATCGATAATCGATTCGCGCTCCTTATTGCTGAAGTTACGCATCACATTATTGACGGCCAGGGCGATGTTCTCGCGGACTGTTTTCCAGGGAAGCAGTGAGTAGTTCTGGAACACCACCATTCGATCTGGACCGGGCTCGGTGACTTCCCGGCCACTCATGAGGATCCCGCCTTCACTGGCTCGTGTCAGGCCAGCGAGCAGATTCAGCAGGGTCGACTTGCCGCAACCGGAGTGACCCACAAGGGAGAGAAATTCCCCTTCTGCCACATTGAGAAAAATATCTTTGAGGGCTACATAGCTGCCACCATCCTTAAGAGGAAATGTTTGGGTGACATGGTCAACGGTGAACAGAGCTGGCATAATTCAGTGTCCTCCGCTTACCTTCGAGCCCACGAAAGCTACCAGGCGATCTAACGCCAGGCCCACAATTCCCACATACACAATGGCCAGGATAATCTGGCTTGAGCTGGAATCACCGCCGGCATTGTAAGCATCCCAGATAAAATAGCCGATACCTCCATCAGCCTTCAGCATTTCTGCTGCCACAATGGCCAGCCAGGCCAGCCCGATGGCGATCCTCAGGCCCGTAAAGACATACGGAACAGTAGAGGGAACCACAATCTCACGAATGTAGGCACTTTTGCTGAGCCTCAATACCCTGGAAACGTTGGTGTAGTCCTGGGGAATCTGGCGAATTCCAACGGCTGTATTGATGATGATGGGCCAGATGGCGGTGATGAAGATAACGAAAACAGCCGACGTGTTGGCATCCTGGAACAGCATAAGAGCGATGGGGAACCATGCCAGCGGCGGCACTGTGCGCAACACCTGAATGACAGGATCAAACCCTTTACCGATGAAGCGGTTCAAGCCGAGCAACCCGCCAATTGCAATCCCCACCACAGCAGAGAGGATGTAACCAACTCCAACACGCTGCAGCGAAATCAGGATCTGCCAACCCAATCCTTTACTGGTTCCACCATCGTCAAAAAACGGCTGACTGATGTAGGGATCCCAGGTGTCGATCAGCACGTTGAGCGGCCCTGGCAATCGGCTTGTTCCGAGCAGGGCTGAGAGCAGTTGCCAGAGAAGAAGGAAGGCGCCGATGCAGACCAGATAGGGGAGAAGCCCCTTGAGCAGGGCCGATCGGCGCGATCGAGGACGGCGCCTTCCGGCGGCGGCTGTGAGAGTCATGGAGTCAGTTCAGTCAGGCCAGGGCTTTGATCTTGAGGGTGTCGAGGTATCCCTTGGGGTTCTCGGGATCGAAGACCACGCCATCAAAGAAGGTTTCCTTGCCGCGAGAATCACTGGACGGAATCGCCTTCTCCTGGCCGATCGCCTTGGCTGCCTCCTTCCAGAGATCAGCCCGGTTCACCTTGTTCACCAGCGCATCGATGTCGGTGGTCGCCGGCAGATAGCCCCAGCGGATGTCCTCGGTCACGAACCACTGGTCGTGGCTTTTGAAGGGGAAGGAGGCGTTATCCGCCCAGAAGCGCATCTTGAAGGGGCTGTCCTTCACGACCCGACCATCGCCGTAGTCGACATTCCCTGCCAGACGGGGCTGGATGTCATTGACGGACGCCTTGATGTACTTGTCTTTGGCGAGGATCGTGCACATCTCCTCCAGGTTGGCGGGATCGTCGCACCACATCTGGGCTTCCAGAACGCCCTGCAGCAGTGCCTGGGTTGCCTTGGGGTTCTTCTCCACCCAGTCGGCCCGCATCGAGAAGGCCTTTTCCGGATGGAGCTTCCAGACCTCACCGGTCTGAGCGATGGTGTAACCAAGCTTCTTGTTGACGAGCCGCTGGTTCCAGGGCTCCCCGACGCAGAATGCATCCATGGTGCCGGTCTGCATGTTCGCCACCATCTGCGGCGGCGGGATCACCACCAGGTCAGCGGCCTTGTTTGGATCGATGCCGTTGGCCGCCAACCAATACCTCATCCAGAGGTCATGGGTACCACCAGGGAACGTGACCGCTGCCTTGAATTTTTTGCCTTTTTCTGCAGCCCCGGCGACTGCCGCCTCCAAGCCAGCCTTGTTGTCAACCGTGAGTTTGTTGGCCAGGAAGTCCTTGGAGGCGGAGAGGCCCTGTCCCTGCAGATTCAGCCGCGCCAAAGTGACCATCGGCAACGGCTTGTTGGACTTGGTGATCGTGCCTGCCGTGAGCAGCAGGGGCATGGGTGAAAGGATGTGGGCACCATCAATTCCACCGCTCGCGGCACCCAATTCCAGGTTGTCGCGGGTTGCGGCCCAGGACGTCTGCTTCACCACATTGGTGTCGGGCATGCCGTGCTTGGCGAAGAAACCCTTCTCCTTGGCGATGATCAGCGGAGCTGCATCGGTGAGGGCGATGAACCCCAGCGTGGCGCCCTTCACCTCGGTGTCGGTAGCGGTGCCGCTGGCGGCCGGTGCTGAACTGGTGGTCGACTTGTTGGCACCGCAGGCACTCAGCCAGAGAGCGCCGGCTGTCGTGCCGGCGGCGGTGATCAGGAACTTGCGGCGGGAAAGACTGGACATGAAGCCTGCTGAGCCTGGAGAGGACCGGAGTGGTGGCACCGCCGGGGCGATGCACTCCGGACGGGCTCCACAACGAAGCGCACCGTGCCGGTGAGTGATCGCTGGCGCTCAGGCTGACCAACGACTCTCAAGAGACCACGCCGCCGACACCCCTATAAGTTGCGGTTGTTACCGACCGCGACTTTTGTCTTCGTGAGGCGATCCGCTCTCTGGCAGTGATGGTGCCAGCGTCACCAAGCCGAACTCCTCCAGGGCGCGGGGCAGGTTGCGGTGTTCGTGGCCCGGATGGCTGAGTTTCACTAACGCGAAACGCTGCAGTTCGTCGAGCTTTCTCCACTGTTCCGCCGCCGGGGTGAGGCCCAGCTGTTGGTAGGAGGCCAGCAGGATTGCGGGCATCTGCTCTCCCTGCTGCCAGGGTTCCCACTGGGCGGGCGGCAAAGGCAAGGCCGGACCCTGCGGCAGTGCCGCGCTGCGCGCCAGCAGCCACTGCCGCAGGGCATCGAGGCTCGCCTTGTCATCGGGCCAGGCCAGAAGGCGCTGGCGCTCCTCTGGTTCGAGCCCAGACCAGTGCACCAGTTTGAGCTTCACCCCGACCAGGTCGAGCTTGCGCCGCACCGCCATCGGCAGGCAGCGGAGGTTGTCCACGAAGTCGGCCTCGAAGGCGAAGCAGCGGCCATGGAGGCTCACGGAGCCCCCATCTCGCGCCGCAGCCGTTCGCCGCTGCGGGCCATCAGCAGGGCGCTGGCCTGCTCCAGGGCCGCGTCCAGGCACTCGAAGCGCCCGGCAAACCAGAGATAGGCCCCCACGTTCCAGCGCAGCGCCTCGGCCAGCACCCCCTCCCCACCCAGGGCCGCCAGGGCCTCACCCTGCCAGGTGTCCAGGTCCTGCCAGGGCACCTCGGGGGCGCTGATGCCATGGTCGCGCGGGTGCAGCAGGATCCGCTCCGCGTCGCCCTGCCGCAGCCGGGCCGTGATGCAGGCCCGGGTGGTGGGCAGATCGGTGGATCCCTCCAGACCCTTCACGGTGAGCACATCGGTTTCACCGGCGGCGGTGAGGGCTTCCCAGGCCCGACTTTCGGTGGGCGGGTGCACGAAGCCGCTCACCAGCAGGTGCTCGCCGCGATGGGGGGTCCAGAGCAGCTCCAGGCTCGCCACCGGGGGACGCTTGCCGATGGCGTCCCGCACCGGCACCAGTCCATCGGCGAGGGGGAAGTGGTCGCACTGGTGGGTCAGCGCCAGCCCGTGGCGATTGAGCCGTTCCTGTGCCGCCGAGAGGGGCAGCCCCCGCCAGCCGATGCCGAGCGCTTCGAACAGTTCGGCCAGGGTCACGCCGTACTTCACCGGCATCGGATCGCCACCGTGCAGCACCACCGGCACCGCCGCGCTGGCGAGCACCAGGGCCACCAGGGGTAGCAGCGGTGCCGTGCGGCTGCGGCCGTCGTAGGGCACGCCGAAACAGAGCGGCCGGCGGCCGGGCGTTTCAAGCACCGGCCCGTGTTGCCGGTAGCTGTCGAGCATGCCGGTGAGTTCGATCGGCAGGGGCCGACGGATGCGGTGGGCGATCAGGAAGGCGCCCATCTGGGCGGCACTGGCCTGGCCGCTCAGCATCAGGTCCATCGCCTCGCGGGCCTCCTGTCGGTCGAGGCCGGTGCTGGTGTGTTCGCCGCTGCCCACCTTGCCGATCAGTTCACGGAAGCGGGCGGGCCCGCTGCCGAGTGACCGCAGCCGTTCCTCGCGCCGCTCGGCCCATCCCTCCTGCCGCCGGCCGGCAGAGGTGGTGGGCCGAGCGGCGTCGCGGTGATCCACACCGGCGGGCGACGAGGAAGGCTTCGGTAGCGATTGCGACACGGGGTTGCGGCGCTGAAGCAGAAGCTAGGGCCTCCTCGTTCGGTGGTGTCGCGCAGCAGCGTTTGGCGCGCTCCATCCTCATCGCCACCGGCGACGCATCCCTCATCGGCGTCCGTCGGTTCCGTGACCCCAGCGCCCTGGAGGCTTCACGGCTGTGCCGAGTGCTTCTTCCGTCGTTCCTGCCCGTCAGGTTTCCGTCGCGCGTCCTTCCGCGTGGCTCATTTCCCCATGACCTCAGCTTCCGCCCACTCCGCCGCCCCGCTGCCGAAGCTCAGCAAGATCGAGCAAGCCAAGCTCGACGGCTGCGGCCTCGATCTGGCCCCCCGGCTGGCTGATCTGGCACGGGATGGATGGGAGCAGCTGGATGAGGCCACGCTCACGATTCGCCTCAAGTGGCTGGGCATCTTTTTCCGGCCCGTCACTCCCGGTCGGTTCATGCTGCGGCTGCGCCTGCCCAACGGCGTGATCCAGGCGGAGCAACTGGAGGTGCTGGCCGAGGCGGTGGACCGCTGCGGCGATCACGGCAGCGCCGACATCACCACTCGCCAGAACCTGCAGCTGCGGGGGTTGTTGTTCGAAGACATGGCTCCACTGCTGGCGGCAATGGAGCGGGTGGGCCTCACCAGCCGCCAGTCCGGCCACGACAATCCCCGCAACATCACGGGCAATCCCCTGGCCGGCATCGATCCGGAGGAGATCGTCGACACCCGTCCGCTGGTGGAGGCGATACAGGCCCGGCTGCTGGCCGAGGATGGCCCCCGCAACCTTCCCCGCAAGTTCAATGTGGCTGTGGGCGGAGCCCCCGACAGCTTCCTGCTCCACAACGACCTGGCCTACCTGCCGGCTCACCACCAGGGGCGGCTTGGCTTCACGGTGATGGTGGGAGGCTTCTTCTCCGCCCAGCGCAATGAGCTCGCCATTCCCTTGGGTCTGTGGTTGGAGGGCGACCAGCTGCCCGAGTTCACCCTGGCGGTGCTGCGCCATTTCGAGCGCTGTGGCAATCGGGCTGCTCGCAATCGGAGCCGGTTGATGTATCTGATCGATGACCTCGGCCTGGAGGACTATCGCCGGGCCGTGCTCGCGTCTTATGGCGAGCTGGTGGGTGCGGCGGCCCTGCCGCCCCTTCCCCACGACGGCTCCCATCTGGTGAACCGGGCCCCCCGTGATGGGCTCGGCTGGAACCAGCAGCCCCAGCCGGGCCGGGCCTGGATGGGGCTGCATGTGCCGATGGGCCGCCTCGATGCCGACGCCATGCTGGAGCTGGCTCGCCTGGCCCGCACCTATGGCAGCGGCGAACTGCGCCTCACCGAGGCCCAGAATGTGCTGCTGCCCCAGGTGCCGTTGGAGCAGCGGGAGCCGCTGCTGGCCGAGCCGCTGCTGCAACGCTTCCGTCCCGACCCCTCGCCCCTGCAGGCGGAGGCGGTGAGCTGCACGGGGAATACCTACTGCAGTTTCGCCCTCATCCCCACCAAGACCACGGCCCAGAGCGTGCTGGAGGAGCTGGAGCGCCGCATTGATCTTCCCCATGCAGTGCGGATGCACTGGACCGGCTGCCCCAATGCCTGCGGCCAGCCCTACATGGGCCAGATCGGCCTGATGGGGGCCAAGGCCCGCAAGGACGGGGAGATGGTGGAGGCGGCCAAGATCTTCCTGGGCGGCTGCATGGATGCCGACCCGAAGCTGGCCGAACTGCACGACAAGGGCGTTCCCCTCAGCGACCTGCCCGCCGTGCTGGAGCAGTTGCTGGTGGAGCACTTCGGTGCGCAGCGAAAGCCGGCCGCGGCCTGACGCCCTGTCCCCCCAGCCAGGCGGGCCGGCTCCAGGCCGGGCTCCGATGTCCGGGTCGCGTCGTGGTCCAGGCTCGATCAAGGCTCAACAGAGCCTCCCGATCCTGGAGATCCTGGCCGCCATAGAGCAGATGGGTGATCCGCTCCGGATCGAGCCCCATCTGGGCCGCCTCCCGCCAGAGGCGCTCGCTGCGAGGCCCGTTGCCCTGTGCGAACTGGGCGGCTCCCAGCTCCGCCACCAGCCGCACCAGCAGCTGGCGCTCCTTGAGGGCATCCAGGTCCTGAACCGGCTCCCGCTCGTGGGTGGTGGTGCTGACGGCCCTGGTGGTGCTGATGGCCCTGGTGCTGCTGACGACCCTGTCCATGCCGTGTCGGGCGACGACTCCCCTGTCGTAGAGCCGTTTCCGATCGCCCGGCTCCTTGCCACACCAAACGTATCGATTGTGACTGTTCTGCCCCCGGCGCCGCTCCCCGGATCGCCGCGCCCCACCCGGAAACACGTGCCATGGTGGGGGTCGCGCCCCACGGCCGATGGTGGGTCGTCGCCGGAGCCCTTGGAGTCGAGCCGCGTCGCCGCCAGTTCCACTGCTGCCCTGCCCGCGGTGGGTGATCCCACCCGATGGAGCTGGCTACAGCAGTTGCGCCGCCAGCCCGTCGTCGCCCTGGAGCCCTGGCTCGAGGCGATCGAGACCGGTGCCATTGAGCTGGACGCGGAGCTGCTGGCGGCCCTGGCCGACCGGCTGGATGCCGCCGCCTGCCGCCGTCTGCTGGCCTGGTGGCTGGCCCGGCCGCAGGCGGATCCGGCCCTGCTGGCCAGCCTGGCGCGCCCCCGTGATGCCGCTGTAGCGCGGCTGCTGCGCGAGGCCCTGGCGGCGGCGGCACCGGAGCGGGCCGCGCTGTTGCTGCCCCTGCTGGGTCACCAGCGCGATCCGGCCGATTTCCCCGCCCTTGAAGGTTGGGTGAGGGGGGCCCATCCCGCCCGGCTGCGCCAGGCGGCCCTGGAGGGGCTGGCGGTGGGCTTGCCGGCCTGGCCCCTACCAGCGCTGCGCACCCTGCTGCGCGGCCTGGCGGTGGATCTCGATGGCACCCTGGCGGCCACCGCGGTGGACCTGCTCGCCCGCCTGCCCCAGGGACGGCTTTCCCTGGCTCGCCTGCAGCCGGGCCAGCTGGATCCCGCCGTGCTGCGGCGACGGCAGCGGCGGCTGGCCGCTCTGCCCGCCGCCCCGCTGGTGCTGGTGGTGCACGGCCGCAGTGGTGGTCTGATCCCGCCGGAGCTGGAGCTTCTGGCCGCCGAGTTGGAGCGTCGTCGCGGGGCTCCCGTGCTGCTGCAGAGCCTCACCGGCACGGTGCTGCCGCCCGATCCCCGGCCCCTGCGCCAGGCCGCTGCCTCTGGGCCGGTCAGCCTGCTGCCGCTCCTGCTGCTGCCGGGTTCCCACGTCTGCCGCGACCTGCCGGCCATCGCTGCCGCCTGGCGGACCTCCGGCCCGCTGCGGTCCCTGCCATTTCTCGGCGCCTGGCCTGCCTGGCAGACCGCCCTGCGCGAGGAGGTCGCCGCCCTGAAGGCCGCCGCCGGGGCTCCGCCGCTGCTGCTGCATCACCCGCTCGCCTCGGCGGTTGCGGGCCGCTACCTGGCCCACCTGGCGGGTCTCTGCGCTGCCCCGTGCCGCGCCACTCCATACGATGCGTCGGATCGCGAGGAGCTGCTGTCCCTGCTGGAGGCCCCTGACCCGCTGCCCGTGCTGCCGCTTGTGCTGGCCGCCAACCGCCTCACCGACGGCCTGCCCGCGGCCTGCGGAGCCCCTTTGCTGCAGCGTCCCCGATTCCACACGTGCCTGCTCGACCTGCTTGAGGCCCTGCCATGAGCGCCGCCTCCCCGCTCTCCACCCAGGGCACCGTCTATCTGGTGGGAGCAGGCCCGGGCGACCCCGAATTGCTCACCCTCAAGGCCCACCGGCTGCTGCGCTGCTGCGACGCCCTCGTCTACGACTCCCTGGTGCCGAAGGCCCTGCTGGATCTGGTGCCGGAGGGCTGCGAGCGGCAGTTCGTCGGCAAGCGCCGCGGCCACCACTCCGTTCCGCAGCCGAGCACCAATGCGGTGCTGGTGGAGCTGGCCGGTCGCCATCGCACGGTCGTGCGCCTCAAAGGGGGCGATCCGTTCCTGTTCGGCCGCGGCGGCGAGGAGGCGGCCCACCTGGCGGCCCGAGGCATCCCGGTGCAGGTGGTGCCCGGTGTCACGGCGGGGATCGCCGCCCCGGCCTATGCCGGCATTCCGGTGACCCATCGCCGGGCGGGCTCGAGCGTCACCTTCGTGACCGGCCATGAGGAGATCGACAAGGCGCGCCCCGGTGTGGATTGGCAGGGGCTGGCCCGCTGCAGTGACGGCCTGGTGATCTACATGGGCCTCCATAACCTCAGCCGCATCTGCAAGGAGCTGATCGCCGGTGGCCTGGCGCCCGACACCCCGGCCGCCGTGATCCAGCAGGGCACGGTGCTGGGGCAGCGGGATCTGGTGGCCCCGTTGGGCGAGCTGGCCGATCGGGTGGCGGAGCAGGGGTTCGTGTCGCCCTCGATCGTGGTGGTGGGGCAGGTGGTGGCGGAACGGGTGGCGGCCTGCGCCCCCGCGCCGGCCGATGCCGAGATGCCGATCCCCTTCTGAGCATCAGCCCCGGCGCCGCAGTGCCGCTCGGGCCACCCTTCGGCAAGACTGGTGGCTGAGGCCTGGGCTGTCTGGGCTCGGCACCCGTCCCGCCATGCCCGCGTCCATGTCCGCCACCCCCGCCATCACCACCCAGCTGGGCGACCAGGGACTGGGGCAGCAGCCCTGGTGGGTGGAGCAGTGGATGGAACTGATCAACTCCTTCCGCTACAAGAAGCGGCTGGAGCGCGCCTGGGCCTACGCCCGTGAGGGCAATGTGCTCTCGATCCGCTTCGAGGGGCGGCGGGTGCATGCCCGCGTGCAGGGCACCGAACCCGAGCCCTACAAGGTGAAGCTGTGGCTCGATGTGCTCAGCGAGGAAGACTGGGGCTACGTGCTCGAGGCGCTCACCCAGAAGGCCCGCTGGTCGGCCCAGCTGCTGGCCGGCGTGATGCCGCAGGACATCGAGCGCGCCTTCGCCGCCAGCGGCAAGCGCCTGTTTCCGTTCAAGCTGCAGGAGGTGCGCAGCGAATGCACCTGCCCGGACAAGGCCAATCCCTGCAAGCACACCAGCGCTGTCTATTACCTGATGGGGGATCGCTTCAGCGAAGACCCCTTCGTGCTGTTCCAGCTGCGGGGCCGCACCCGATCCCAGCTGCTGGCCGATCTGGCGGTGCGCCGCCGCAAGGCCCTGGCCGAACGGGCGGCGGCGCTGCGGGCCAGCGCAGCGGGCGGCACTCCAGCCGGACCGCTCTCGGCGCCGGACGCCGGCCAGTCGCCCCATCCCACCCATCCAGCCATCGGAGATCCGAGCCGCTGGTGGCGCTACGACGCAGCCCTCGATCCGGATCTCGTGGTGATCACGCCGGCCCTGGAGGGGGACACGGGGCTTGATGCCGCCGGTCCGCTGCCCCTGGCGGAAGAACCCCGCTTCCCGGAGGCCAACCGCCACTTCCTCGACCATCTGCGCAGCCAGGGCCAGGCCAAGGCCAACCAGGCCATGGCCCTGGCCATGGGCGCCGGGGTCGCCGGTGGCTGAGCCGAATCTGGTGCTCGAGCCGAATCTGAGGGCTGAGCCGCGCTCGGTGCTGGCTCCAGAGCTGGAGGCCGCCTGGTTGGCTGAGCCCGTGCTGGAACGGGTGGCCTGGATCCTCACCTCCCACCAGGCCGCCTTCGGCCGCCCCCTGATCCCGGCTGCGGCCAACCGGCGCCTGGCGGCCCAGGAGTTGTTCGTCGCCCCAGTGGTGGTGCTCGCCCATGACGATCCTGGGCAGACCGGTGAGGCTGCTGGCGGTGCGTCTGCTGCCGGTCATTCAGAGGTGGATCCGATCGGGCCGCGGCTGATCTATGCCAACGTCGCCGCCCTGCGGCTCTGGCGTCGCCCCTGGGCCACGATGGTGGGCCTGCCCTCGTGGCTCACG
This sequence comes from Synechococcus sp. CS-1328, assembly GCF_025128095.1. GTDB lineage: Bacteria > Cyanobacteriota > Cyanobacteriia > PCC-6307 > Cyanobiaceae > CBW1002. The sequence goes on along the minus strand of NZ_JAHLYT010000050.1, from coordinate 28,864 downwards.
GCTGAGCCGGTGGCGCGGGCGGAGCGGGCCCGTGCCCTGCGGCAGGCCTTGCGCGACGAGGCGATCGCCCACTACAGCGGTGTGCGCATCGATAGCCACGGCCGCCGCTTCCAGCTGCGCGGTGCCCGCCTCTGGACCCTGCGCGATGCCGCTGGCCAGAGCCGCGGCCAGGCCGCCTGTTTCAGCGATTGGTACTGGTTGTAAGGGAGCTCCCTGGCGAGGATTCCCCGGGCCCCTAATTCAGCCCTGCGAGAGGCTGATGCCGAACAGCACCACGAAGGCGCTGAGCACGATCAGGCTGATGCGTGCCAGCAGCAGTTGGCCGGTTCCGAACCGATCGGCTGGGGCCACCTGGCGGCCCTGCATCACCCGCAGGTTCATCCAGGCCAGCACCGGTGTGGTGAGGAACGACACCACCATCGCCAGCTGCACCAGGGCCCCCATCGAACCGGGCCAGAAGGCGAGCACCGCGGCGGCCCCGACACCGTGCAGCACCATCCAGATCCCGTGCTCCCGCCGGTCATGGACGGCGTGGCCGCGGAAGCCGCGCAGCAGCCGAAAGCCGGCGGAGGTGGAGCGGGGATAGCCGTCCAGGCAGGTGAGGGTGGTGCTGAACATCGTGGTGAAGGCCGCGATCGCGATCACCGGATAGGCCCAGCCACCGAGGCTGGCGGTGTAGAGGGTGATCAACTGCTGCGCAAAGCGCGCGCCGCTGGGGGAGAAGGTCTGCCCGGTGCCGTGCATCACCCAGGCCCCCAACAACAGAAACAGCACCGCCATCGCCACCGTGAGCAGATAGCCGAGGTTGAAGTCGGCTTCCACTTCGGCACGGGAGCCGCGATGGCCCGAGTCGTCCTGCCGCGCGAAGATCCACAGCGACGACCAGGCGGCCAGATCGAGCGGGCAGGGCATCCAGCCCATCAGGGCCACCAGGAACGGCAGGGCCGTCAGGCTCCAGGGGCTGGGGCTGAACAGGTCAACGTTGACAGCGACCGGACCCCGGCCCAGCACGGCCACCGCCGGCCACCACCGTGCTGATCGTGAGCAGCAGCACGATGCCCTTGCTGAGCCGATCGAGGCTGCGGTAGTGGCCCAGCAGCAGCACGGCCACGCAGACCCCCACCATCAGCAGGGCCAGCCCTGTCGGTGTGCTCAGGCCGCCGGGCCGGCCGGCCGGCACCATGCTGGTGGCCAGGCTGCCGCAGACCGAGGCCACCGCCGCGATGTTGCCCACGCCGGTGGCCAGGGTGATCAGCAGAAACAGAGGCAGATACCAGGGGCGTTGGCGCTGATACCCCTCCAGCAGGCTCAGCCCGGTGACCGCCGTGAACCGGCTTCCCACCAGCAGGAAGGGGTACTTGAACAGGTTGGCCAGCAGCACGAAACCGAGCAGGCCGAGGCCGAAGCGGGCTCCCGCCTGGGTGGAGGCCACCAGGTGAGACCCACCGATGGCGGCGCCGGCCAGCAGGATGCCGGGCCCCAGGCTCTGCCGAAAGCCCTTGAGGGTGAGCGGCATGGCCGGTTTCAGGGCCGCCTGCGGCTGGTCGTTCGGATCCGGCTGTCCGGCTTCGCCTGCCGTCATGGCGATGACGCCTTCAGAGGGGGTTCCAGCTTGGCGATGGTGTGGCCCGCTGGCATCGAGGGCCCGCCGCAATCCGCCAGCTGGCGGGCCGGTCTGCCTACAGTCCTGACCCCCGGAGGAGCCGTTCATGAGCGTTGTCGCACCGCCGCGTCTGAGCCTCCAGTGCGAGGTGATCGCCGCCGATACCACCGCGATCCGCTCCCTCGACTGGGACCGCAGCCGCTTCGACATCGAATTCGGCCTCCGCAACGGCACCACCTACAACGCCTTTCTGGTGCGGGGTGAGCGCACGGCCCTGATCGATACCAGCCACCTCAAATTCGCCGACACCTGGCTGCCGCTGCTCGAGCAGGAGATCGATCCTCTGGCGATCGATCATCTGATCGTGTCCCATACCGAGCCCGACCATTCCGGGCTGATCGGCCACCTGCTCGACCGCAATCCCGAGATCGAGATCGTGGCCTCCAAGGTGGCGATCCAGTTCCTCGAAGACCAGGTCCACCGCCCCTTCCGCAGCCGCGCCGTGAAGAGCGGCGACAGCCTCGATCTGGGTACCCATCCCGCCAGTGGGATTCAGCACCGCTTCGACTTCCTCAGTGCCCCCAACCTGCACTGGCCGGACACGATCTTTTCCTTTGATCACGGCACCGGCATCCTCTACACCTGCGACGCCTTCGGATTGCATTACTGCAGCGAGGAGCTGTACGACAGCGATCCCGGTGCCATCGCCCCGGATTTCCGCTTTTATTACGACTGCCTGATGGGGCCCAATGCCCGCAGCGTGCTGCAGGCGCTCAAGCGCATGGAGGGGCTGCCGGAGATCACCACCATCGCCGTGGGCCATGGCCCCCTGCTGCGGCAGCATCTCGGCCTCTGGGTGGGTGACTACCGCGACTGGAGCAGCCAGCGCAGCAAGGGGGAGGCCTATGCTGCCGTCTGTTATCTGAGCCAGTACGGCTTCTGCGACCGGCTCAGCCAGGCGATCGCTCGCGGCATCGGCAAGGCCGAGGCCCAGGTGCAGCTTGTGGATCTGCGCGCCACCGATGCCCAGGAGCTCACTGCGCTGATCGGCGAGGCCAGTGCTGTGGTGGTGCCTACCTGGCCGGCCGCGCCCGACGCCGAGCTGCAGGCCCAGGTGGGCACGCTGCTGGCGGCCCTCAAGCCCAAGCAGTGGGTCGCCTGCTACGACGCCTACGGCGGCAACGACGAGCCGATCGACACGGTCGCGGCCCAGCTGCGCAGCCTCGGCCAGAAGAGCGCCTTCGAGCCGCTCCGCATCCGCCAGGTGCCGGATGGGCAGGATTACCAGCGCTGCGAGGAGGCCGGCACCGACCTGGGCCAGCTGCTCACCCGCGAGAAGACGATCGCGGCCATGAAGAGCCTCGACGGCGACCTCGACAAGGCGCTTGGCCGCCTCTCAGGAGGCCTCTATGTGGTGACGGCCCGCCAGGACGATGCCGAGGGCGGCAGCCGCAGCGGTGCGATGGTGGCCAGCTGGGTGAGCCAGGCGAGTTTTGATCCTCCGGGTCTCACGGTGGCCGTGGCCAAAGACCGTGCCATCGAGGCCCTGATGCAGGTGGGCGACCGGTTTGTGCTCAACATCCTGCGGGAGGACAACCACCAGGTGCTGTTGCGCCATTTCCTCAAGCGCTTTCCCCCTGGTGCCGATCGCTTCGCCGGCGTCATCACCCTGGACGGCGTCGCCGCTGGCGGTCCGGTGCTCGGCGATGCCCTGGCCTACCTGGGCTGCCGCGTGGTTCAGCGGATGGAGGGTCCGGATCACTGGATCATCTACGCCGCGGTGGAACAGGGCACCGTCTCCGACCTGGAGGCCTCCACCGCCGTTCACCACCGCAAAGTGGGCAACCACTATTGAAGTGGGCCCAATCCCAGCCCCTAATCCCATCCGTTGCCTCAGCCTTTGATCGTGAAGATCCCATCCTGGTTGACCTGCAGGATGAAGACGGGCAGCTTCAGTCGGTTGCCGGTGATCGGGTCGATCGTGATCGTGCCGGTCTCCCCCTGGTAGTTGCGGGTCTGCAACAGCGCATCCAGGGCAGGTTCAAAATTGCTGCTGTCGGCCTGCTCCATGGCTTCGGCCAGCACCTGCAGGGAGTCGTAGGTAAAGGTGCCCCAGACGCCAGGGGTGCGATCGAAACGCTGCTCATAGGCGTTCACGTAGTCCTTGGCGGAGGGTAACTGGGTCGCTTCAGGCGTCCCGCTGAACACACAGGCTTGGGCCACCTCCAGACCGGCCTGCTCCACAAAGGCCGGATCCACGTTGGCCAGACCCATGAAGCGCTGGGCGTTGCTGCCACTGGCGGCCAACCCTTTGGCGATGACACTGCCCTCCGGGTAATAGGTGCTCACATAAACCAGGCCGGGGTTACTGGCCAGGGCCTGCTGGATCGCCGCGTTGTAGTCCTGGGCCCCCGGGGTGATGCTGATTCGCTCCACGGCCACCCCATCGGCCCTGAGGGCCGCCTCGAGCCGATCCGCCATCCCCGTGGTGAAGGTGGAAGGGTCCACCAGCATCGACACGGTCTTGATGTCCTGCGCGAGGATGTAGGCCTCCTCGACCGGAGCGATCTGGCTGTTCTTGGGCTGGACGGTGACCCCCTGGCCATTGGTGTCATCCGTGGACGTGAGATGCACCGGCACGATCTCGTGCCTGAGGTAATAGGGCAGGTTGAGGACGCCCACGCCGGAGTTGTAGGGGCCGATCACCGCATCGGCCCCCAGTTGCTTGAGCTTCTGCGCCACGGGTAAGGCCCGATTCGGATCAGCTCTGTCGTCGGCCTGCACCAGCTCGATGGGGCGCCCCAGAATCCCGCCCTGGAGATTCAGCTCCTCAGCCGCCAATCTGGCGCCGCGCCACATGTCGCGACCATTGGCTCTCTGGGAGCCGCTCAACGGGGCCTCCAGGCCAATCACGATCGGCTCGAGCGCGCTTGGTGAGCGGCCTTCAAAGAACGGGTTATCCAGCTGAAAGCCCCCGCCTGAAAAGAACTCCCTTGAAAGGCCTGGGCCTGGGACAATCGCTGGATCCATGGAGTTAAAGCGTGTCAGTGCTTAGGAGACTGCTGAACAACGCCCTTTGGACGCCATTGGAGCAACAAACAGCATGCCCCAAGCTCAGTAACACCGGCATCCTGGAAATCACAAACGGTGACGAACGAATCGCCGACAGTGTTTTTCCGCAACCTCTTCGAACCTTAACCTGCAAGTAAAGGCTCCGCCATCCACTCTCCCCACGCTTCCTAAGATCGTGCTGCAAGGGAAGGCAAGCGATGGGTGTGAACGACGCTGAACGTCAAGTCATTCAGCTGCCGATCGAGCCCGGATTGGTCTGTCTGCGGGGGCTGAGTCCCAAGCGGCTGCGCTTTGAAGTGGAGTACGGCCTGGAGCGGGGCACGAGCGCCAACAGCTTTTTGTTCACCGCCGGAACCACCGCCAGTGGCCAGCCGGTACCGCCGGTGTTGGTGCATCCGCCCGGGGAGTCCTTCGCCGCACCGTTCCTGGAGCAGTTGGCCGGGTTGGTGCCGGCCGAGGCGGCTCTCAAGGTGGTGGTGGGTCACGTCAACCCCAACCGGGTGAGCCTGCTGCGGCGCCTGGCCAGCCAGTGGCCCCAACTGATGCTGGTGGCCTCCAATACCGGTGCCAAGCTGCTGGCGGAGCTGTGGGACCAGCGCAAACCGGCCCCGCCGGGCAGCACCCAGCCCGAATCGCTGATTCCGCCCCTGCCCGCCATCGATGTGGTGAAGCAGGAGGCGACCCGCGAGCTTGGGGATGGCCATGAGCTCACCTTGATCCCCACCCCCACGCCCCGCTGGCCCGGGGCCCTGATCGCCTTCGAGCAGAAGACCGGCCTGCTGATGAGCGGCAAGTTCTTCGCTGCCCACCTCTGCAGCGAGGCGTTTGCCGAAAGCGACCGCAACAGCAGCGAGGAGGACCGCCGCTACTACTACGACTGCCTGATGGCGCCGATCGCCCGCCAGGTGGAGGCCGTGGTCAACCGGCTGGATGAGCTGCCGATCCGCACCATCGCCCCCGGCCACGGACCCGCCATCGCCGAGAGCTGGCGCAGCCTGTTGGCCGATTACCGCCGCTGGGGCGAAACCCAGGACCGCGCCAGACTGTCGGTGGCCCTGCTGTTCGCCAGCGCCTATGGCAACACCGCTGCCATCGCCGATGCCCTGGCCCAGGGGGTGGGACGCACCGGCGTACGGGTCGAGAGCATCAACTGCGAATTTGCGCCCGCTGACCAGCTGCTCGCCGCCATCCGCTCCTGCGACGCTGTCCTGATCGGTTCCCCCACCCTGGGGGGGCATGCGCCCACGCCGATCGTGTCGGCTCTGGGCACCCTGCTGGCGGAGGGAGATCGGGCCAAGCCGGTGGGAGTCTTCGGCAGCTTCGGCTGGAGTGGTGAGGCGCTCGATCTGCTTGAGAGCAAGCTGCGCGATGGCGGCTTCCAGTTCGCCTTCGAGCCGATCAAGGTCAAGTTCAGTCCCGATGCCGCCACGATCAAAACGATCGAGGAAACCGGCACGGCCCTGGGCCGCAGCCTGCTGGTGGAGCAGCGCCGCAGCCAGCGCCGCAGCGCCGCCGGTGGCCTCAGCGAGAGCCGCAGCGATCCGGCGGTGCTGGCCCTGGGCCGACTGGTGGGCTCCCTGTGTGTGCTCACCACCTCCAAGGGGGAGGGGGAAACGCGCCTGAGTGGGGCGATGGTGGCCAGCTGGGTAAGCCAGGCCAGCTTCTCGCCGCCCGGTCTCACGGTGGCGGTGGCACGGGACCGGGCCCTGGAGAGCCTGCTGCACGTGGGGGATGGTTTCGCGCTCAACGTGCTGGCGGCAGGCCGGCAGAGCGGCCCGATGAAGCAGTTTCTGCAGCCGTTTCCGCCGGGAGCGGATCGTTTCGCCGGGCTGGAGCTCCAGGAGAGCCCTGGGGGCTATCCGGTGCTGCCGGAGGCGCTGGCCTGGCTGGAGGGCACGGTCAAGCAGCGGATGGAGTGCGGCGACCACTGGCTGCTCTATGCCGAGCTCAGCAGCGGCGGCCTGCTGGATCCCACGGGAGTCACGGCCGTCCACCAGCGCCGGAGCGGGGCCAACTACTGAGGGGGCCGCAGGAGTGAGGGGGCCGCAGGAGGAAGCCCGCTCGCCAAAACCCTTCAGGCCCTAACTCGAAGTGGTTATGACTTCGTGTAAGCTCTGGAGATCGGTGGGCCCGGTCTCCATCCCTCTCGCGTTCGATCCTGATCGGGTTGATCCTTCTGGGCTCCTTCCTTCCGCGCTCCATCCTCTGCGTTTTTCCGTCATGGATCTGTCCAACCCCTCCACCCAGGCCAACCTCGAGGCCGCCTTCGGCGGTGAGAGCATGGCCAACCGCAAATATCTCTTCTTCGCCGATGTGGCCAAGCAGCTGGGCAATGCCGAGCTGGCGAAGCTCTTCCGCGACACGGCCAATCAGGAAACCGAGCATGCCTTCGCCCACTTCCGCCTGCTCCATCCGGAGCTGGTGGTGGCCGATCCTGCCGGTCTGAGCGAGGAGCAGAAGCAGGCTGTGCTGGCCCGCTGTCTGGAGCTGGCGATTGAGGGCGAAACCTACGAGTACACCACCATGTACCCGGAGTTCGAGGCCCAGGCACGCCTCGATCGGGATGCCGATGCCGCGGCTGAATTCCAGGACCAGATCGACGAATCCGAGGAACACGCCGGCATCTTCCGCAAGGCGGCCAGCAACTTCGGCCTGCTCACGCCGATCGAGCACCACCATGCCGAGCGCTATGGCGTTGCCCTCGAAGCGCTTCAAGGCAAGGGCCAGGCCGGCGAGACGGCCCCGGTGCCCGGGCTGTGGATCTGCAAGGTGTGTTCGATGATCTACGACCCTGTCAAAGGGGATCCCGATTCCGGAATCGCCGCCGGTACGCCCTTCGAGGCCATTCCAGACGACTGGACCTGCCCGATCTGCGGCACCCGCAAGGCCAATTTCATCCCGTATCGCGAGCCCGAACTGTTGGCGGCCTGAGTCATCGCCGGTTGGACGGGGATTGGATCAGGGGTGAGCCTGGATGGACGACTCTGTTCATCCAGGCCTCTTCATCTCATCCAGGTCTCTTCACCATGGGCACGATTGCTTCAAATTTCTTCATCTCAATCCGCCGCGCTTGATCCGCAATCCGATACATTCGCGACCAATGCTCTGGCCATGATGGCCTCACTATGGAGTTGTAACGCTCTTCACGGAGTTGGGTGTGGCGGAGTGGCAACTCCGAGGCCACTCCACTTCATCGGTGCTGTCGTCAATGGCTCCAGTTATCCCGGACAACGTGGTGGTGCGCTATCGAGGATTCGTGCTGATTCCGATCGTTCCAACCGGCTGGCTGGTGCGTCCTGAGCGCAGCCCGATGGTGGTGTTGCCGTTTCGGTTCCCTGCCGCGTCACTCGATCAACTGAAGGCTGAGATCGACGGACGCCTCCTGGATCAGAGCTTGGCTGCTGATGATCAGGGCTTCGCCGCTTGAACCTGCTCCGCAAGGGAGCCGCCCATCAGTCCTGTGCAGGTTCCTGACCTGAACTGGTTCGTGCCAGGTTTCAGGGGCGGGATAGATCGCGCCTGGTCCTCGCCCTCAGGCGGCCTGGGGCGGTGGCGGGGTGGAGCCCCCGACCTGGAACGGCAGGACCAGAGTGGCCCAGTGATCGGGCCGAGTCGGCCGGAGACGGCGGGGCTGGCGGACGCCGAAGGGCACCCGCACCACGTTGGTGCCATCGCTGCGGGTGGTGGCTTCGCTGCCGCTGCTGCGGTTGATGCTGGGGAGAGGGGGCAGGGAGGGGCCCGAGACCGCTTCGGCCTCAGGGCGGTTCAGGGCGCGCAGCGTGCGTCCTGAGTTGGTCTGAGTCCCCCAGCCATCTTCGCTGTTGCCTCCGCTACCCATGGAACCAGCCCCGAAACGTCGCAATGATGCGCTATTACGCCAAAAGATGTAACCCCCTGAACGATCAGGAGGCCAGTTCCTCAACTGTCGGGCAGGTGCACACCAGATGGCGATCGCCATAGGCGTTGTCGATCCTGGAGACAGCCGGCCAGAACTTGTTCTCCCGTTGCTGGGGGCCGGCCGGAAAGGCTGCCTGGCTGCGGCTGTAGGGCCGCTCCCAGCTGTCGGCGGTCACCACGGCGAGGGTGTGGGGCGCGCGCTTGAGCGGGTTGTCGAGCGGGTCGGCGCCGCCGCTCTCGATCGCGGCCGCTTCGGCGCGAATCGCCACCATGGCGGCGCAGAAGCGGTCGATCTCCGCCAGCGACTCGCTTTCGGTGGGCTCCACCATCACCGTGCCGGCCACCGGCCAGCTCACGGTGGGGGCATGGAAGCCGTAGTCCATCAGCCGCTTGGCCAGGTCATCGACCTCAAGTCCGATCGAGCGCTTCAGTGGCCGCAGATCAAGGATGCATTCATGGGCGACGCGGCCGTTGGCACCGCGGTAGAGCACCGGGAAATGGGGATCCAGCCGCTCGGCGATCAGGTTCGCCGCCAGCAGGGCCACCTGGCTGGCGCGGCGCAGGCCGGCTCCCCCCATCATCCGGATGTACATCCAGCTGATCGGCAGGATGCCGGCGCTGCCCCAGGGGGCGGCGCTGACCGGGCCGATCGCTGCCGTGCCACCGCAGGCGGCCAGGGGATGGCCGGGCAGAAACGGCACCAGATGCGCGGCCACGCCGATCGGGCCCACGCCGGGCCCACCGCCGCCATGGGGAATGCAGAAGGTCTTGTGGAGGTTGAGGTGGCAGACGTCGGCGCCATAGAGCCCCGGCTTGCACAGCCCCACCTGGGCGTTGAGGTTGGCGCCGTCGAGGTAGACCTGGCCGCCCTGGTCATGCACCAGTTCGCAGATGCGGCGGATGCCGGTCTCGAACACACCGTGGGTGGAGGGATAGGTGACCATCAGGGCCGCCAGCTCGCCGGCGTGGGCCGAGGCCTTGGCCTCCAGGTCGTTCAGATCGATGTTGCCGCCGGAGTCGCAGGCGACGGCAACCACCCGCAGACCCGCCATCACCGCACTGGCCGGGTTGGTGCCGTGGGCGCTGGTGGGAATCAGGCAGACGTTGCGGTGCTGCTCGCCGCGGCTGGCATGCCAGGCCCGGATCACCAGCAGCCCGGCGTATTCCCCCTGGGAGCCGGCATTGGGCTGCAGTGACACCCCGGCGAAGCCCGTGATCGCCGCCAGCCACTGCTCCAGGTCGTCCACCAGCCGGCGGCTGCCGGCCAGCTGCTCGGCTGGTGCGAACGGATGGAGCTGGCTGAAGGCGGGCCAGCTCACCGGCACCAGTTCCGCCGCCGCGTTCAGCTTCATGGTGCAGCTGCCCAGCGGGATCATGCCGTGCACCAGCGAGAGATCCTTGCTGGCGAGGCGCTGGATGTAGCGGAGCAGCTCCGTTTCGCTGCGGTAGCGGTGGAACACCTCCTGGGTCAGCCAGGGGTGGCGGCGCAGGGGCAGATCCTCCAGCAGGCTGGCCAGCTCAGGGGGCTCAGGCAGGTGGGCCTTGCCAGGGCTGGCCGTGGCAGTGGTTCCGTCTGATGGCGTGGCGGCTGCATCGGGATCGGTCAGGGCGGCCAGCAGGCGCTCGACTTCGGCCTCGCTGCTGAGCTCATCGAGGCTGATCGCCACGGCCGGCATGGCCCCTGCCTGCGTACCCCCTCCTGGCGCCACACCGCTGCCGTCGATGCCGGCCCGCAGGTTGAAGCCGGCGCCGGCTGCCCGAGCCAGCAGGGCGGCGGCGTTGGGGCTGCGCACCACCAGGGTGTCGAAACCGCTGCCGGGTTCCGGCGGCAGGCCGATCGCGCCCAGGCCCGTGGCCAGGCGAGCCCGCAGTGCCACGATCCGCTGGGCGATCGCGGTGAGCCCCTCAGGCCCGTGATGCACGGAGTAGAAGCTGGCCATCACCGCCAGCAGCACCTGGGCGGTGCAGATGTTGCTGGTGGCCTTGTCGCGGCGGATGTGCTGCTCGCGGGTCTGCAGCGCCAGCCGCAGGGCCGGTTGGCCCTCCGCATCGAGCGATTGCCCCACCAGTCGGCCGGGAATCTGGCGCTTGAAGGCGTCGCGGGTGGCGAAGAAGGCGGCGTGGGGGCCGCCGCCCATCATCGGAACACCGAAGCGCTGCAGGCTGCCCACGGCGATGTCCGCCCCGAGGCTGCCGACCGGCTCCAGCAGCACCTGGGCCAGCGGATCGATCGCCACGATGCTGATCACCCCCGCCGCCCGGGCGGCGGTCAGCAGGGGCGTGGGATCCCAGAGGCGGCCGTCGCTGCCGGGCAGCTGCAGCACCAGGCCGAAGACATCGGCTGCGAAGAGATCGGCCGAGAAGAGATCAGGTGCGAGCGCTGATGACCCGCCACCCCGCCAGCCGGTGGCGTCGATCAGCTCCAGGCGGATGCCGAGCGGTTCGGCCCGCGTCTGCAGCACCGCCAGGGTCTGGGGCAGCACGGCTCGGTCCACCAGGAAACGGTGGGCCTCCGGCCGCTTGCAGACCGCCAGCGCCAGGGCCATGGCCTCGGCGGCGGCGGTGGCCTCATCCAGCAGCGAGGCGTTGGCGATCGGCAGCCCGGTGAGTTCGCTCACCAGGGTCTGGAAGTTGAGCAGGGCCTCGAGGCGGCCCTGGGCAATCTCCGCCTGATACGGGGTGTAGGCGGTGTACCAGCAGGGGTTCTCCAGCACGTGGCGCTGGATCAGGGCAGGCGTGGCGGTGCCGTGATACCCCAGGCCGATCAGGCTGCGATGCACCTGATTGGCTGCGGCGATCGTCGCCAGCTCGGCCAGGGCCTCGGCTTCGCCGCAGCCTGCCGGCAGGCCTTCGGAGGCCTCAGCCTCAGGCAGAAGAATGTCGGCAGGCACCACGGAGGCGGTGAGTGCATCCAGGTCTGGCAGACCAAGCTCCTCGAGCATGCGCTGCTGCTCCCCTGCTCCCGGGCCGAGGTGACGCTCCAGGAAGTCCGTGCTCACCGCAGCTGCGCCCAAGGTCGGGCGGGATCCTAGGGAGGCTCGCCTGCTCTCTTGTCGGCTCAGGCGCCTTCCACCTTCGCCTGGTAGCTGGCCGCCTCCAGCAGCGAGTCCAGCTCGCCGCGATCGGAGGGACGCACCACCAGCAGCCAGCCTTCTCCGTAGGGATCGTTCTGCAGTTCCTCCGGGCTGGCCAGCACCGCCTCGTTGCGCGCCTCCACCACACCGCTGATCGGCGCCATCAGATCTTCCACCGCCTTGACCGATTCGACGCTGCCGAAGCTCTCGCCCCGCTTCAGGGATGCCCCCACCTCGGGCAGCTCCACGAAGACGATGTCGCCGAGTTGGTCGATGGCGAAGGCGCTCAGCCCAAGCCGCAGCTGATCGCCCTCGCCGCGCACGTATTCATGGCTGTCGGCGTAGCGGCAGTCGTCGGGGAAGTGGAGTGCCATGGCCGGAGGCGGGGCTGTGCTGGCTCAGTCTGGAGGAGGGCACCGCCGCTGGCGCTGGCGCCGGTTGGTCAATCGGGAATCAGGTCGTTCGCTTTGAGGGCCGCCAGGGCCCGCTCCAGGGCGATGGCCACGTGGGCGTGGTGGGTGCCGCCCTGGGTGTAGAGCACATAGGGCACCCGCAGGGGGGCATCGGCGGAAAACTCACTGGTGCTGCCGTCGATGAAGGTGCCGCCGGCCATCACCAGCTCGCTGGCATAGCCGGGCATCGGCGCCGGCACCGGATCGAGATAGGCCCCCACCGGTGAGGCGGCCTGAAAGGCGCGGCAGATCTGCCGCAGCCGATCGGGATTCCCCAGCCGCACTGCCTGAATGATGTCGCTGCGGCTGGCTCCGGGGCCGGGGTTGGTGGCGTAGCCCAGCTCGGCGAACACCGTGGCCACCAGATCAGCGCCGATCAGCGCCTCGCCCACCATCTGCGGGGCCAGGAACAGGCCCTGGAAGAGCAGACGGTGCAGATCGAAGCCGCTGCCGCCCTCGCTGCCGATGCCAGGCGCAGTGAGGCGGCAGCAGGCCTGCTCGACCAGATCGGCGCGGCCGGCCACATAGCCGCCGCTGGGGGCGATGGTGCCGCCCAGATTCTTGATCAGGGAGCCGGCGATCAGATCGGCCCCCACCGCCGTTGGCTCCTGCTCCTGCACCAGCTCGCCGTAGCAGTTGTCCACGAAGCACACCACGCCGCTCTGGAGGGCCTTCACCCGTTCGCAGAGCCGGCCGATCTCCGCCACGTCCAGGGATGGCCGCCAGCTGTAGCCGCAGCTGCGCTGGATCAGCACCATGCGGGTGGGCAGGGCCAGGGCCTCCGCCAGCCGATCGGTGTCCACCCGCCCATCCGGGGTGAGGGCGAGTTCGTCGTAGGTGATGCCGAACTCGGCCAGCGAACCCTGGCCGCTGCCGCGGATGCCGATCACCTCCTCGAGGGTGTCGTAGGGGCGGCCGGTGAGGGCCAGCAGCCGATCACCGGGGCGCAGCACACCGAACAGGGCCGCGGCGATGGCGTGGGTGCCGCTCACGAACTGCAGCCGCACCGCGGCCGCCTCCGCCTGCAGCACCCGGGCGAAGACCCGATCCAGCACCTCCCGGCCCAGATCACCGTGGCCATAGCCGCTCACCGAGGCGAAGTGCTGCACCCCCAGCCCTTCCGCTGCAAAGGCCTCCAGCACCCGTTCGAGGCGGGGACGCACCGCAGCCGTGCGCGCCGCCACCTGGGGGGCGATCCCCTGCAGGGCGGTCTCCAGCCGCTGCCGGGCCCAGTCCCGCTGGGCAGCGCTGGGCTTGGCGGCGGGCAGGCCCATCGGCGAACGGTGCATCGGCAGGCCCCATGCTGCCGCCCGTTAGATTTCCTTGGCTGCATTGGCTACAGAACGGAGAAGCCAAGGCACGAGATACCCGGAGAGTTCCTTGGTTTCCAGTCCAGAAGCGTTGAGTTCAGTGCCCGCCGCGCCGCGATCCGGTCAGTCCGAAGCGGATCACAGTTTTGAGCCCGGTTTTGATCCGGCCGATGGGGCTGAAGCCCTCAGCACCGCCCATCGCGAGCGCAAGGAGGCCCGCATCCGCGCCGCCCTGGCGGCCCGGCGCCTGCCGCTGCCGCCGCGGCAACGCAAGTTCAAGCTCGGCACCACCGGTTTCATGCTGGCCATCCATGTGGGGGCCGTGTTTGCGCTGCTGCCGCAGTTCTGGAGCTGGCAGGGGTTGGCGGCGCTGGCCTTGCTCTACTGGGTCACGGTGCTGGGCGTCACCCTGGGCCTGCATCGCCTGGTGGCGCACCGCAGCTTCGTGGCGCCCCTCTGGCTGGAGCGCACCCTGGTGCTGATGGGCACCCTGGCCTGCCAGAGCGGCCCGATCGAATGGGTGGGTCTGCACCGCCATCACCACAAGTTCTCTGATCAGCCCAACGACCACCACGACGCCGCCCGCGGCCTCTGGTGGGCCCATAGCGAATGGATGCTGCACGAGATTCCGGCGGTGCAGCATGTGGCGCGCTTCACCGGTGATCTGCAGCGCGATCCCTTCTACCGCTGGCTCGACCGCTGGTTCCTGCTGCTGCAACTGCCCCTCGGGGCGGCGCTCTATTGGTATGGCGAACGGGCCGGCGTGCGGGGCGGTGGCCTGGGCCTGGTGCTCTGGGCGATTCCGCTGCGCCTGGTGCTCGTGTATCACGTCACCTGGCTGGTGAATTCGGCCACCCATGCCTTCGGCTATCGCAATTTCGATTGCCCCGATCTGTCGCGCAACTGCTGGTGGGTGGCGCTGCTCAGCTTCGGCGAGGGCTGGCACAACAACCACCATGCCCATCCCCATTCGGCCCGCCACGGCCTGCGCTGGTTCGAGTTCGACATCACCTGGGAGCACATCAAGTTGCTGCGGGCCTTCGGCTGGGCGCGGCGCGTCCGTGTGGCCCACTACCGGGCCTGACGCCGCAGTGCCGTTGAGTTGAGCCTTCCCTCAGGCTTCGCCCGATCCTGTCTCCCGCCCTGGCATCGTCCCGAGTTCCCGCCGGATCGCCGCCGCCAGGTCGATGGAGCGGCCGTTCATGCCGATCCGTTGCTGCCGGGCCTTGTCGCGCAGGAGCTCCAGGAACTGATCGGCGCTCAGCTCCTGTTCCCCCGCCACCCCCAGGGCCGCCAGGGTGCGGCGCAGATCGGGCAGTTCGGCATCCAGTTCGCTGGCGTTGTAATCGCTCTGGCCGGCCATCACCTCCGCGAAGCGTTCGCGGCGCTGGCGACGGGCCACCGGATAGGCCTCCAGGAGCTGCGTGCGGCACTGCCGCCAGGGCTGGCCGGCGGTGAACAGCAGGGCCAGGGCGGCACTGAGGCCGGCGGCCTCGGCATCGGCGATGCGCAGATCAAAGGCCGGCGGCGGCTGGCGCACGCCCACGAACACCTCCAGCAGCTCCCCCGGACCAAGCACGCCGCCGTGGGGATCGGTCACGGGCTGGGCGGACACCGCCAGGGCCTCCAGGGCTTCGGGGGTGTCCAGCAGCAGCTGGCGCAGGTCAGCGGTGAGCGGTTGGCCGGGTGGCTGGGCCGCCAGCCACTGGTTGACACTGCCGAGGGCGAGAAACACCTCCGGCCCGGGGGAGGCGAGCTTGCCGTTGCGCAGCATCGAGATCTGGGAGTTGTGCACCTTGCCCAGGTCGAGGGCCTCGGCCAGGCCGGGCAGCACCCGGTGACTCCAGTCGTTGCGCTCATGCCACACCTTGATCAGATGGGCGAAGGCGGCGCGGCCCGCACCGAGCTTGTCTCGATAGCCCACTTGCTGATCAGGATCCGTATTGCTACCATCTTATCGATTGATCAGGAGTCGGTCCGTTATGACCGCCACAGCCACACGTTCTCCAGTCGCCCCGGCTGCCGTCCCTGCCGCCGGTCTGCGCAGCCACCAGGCAGCTTCCGTCGTTTCCCTGGATGCCCTGCAGCGCTCCGCCCGGCTGCGTCGCCCCCGCCGCGGTGAGCCCACGCCGAAGATTCCGACTGGCAGCAGCTGGATCACCATCGCCTTCATGACGACGATCCACGCGCTGGCGCTGCTGGCCCTGTTGCCCCGCTTCTGGAGCGTGCCCGCCGTGGCCTCGCTGGTGGTTCTCTACTGGGTCACCGCCTGCCTGGGCGTGACGATCGGCTATCACCGGCTGCTCAGCCATCGCGCCTTCCGGGTGCCCCAGTGGCTGGAACGCTTCTTCGCCACCTGTGGCGCCCTCAGCTGCCAGCACGGCCCGATCGACTGGGCGGGTCTGCACCGCCACCATCACAAGTTTTCTGATACGGATGCGGATCATCACAACAGCCACCGTGGCTTCTGGTGGAGCCACATGGGCTGGATGTTCCAGGACATCCCGGCCATGGGCGCCGTGCCCCGACTCACGGGTGATCTCGCCGCCGATCCCTACTACCGCTGGCTGAACAACTGGTTCCTGGCCCTGCAGCTCCCCCTGGCCGGCCTGCTCTTCTGGATCGGCACCGTCACCGGTGCCGGCGGCTGGGCCCTGGTGCTCTGGGGCATTCCCCTCCGCCTGGTGCTCGTGTATCACGCCACCTGGCTGGTCAATTCCGCCACCCACTGCTGGGGTCGGGTCAGCCATGCCAGCGGCGATGCCTCCCGCAA
Source organism: Synechococcus sp. CS-1328 (assembly GCF_025128095.1). Taxonomy (GTDB): domain Bacteria; phylum Cyanobacteriota; class Cyanobacteriia; order PCC-6307; family Cyanobiaceae; genus CBW1002. Next base: position 12,683 of record NZ_JAHLYT010000050.1, on the reverse strand, counting down.
CAACCCCTGGGTGGCGGCGCTCACCTTCGGCGAGGGCTGGCACAACAACCACCATGCCTTCCCCCATTCGGCCCGGCAGGGTCTGGAGCCCGGTCAGATCGATCTCACCTGGGAACACATCCGCCTGATGCGGGCCCTGGGTCTGGCCACCAAGGTGCGGCTGCCCAAGGCGGCCCTCGGCGGCCCCACCCTGGCGGATGCCCAGGAGCGGGGCGCGGCCGGTGGCGTAGGTTGAACAATCGGTTTTTCGTCAGAGCGTCGGTTTCGAATCCATGGCCAAGCGCGTACAAGTCGTACTGAACGAGGACGTCCTCAGCCTGGGCAAGGACGGCGATCTCGTGGATGTGGCCCCCGGCTACGCCCGTAACTTCCTCCTGCCCACCGGCAAGGCCATCCCCGTGACCCCCGCGGTGATGCGTCAGGTGGAGGCCCGCCGGGCCAAGGAGGCCGAACGCCAGGCCGCCCTCAAGGCCGAGGCAGAAGCCTTCCGCACCGCCCTGGCCACGATCGGCCGCTTCACGATCAAGAAGCAAGCCGGCAACGACGATGTGCTCTTCGGCACGGTGACCAACGGCGACGTGGCCGAGGCCATCGAAGCCGCCACCAAGAAAGAGGTGGATCGCCGCCACATCCTGGTGCCCGAGATCCATCGCACCGGCTCCTACAAGGTGCAGGTGAAGCTCCACCACGACGTCACCGCCGAGCTCAATCTCGAAGTGGTCAGCTACTGATCGCTGCGGCGACCATGGCTGCCGCCAACGTCACGCCGTCGGGGCCTGCGGGCCTTGACGGCGTTGTCGTGTGTGCCGTCTACGGTGCTGTTTCCACACCCTTCCATGGCGGCCGATGGTGAGCGCGCCTCCGATTCCCAGCGATAGTCCCAGCGATGCGGCCGATCCCGGCCCGCGCCGCCGCGCACGGGCCGCCGCAGAGGCAAGCTTCGAGGCGCTGCCCGATTCGGTACCACCCCAGAACCTGGAGGCCGAGGAGGCCGTGCTGGGTGGCATCCTGCTCGATCCCGATGCGATTGGCCGCATCGCCGACGTGGTGCAGCCGGAGGCGTTCTACCTGGGCGCCCACCGCGAGATCTACCGCACCGCCCTGATGCTGCACAGCCAGGGCAAGCCCACCGACCTCACTGCCATGGCGGCCTGGCTGGCGGATACGGGCCACCTGGAGAAGGTGGGCGGCAGCGGACGGCTGGTGGAGCTGGTGGAACGCACCCTCTCGACCGCCTCGATCGACCAGGTGGCGCGCCTGGTGATGGACAAGTACCTGCGCCGCCAGCTGATCAAGTCGGGCAACGAGGTGATCCGGCTCGGCTTTGAGCAGACCAAGCCGATGGAGCAGGTGCTCGATGAAGCGGAGCAGAAGATCTTCGCGATCAGCCAGCAGAGGCCCAGCGCCGGCCTCACCCCCACCGCCGAGATCCTCACCAGCACCTTCAACGAGATCGAGAGCCGCTCCCTGGGCACGGCCGTGGCCGGTATCCCGGTGAACTTCTACGACCTTGACGCCATGACCCAGGGGCTCCAGCGCAGTGACCTGATCATCGTGGCCGGCCGCCCTGCCATGGGCAAGACCGCCATCACCCTGAACCTGGCCAAGAACGTGGCCCAGCTCCACAACCTGCCGGTCTGCGTGTTTTCACTGGAGATGAGCAAGGAGCAGCTCACCTACCGGCTGCTGGCCATGGAGGTGGGTATCGAGAGCGGCCGGCTGCGCACCGGCCGGCTGCAGCAGGAGGAGTGGCCGCTGCTGGGGCAGGGCATCAACACCCTGGGCCAGATGCCGATCTTCATCGACGACAAGCCCAATTCCGGCGTGCTGGAGATGCGCTCCCTCTGTCGCCGGCTGATGGCCGAGAGCGGCAAGGAACTGGGCCTGGTGGTGATCGACTACCTCCAGTTGATGGAGGGGTCGGGTTCTGATAACCGCGTCCAGGAACTCTCCCGCATCACCCGCGGCCTCAAGCAGATGGCCCGCGAACTCAACGTGCCGGTGGTGGCCCTCTCCCAGCTCAGCCGTGGCGTCGAGTCGCGCACCAACAAGCGGCCGATGCTCAGTGACCTGCGGGAATCGGGCTCGATCGAACAGGACGCCGACCTGGTGTTGATGATCTACCGCGACGAGTACTACAACCCCGACACGCCCGATCGCGGCATCACCGAGGTGATCGTGACCAAGCACCGCAACGGGCCGGTGGGCACGGTGAAGCTGCTGTTCGAGCCCCAGTTCACCCGCTTCCGCAACCTGGCCGCCTGAGCCTGAGGTTCCTATCGTTGTGCACACCTGGTCGCCGCCATGCCCCCAACCGGCAGCAAGCCCCCCGGGGGCCTGAGCGAGCGTCAGTCGATCGGCCTGTTCAGCCTGCTGCTCGGTGCGGTGCTGTTCGCCCTGATCCTGTTCCGCGGCCAGCAGGCGTCCCGGGAAGGCAACCAGGAACTCAGCCGCGATACCTATTGGGTGCTGGTGTCGCCGGTGGTCTTCGCCGGCTTCGGGGTGGTGCTGCTGCGCACGCCGCGGGGAGGGCCCGCTCGGCAGCGGCGTCAAGGTTCCGTGCCCTACGCCGGAATGCCGTCCCGCCCCGCCGGGATCACCACGCCGCCGCAGCTCAGGAACGACCTCAGCCTTGCGGCTAAGCAGTCGCAGGCGGCGGAGCAGGCGCTGGCAGCCAGCGCCGCCGAGGCCGAGCTGCAGCTGAGTGCGGCGAGGAGCGAAACGGCGGCGGCGCTGGCCTCCGCCCAGGCGGCTGAAGCCCGCAGGGAACAGGCCGCTGCGCGGGCGGCCACCCGGATCAGTGAACTGGAACAGCTGCTGCAGCAGAGCCGCGAGGCCCGCTCGCGGGCGGAAGCCGACCTGGAGAGTGTGCTCACCAGGGGAACGGGCCCCGCCGGTGATGCCCTGCAGCTGGCGCGCACCGCCCAGCTGAGCGTCGATCGGATCGCCGCCAGCCTGGAGGAGCAGCTGAGCCAGATCAGCCAGCAGCAGCGCCAGCTGGTTCAGAGCCAGGACAACCAGTTGGCCCAGGTCCGCGCCGAAGCGCATCAGGCCGTGATGGTGGCCCGGGAGCTGCACCGCCGGGATGACTCCGCCGTGGAGCTCCTGGCCACGCGCCTGACGGCCCTAGAGCACCAGCTTGCCGAGGCGGAAGCGGCGCGCCTGCAGGTGGCTGCCGATCTGCAGACGGCTCTCGCCAACCGATCGCAGCAGGCTGGCGGGGCGCTCACCACGGCGGAGGCGGCTCTGGCCCAGGTGGAGCAGATCGCCGGCGGTCTGCTGGCGCAGCGCCACGACGCCCAGAGGTTGTTGGAGGCGTTCCAGCAGGCCCAGTCCACCGGCTTGATCAGTGCCCGTGAGCAGGCCAGCGCCGCTCTGGTCACGGCCGAGCGCATCCAGGCGGGGTCTGTGTCTGAGCAGGAGGCGGTGGCGGCCCGCCTGGACGAGATGGAGCAGCAGATCCAGCAGGCGCAGCAGGCCCGTCAGCAGGTGGAGGGCAGGGTGGCCGCCGAGCTGGCCGGCCTGCAGGACGCTCACGCCCAGGCCCTGGCGGCGGTGGCCTCGGCTCGTCAGCGTGTCGATCAGATCGAAACCGTGGTGAGCGAACGGGTGGGGCAGGCCCGGGAGGCGGCGGCCAGGGCCCTGCAACTCAACGAGGCGGCCCAGCAACAGGTGGATCGGCTGGAGCAGATGGCCTTCGCGGCAGCGCGCAACGACGATCTGCAACCCTCCGGCGGGCGTGGCGCCAATCCTTTCCTGAGCAGCTATCAGGAGGCCTGTGAGGAGCTTGGGGTCGTGCCCGGCAGCTCCTGGATCGTGGTGCGGGCCACCTGGCGGCGGAATCTGATGCACTGGCATCCCGATCAGGGCGGCGACGCGGCCCGCTGGATTCGCCGCAATGCCGCCTATCAGTTGCTGGCGGCCTGGTACGAGTTCACCGACGACGGCTGACCGACCCGACGCGGCTGACCGATGCGGCTGATCGCGCGCTTGACCGACGGCGGCTGCATGGCTCGCCCCAGGCACTGGCCCCACGCGAGGATGACGACCCCATGGCTCCTGCTGCATGATCCGCTCCCGCGCCGCCGTGGCCTGGGCCCCCGGCCAGCCCCTGGAGGTCACCGAGGTGGACGTGGCGCCGCCCCGCGCCGGTGAGGTGCTGCTGCGGGTGGTGGCCTCGGGGGTGTGCCACACCGATGCCTTCACCCTCTCGGGCGCTGATCCCGAGGGCCTGTTCCCTGCGATCCTCGGCCATGAGGGCGGCGCGATCGTGGAGGAGGTGGGCGACGGCGTGACCTCGGTGGCGGTGGGTGACCACGTGATCCCGCTCTATACGCCGGAATGCCGCCGCTGCAAATTCTGCCTCTCCGGCAAGACCAACCTCTGCCAGGCGATTCGCACCACCCAGGGCCAGGGATTGATGCCCGATGGCAGCAGCCGCTTCTCGCAGAAGGGGCGGATGATCCACCACTACATGGGCACCTCCACCTTCTCCGAATACACGGTGCTGCCCGAGATCGCCGTGGCGAAGATCAGCCAGCAGGCCCCGCTTGAGAAGGTGTGCCTGCTCGGCTGTGGCGTGACCACCGGCATCGGTGCGGTGCGCAACACGGCCAAGGTGGAGCCGGGCAGCAGCGTGGCCGTGTTCGGTCTGGGCGGGATCGGCCTGGCGGTGGTGATCGGTGCGGTGATGGCCAAGGCTACGCGGATCATCGGCATTGATCTGAACCCGGAGAAGTTCGCGATTGCCCAGCAACTCGGCGCCACCGAATGCCTCAACCCGCGCGACTATGACGCCCCGATTCAGCAGGTACTGATTGACCTCACCGATGGCGGTGTGGATTATTCCTTTGAGTGCATCGGCAACGTCGATGTGATGCGCGCCGCCCTCGAGGCGTGCCACAAGGGTTGGGGAGAATCCACGATCATCGGGGTGGCGGGCGCCGGCCAGGAGATCAGCACCCGCCCGTTCCAGCTGGTGACCGGCCGGGTCTGGCGCGGCTCGGCCTTCGGTGGTGTGCGGGGCCGCACCGAGTTGCCCGATTACGTGGAACAGGCCCAGACGGGCGAGATCCCGCTGGATGCCTTCATCACCCACACCATGGGCCTCGAGGAGATCAACCGCGCCTTCGATCTGATGCACGAAGGCCAGAGCATCCGCTCGGTGATTCACTTCTGATCGGCTGCACCATGACATCACCCGCAGGATCTCCTCCCCAGGCGTCTTTCCCCGCAGAGTCAGCGCTCGCCCTGCTCAGTGAGACCCGTTGTTTCGGTGGTGCCCATCGCCGCTACCGGCACCACTCCCGCCAGCTCGACTGCGCGATGGTGTTCGGCGTGTTCCTGCCCCCCCAGGCCCTTGCCGGCGATTCCGTGCCGGCTGTGTATTGGCTGTCGGGCCTCACCTGCACCGATGAGAACGCCAGCCAGAAGGCCGGCGCCCAGCGGCTGGCGGCGGAGCTGGGCCTGGCCCTGGTGTTGCCCGACACCAGCCCCCGCGGCCCTGAGGTGCCAGGCGATCCCGATGGCGGCTGGGATTTCGGTCATGGCGCCGGCTTCTATGCCGATGCCTCCGCCGAGCCCTGGAGCCGCCATTACCGGATGCACAGCTATGTGGTCGAGGAGTTGCCGGCCCTGCTGGAGGCGAAGCTGCCGATCCGCTCCGATCGGCGCGGCCTCACCGGCCATTCGATGGGCGGCCATGGGGCCCTGGTCTGTGGCCTGCGCCATCCGGGCCGCTATGCCTCCGTGTCGGCCTTCGCGCCGATCGCCCATCCCAGCCTCTGCCCCTGGGGCCGCAAGGCGTTCGGCCATCTGCTCGGCTCCGATCCGGCCCCATGGGCCGCCTGGGACACCTGTGCCCTGCTCGAAACCGGCACCACCCTGCGGGGCCCTGACGGGGAGCTGCTGCCGTTGCTGGTGGATCAGGGCACGGCTGATCCCTTCCTGGCTGAGCAGCTGCGACCCCACGACCTCGAAACCGCCTGCAGGGCCGCGGGCCAGCCACTGGAGCTGCGCCTCCAGCAGGGCTACGACCACAGCTACTTCTTCATAGCCAGCTTCATCGACGACCATCTGCGCCACCACGCCCGCGCGCTGATCGGCTGAAGTTTCAGCGGTTCAGCTGCCGGCAGCTCGCCCGCGCCCCGCAGTGGTGGCAGGCGCCATACATTTCTTTCATGGCTTTCTCCGCTCCCCCCACCGAATCCTTCGACGTGATCGTGGTGGGCGGCGGCCATGCGGGCTGCGAGGCGGCGATCACGGCGGCGCGGCTGGGGCTGTCCACAGCGCTGTTCAGCCTCAACCTGGATCGGATCGCCTGGCAGCCCTGCAATCCGGCGGTGGGCGGGCCCGCCAAGAGCCAGCTGGTGCACGAGGTGGATGCTCTCGGCGGCGTGATCGGTCGCCTGGCCGATGCCACGGCCCTGCAGAAACGGGTGCTCAATGCCAGCCGCGGCCCGGCGGTCTGGGCCCTGCGCGCCCAGACCGACAAGCGCCAGTACGCCCGCCAGATGCTGCAGCTGTTGCAGCACACCCCCAACCTGCACCTGCGCGAGGCGATGGTCACGGGTCTGGAGGTGGAACTGGAGAGCGGCCAGACCCAGCCGCCAGCCGCTTCTCACGGCAGCGGCCCTATCGGTGGCTCCATCGGCGGCCCGATCAGTGGCCCCATCGGACACATCTTGGGGGTGCGCACCTACTTCGGCAGCACCTATGAAGCCGGTGCCGTGGTTCTTACCACCGGCACCTTCCTGGGGGGGCAGATCTGGGTGGGCAACCAGTCGATGTCGGCCGGACGCGCCGGAGAGCAGGCCGCCGAAGGCCTCACCGAAGCCCTGCAGGCCCTCGGCTTCCGCACCGATCGCCTCAAGACCGGCACCCCGGCCCGGGTCGATCGCCGCAGCGTGGCCCTCGATCAGCTGGAGGAGCAGCCGAGCGATGCCCACGACCGCTTCTTCTCCTTCGATCCCGCCGCCTGGGTGAGCGGCGAGCCGATGAGTTGCCACCTCACCCGCACCACGGCGGCCACCCATCAGCTGATCCGCGACAACCTCCACCTCACCCCCATCTACGGCGGCTTCCTCGACAGCACCGGCCCGCGTTATTGCCCCTCGATCGAGGACAAGATCGTGCGCTTCGCCGATAAGGACAGCCACCAGATCTTTCTGGAGCCGGAGGGCCGCGACACACCGGAGCTCTACATCCAGGGCTTTTCCACCGGGCTGCCTGAGCGCCTGCAGCTGCAGTTGCTGCGCACCCTGCCGGGGCTGGAGCAGTGCGTGATGCTGCGGCCCGCCTACGCCGTGGACTACGACTACCTCCCGGCCACCCAGCTGAAGCCTTCGCTTGAGACCAAGCGGATCGCGGGGCTGTTCAGCGCCGGCCAGCTCAACGGCACCACCGGCTACGAGGAGGCCGCGGCCCAGGGCTTGGTGGCCGGCCTCAACGCGGCCCGGCGGCTGCGCGGCCAGGAGCCGGTGCATGTGCCCCGTGAAGGCAGCTACATCGGCACCTTGATCGACGACCTGGTCACCAAGGATCTGCGCGAGCCCTACCGGGTGCTCACCAGCCGCAGTGAATACCGCCTGGTGCTGCGCGGCGACAACGCCGACCGTCGCCTCACTCCCCTGGGCCGCGAGCTGGGCCTGATCGACGACCGCCGCTGGGCGATCTACGAGCGCAAGCAGGAGGCGATCGTGGCCGAGAAGCGTCGGCTCGAGACCGTGCGCCTCAAGGGGAGCGATCCGGCCGCGGCGGCGGTGGAGGCCGAAACCGGTGCGCCGATCAAGGGATCGATCCTGCTGGCTGATCTGTTGCGCCGGCCCGGTTTCCATGCCACCGCCCTGGTGCGCCATGGGCTCGCCGATCCGGAGCTGCCGGCCGTGGTGCGGGAAGCTGCCGAGATCGACATCAAATACAGCGGCTATCTGGCCCGCCAGCAGCAGCAGATCGACCAGGTGAAACGGCAGGAGCATCGTTCGATCCCCGCCGACCTGGAGTACGCCGCCATCGCCACCCTCTCCCGCGAGGCCCGCGAGAAGCTGGCGGCGATTCAGCCCCTCAGCCTCGGCCAGGCGGCCCGTATTCCCGGGGTGAGTCCGGCGGACGTGACGGCGTTGCTGCTCTGGCTCGAGCTGAGCAAGCGTCGTGAGGCGGCCGCCGCACCGTCCCACTCCGCCTCGTCAACTCCGGAGAAGGCCGGTACGTTAGGGCGCTCTTTCTGAGACGCACGCGTGTCGCCCCGTCGAGGCATTCCCACCTCCCGGGCCTACTGGGAGCTCAAGGCCGATCAACTCCTCAACCGGGTCTTCGATCCGGCTCCCACGATCGAGGTGGAGTTGTGCGACACGCCCGTGGCCGGATCGGCGTTCAGCACTGCCACATTGGAGGCGCCCCAGGCCACGGCCTTCGCCGCAGCGGCGCTTGGTGCCACCGGAGTTCCTGCGTCGTCGTCGCCGATGGCTGCCGAGCAGGCCGTGGGCACTGCGATGCAGGCCATGGCGACTGGAATTCAGACTCCGGTGTCTTCAGAACCTGCCACAGCGCCGATGGCCGTTGCAGCCCCCATGGCCGCGGCAGCCTCCGTGGCGGCTGCACCGCCGATGGCCGCCGCGCCGCCGCTGGCCCCGGAGCCACCGCAGCCGCACCACCAGCCTGTCGCTGAGCCCCCGGCGGCACATGGTCGCCGTGTGGTGGTGCCGAGTGCGGTGGTGTCCACCCGGATCCCCTGGCACCGCCAGCTCGGCGACTGGGTCAGTGAGCGCCCGGGCATGGCGCTGGCCGGTTTTGCCGGTACCTGCCTGCTGATGGGGGCCAGTTCGTTGCTCCTGCTCGGCCATTGGAACGCCACCCAGCAGGCTCTGCGTCAGGAACGCAATCTGCTGCTGGTGGAGCGGCTTCGGGCCCTGGGTCCGGCCGCCACTGCTCCAGCTGGCGCCACCGCAGGTGCCGAGGGCAAGCCTGGTGCCGCCGCCGAGGAGGGAGTCAGCGCCTCCCTGCCGCCGCCGCCACCCGAGGAGCCCTGGATGGAGGAGCTGGCCACGTTGCCCCAGGGCGGTGCTCCGGCTGCCGCGCCGCTGAGGGTGCCCGTGAGCTCTTCGATTGCCAGCCCTGCCCCGGCCTCCAGTGGCGGCGGAGGTGGATCTGCCCAGGTGGCGACTGCCAGTGCAGGGTCCTCCGACGGAGGTGGCGGTGGGGATGCTCCCCAGCTGGTGGGTGTGGTGCAGGTGCCCGGGCGGGGCGGTTCGGCCATCTTCCAGATGGGCGGCACCTCCACCACGGCTGGAGTGGGCGAGTCGATCGGTGGCACTGGCTGGCGATTGCGTTCCGCCACCGGCGACAGCGCCGTGATTGAGCGTGGCGGCCAGCAACGCCGCATCAGCATCAGCAGCGGTTTCTGACTCTGCTCTGGCGCACTGTCGCGTCAGCGATGGGTGGCCTGTGTTGAGGCGCTCCCCTGTTGAGGCGCTCCGCGGCAGGCCAGCGCCCCGCTCAGGGACAGCGCGGTAGATCGAAGCTGCTGCCTAGGCTGACTATCCGGGCCGGAGGCTGTGCATGACTGGGTCCGCTGCGTTGCTGCCCTCGCCTCGGATCCTCTGGCAGGCCCCGTACCAGGACGTGGTCGAGGCGACGGCGGGACTGGATGCCGCCGCAGCCCAGCCCCTGAGCGGACCCTGGAAGTTGCTGTTGCTCGGTGATGGCAGCCCGACCCGCCATCTGCAGCTGCTCACCGGTGCACCGGTGCAGGTGGAGCTGATCGCCATGGCGGCCGAGCCTGAACTTCCCGCCGGTGCCTCTCCTCCGGCGGAGGTGGCGGAACTGGCCCTCCCCCTGTTGCGCCGCCAGGTGTGGCTGCGCTGCGGCGTCCATACCCTGGCCTGGGCCGAGAGCTGGTGGAATCAGGCGGAGGCGGAAGCCCATCTCCAGGACCGTCGCCTGCCGATCTGGCGCAGCCTCACCACCAACCGGGCGGAGCTGTTCCGCGAGGTCGATGGTCTGGCCCGGGTGGAGGCTCCCTGGCTGGAGCAGGGCTTCGGGGTGGAGGGTCCGTTCTGGAGCCGCCACTACCGCTTCTTCCGCGGTGGTCAGGAGCTGACCGTGATCCGTGAGGTGTTCTCTCCCTTGCTGGAGCGCTGGCTCGGGCCCGCCGGCACCCCGGCGGTTGGATCCTCCGTCGCGATACCCAGCCATCCCCCTGTCGCCCCGAGGCTGGTTCACCGCCTCTGATGCCGGTCGTCCTGATGTCGGCGGCCTCTGCAGGCGGCGCCCCTGGAGCCGACCGTCCTGAGGTCAATCAGAATCCTTGGACACAACGCTTTGTGAAGTTGGTAACGCCTTGTCACTGTTTGTTGTTGACAGATTGACGTCCTGCGTTGCGGTCGGAGCATGTGGCCATCCTGATCGATGCCGCCATGGCCAGCTCTCACTCCCGGCGCAGTGGCCTGCCCTCTCCCAGCCCGGCCGTGGAATGGCTCAGCCTCACCGACCTCGGTCGCCTCTATGGCGTTTCGGCCGTGCAGACGGGGCGCATCCTGGTGGCGGCTGGCCTGAGGGAGCGCAGCGGCGAGCCCACCGTGGAGGCCTTGCGGCTCGGTCTGGCCGTGATGGGCCCGCCTCGCCACCACCATCACAGCGCCCTCTGGAGCCGCCAGGGTTGCGCCGCGGTGCTGGAGCGTGATGGTCTGATGCCCATGGCCCAGCGCTCCCTGGTTTCGCTCTGGGCCGATCTGCTCAGTGCCCTGCAGCTGGGCGCTCCGGGGATCAGCACCTCGGCAGAGGAGATGGCCAGAGAACTGCCCCAGGAGCTGGTGCGGCCCGTGAACCTGGCCCTGTGCCAGCTCGGCTCCAGCTTCCGGGTTCAGCCCCCGCAGCGTCCTGGCGACCCGCAGCGCAAGGGTCAGCGCAAGGCTGGTCGACGCGAGAGCCTCAGGTAGCTGGGAAAGTCTTTGCCAGACCCCTGGCACGATCCTGCCCATGCCAGGGGTGCCGCGCGAAACTCAGGCCAGCCGCAGGGCCTCGGCCTGCTTGCTGGCCTTGTCGAGCAGCTCGCGCAGATGGTCTTCGTCGGTGTGGCTGAGGTTGGTGCGCAGCAGCTTGGCGTGGGGCGCGTGGGTGCGCAGGCGCTCGATCACCCGATCCGGCGTGGCCTCCCGCAACAGCAGGCACAGGGCGGCACTGCCCTTGGGCAGGGTTTCGCCCAGTTCGCGCATGAAGCCGTCGTTGATGCCCAGATCCGACAGGGACCCGGAGGCGGCGCCCACCCCGGCGCCCACGGCGGCGCCGAGCAGGGGATTGAGGAAGAGCAGACCCACCAGGGTGCCCCAGAAGCCGCCGCCCAGGGCGCCGGCGGCGGCAAGGTTGATCGCCTGGCGCAGATGCACCTGGCCTTCCGCGTCGTGCTCCACCACCACGGCATCCTCCAGGGAGATCAGTTGCTCCCGCTGGATGTCCACCAGCTCCCGGCGGACCTGCTCGGCCTCCTCGACCTTCGGGAAGCTCACCACCACCAGACTGCTCATGATCTCTGCGCCAGTACAGGTTCAGGCTAAGCAGGGGGATGGACGCCGCTTGGCCAGCTCTATGGCCGGCGACGGCTGGAGCGGGGCAATGGCCGCCCGCCCGCTTCCGGCTCGATCGGAGCCGTGGGAGCCATAGGCGTCGTGCCGCCGCCGCTGGGACGCTGCCAGCGGGGCAGGCTGAAGTCGGTTTGATCGGGCCAGTCCTCCTGGGTGTCTGGTCCGCTCCTGGCCGGTCTGGGCTCGGCTGGCCTGGCCTGGCCGGATCGGGAGTCGACGGACTCCGCGGAGCGCAGAGCGGAGCTGGCGATCCGCGGGTCGCTGCCGGCGGATCCACCAGTCCGTTGGCGCCGGGAGATCGCGTCGAGGGGGCGCCGACCACCGCTGACCTGCCCAGGGCTGGCGCCTCCCCGGTTGGAATGTCCAGCCCTGGAGGGTTCGGTGTTGAAAGATTCGCTGTTCAACGGTTCGGCATTGAAGGGTTCGGCGTTGAACGATCCGCCGCTGGATGCTCCGGAGCCGGAACGCCAACGGGTTGAGGGTTCCTCACGAGAGCGTGGTGACGGCCACGACGCCTGGGCCGCTGACGGCTGAGCTGTTCTGGGGTCGCTGCCGCCGCGGTCGTTCTGTTCCCAGGGTTCGCGCCAGTCGTCGTCGTTGTCGTCGAGCAGCCAGTCGAGCTTGTCGCCCATCCAGCGGCCCAGGTTGTCGAGGCGTGGCCGTGAACCGGCTCGGGGGGTGGCTCCACGCCCTGACGGACGCGAGCCAGGGCGAGCCCCGGACACGCCATCCACCAGTTGCCGTCCCGCGTTCACCCAACGATCCAGCCGCTGCTCCAGCGGGTCATCGCCGCGCCGCCCACTGCCCGGCCGGGAGTTCCAACGGGGTTCGTCGCTCATCGGGCCACCTGCTCGATTCACCCTATCGACGCCGCCCCGCCAGCCACCGCTCCCGCCGCAGGCCCACCAGCGCGATGGTGAGACCGCCGAACTGCAGGGCCCAGAGAAAGCTGTCCATGGCGCGACCCTAGGAGCCTGTTGCACATAGGCCGTTTCGAGCAAAACGAACCAACTCTCTCCGCGCCAACGCCCAATCCGGTCTCGGAATGGTCTCAAAGGCAATCTTGCTTCGGTGACGCCTGGCTCTTGAGATCGGTTGCGGCATTTG
>NZ_JAHLYT010000049.1 GCF_025128095.1 Synechococcus sp. CS-1328 | reverse complement strand
GAGCAAGCCGCTGGTCACCCACGACAACCTGGCCGAGCTCACCGCCCTCTCCCAGAAAGGGTTTGCGAGGGAGCCCCGGGAGCTGCTGGCGCTGGCCCAATGGTCCGACCACGTCAGCGGCTTCCTGGTGTCCTGCGAGCCATTTTATTGAACTGGGAGCGGCGGACTCGTAGCCATCTGGTGTTCGCCGACAATCGCGTCGATGAGCTGTTGACCAACCTTCCGCGCTGCTTTCAACCCATCAGCCTGGGGCGCAGTAGATCGAACACCTCCCCCAGGCGCGTGTAGTCGTTCAAGGCCAAGTTGCCCATGGGGCGAAGGGCTGCCGCAGAGGCGGCCCCCGAAGGACCAAGTAGGCAACGCTCCTGCACATGCACTTAGAGGCTAGTTCCGGGACTGCACACTGGCCTGACGACGGAGAACTGAGAAGGTCTCGCCCGTGGCCCGCCACTGTCGGATGGACGACCAGCACTGCTGCGGGTCAGCGATGACAATTTCATTCCACTGCAGACGAGCCGCCTGGCCGGCATCACCCCCCGCTACCCAGCGCCCCGATGACCCTCCACCGCCGCCAGTTCCTGGTCTTGCTCGGTTTGAGCGGTGGAGCCCTGGCGGCTCCAGGACTGGCCACATCAGCATCGGCCGCTGCGCCCCGCGCCTCCGCCGCCATGCCCTTCGAGCCGGTGCTGGCCCCCCTGCCCCTGGCCACCGATGGCCTGACGGCCGAACAGCAGCGGCGTCGCTACGGCCGCTACGTCCTGGAGGACCGGCTGGTGGTGCCGGAGGGCTTCCGCTCAGACCTGCTGCTGGCCTGGGGGGATCCCCTCGGCGACAGCCGGGTGGGCTACAACAACGACTTCCTTGCCCTCACCCCCCTGGGGCCAGGCAAGGCCCTGCTTACCATCAACTTCGAGTACATCAGCGAACGCCCCTGGTTGGAGGGGTTCGCCGATGTGGTGGGTCAGCCCCTGCCCTTTTCTGAGCTGGTCGACGCCCTCCAGCCCCTGGGTGGGCGGATCGACTGCACGGCCCTGGCGGCGGCGGACCCCCTCTGGCCGCTGCTGCGCGGCGTGGTGGACCAGGCGATGACCGACCTCGGCATCGGCGTGGCCAGCCTGGCTGAGGCTCCAGGTGGCGGCTGGGTGCGCTCCCCCGGCCCACTCGATCGTCGGATCACCGGTCTGAGCGGCCTGAGCGGGCCGGAGCAACGCCTCAATGTGAGTGGACCCGCCGCCGCCGTTTTCCGCCGCCATCAGCGGCTCGGCTACGACGACGGCCTCGCGGACCGGGTGATCGGCACCTTCGCCAACTGTGCAGGCGGTACCACCCCTTGGGGCACGGTGCTGAGCGCCGAGGAGAACTTCCAGAGTTACGTCTGTGAGCCGGTGTATGCCGATGGCAGCTCCCAGCACCCGCGCGAGCGCCCCCTGGTCTGCCGGCCGGGGGAACTGGACGGCCTGGGCAACGTCTATGGGCTGGCCGGTAACAAGTACGGCTGGATGGTGGAAATCGATCCGGCCGATCCCGCTGACCCCGGCACCAAACACACCGCCCTCGGCCGTTTTCGCCACGAGGCGGTGGCCGTGCGGGCCGTGGCGGACCAGCCGCTGGTGGTGTACTCAGGCTGCGATCGCCGCGGCGGCCACATCTACCGCTTCGTGAGTGCTGGGCTGGTGAAGGATCCGCGCGACACGCGCAATTCCGCCCTGTTCGGCCAGGGACGGCTGGAGGTGGCCCGCTTCTCGGCCGATGGGAGCGGCCGCTGGATTCCGCTGCTGCCCTCCACGCCGCTCGATCCCTTCCTGCCCTCGGGTTTCGGTGCCGCCGGCTTGTCGGCACCTGTGATGCTGCCCAACCCCGACCGGCACCAGGCCGGCGGTGTCACCTTCATGGCCGACGCGGAGGTGGAGGCCTACGCAAAGCGCTTCCCCAGCCTGGCCGCCCTGTACCCCGGCGGCGGTGAGGAGCAACTCGGTGCCATCCTGATCGACGCCCACCTGGCCGCCAACGCGGTGGGCGCCACCCCGACGGCCCGGCCGGAGGACACCGATCTCGATCCGCTCACGGGCGACCTGTTGATCGCTTTCACCTCCGGCAGCCCCGACGCCGAAGGCGGCGCCGACCCGGCGATCTTCCAGGGACCCGGCGGCGAGGCGAGCTGGCCCCATGGTTTTGTGATGCGGCTGAGTGAAACGGGGCCAGCCCGTGAAGGGCGGTTCCGCTGGCGAATGGTGGCCACCGGTGGCGAACCCTGGGCCGGCGGCCTGGGCTTCACCAATCCCGACAACCTCGCCCTCGATCGGGCCGGCAACCTCTGGATGGTGACCGACCGCAGCAGTAGTTCGTCAGCTACCGATCTGTTCGGCAACAACGGCTGCTGGCTGCTCCCCCGTCAGGGCGTCGCCGAAGGTGAAGCCCTCTGCTTCGCCATCGGGCCGAACGAATGTGAGCTGTGCGGCCTCGCCCTCGATCCGGCCGAGCGCAGCCTGCTGCTCGCCGTCCAGCACCCAGGGGAAGCCAACGGCACCCACCAGGCCGGCATGGAGGAGTTCCAGGCCTTCGAGCTCGAGGATCGCGCTGGCGGACGCTTCTCCCAGCTGCGCCAGGTGTCGCTCGGCTCGAACTGGCCCAGCGGGGCCCCCGGCCGCCCACCCCGGCCAGGGGTGGTGGTGATCCGCCGTCTGGATGGATCAGCGCTGCTGAAAACCTGAGCCAGGAGCTCAGAGGCGATGAGGGGCTGACCAAGACCCATCGATGGACACGCTCAGCAGAACACCAGAGCCACAACACCGATGCAGTGGTTCACTCAGCGCAGGAATCGCCATGGCCAGTGGCTCGCTGCTTTGTTAGCAACAAACGCCTCGGGCGTCTGTGCTGGCGGTTGTCCAGGATGCTCACCGCCAGTGTTCCAGCGGCCCTGGTGTCCGTGCCAGAAACGGCCACGTGCCAGCGGTTTTTCCATTGGTTCGTCAGGGATCACCCCATGCGATGCACCTTCTCCCTACCGCTCAACACCGCCTCGGTGCAGAAGGTCCTGAAGGCCCGAGGCATAGATGCCGTCCTGGCGCAATGGCCTGAGCTGGAAGCCCATCGCTCCCTGCTCAGCCAGGTCCAGATCGAAGAGCTGGAGCGAGAGGCCTACGACCGTCTCAGCCAGGTGGCAGCAGGCCGGGTGGAGCGCTTGCTCGATCTTCTCAAGCTACGAGGTGGCGCCATAGCAATCAGGTGTGCTGCTCCTCAGCTGGGGCGAGGGAGTAGAAGCCGGCGATCGAGCTGGTTTGGTCGACCGGCACCAGTACCCAGCTCTGACTGATGCCCCGGCGCATGGTCTGGTGGGCGTGACGCTGCACAAAGGCATCCAACGCCGGCTCACCGCAGGCAAAAGCAGAGCGGTCGTGGTGCTTGGGGTCGAGCAGCTGCTCTTCAAACACGCTTGACGCGGGCGTGGACCTGGTTCAGGGCCTCGGACAAGGCCTCGTTGGGGCGGAAAGGCTCAGCCAGGGCAGCGTGGAAGGTTTCGTAGTCACGACGGGAGAGGGAGACGGCCCG
>NZ_JAHLYT010000048.1 GCF_025128095.1 Synechococcus sp. CS-1328 | reverse complement strand
GCTCACCATGGAGCCGGGCGTGGGAATCCACGAGGGATTGGTTTGGTGTGAGAACCCCAAGCTCTCACGGGTCCCTGCCCACCCAATGACCTGAGACCCATTTCGGCGCAAGGGTTTTCAGAGATGTGTCGGGCAGTCAGGCTGCAAGGTCCGCCAGATCATGCACACGCAGGGGTTGGCGATCGTCGAGCACGATCCAGGCCTTGAGGATCTTCTCCACGGCCCGCTGGGCCGTGGAGCCCCAGTCTTCCTCTGGAAACTCCGAATCGAGTCCGCGCGCCAGGGTACGCAGGTGGCGGCGCACGATCGACAGCAGCAGCAGGGCGTCTTCAGCCGACGACATAGAGCACCCGGCCCTCCCGGACCGAATCACCCATAGGTTGCCATAGCGACTGGCTGAGGCGTTGGGCATCTGCAGCGCCCACCACCACCAGATCCAGCCCATGCCCAAGGGTTCCGATCTGACGGAGGCAACGCTGCCAGCGCTCCGCCGACATACAGGCGAAGGACGCACTGCCGCGTGGCAATCGAGCAGCGGATCGACCCGGTTCCCCCTAAAACCGCAATCCCCAGCCGACTGGCTGGCAGGGCCTGAAGAAGGAGCAGGAAACGCTGGCGGGCCTCGAGATAACTATTGAAGAGGTGCTTGATTGACGCAAAGGTGCAGCCCGCGCGAATCAGGTGTATCCATCAGCACAACTGGCTTAATGTGGACGCAAAAGCAGGTGACACCTCCACCGGCTTTCCATAACGGAGAGGCACGTTTCCAACCTGAAGAACACATGGACTCTGGCTGACTGAAAGCAGGTCGCAAAGACCCTGATACGCCTGGTTGTTCATCTTTTCATCCAATGTCCTACTCTCAGTTGCCTGTTGATTCTGGGTCCGACGGACTCACGGAGTATCTGCTTCTCTTACGACGAGTTCCGCTGTTCACGGCATCAGAGGAAATTCACCTCGCCGCCATCGTGCAGCAATGGCTGAAGGATCCCCAGCCCACCAAAGCGCTGCGATGCAGTGCGGAGAGGGCCAGAAACCGCATGGTGTCCGCCAACCTCAGGCTGGTGGTGATGATTGCACGCCGATACAGCAATCGCCTCGAAGGCCTTCACCTGGAAATGCTCGATTTGCTGCAGGCCGGCAACCTGGGCTTGATCGAGGCCGTAGAGCGATTTGATCCGAAGCGAGGCTATAAGTTTTCCACCTACGCCTTCTGGTGGATTCGCAAAGCGATCGGCAATTGCCTAAGGGAATCGGGCTCTCCCATCCGCATCCCCGTCCCGATGATCACGTTGGTCAGCCGTGCCAGGAGGCTGCAGGCCCGCTCCGATCGGAGCCTCACAACCGGCGAGCTGGCTGCTGCGCTTGATGTGGAGGAGGAGCGCCTGGAGGCCTCGCTTCGTGCCGTTCGGCACAGCCGCATGACCTCCCTGCATCAGCCGATTGCCGGCGCGTCAGACGATCTCTGCCTGATCGATGCGATCGCTGATGAGCGTGCTCCGGTGATGGAAGAGGACTACCGCTGGTTGCGGGAACAGGTGGAAGCCCTGGATCACCGAGAGCGCCGTCTTCTGAGCTTGCGTTATGCCGAACCGGATGGTCGCTCCCTGAGCTCCACCGCAGAGGTGATGGGGCTGACCAAAGGTGTGGTTCAGAATCTGGAGCGGCAGACCTTTCGGAAGCTGCGCCGTTGTCTGGCGCCGGTTCTTGATCCCCGCACGGCCTGAGCCATGACTGCGCAACTGCGTCCTGCCGATGCTGCCGTCATCATTCATGCCAACGTCGATCAGCCCTACCGCGCCATCGTCGAGCAGATGGGCCATGGCGTGCTCACGCTCTCCAGTTCCGGAGCGGTGCACTACGCCAATCAGGCTCTGGCAGACCTGATCGGCCACGCCCGCGAGACAATTTGCGGCCAACCGTTCACCGCGCTGACGCCCTCCAGCCAATGGCCCACGGTGGAGCGATTGCGGCAGGTGTCTCCAGGCCGCACCGAACAGGCCGAGCTGGTGCTGCTGCATCGCAATGGAGAACCCGTTCTCACCCTGATGAGCAGCAGCGGCCTCCGCAATGGTGACCTCGAGACCCAGTGTCTGGTTGCAACTGATCTGAGCGGCCTGGCTCCTGTGCACCTCGATCGGGGCAGTGAGACTTATCGCAACCGGCTGTTGACCGAGGCCCTCTCGGCCTTCCTGGTGGAAATCGACGCAGATCGCTGCATCCGCTGGATCACCCCCTCGGTGCGAACCCTGCTGGGCTGGACCTCCCATCAACTGCTGGGTGGCAGCCTCGCGGAACTCCTGCCAGACGTCGATCTCCTGCCGGACTTCAATCCCGCCCAGGCCTTCGCCCTCTGCCCGGATCAGCGCAGTGTGCTGCGCCTTCGGGCCAGCGATGGCACCGACCGATGGATGCGCTGCCTCTGCTGGCCCCTGGCCGGCGAGGGTCACGCCTGCAATGGCTGGATTCTTGCGTTCCAGGATGTCGGCGCAGCAGGGAAAAGCGGCGACGGCTCTCCTCAGAGCAGCTCCCATCAGGGCAGTTCCCATCTGGGCGGCTGCCATCCGCTCGAGAGATCCCGGATCACAGGCCGTTGCTGCAACAACGCCTCGCCCCCAGAACACGGCCATCGACGGGCATCGCAGGGGGAAGCCGGCATCGGCAGCGATCGCCTCACCGGCCTGATGAACCGCACGGCACTCCTGCAACGGTTGACCCGGCTGGACCAGTCCCGCTGGCGCCGCTGCCAGCCCGTGGGGCTGGCCTGCTGGGATCTCGATGCATTCAGGCTCCTGAACCAGACCTATGGCCGCGAGGCCGGCGATCAGTTGCTGCGCTCCCTCGCCGATCGCCTGCGCCATCTGGTGCTGCCCAGCGATCTGATGGCGCGTCTGGGCGGCGATCAGCTGGTGGCGGTCTTCGCCGGCATGGGCAGCCTCGAGGAGGTGGTGCAACTGGCTGAATCGATCCGCAGAGTTCTGGCGCTGCCGCTGCCGGTGAGCGGCCACTGGATCCGGCCTCGGCTCAGCGTGGGGGTGACCCTCGAGCAGCCGGGCGACTGCCCCGAAGATCTGCTCAGCCGCACCTGCCGAGCCCTGCGCCAGGCCAAGTCCCAGGGCGGTAATCGGGTCTTTCCCGTGGCAGCACCGCCGGCAGCACCGCTGCTGAGGGCTGCCGATCCGGATCTGGCCAGCTGCTGCTGAGCCGCCGGACACATACGATTTCCCCCAGGCCTTCACTCTCTGCGCGAATGAGCTCCTACTCCTTCGATGTCGTGTCCGATTTCGATCGCCAGGAGCTGGTGAACGCCATTGATCAGGTGCGCCGCGAGGTGATCCAGCGCTACGACCTCAAAGACTCCGGCACCGAAATCGAGCTGGAGGACACCAGCCTGGTGATCACCACCGCCAGCGACATGACCCTGCAGGCGGTGGAAGACGTGCTGCGCCAGAAGGCGACCAAACGGGATCTTTCGCTCAAGATCTTCGAGTTCCAGACTCCCGAACCGGCCGGTGGAAACCGGGTGCGGCAGGTGGTGACCCTCCGCAAGGGTCTCAGCCCGGAGCTGGCCAAATCGCTGAGCAAGAAGGTGCGCGACACCATCAAGAAGGTCACCGTGGCGATCCAGGGCGAAAGCCTGCGGGTCACCGGCAAGAACAAAGACGATCTCCAGCAGGTGATCGCCCTGCTCAAGAGCGAAGATCTCGAGGTGCCGCTTCAGTTCGAGAACTACCGCTGAGACCAGACCACCCAGTCCCCAGGCCGCGGACATCAGGCTGCGGACAACCAAGCCACGCCAAGCCCTTCAATTGGCTGGGCCCCTTCCCGCTGCCACTGAGCAGGCAGTGACTGGGCAGGCGCTTGACGCGAAACTATTGGTGCGCCAAAGGGTTTCTTAAGATAATCGTTGGAAACGTCCAAGCGCAGACGGGCCCCATACCTTGAAGAGTCGGAACGTTGCGGCACGATGCGCGGACTGGCCCAGCTGCGGAAGTTACGGCTGAGCTGGTTCCTGCTCAGCCATGGCCTGGGCAGTGCCCATGATTTCGTGGATGTGCTCTACCGCATCTATCTGAATCACAGCAAGATCATCCATTTTCGTGATGGATTTCCTGTTTATTCCCTCTCCACCCCGGCACTGTTCAGCCGCCCGGCCCATCACTTCATCGCCCGCACCCTTTACCGCGGCATCCAGAATCGCAACATCCCCAATCTGATGAGTCTGGCCGTCACCGACGGCTGTAATGCTCGCTGCAGCCACTGCAGCTTTTATGAGGGCGTTGAGGATCCCGGCCGCCCGCTGCTCAACCTTGAGCAGACCCGGGATCTGATCCGGCAGGCTCAGGAGCTGGGCGTCTCGATCATCAACCTGGTGGGCGGTGAACCGCTGCAGCGACCAGATCTGAGCGAGATCATCCGCAGCGTCAACAAGGATCTCTCCACCGTGCTGCTGTTCACCAATGGCTGGCACCTGGCGGAACAGGCGGTGGCCCTGCGCCGCGCCGGCCTCGACAGCGTCTACGTGAGCCTCGATGCCGCCGATGCGGCTCGGCATGACCAGCGCAGGGGGCTGCCGGGGTTATTCGATCGAGCCCTGCAGGGGCTGCGGGCGGCACGCCGGCAGGGCTTGTCGGTGGGGATCTCGGCCACCCTCACCCCGGAGGATTATGCCGCCGGCGAACTGGAGCGGCTGGTGGAGCTGGCCCGTCAGGTCGGTGCCCACGAAGTGCTGGTCTTCGATGCATTGCCCAGCGGTCGGCTGCAGCACCGCGATGATCTGGTGGATCGCGAGGGCCATGCCGGCGGCGACGACTGGGTGGAGCGGATGATCCGCTCGGCCGATCGCTGGAATGCGGATCCCCGCTATCCAGGCGTGGTGTTCTCGGCTTACATCAGCAGCCACCGCAGTGTGGGCTGCGCCTGCGGCACCAGCTACTTCTATCTCTCACCCTATGGCGATGTGATGTCGTGTGATTTCAACCACGCCATCTTCGGCAATGCCGTGCAGGAACCGCTCTGGCGCGTCTGGCAGCGCCTCAGCGACGATCCTGATTTCCAGCGGGCCAAGTGGGGCGGCTGCAAGGTGAAGGATTCCGAGTTTCGCGCCAAACCCACGGTGCGCGGCGGTGCGGCCACCACTGTTCCATCGGTTGAGCCGTCGTCATGGTCCTGACCCCCCTGCTGCTCACCGCCTGTGCGGTGGATCGCAGCCTCACCGGTGCCGCCGCCGGCTTCGTGGCCGCCGTGATCCTGCTCGGCCTGGCGGCGCTCGTCTGGCTGGCGCGCTTCCGGGATCGGATACCGAGCCGGCTGGGTCTGATGGCCGTGGGGGTGCTGATCTTCGAGCTGTTCACCGCGCCGATGTGGCACAACGCCCACCTTGGCCGCTGGGCCTATCTGTACCAGGATGTCAGCTGGATCCTCACCTTCGGTTGGAGCGTCTTTTTCCTATTGGTGGTGGAGATCATCGACCAACTCCGGCCCCGCTGGCGAGCCTGGCGACGCTTCACCCTGCAACTGCTGGTGATCACGCTACTCACTCTGCCCCTGGAAATTCTAGTGGTGCACTTGGGCATTCGCAGCTATGCGCCCGAGGTGCTGGATGCCGTGGTGGGGGGCTTCGTGGCTGGTGTGCCGCTGCAGCTGCTGTTCTACGTGCCCGTGTTCACCTCCCTGGTGCTGAGCTTCTACAAGTATTGGTGCCTGGTGCTGGAGGATCCGTTGCTGCTGCCGATGCGGCGGATTCACTGGGGTCGGGGCCTGGGCTTGACCCTGGTGGCGGTGCTGCTGTTTGAGGTGATGGTGGAGCCCATGGTTGAAAACCGCGGGTTTCCGGCCTGGTCGATGCTCTATCGCGACATCAGTGTGTTGATGAGCGGCCTCTGGATCCTGGTGATCGCCATCACCGCCGCCGTTGTGTCGTCTTATTTTGCCCACCGTCCGATCGCTCAGAGATTCGTGCTGGCGCTGATGGTGGCCACGGCCATCGCCCTGCCGATCGAATACACCCTCTGGAGCCTGGGGATGCGGGTCTATGGAGCCAGCGCCGTGGCGAACTTCTCGGGGTTCACGATTCCGCTGCTGGGGGCTCCGATTGAAATCGCCTTTGCGATTCCCTGTTATCTGGCCCTGATCATCTGCTTCGTTCGCTACTGGGACATCGTGATCGACAACCATCTCTGAACTGCCCCATCTCTGAACGGCCCATCACTGCCCAGCCGAACTGCTCCGATCCTCCGCACTCTGGCCCGCACCACCAGTCCATGACCTCCGCCTCTCCACCGCCGCCGTCACTGCCGGGCACGCCATCCCAGCGCCCCGGACCCAGACGGCAGGCCCCATCGCTGCAAGCCGTGCTGTGGCTGCTGCTGCTGGGCATGCCGGTGCTGCTGATCGGCCTGGTAGTGATGACAGGATCCCTGGGGAATGCCGCAGGACTTCTGTTTGTTTCGGTGGTCTGCACGGCCGGAATCGGCGGGGTGTTCTGGCTTGGCCTGGCCCTGCTGATCGGCTGGATGCTGAATCTGATCCTGCCCAGCCCACTGCGGCGGCCACTGACCCTGCCAACGACGGGCAGCGACCCGGTGGTGACGCGGCTCACCACCTATGTCGGCCGTGCCCGGCAGCAGGGCATGGCACCGGAGCGGATCCGCCAGGATCTGGCCCGTGGCGGCTGGAGTCCGGTGCAGATCGAGGCGGCCCTGGCCGATTCCCGCCCCGCCGATTCCCGCCCAACCGAAGCCCAGCCATGACCGGGGTGATCCGATACCCCCTGGCGCTGCGGCTGTGGCAATACCAGCGGGAACGCTTTCCGCTGGCTAAGCATGGGCCGCTGATCCTGGTGTTCAGCAGCGCGGCCGTGGGCTACGGCGCCGCCCTGCAGGCCCGTACCGCCAGCATTCCGGCGCTGCTGGCCGGATCGGTGGTGGCCCTGCTGCTGTTTCTGCAGATGCGCATCGCCGATGAATTCAAGGACCTGGACGACGACCGCCGCTGGCGGCCCTACCGGGCCGTGCCGCGCGGACTGGTGAGCCTGCGGGAGCTGGCCGGGGTGGGGGTGGTGGCCGCGGCCCTGCAGCTGGCCCTGGTGCTGGCGATCGCGCCCACGGCTCTGGGGGCTCTGGCCGTGCTCGGGGGCTACCTGCTGCTGATGTGCGCCGAATTCGGCTGTCGCCGCTGGCTCAAGGCCCACCTGGTGGTCTACGTCTTGAGCCACATGGTGATCGTGCCGCTGCTGGCCCTGCTGCTGCTCGCGCTGCAGAGCGGTGCCGTCCAGGGCGGGGCGTTGCCGCTGGTCCCTCTGGCGCTCTATCTGCTCACGGCCTATCTGGCCGGGCTGGTGATCGAACTCGGTCGCAAGATCCGGGCACCGATCGCCGAAGAGCCGGGGGTCGAGACCTGGAGTGCCCTCTGGGGTCTGCGGCCGGCCCTGACCCTCTGGTGGTGCTGCGTGCTGGCCTCCGGCGGGGCGGCCTTTCTGGCCGCCATGGCTCTCGGGGATGGCGCGACGGCCGGCCGTGGCACCGTGGTGGCACTGGTGCTGCTGCCGCTGCTGGTGGTGCTCCGGTTGCGGCTGCGCCGGCTACCGACCGTGCTCGAAGGTGCCGCTGAGGGGGGCGCCGAACCCCTGGCCCTGGCGACAGCCGTGTGGATCCTGGCCCTCTACCTCAGCCTGGGCTGGCCTGGATGGCTGGTGGGACGCTTCTGACCATGCAGGTGCAAGGACACGCGGCCTGGTGGCGCCCCCTCGATGGAGAGCCTGAGGCCACCAGAGAACGGGAGGAGGCCCTGGCAACACAACTGGGCGGTAAAGCCGCTGCCCTGCGCCGGCTGGCAGGCCTGGGCCATCCCGTGGGGCCAGGACTTGTGATCCTGCCGGAGGCGTTCTCCCTGGCCCTGGAACCCGACCACCCCTGCCCCCGCCGCCTGCCCGACTGGCTGGAGGCCGAAATGCGCCTGGCCGTGCAACCTCTTGTACGTGATGGTGGCCGCCTGGCGGTGCGGTCTTCCGCGCCCCTGGAAGACGGGCGGCAGCGCAGCTTTGCGGGGCAATACACCTCCGTACTGGACGTCGAACCTCAGGACCTCGCTAGAGCAGTGCTGGCGGTGTGGGCCTCGGCGTTCGAGCCGTCGGTGCGTGCCTACAGCTCGGCAGCAACCTCCACCCCAACCCCCGTCACAGCGCCAGCCCTGCTGGTGCAACCGATGCGCCGGCCCCTGGTGGCCGGGGTGGCGTTCAGCGCCGATCCGCTCACCGGTCAGCGGGGCGTCACCCTGATCCAGGCGGTGGCGGGTGTGGCCGCCGATCTGCTGGCGGGAACGGCCGAGGGCGACCAGTACCGCCTCAGCTGGGACGACCGGGTCCTGGAGAGTCGCCCCCTCCAGGCCGGCCGGCCCCTGCTGGACAGGACCCGTCTGCTGGCGGTGCATCACCTGGTGCGTAAGGTCGCCCGCGACTGCGGCGCACCCCAGGACGTGGAATGGGCACTGGAGGCACCGGAGCGACCAGGGGAGCCGGAGCGCCTCTGGCTGCTGCAGGCCCGCCCGATCACCACCATCGCGCGGGTTGCGGATCCAGACGGCGTTGTGGCGCTCTGGGACAACAGCAACATCGTGGAGAGCTACAGCGGTGTCACCACCCCGCTCACCTTCTCCTTCGCCCGCAAGGCCTACACGGAGGTCTACACCCAGTTCTGTCTGTTCATGGGCGTGCCCGCCAGCCGCGTGCGCCGGCACCGGCGGGTGTTCGCCACCATGATCGGCTTCCTGGAGGGGCAGATCTACTACAACCTCCACAGCTGGTATCGGGTGCTGTCGCTGCTGCCGGGGTATGCCCTCAATGCCGCCTTCCTCGAGCAGATGCTGGGGGTGCAGCAGCCGCTGGAGCCCCGTCAACGGGAGCAGCTGCGGCTGGAGCCCCCGGTCCATCCCCTGCGGGATCTGCTGCGGCTGGTGCGGGCGAGCGGCTCCCTGCTGGGCAACTACCTCACCCTGGAGCGGCGAAAGCGCAACTTTCTGGCCCGGCTGGATCGGGTGCTGCCCGGGGCGCACGAGGCCACGGCGCTGGCGGAAGCCCGTCCGGATCAGCTGGTGGAGCGCTACCGCGCCATCGAAGCGGAGTTGCTCAACCGCTGGGATGCGCCCCTGATCAACGACTTCTATGCGATGGTGCTGCACGGCGTTCTGGGCCGCCTGCTGGAACGCTGGGGCCTCGATGCCGGCGGGGGCCTGCGCAATACCTGGATCAGCGAGATCGGATCGGTGATCAGCAGCGAACCGCCGCGTCGCATCGCCGCGATGGCGGCGCTGGTGTTGGAGTTGGACGTGGAGCGGCCTGATCTGGTGGCCCTGCTGCGCCGCGGCTCCCTGCCGGCCATCCGCCGCGCCCTGGCCACGGTGCCCGAGCTGGAAGCTCCGCTGAACGACTACCTCGCCGTGTTCGGCGATCGCTGCCTGGAGGAGCTCAAACTTGAGAGCCTCACCCTCAACGACGATCCCCTGCCGCTGCTGCGCACCCTCGGGGCCGCTGCTGCTTCTGCGGCTGCGCTGACGGCGCGACGCCAACAGGGATCTTCCTCGGGACCGGCCGCTCCACGGGCGCAGGCCTCGGCATCGATCCAGCCAGCGCTGGCCCTGCGCGGGCCCCAGCGCTGGCTGCTGTTCGCCCTGCGTCGCCAGCTGCGGCGGTTGGTGGCAAACCGAGAGAACCTGCGCTTCGAACGCACCCGCGTGTTCGGCCTGGCCCGTCGCCTGCTGCTGGAGCTGGGCCGTCGCCTGGCCGCCCTCGATCGGCTCGATCGCCCCGAGGATGTGTTCTTCCTGGAGGTGGACGAGGTGATGGCGGTGGTGGAGGGCAATGGCACCACCACAGACCTGCGCGGCCTCGTGGCCATGCGTCGCGCCGAATGGCAGCGGCACTGCCGTCAGCCGCCCCTACCGCGGCGCTTCGAAACCCGGGGCCTGCCTGCTCTCGACCTGCCACCGCCTCCGGAGAAAGCCTCTCCCAGCAGCGATCCCAGGGATCCGACGGCAGAATCAGCCGCAGAACAAGTGGCAGCATCCAGCGCTGAAGCCCAGTGGCAGGGCACGGCCTGTTCCCCCGGGCGCGTGCGGGGCCGGGTGGCGCTGGTGAGCAATCCCCGGGCCTGGCTGGATGGTCCGGGGGCCACCGCCAACGAACCGCGCATCCTGGTGGCCGCCTGCACCGATCCGGGCTGGGTGCTGCTCTTCTCCCAGGCCTGTGCCCTGCTGGTGGAGCGGGGCAGCGTGCTCTCCCATGTGGCGATCGTGGCGCGGGAGCTGGGGCTGCCGATGGTCACCGAGCTCGCCGGCCTCAGCGCCCTGCTGCAGAACGACGACTGGCTGGAGATCGATGGCGGCAGCGGGCTGGTCCGCCGCTGTGATGGCCCTGATGCCGGCAGTGCCGCAAGCAAGAGTGCCGGTCTCGGGGCCACTGAGCCCGGCACCTATTGATGGGGCCAAGGATGTCCCGCTTGCTGTACGGCCAATGCTGGGAGGATGCCGATCGGCTGGTGGAGGCCCTGGCGCCCCTGCAGGGGTGCCGCGTGCTCTCGATCGCCTCCGGCGGCGAGAACAGCCTGGCCCTGCTCGCCGAAGGGGCCAGCCAGGTGGTCGCCATCGACCGCCATCCCGCCCAGATCGCCCTGCTTGCCCTCAAGGCCGCGGCCTACGGCTGCCTGGATCCGGGCGAACTGCTGGTGTTCCTGGGGGCCTGGGAACAACCTGAGGAGCCGGCGGCCAGGGACCTGACCGTCGCAGAGCCGCAGGTGCTGTCTGCGTCCGTGGGATTCCACCGGCTGGAGCTCTACCGGCGCTGCCGCGAGCGCCTCGATGCTGGCTCCCTGCGGTTCTGGGACCAGCAGCCGCAGGTGATCGCGGCGGGGGTGCTGCAGGCCGGACGCTTTGAGCGCTACCTGGCCCGCTTCCGCCGCTGGATCGTGCCCCGTCTGGCGGATCCGGCCGGCTGGCAGGCGCTGCTGCAGGGGCTGAGCCCGGAGGAACGCAGTGCCTGGTTCCAGCGCCGCTGGCAGAGCCGCGGCCAGCGGCTGCTGCTCCATCTGGTGTTCTCGCGCCTCCTGCTGGGCGGACTGGGCACCAGCCCGCAGCAGGTGCTCTACGGCAAGGGCTCCCAGAGCCGGCACCTGGTGGAGCGCCTGCGCCATGCCCTGATCGCCCTGGATCCCGCCGAGAATCCCTACCTGCACTGGATCCTTTTGGGCCGCTTCGGTGCCCATCTGCCCCGGGCCCTGCGGCCCGAGCTGGTGCTGCGGGTGCGTAGCAACCTGGCGGCGCTCCGCCTGCAGACCACCTCTCTGGAGGCGTTCCTGGCCTCGACCCAGCCAGCCGAGCGCTTCGATCGGTTCAACCTCAGCAACCTCTTCGACTACCAGTCGCCGCGAGCCACGGCGGAGCTGCTGGGCGCCCTGCGCCGCAGTTCGGCTCCCGGCGGCCGCCTGGTCTGCTGGAACCGCCACGCCGACCGCGACTGCCGCCTGGCGCCGCCGGCAAGCTGGCAGGACCAGACGGACCTGGCGGCGGAGCTGCACCGGCGCGATCGGGTCTTCTTCTACAAGCGCCTGGTGGTGGCGGACGCCAGGATGGACTGGAGCCTGGCCGGGGAGGTCTGCGATCAACGCCGCCGTCCTGCCGCTTGATCCCGGCCCTGCTGCAGCGCCTGGCACCCATCCCCTGGCTGCCAGCCCTCTCCTGGCCGGCGACGAGGCCTGGCGGGTGGTGGTGGATGGCCGGGAACGGGCCCGCTGCACCCTCTGGTTGCGCCACACCCCGGCCCTGGCCGGCGGGCGGCTGGGCACCATCGGCGCCCTGTCTGGCCCTGATCCGAGCCCCATCGACCAAATCGCCGCCGATGGTGCCACCACCGATCTCGCTGCTGATCTCGCAACCGATCTCGCCGCCGCCCGCACCCTGCTTGATCACGCCTGCCGGCGCCTAGAGACGCAGGGCTGCACCGAGGTGCTGGCCCCGATGAACGGCAGCAGCTGGCAGCCCTACCGCTGCCGCGAGGCAATCGCCCCGGACGTTGGAGCCCGTGACCCGCTGCCAGGTTTCGCGGGCGAGCCCCTGCCCGGCCCCGAATGGATCGCGCCCCTGAGCGCCTGCGGCTTCCACGTGCAGCAGCGCTACCACTCCTTTCTCTGCGACGACCTCAACCAGCGGCGGCGGCGCGGCCGGCCCGCCCGCCTGGAGACCCTGCGGATCCTCAGAGCCTCGGAGCTCGAAGCGACGGCCGGGCTGACACAGGTCCAAGCTCTGCTGCCCCAGGTCCATGGCCTGCTGCATCGGGCCTTCCAGCGGCAGCCCTGGTTTCTGCCGCTGCCCCTCGACACCTTCTGCCAGCTCCAGTACGGCGGCCTGGCCAGCGTCGATCCCGACAGCAGCCTGCTGGCCTTCGCCGGCGAGCAGCTGGTGGGTCTGCTGCTGGCCCATCCCGCCGATGCCAGCGGCACCACCCTGGTGATCCGCACCCTGGCGGTGCTGCCGGGCCGACCCTGGGCAGGGCTGGGGAGGCTGCTGCTGGAGCAAGCCCACGCCGCGGCCCTGCAGCGGGGCTTCCGGCGGGTGGTGCATGCGCTGATGCTGGAAGGCGGCGCCGGGCAGGCCCTGAGCCGGCACTACGCTCGCCCCCTGAGGAGTTATGTGCTGCTGGGCCGCCGCCTCGGCCCCGGCCGGGGGGAGTGATCGGCATGGTGCATCAGCCCGCATCCGGCTGGCGGTTCTGGATCGACCGGGGTGGCACCTTCACCGATGTGGTGGGCCGCGATCCCCAGGGCCAGCTGCACGTCTCCAAGGTGCTGTCGGTGCAGCCCCATCGCCATGGCGATCCCGCCGTGCGGGCCCTGCGGCAAATGGCAGGGCTGGCGGAGCAGGCGCCCATCCCCGCCGGCTTGATCGACGAGGTGCGTCTGGGCACCACCGTGGCCACCAATGCCCTGCTGGAGCGCTGCGGCCAACCGGCGGTGCTGCTGATCAACCAGGGCCTCAGCGACCTGCCCTGGATCGGGGATCAGCACCGGCCGGATCTGTTCGCGCTGCGCATCGTGCGACCCGAGCCCCTGCTGGAGCGGGTGATCGCCGTGGAGGGGCGACTCACGGCATCGGGAGCGGAGCTTCGGCCCCTGCGCCTGAATGCGCGGCTGGACGAGGAGCTGCGTGCCGCGCTGGCAGCGGGCATTCGCGGCTGTGCGGTGGCCCTGCTCCACAGCGTGCGCAATCCCGACCACGAGTTGCGGCTGGGGGCCTGGCTGGAGCAGCTCGGCTTCGATCCTGTGGTGCTCTCCCATCGGCTCAGCCCGCAGCCACGGCTGCTGCCCCGCTGCCAGACCAGCCTGGCCGAGGCCAGCATCGGACCGCTCCTGGGCGCCTATCTGGCCCAGGTGGAGGCGGCCCTGGGCACCGCGACGCGCCTGCGGGTGATGCAGTCCAGCGGGGGCCTGGCCGCACCACGCCAGCTCCTCGCCAAGGACACGATCCTCTCCGGGCCCGCCGGCGGCATGGTGGGCGCCGTGCGCGTGGCCGAGGCGGCGGGGCTGGGGTCGAGCCCGATCGTGGGTTTCGACATGGGCGGCACCTCCACGGACGTGTTCCACTTCGATTCCGGCCGCGGCGCCCTGGCCTGGGAGCGGAGCGCCGAGACCGAGATCGGCGGCCTGCTGCTGCAGGCGCCGCGGCTGCCGATCCACACGGTGGCCTCCGGTGGCGGGTCGGTGCTCCACTTCGACGGCGAGCGGCTGCAGGTGGGGCCCCGCTCGGCGGGCGCCGATCCGGGTCCGGCCTGCTATCGCAACGGCGGCCCCCTCACGGTGACCGACGCCAACCTGCTGCTCGGTCGCCTGAAGGTGACGCACTTCCCGGCGGTGTTCGGCGTCGATGGCGACCAGCCCCCCGATCGGGGCGTGGTCGCGGAAGGATTTGCGGCTCTGGCGGCCGCCATGGGCGCCTCCTGCATGGGTACGGCCTACACGGCCGAAGCAGTGGCCGAGGGCGCACTGGCGGTGGCGATCGAGCGGATGGCGGACGCGATCCGGCGCATCTCGATCCAACGCGGCCATGACATCCGCCAGGCGGTGCTGGTCTGCTATGGCGGTGCCGGCGGTCAGCATGCCTGCCGTCTGGCGGAGGCCCTGGAGGTGCGCCGGGTGCTGCTGCACCCCCTCGCCGGCGTGTTGTCGGCCTATGGCATGGGTCTGGCCGAACAGCGGCAGTTGCTGCAGAGGAACCTGCGGCAGCCCCTCGATGCCGCCCTGCTTGAGGCACTGCCCGGCCACGTGGAGCAGCTGCTGACCCAGGGCCGGGCCCAGCTCGAGGCCGCTGGCGATTCCCTTGAGGATCTGGCGGTGGAGGTGCAGCTGGAGCTGCGGCTGCCTGGCAGTGAACAGGGGCTGCGGCTGGGCTGGCCCAACGACCTGGCTGGGCTGCGGCGCAGCTTCATGGCCGCCCACCAACGGCGGTTCGGCTACATGCCCAGCGGCACGGCCAGCGCAAGAAAAGCCTCGGAGGAGCCGTTGGAGGAGTTGTTGGAGAAGTCGAACGCCTCTGATCTGCCCCTGATGGTGGAGCTGCTGGAGCT
This sequence comes from Synechococcus sp. CS-1328, assembly GCF_025128095.1. Classification (GTDB taxonomy): domain Bacteria; phylum Cyanobacteriota; class Cyanobacteriia; order PCC-6307; family Cyanobiaceae; genus CBW1002. The sequence goes on along the minus strand of NZ_JAHLYT010000048.1, from coordinate 198,539 downwards.
GGAGGTGGTGAGTGGTCGGGATGCCCGCGCTCGAAGCGGCCCAGGCCAGCCTCCAGAGGAGTCCGAGTCAACAACGGAGCCCCATCCAGGACCTGATCGGGACACAGACCTCGCGCGGCTCTATCTGCCGGCAAAGGGCTGGTGCCACGTCCCCCTGCTGCAACGCCACCAGCTGAAGGCCGGCAGTGACCTGAACGGCCCGGCCCTGATCGCCGAAACCACCGGCATGGTGGTGCTCGAACCTGGCTGGTCGGCCCGGGCCCTGGCCGGGGGTGAGTTGCTGCTGCAGGCGATGGATCTCCCCTCGCCAGCCACGCAAGGTTCGGAAGTCGCCGCCGGCTATCCGGCGCCCGCCATCCCCGAGGGAATGCCCAGTTCAGCTCCCGATCCAGTGCGTCTGGAGCTCTACAACCACCGCTTCGCCGCCATCGCCGAGCAGATGGGGGTGCGCCTGCAGCAGACCAGCCAGTCGGTGAACATCCGCGAGCGGCTCGACTTCTCCTGCGCCCTGTTTGATCACCAGGGCCGGCTGGTGGCCAATGCCCCCCACATCCCGGTGCATCTGGGCTCGATGGGCGCCAGCGTGCTCAGCCTGCTGCGGGCCGTGGCTGAGGGTCGCCTGCCGCCCCTGCGCCCCGGCGATGCGATCGCCAGCAACGACCCCTACGACGGTGGCACCCATCTGCCGGACATCACCGTGGTGACGCCGGTGTTCCCTGCGGCAGGGGGCGGAGCCGCACCGGTCCTGTTCGTGGCCTGCCGCGGCCACCACGCCGATGTGGGGGGCATCACACCGGGATCGATGCCGCCCTTCAGCCGCAGCATCAGCGAGGAGGGCTTGCTACTGCGGAACGTGCCGGTACTGACGGGCGGCCGCTTCGATCGAGCAGCGTGGGAGGAGCGACTGGGCAGCGCGACACCACCGGTGCGCAACCCCGGCCAGCTGCTGGCCGATCTGCAGGCCCAGGTAGCGGCGAACCAGCTGGGGGTGCAGGAGCTCCGGAGCCTGATCGAGCGGGAGGGGCTGCAGGAGGTGCAGGCCTACCTGGGGCACGTGCAGGCCAATGCTGCAGAGGCGGTGCGCCGCCTGCTGGAGACCCTGCAGGGCGGTCAGCACAGGGTCGAACTCGATCACGGCGGCCAGATTCAGGTGGCGGTTCGGGTCGATCGGCAGGCCCGCCGGGCCGTGGTGGATTTCAGCGGCACCTCACCCCAGCAGCCCGACAATGCCAACGCGCCCCTGGCCGTGACCCGGGCCGTGGTGCTCTACGTGTTCCGCTGCCTGGTGGGTGAGGAGATTCCGCTCAACGAGGGTTGCTTCGAGCCCCTGGAGATCGTGGTGCCACCGGGATGCCTGCTCCATCCGCAGCCGCCCGCCGCGGTGGTGGCCGGCAACGTGGAAACGTCCCAGGCGGTGGCCAATGCCCTGTTCGGCGCCCTGGGCGTGATGGCGGCAGCGCAGGGAACGATGAATAACCTCAGCTTCGGCAACGACCGCTGCCAGTACTACGAAACCATCTGTGGCGGCACCGGCGCCGGCATCGATCGCAAGGGGCGGGGCTTCGCCGGAGCGGCGGCGGTGCAGAGCCACATGACCAACTCGCGCCTCACCGATCCGGAAATCCTGGAAGACCGCTACCCGGTGCTGCTGGAGCGGTTTGCGATCCGCCGCGGCAGCGGTGGTGCCGGCCGCTGGCCCGGCGGGGATGGGGTGGTGCGCGAACTCCGCTTCCTGGAACCGATGACCGTGTCACTGCTGAGCGGCTCGCGGCGGGTGCCGCCCTTCGGCCTGGCGGGCGGGCAGCCGGGTCGCTGCGGTGCTGATCGGCTTTGGCGTGCCGATGGGAGCCAGGAGATGGTGGCGGGTTGCGCAGAGCTTGCTGTGAAGCCAGGCGATCGGCTGGTGGTGGAAACTCCGGGCGGCGGCGGCTATGGCGCCATGGAGCAGGGAGACGTCTGATGCCCCGCTCGCCCGGGCCTGCCACCCGTCACTACCTCGGAGACGGCAACCGCCGATCCCACCTCCGAGGCGGCATTCGCCCATCGATCGGAGTTCTGGCGGCGGCAGGCGTCTTGGCCCTTCTGAGCCCATCCCTTGGCTCCGCTTCAGCCCTTGACCATTCGCCCAGGCCAGGAGCTGCAGTTCCAGACTCGCCCCAGCCGGCCGCCGCCGATCTGCAGGAACGCCAGCAGCGGTTTCATCCGCTCTGGTCGCCCAGAGGTGTGGTGGCCAGCCAAGACCGCCTCGCCTCGGAAGTGGGTGCCGAGACCCTGCGGGCCGGGGGCAATGCGGTGGATGCGGCGGTGGCCACGGCCTTCGCCCTGGCGGTGACTCTGCCCCAGGCCGGCAACCTCGGCGGTGGTGGCTTCCTGGTGCTGTGGTTACCGGGAGCATCGCCGGCGGCAAGCCGCCGCTGCCCGCTGGAGCGCGATCCCGAGCTTCGTCTGGGGGGTGGCACCGCCGTGGCGGTGAACTTCCGCGAAAAGGCGCCACTGGCGGCCCGGCCCGATCTGTTCCTGCGCCCTGATGGCACGGTGGATCGGCAGCGAGCCACCCGCAGCCTGCTCAGCACCGGCGTGCCCGGCACGGTGGCGGGCCTGACCCTGGCCCAGCGCTGCTATGGCCGCCTGCCGCTGCGGAGCGTTCTGGCACCAGCGATCGCGTTGGCCAGGGGGGGCTTTCGGGTCAGCCGGGTTCTGAGCGATTCCCTCGCCGCCGCAGCTCCGCTGCTGCAGGCCGATCCCACCTCCCGGCGCCAGTTCTTTGTGACATCCGCCCCGACCTCGGCCGTGCCCGATACGGCGCCACCAAGTCCCTTGGCGCCGGGGGAGCTGCTGGTTCAGCCGGACCTGGCGGATACCCTCCGCCGCATCGCCTCTGAAGGGGAGCGCGGCTTCTACCGGGGCCCCGCAGCCGAGAACCTGGTGGCATTGATGCTCCAGCGCGGTGGCCTGATCCGCCACGACGATCTGCAGTCCTATCGAGCCCAGCTGGTGCGGCCGCTCACCAGCGAGTTCCGCGGCGCCACCGTATTGACCCAGCCGCCCCCCAGCAGCGGCGTGACCCTGCTGCAACTGCTGAAGCTGCTCGAACCGCTGGATCTCGAAGCCAGCGGCCTCAATGGCGCCGCCACGATCCACCCGATGGTGGAAGCGATGAATCTGGCCTACCGCGACCGCAATGCCCTGCTCGGTGATCCCGATCAGGTGGACGTGCCCCTGGATCGGTTGCTCGATCCGGCTCGCCTCGCCGCCCAGAGGCGCAGCATCGACCGGCGGCGGCACCGGCCCGCGGCGGAGCTGACGGCCGAACCAGCCCTGGGCCGGGAGGGAACCAACACCACCCACTTGTCCGTGGCAGACGCCCAGGGCGGGATGGTGGCGCTCACCACCACGCTCAACTTCGCCTATGGCAACGGGGTGAGCGTGCCGGGCTCCGGCTATCTGCTCAACAACGAAATGGACGACTTCACCGCCCTGGCCGGTGCGGCCAATGCCTTCGGGCTGCGGCAGGGGACGGCCAATGCGATCGCGCCGGGCCGGCGGCCGCTGAGCTCGATGAGTCCCACCCTGGTGTTCCGCGCCAATGGACAACCCTGGCTAGCCACGGGAACACCCGGCGGCAGCCGCATCATCACCACGATTCTGCAGGTGCTGCTTAACCGCCTGGTGTTCGGGCTCAACCTCGCCGGTGCGGTGGCCTCACCGCGGTTGCACAGCCAGCTCTGGCCCGATCAGATCAGCCTGGAGCAGGGATTCAGCCCAGATACCCGCCGTCTGCTCGAGAGGCTGGGCCATCGGTTGGAAGCGGCGGCGGCGATGGGATCGGCCAACAGTGTGGAGGTGGTGCCCCAGGCAGCCGGTGGCGGCAGCCTGGGAGTCGCGGATCCGCGCCGCGCCGAAGGAGCCGCTGTGGCGGAGTGAAGGCCCAGGGCCGCTGGCTCACTCAGCGGCAGGGGCAGCCGTGAGCAGGTTCACCCCGGAGAAGGCCAGGGCGATGCCGAACAGGGTGCCGATCGCCCAGAGGCTGTCAGCCGGCCATTCGGCGATCAACATCACGCCCAGGATCGCCGTGACGATGCCATCCACTAGCACCAGGCTGCGGGCCGGAGCCGCGCTGCCGGCCGCCGCCGCCAGCTCCATCACTCCCTCAAACGCCAGCAGGAAGCCCACGAACAGGGTGAGACTCACTTCGCTGCTCACCGGGAAGAACAGAATCCACACGCCACCGGCCAGATAGAGCAGGCCCGAAAGACTGCGTAGCAGCTTGGCCTGGGTGGTGGGCACGCCACCGATGCGCAGAAACTGAGAGATGCCGGCCGCAATCGCCACACCACCGATGCCGATGGTGAGCAGGGTCGCGGAGACGAAGGGCAACACGATCGCCAGACCGGCAGCTGCAAACAGCAGTCCGGCGGTGATCCAGCGCAGCAGGGGGGAGGCGGGAGCAGCCACAACAATCAACAAGGGCGTCTGGGCAAACTAATCGCGGCCATCGCGAGTTTCGGTGTTCAAATCCCGATGCAACTGTCGCAATCCATCACAGAGCTCTCGCTGCGCGCCAACTCCGCGCAAGGTTGAGTGTGATGCCGGCCCGGTGCTGTCCGCATGCTCGAGCTGCTGCCCCCCCTCAACGATCACAACCTGCCCTGGATGGACACGATCCATCCGATCGTTGTCCACTTCGTGATCGCCATGGCGGTGATCAGCGTGATCTTTGATTTCATCGGGGTGTTCGCCAGGAAGCCCAACCTGTTTGAGGTGAGCTTCTGGAATCTGCTGGTCGCCACCGTGGCGATCTTCGTGGCGATCATCTTCGGCCAGATCGAGGCGGGTCTGGCCTCGCCCTACGGCGCCTCGCGCGACATCCTCAATCTGCACAGCACGATCGGCTGGTCTCTGGCCGCCGTGCTCGCGGTGCTGTCCGCCTGGCGTTATGTGATCCGCAGCCGGGATCCCCGCAGCCTGCCCCTGCCGTTTCTGGGTGCCGGCGCCGTGCTCAGTGTGCTCGTGGCCGTGCAGGTCACCCTCGGCAACCAGCTGATCTGGATCTACGGCCTGCACACGGTGAAGGTGGTTGAAGCCCTGCGCGCCGCCCAGATCTGATGGCCCTTCTCTACCTGCCCGAACCACCACCGATCGAGCAGATTGCTGCACGCCTGGGGCCGAACGGGCTGCCCTATGCGATTCCAATTCACCCCACGTTGGTGCATTTCACGATCGGCCTGTTCGTGATCGCCATTGCCTTTGATGTGGTGGGTGCGCTCTACCCTCTCGAGAAGCGTCTGTTCCGCTTCCTGGCGCTGCCGATCACCCGCTCCGGCTTTCACGATGTGGGCTGGTACAACCTGCTGGCCTGTGCGGTGCTCAGCTTCTTCACCGTGGCGGCAGGCTTCGGCGAGATGCTGCTGGCGGTGCCGCTGCCCGATGTGACCAGCGCCCTTGGGTTACAGAGCATGGCCACCATGGTGTGGCACGGCGTTGGCGGCGTGGCTTTGCTGCTGGTGATCGTGGCGATGACGATCTGGCGGGGCCTGCAGCGCTTTCGCTGGCGCCAGGACCTAGGCCGCCAGGTGCAATGGAGCTACCTGCTGGTGGGGCTGGGCCTATTTGCGGTGCTGGGGTTGCACGGCACCCTCGGCGCCGAACTGGCCGCCGAATTCGGTGTGCACGTGACCGCCGATCAAATGCTGGCGGCGGGTCTCGCCCTGGGTGAGGGTCTGCCCTGATCACCATCAGACGCCTCTGGATGTCTTGCACCGTGCCATTCCGCCTCTAGCTCCCAAGCCTCTGCCAATTCCGCTTCGCCCACTCCAGATCCCTCCAGTCCAGATCCGCCCAATCCAGATCAGCCCACCCAGTCCAGTTCCGCCCAGTCCCGCCCCGCCATGACCAACCTCTCCGCTGCCAGCGCTGGCCCGCTCCGCCCCAGGACCCTGGGACTGGTGGCGATCGCGCTGCTGCTCGATGGGGTCGCCAGCCTGCGCATGGCCGACTGGTCGCACCAGTGGCTGCCGCTGCCCGCCTCAGCGGCGGCGCCCTACGTGGATGATCTCTTCGCCCTGGAAACGGGGATCGGCACCTTCATCTTTCTGGGGTGTGTGTCCGTGATCGGCTGGACCCTGCTGTTCAACCGGGCGCCCAAATACGACATGGACGACGGCGACCCGATCGAGGGGAACCTGCGCCTGGAGATCACCTGGACAATCCTTCCCCTGGTGATCGTGATGCTGATCGCCTGGCATGCCATCCGCGTCAGCGACACCCTCGCCACCCTCGGCGGCAAGGTGCGTGTCACGGGTACTGCCGAGGCCATGGCGCTGGCGAATTCTGGAGCGGAATCCAGCCGTTCCGTCGCCGCCGGCAGCTTCGGCCCGATCGAGGTGATCGGCCGGCAGTGGTCGTGGGAGTTCGTCTATCCCAACGGCGTGCGCAGCACCGAGCTGCATCTGCCGTTGAACCTGCGCTCCAGCTTTCACCTGATCGCCACGGATGTGATCCACGGCTTCTTCATCCCGGCCTTCCGGTTGAAGCAGGACATGATCCCCGGCAGCGTGATCGATTACAGCCTCATCCCCACCCGCGTAGGCCGCTACCGGCTGCGCGATTCGATGTTCAGTGGTGGTTACTTCTCCTCCAACCAGACCGACGTGGTGGTGGAAAGCGAGGCCGACTTCCAACACTGGCTGGAGCAGGCCGCCCGGCAGCCGCTGAAACCCGGTTACAACGAGGCCCGCCGGCTCTACGAGAAGCGACTGGCCGAGGGAGATCGCGGCTGGGCCACCGTGCCGCCGGCCCCACCACCCCTGGTGCATGTGAGCACCAATCCCGCCGCCGTTCATGTGTCCTGAGCCTGCCACCATGTCGTCCTCCGTCTCCTTCGATCCGCGGGTTCTCAAGACACCCCAGCCGGTGCCTGGAGCGCCGGACAACTGGAAGCGATTTTTCAGCTTCAACACCGATGCCAAGGTGATCGGCATCCAATACATCGCCACGGCATTGTTCTATCTGCTGGTGGGTGGCGTGCTGGCGATGATCATGCGGGGCGAACTGATCACACCAGCGGCGGATCTGGTCGATCCATCCGTCTACAACGGCCTCTACACGATGCATGGAACAGTGATGCTGTTCCTGTTCCTGTTTCCAATCCTCAACGGCTTCAACAACCTGTTGATCCCGCCGATGATCGGCGCGCCGGACATGGCCTTTCCCCGGCTGAACGCGGCGGCCTTCTGGCTATTTCCGGTTTTCGGCGTGATTCTGATGGCCAGCTTCCTGGTGCCCGGTGGACCATCGGGCTCCGGCTGGTGGGCCTATCCGCCCCAGAGCATCCAGAACCCCCTTGGCCACTTCATCAACGGCCAGTTTCTCTGGATTCTGGCGGTGGCCCTGTCGGGGATCTCCTCGATCATGGGGGCGATCAATTTCGTCACCACGATCATCCGCATGCGGGCCCCGGGGATGGGCTGGTTCCGCCTGCCGATTTTCTGCTGGACGGCGATGGCCGCCCAGACCATTCAGTTGGTGGGTCTGCCGGTGCTCACCGCCGGGGCGGTGCTGCTGCTGTTCGATCTCAGCTTCGGTACCAGCTTTTACCGACCGGAAGGGGGCGGCGATCCGATGCTGTATCAGCACTTCTTCTGGTTCTATTCCCACCCCGCCGTCTACGTGATGGTGCTGCCGGTGTTCGGCATCTTTTCCGAACTGTTCCCCGTCTACGCCCGCAAGCCTTTGTTCGGCTACAAGGTGGTGGCGATCGCCTCCTTCGGCATCACCGTGCTGAGCCTGATCGTGTGGGTGCACCACATGTTCTACAGCGGCACACCGCAGTGGATGCGCAACCTCTTCATGGTCACCACCATGCTGATCGCCGTTCCCACCGGCATCAAGGTGTTCGCCTGGATCGCCACACTCTGGCGCGGCAAGCTGCGGCTCACCACGGCGATGCTGTTCTGCCTGGGCGGCCTGGTGAACTTCATCTTCGCCGGCATCACCGGCGTGATGCTGGCCACCGTGCCGGTGGATATTCATGTGGGCAACACCTACTTCGTGGTGGGCCACTTCCATACGGTGATCTTCTCGACGATCACCTTTGGGATCTATGCCGGCATCTACCACTGGTTCCCCAAATTCACCGGCCGCATGACCTATGAGGGCCTCGGCAAACTCCATTTCGGGCTCACCTTCGTGGGTGCCCAGCTCAATTTCATTCCCATGCACTGGGCCGGGCTGATGGGCATGCCACGGCGGGTGGCGTCCTACGACCCGGAGTTCGCCTTCGCCAACGTGCTCGCCAGCCTCGGTGCCTTCCTGCTGGGGGTGGCGATGATTCCGTTCATCCTCAACATCGTCAGCTCCTGGGCGCGCGGACCGAAGGCGCCACCCAACCCCTGGCAGGCGATCGGGCTGGAGTGGCTGCTGCCCTCACCACCACCGGCCGAAAACTTTGAAGACGACGTTCCCACCGTGATCAGCGGCCCCTACGGCTATGGCCTGGGCAAGCCCCTGGTCGAGAACGAAGCGCACTATGTCGCCCGCGCCCTGGAGGCCTGATCGATGACCCTCTCCTCCCCTTTACCTGCCGACGATCCCGCCGCGGCTAGCGGGTCGCAGCAAGGCCATGCCAATCACACCCTGACCGGGTTCGTGATCTTTCTGCTCTCGGAGAGCGTGATCTTTCTGGCCCTGTTCGCCGGCTACATCGTGTTCAAGATGTCGTCGCCGGTGTGGTTACCGGCTGGGGTGGAGGGGCTGGAGATCCGCGACCCCCTGCTGAACACTGTGGTGCTGGTGAGCAGCAGTGGGGTGGCCTGGCTTGCCGAGCGTTGTCTCAAGCGCCAGAAGCTGGTGTCTTTCCGGCTGTGGTGGCTGCTCACGATGGCGATGGGCAGCTTCTTCGTCTATGGGCAGGCCGTGGAATGGCTCCACCTCGGCTTCGGTCTGGGCGATGGCATCTTTGGCAGCACCTTCTATGTGCTCACCGGCTTTCACGGTCTGCACGTGATCACGGGCATCCTGCTGATGGGCCTGATGCTGCAGCGTTCGTTCCGCCCCGGCAACTATGACAAGGGCGAAACCGGCGTGGTGGCCGTCTCGCTGTTCTGGCACTTTGTGGATGTGATCTGGATCGTGCTGTTCGTTCTGATCTACGTCTGGCAGCGCTCATGATCATCGACGACCATTTCTACGACGTTGTCATCGTCGGCAGTGGCGCCGGCGGCGGCACCCTCGCCGGTGAGCTGGCAGAGGCTGGACATTCCGTGCTGCTGCTGGAACGGGGCGGTCCGCTGCCCCTGTCCGAGCAGAACCTGGTCGATGTGGACCTGTTCCGCCGGCCCCGTTTTCACCCCGACGAGCCCTGGTTCGGCAGCGACGGCGATCCGTTCGCGCCGCAGATGGTCTACGCCCTGGGCGGAAACACTAAGATCTGGGGCGGTGCCCTGCAGCGGATGCGGGAGGCCGAATTCAGCGGGCTGCCCCTGCAGGAAGGGGTCGCCCCCGACTGGGAGCTGCGCTACGGCGACCTTGCCCCCTGGTACGACCGTGCCGAAACCCTCTACCGCGTCCATGGCCGCGCCGGTCTCGATCCGTGCGAACCACCACGCCAGGGCGACTATGCCCACCCGCCACGGCCTATCGATCCACTGCTGGAGCAGCTGCAGCACGGGCTGGAGCGGCAGGGGCTGCATCCCTATCCTTTGCCACTGAGCTGGTCCACATCAGCGCTGGATCCCAGCGGTGATGCCGAACGGTTCGGCATCGATCGGGCCGCCACACAAGCCGGCTTCACCCTGCGATACCGCGCCGAAGTGGAGGCGCTGCATGTCAACCCCAGCGGCACCGAGGTGCGTGGGGTGGAGGCCCTGATCGATGGCCAGCGCTGGCTGTTCCGCGGCCATCAGATCGTGCTGGCGGCCGGTGCGGTCAACACTCCCGCCATCCTGCTGCGCTCCCTCAGCGACCGCCATCCCGATGGTCTGGCCAACGGCTCCGATCAGGTGGGGCGCAACCTGATGAAACCGCAGCTGAGCGCCCTGCTGCAGCGCGCCAGCCAGCCCGGCAGCGGCAGCTACGGCCCCAGCCTGGGCCTGACGGATTACTACTGGGGCGATCGCAATGTGTCGTTCCCGCTGGGATCGATCCAGAACGGCGGCGGCGTGCTGCAGGACACGCTCTTCGCCGAATCACCTCCGGTGCTGTCGCTAGTGAGTCGTCTGCTGCCGGACAGCGCCCTCGAGTGGCTGGCCAAACGTTCCGTCTGCTGGTGGGCGATGAGCGCGGTGCTGCCCGATCCCGATAACCGCATCAGCCTGCGCAGAGGCGGCAGTCTGCAGGTGAACTACCTGGCCAACAACCTGGAGGCCCACGACCGGCTGGTGTACCGCTGGCTCGACACCATGAAGAAGGTGGAGGCCGATCCCGAAACCACGGTGGTGCAGGCGGCACCGGTGTATCCCCGTGGCGAGGCACCGCTGAGTGTGATGGGTCTGGCCTGCGGCACCTGCCGCATGGGCAGCGATCCGGCCCGGTCGGTGGTGGATCTCGATGGGGTCTGCCATCAGCTGGCCAACCTCTCGATCGCCGACGCCAGCATCCTGCCCGGTTGTCCGGCGGTGGGCCCGGGTCTCACCGTGATCGCACTGGCCCTGCGCCTGGCCGATCGCCTCAAGGCCAGCCTGCGATGAGCGAGGCCAGCTCCACATCGAACGCAACCGACGCCGACTCCAGCGAGGCGCGCCGCATCGCCGAACGGGATCAGGGGCTGGCGCCCTGGGACCTGTGGGGCTCCTATCTGCCGGATCGCCAGTGGGGCACCGTGCGGGAAGACTATTCCGCCGATGGTGATGCCTGGCGCTCCTTTCCCCACGACCAGGCCCGCTCACGCGTCTACCGCTGGGGAGAAGACGGTCTGCTGGGACTGTGCGATGCCGAGTGCCGACTCTGCTTTTCGGTAGCCCTCTGGAATGGCGTGGATCCGATCCTCAAGGAGCGGCCCTTCGGGCTCGGCAACCCCGAGGGCAACCACGGCGAAGACATCAAGGACTACTACTTCCACCTGGCCAACACACCTACCCATGCCTTCATGCGGGGCCTGTACCGCTATCCGCAGCGGGAGTTTCCCTACCAGCAACTGCTGGAGGAGAACGGCCGGCGCGGCCGCGATCAACCGGAATACGAACTGATCGACACGGGCATCTTCGAGGACGATCGCTACTTCGATCTCGAGATCACCTATGCCAAAGCTTCAGCCACCGACCTCCTGATCCGCCTGCGGGCCGTGAACCGGGCCAGTGTGGCCGCTCCCCTTACCCTGCTGCCCACCCTCTGGCTGCGTAACACCTGGAGCTGGGGGTATCCCGAAGAGGTGGAGCATCGTCTGCAGGCCAGCGGTGATGGTCTGATCAGCGAAGCCATTCCAAACCTGGGCCGCTATGGCCTGCGCTGCGGTGAAGCGGGTCGCTGGTTGTTCACCGACAACGAAACCAACCACGAGCGTCTTTACGGCAAGCCCAACCCAACGCCCTTTCAGAAAGATGGCTTTCATCGCTACGTGATCGCGGGCGAGACGGGCGCCGTCAACCCGGCCGGCAACGGCAGCAAAGCGGCGATCCTGCTGCAGCGCATGTTGGAGCCGGGCGAAGAGTGGGTGGTGGATCTGCGGCTGCAGGCCCTCGACGGCGAGTCCGGCGCGGCTTCTGCCGACCCGCTATCGCCGGATCAAGATCCAATGCCGCCGGATCCCTTTGGGGCGATGTTCTCGCGAGTGCTGAACCTGCGGGAGCAGCAGTGGCACGACTACTTCAACCAGTGCGCTCCCGGGCTTGGGGACGACGACCGGCGCATCTTTCTGGCGGCCTCAGCCGGTCTGCTCTGGTGCAAGAAGTACTACGGCTGGAGTGTGCTGCGCTGGCTGGAGGGAGATCCAACCCAGCCGGCCCCACCAGCGCAACGATGGAGCAGCACGACGGCCGAGTGGCAGCGGTTGCATGCGCACGATGTGATTGCCATGCCCGATGCCTGGGAGTATCCCTATTTCTGCCAGTGGGATCTGATGTTCCACGCGGTGGCCTTCGCCGGCATAGATCCAACCACCGCAAAAGAGCAGTGCCTGCTGCTGCGCAGCCCCCACTACACCGCCCCCAACGCCCAGACGCCGGCCTACGAATGGGCCCTGTCGGATCCGAATCCGCCGATCGGGGCCTGGGCGGCGATGCGCATCTTTCAGATCGATCGCAAGAACAACGAGGAGGCCGATTCAGCTTTCCTGGCCAGGTCGCTGCGCAAGTTGCTGCTCGAATACGGCTGGTGGGCCAACCGCAACGACCGCAGCGGCGACAACGTGTTCGACGGCGGCTTTCTGGGTCTCGATAACATCGCCGTTTTCGACCGACGCTTCCCCCTGGCCGATGGCAGCCACATCAAGCAGTGCGATGGCACCGCCTGGATGGCCTCACTCAGCCTCAATCTGCTGCAGATCGCGGTGGAACTCAGCCGCGAGCAACCAGACGTGGCAGATCTCTGCGAGCGCTTCGTGGTGGATTATGTACAGCTTGCCATCGCGCTCAATTCCCAGGACGACAATAGCGTGCTCAGCTGGGATGAGCAGGATGGCTTCTATTACGACGTGATCCAGCGGCCAGACGGCAGCTTTGATTATCTGCGCACCCGCTCCATCACCGGCCTGATTCCTTTGCTGGCCGTGACCAGTTTCGATGTGGAGACCGTGCTCCGTCTGCCGATGCTGGATGTACGCAACACCCTGGCCTGGCTGATTCATGAGCGCACTACCCCGGCCTGGGTGGCGGAGCATCTGGGCCTCTGGAACAACGACCGGATCTTGTTCGCCCTGGTGCCCCGGGATCGGTTGCAGCGCATCTGCGAACGGCTGTTCGACGAAGACGAATTTCTTTCACCCCACGGCATCCGTTCCCTCTCCAAGGTCTACGGCGAGCACCCTTACACCTATTGCGAAGCCGGCGAAAGCCAGACCCTCGCCTATGCACCGGCCGACAGTCCGGTGGCGATGTTCGGCGGCAATTCCAACTGGCGCGGGCCGGTGTGGGTGCCGATCAACCATCTGTTGATCGAGGCACTCCAGAAATTCGCCCACTTCTATGGCGACAGTTTCCAGGTGGAATTCCCGACCCGCTCGGGGCGCTGGCTGAATCTCTGGCAGGTCTCGCTGGAGCTGGAGAAGCGCCTGGTGGGCCTGTTCCGGCTCGGAGCCGATGGCACCCGGCCGTTCTGGGGAGACACGCCCAGCTTCCGCAACGATCCCCGCTGGCGTGACCTGATCCAGTTCAACGAATACTTTGATGGGGATCACGGCCGCGGCATCGGCGCCTCCCATCAGACTGGCTGGACAGCGATGGTCTGCAAGATGCTGGTGCAGCTGGCCCGCTACCCGGACAGCTGACTTGGACCATTGACTTGGACCATTGACTTGGACCATTGACTTGGACAACTGCTCTGGACAACTAACTGCTCTGGACAACAGATCAGAACTGCCGACTGATCACACCATTCCTGCCAGAGCATCCTCAGCTCACCGCACTTTTCCCTCTCCACCGTTTCCCCTGTTCCCATGGAGATGACCGGTCCGTCCCTGCACACTTCAGCCCTGCCTGATCCGCGCCAGTTGACGGTGAACGATGGCGATCACTTCGATGTGGTGATCATCGGCAGCGGCGCCGGCGGCGGCACCCTGGCCCGCCATCTGGCAACGAGTGGCCTGCGGATTCTGGTGCTGGAGCGCGGCGACTGGCTGCCGCAGGAACCCCAGAACTGGGATGCTGAGGAGGTGTTTCAGAAGGGGCGATACGTCTCGAAAGACACCTGGTTCGACAAGCGGGGCCAACCCTTCCAGCCCGGCAGTCACTACATGGTGGGGGGTGCCACGAAGATGTACGGCGCCGCCCACTTCCGCCTGCGGGAGCAGGACTTCGAGGCGCTGACCCATCACGACGGCCTCTCGCCGGCCTGGCCGTTGCGCTATCCCGACTTCGAGCCCTTCTACCAGCGGGCCGAGCAGATGTATCACGTGCACGGCCTGCGCGGCGAAGATCCCACCGAGCCGCCCGCCAGCGGTCCCTATCCCCATCCACCGGTGGCCCATGAGCCGCGGATGCAGCGGCTGGTGGATGATCTGCAATCGGCCGGTCTGCATCCATTTCATGCCCCCAGCGGCGTGCTGCTCGATGAAGCCAACATGGCCTTCAGCCGCTGCCGCAAGTGCAACTGCTGCGACGGCTTTCCTTGTCTGATGCACGCCAAGTCTGATGCCGAGGTGATCGGCATCCGCCCGGCCCTGGCCGCCGCCACGGTGTCGCTGCTGACCCGCGCCCACGTGCAGCGCCTGCGCACCGATGCCACCGGCCGCAGCATCACGGCGGTGGAGATTGAGCGGGATGGGGAGCCGTTGCGGGTGAGCGGCGATGTGGTGGTGGTGAGCTGCGGCGCCGCCAACAGCGCCCGGCTGTTGCTGCAATCGGCCAATGACCAGCACCCCCAGGGGCTGGCCAACGGTTCCGATCAGGTGGGCCGCAACTACATGTTCCACAACAGCAAGGCAATGGTGGCCCTGGCCCATGAGCCCAACACCACCGTGTTTCAGAAAACGGTGTCGATCAACGACTGGTATCTCGGTGATGCCGAGTTCGCCTACCCGATGGGCAATATCCAGATGACCGGCAAGACGAACGGCACGATCATGAAGGGCTACGCGCCTCTGGAAACCTTCCTGATGCCTGGCTGGTCGATGGATCGGATCGCGGCACACGCGCTCGATTTCTGGATCTCCTCGGAAGATCTGCCCCACCCCGAAAATCGGGTCACGGTGGATGGCCAGGGCCACATCCACCTCAGCTACACGCCCAACAACCAGAGCGCCGCCAAGCACCTCTCCGACAGGCTTACCGGCCTGCTGGAAAGCCTCTACCTGCGCAAGCATCTGGTGGAGCGCCAGATCTACATCAAAAGTGCCATGTCGATCGCGGCGGTCGGGCACCAGGCCGGCACCTGCCGCTTCGGTTCCGATCCGGCCAGTTCAGTGCTGGATCTGAACTGCAAGGCCCATGAGCTCGACAACCTCTACGTGGTGGACACCAGCTTCATGCCCAGCATCGGTGCCGTGAATCCATCCCTCACTGCCATCGCCAACGCCCTGCGGGTAGGTGATCACCTGATCGAACGGCTGCGCTGAAATCCCTGCGCTCGAAAGCACTCACTCGGAGATGCTTACTCACAGATGCTCACGCGAAGACAGTCACGCAAAACCATCACACCAAGACCATCACACCGGGTCGCTCACTCCAAGACAATCAACTGATGGCCATCGGGATCAGCCAGCCGCAGGCCGCGCCGCCAGGGGGGGAGAGCCTCGCCCAGGTCGATCACCCCTGATAGCAGCTGGCCGCCGTAAGCAGCCACCTGGGCAGCTACCTGGTCAAGATCGCTCACCGCCAGACGGATGTGCCAGTGGGCCAGGTCCTGCAGGGCCTGATCGGGCGGCATCGGCAGCCCCCGGTTGGGCGGCTGGTACTCCAGGGTCTCGATGCCCATGCCCTGCGGGCAGCGCAGGGGCGTGATCGTCACCCGGGTCTCCGCCAGCCCATCGAGCCGGTCCTGCTCCGGGCCACTGTTTTCGCCGCTAGGCAGCGCCTCCAGGCCGAGCACGGCTGCGTAGAAGGCGCGGCTACGGGCGGTGTCCGCGATGGCGATGGCGCTGTGATCGATGCCGAGCAGCCTGGGGATGGGGCCTGGGCAAGGCTGGTGCCAGCGGCCATCGCCCTTGTCGGCGGGGAACTGCAGCAGCTCAAGGTTATGTCCATCGGCATCGCGGAATTTGTATGCCCTGATGCCGGCGGCGGCGGTGTTCCAGTCCGGCAGCCGCTGGGGGGCCTCCGACACGGCCGTGAGTGAGCCGTTGGCCAGCAGCGGTTGCAGATCCGCGTACAGGGCTTGGAGATCGGGCGTCACCAGGCAGAGGTGCTGGAACCAGAGATCACAGCTGCGCGACTCGGGAGGAATCTCCCGGCCCGGCCGCTGGCCCTCACCCGGATCCAGCACCTGAAGCAGATCCAGCCGCTCCTCCCCAACCCCCAGCCGCAGCCGGCGCAGCTGCCCCAGTCCCAGACCCAGCAGAGCGGCCTCGGCGCCCCCCTCGATGCAGTCCTGCCCCAGCAGCGTGAAGCCCAGGCTGTCGCAGAAGAAGGCGGCGCTGCGCTCGGCATCGCGGCAGGTGAAGGCGACGGACTGGATCTGCGGACAGGGGCAGATGGGCGTGCTCATGCTGCGGATGGACCGGCTCATGCTTCTGTGCCTGAAGCGGGGTGAACGGCCGCTGCGGGCCGCTGCAGCACGATGCTGAGCACGCCACCCAGGGTGATCAGCGCGGTGCCGAACCACACTGGTGGGGTGGGTTGTTCGGCGAACCAGATCCAACCGATCAGACCGGCAAACACGACCGATGAATACTGAAAGGCGCCGATCGCCCCCGGTTCGGCATAGGTGTAGGCCTTGATCAACAGGAACTGAAAACAGGCCAGGCAAGCGCCCGATGCCACGACCGTGACCCACTGAGACGAATCGATGCCGCTGAGCAATCCTGCGCCAACGCCGGCCGGCCGCAAGGGCCCGAGCACCGCCACGGTGGCGCCGATGCTGCCGATGATCAGGAAGTAGGCCATCTGGGTGAGCGGCGATTCGCTCTGGTCCAGCCGCTTCACGGCCAGAAACTCCACCGCGCAGAGCAGACCGGCCGCCAGCCCGAGCAGATCACCCGGACGGGTGAGAAGAGAGGCATTCGGCTGCACCACGATCACCATCCCGGCGAAGCCGATCGCGAGGCACCACCACAGGGCGCGGGGCACCTGCTGACCGAGCACCAGCAAGGCCAGCAGGGGGATGAACAGGGGCGTGGTGTTCAGCAGCACATTGGCATTGACCAGATTCACCAGCCGAGCCGCGGTGATGAACAGGAAGAATCCAGCCAAGCCGGTGCAGCTGCGCAGCACATGCAGATGCAGAACGCTGGTGCGCAGATCCCGCCCGCCCCGCAAGAGCAGCCAGGGCAGGATCAGCCCAAGGGCGATCACGAAGGTGAGCCAGGTGAACTGCATCGCCCCCATGCCGCTGCCGAGGGCCTTGCCGAAGGCACTCTGGGCGGTGTTCGCCAGAAAGGCGAGCACCAGCAGGCCGGAACCCAGCATCAACGAGCCCATCGTGGTCTCCACCCGTTGGGGGGGTGTGGATGTAGTCACAGTCGCCACCGCCACAGGGCCGCACCATCGCCCCATGCTTACCGTCAAGGGCATCCCTGTCACCCGTGGGTACTGTGACCAACACCGCCAATCCTGAAGCCGCCCGCAGCCTGGCCCACCTGCTGGAAGGCAAGGTGGCGATCGTCACCGGCGGGAACAGCGGCATCGGCAAGGCGATCGTGGAAGCCCTGGCCCATCGCGGCGCCAAGGTGGTGATCGACTACCGCTCCCATCCCGAGGCCACCGAAGAGATCGAACGGGAAATCGGCGCCTTCGGCGGCAGCAGCTATGGGGTGCAGGCGGATGTCTCGAAGCTCGATGATCTTCAGGGCCTGGTGAAGGCGGCGGTGGAGAAATACGGCCGCCTGGATGTGATGGTGAACAACGCCGGCATCGAAACCCGCACCTCGATTCTCACCACCACACCCGACGACTACGACAAGGTGCTCGATGTGAATCTGCGCGGTGTGTTCTTCGCCACCCAGTACGCCGCCCAACAGATGATCGCCCAGGGCGGCGGCGGCCGCATCATCAACATCTCCTCGGTGCACGAAGACTGGCCGATGCCGAACAACACCCCCTACTGCCTGGCCAAGGGCGGCATGCGCATGCTCACCCGCACCGCCGCCCTGGAACTGGCCCCCCACGGCATCACCCTGGTGAACGTGGGTCCCGGCGCCGTGGCCACCCCGATCAACGACTCCACGATGAACAACCCGGAGTTGCTGGCGAAACTGGATGCCGCCATTCCCCTGGGGCGCATGGCCCGGCCGGAGGAGGTGGCCAATGTGGTGGCGTTCCTGGCCAGCGACGACGCCAGTTACATCACCGCCACCACGATCTTCGCCGATGGCGGCATCATGCAGAGCAGCCCGGGCCTCTGAACCGGCATCAGCAACAGATGACGCGCGGTTGGCTGGGGAGCCAGGTCGCCGATCCGGAAGGAAAGGTGCTGCTGGCCCAGGGCGGGGTCGCCTTGCTCACGGCGGCCTGGGTGCTGTTCTGGCCGGTTCCCACCGAGGTGCGGGGCAGGGGGGTGTTCATCGTGCCCAACGCCGCCCGGGTGGTGGACGCCCGCGCCGAGGGTCAGATCCTGGCGATCCCGGTGCGGGTAGGGGAGCGGGTGCGGCGCGGCACAGTGCTGTTCCGCCTTGATCTGCCGGCCCTGGAGCAGGAGGTGCAGCGGCAGGAGCGGGATCTGCGCGAGCTGGAGAGCATCGATGCCGACCTGAGCCGCCGCGACCGGATCCGGCTGGCGGCGGCGGGGCGGGTGCGGGACACGGCGGTGACCAATCTGCGGCGGGAGGAGGAGCGGCTGGGGGCCTTGCGCCGCACCTACGACCAGAAGGCGGCCGATTTCCGCCTGCTGGCCCAGCGACGGGTGGTGGCACCCCTGGCCGAGGAGGTGGTGGCCACGGAAGACCGCAGCACCCAGCTGGCGGTGGCGATCGAGACCGTGCGCATCCGCGAGAAGGAGGCCCTTGATGCCTTCGAGAAGGTGAAGCTCGAGATCGAAACGGAGCGGCAACGGCGCCGCTACGGGATTGAGGACAGCCGCCGCAGCCTGCGGGTGCTGCGTGCCCGCCTGGCCTACGACGGCACCCTGCTGGCGGATCGTGATGGCACCCTGCTGGATCTGCAGGTGGTGCGGGGCCAGTCGGTCAAACCAGGCCAGCGTCTCGGCACCCTGGCCGAGGGTGAGGAGGGTCCCCTGAAGGCCGTGGCCTACTTCGCCCCGGCCGATGCCCGCCGGCTGCGGCCGCCGCTGCCGATGGAGGTGGTGCCCGACTGGAATGAGCGCGGCCGCTTCGGGGGGATCACTGGCCGGGTGAAGCTGGTGGGGCTGCTGCCGGCCACCCGGGAGGATATCGACACCACCCTGGGCAATCCCCAGCTGGCCGAGGCCCTTGTAGAGCGCGGTCCGGTGATGCGAGTCGACATCCTGCTCAACTCCGACGGCAGCACTGCCCCCAACAGCAGTGACCCCAACAACAGTGACCCCGACAGCAGTGACCCCAGCTCCGCCGGTTACCGCTGGACCCTGTCGCGCGGCAGCACGGTGTTCCCGATCCGTGCCGGGCTCACGCTGCGGGCCCATGGATACGTGGAATGGCGGACGCCGATCAGCTATCTGCTGCCGGTGTTTCGCGATCTCACCGGCTCCTACCGCAACCTCGGCCAGGAGCGCCAGGACGTGCCGGCCCTGCGCCAGCGGGGAACCCTGCCATGAAGCTGTCCAGCTCGCCGCTGGGCCGGGAACTGCCGTTGCTGATCGTGGAGATCGCCCTGTTGGTGGTGCTGCTGCATGCCAACGCTCCAGAGGTGTGGTTCTGGTTTGCGGTCTTACTGCTGCTGCTGCTCTGGCGCTTCCTGGCCTGGCAGGCACGACGCGGCGAGCGTTCCAGGGCGCCGCAGGGACCTCAGGAGCCCGTCGACTCCCCTGCGGCAGCGGCCGGCAGCACCAGCGGCAGCGACACCGGGGCTCCGGGCTGATCCGGCACCGGCAGCAGCTCCCGCAGCAGCTGGGCGTAACTGCCGTTGGCCAGGGTGATCGATTCGGCCACCCCCTCCATCGCCTGGGTGAGCAGGCGGATCGTGTCGCTCACATCGGTGTAGTTGGCCAGCCCGAGCTGGTAGCGGGCCCGCACATCCCGGAAGGCCTCGCGGGCGGAGCCATAGGAAGCCCGCGCCGCCAGGATCTGCTCAAGGGCGGCCCGGTGATCGAAGAAGGCGGCCTCCAACCGCTGGCGGATGGCATTGCGCCCCTCGGCCAGGGCCTGGGTGGTGCGGTCGGCGGCAGCTCGGCTGGCTCCGGCAGCGCCGCTGCTCACCCCGGCGTCGAACAGGCGCCAGCGCAGCTCCAGCCCCGCCTCCCAGGCGCCGTTCTGCTGATAGAGCTGCGGGATGTTGGTGGCCGCGCAGCAGCCGCGCAGCTCGATCTCGGGCTTGTCCGCAATCCCCTCGCCGTAGCCGGCCCGGGCGTAGAGGCGCAACTGCGGCAGCAGCTCGGCGGCACGGCGGTCGGCCTGGCGCAGCAGGGCCTGACGGGCAGCCTGCAGGGCGAGCAGTTCCGGGTTATCGCGGAAGCCCGCCACCACGGTGCGCTCCAGATCCAGGGGCCAGGGGGGCTGCAGCCGCACCGCCTCCGGTGTGGTGAGGGTCACGGTGAAGGGCACGTTCAGCAGGTTGCTGAGCTGCCGCTGGCGGCTGCGCCGCTGGGCTTCGGTCTGGGCCAGCCGGTAACGGCTCTGCTGCAGGGCGGCCTCGGCCCGCAGCCGATCGAGCCGGGGCACCAGGCCACTGCCCTCCAGGGCGATCACCTCCGCCAAGACGGCCGAATCGTTGTCGACCACGGCCTGGCGGATCCGCCGCAGCTGCTGGGCGAGCTGGAGGGAATAGAAGCTGAGGCTCACCTCCAGTTGCAGCTGGCGCAGGCGGTTGGCGTAGCGGTGTTCTGCCGCCTCAAGCTCCTGGCGATTCTCCGACAGGGCGGCGCCCCGCTCGAAGTTCACCAGGTCCCAGCGCAGCGCCAGAGCAGCGGTGCCCAGCAGCTGGTTCTCCCGGATCCGGTTCCAGCCGTTTGGATCCACCAGAAAGGGCGATCCGGCTGGGTAAAGAGCAGCGTTGTCTTGCCACACCTTGTTGTAGCTGGCCATCTGGCGGCCACCGCCGCCGAGCTCCAGCCACAGCTCCGGCCAGAAGCGGCCGCGCACCGAGCGGAGCCACTGTCGGCGCTCCTGCACGCTGGCAACCTCCTGGGCCAGGGCCGGGCTGTTGCGCAGGGCCAGCGCCAGAGCAACGGGCAGGCTGAGGCGCACCTCCTGCTCGATCGTCACGGCGACGGCAGCGGCTGGAATCGTTGCCGGTGCAGGGGCGGCCAATTGCTCAAGCAGGCCCTGCTCGGCGGGGCTGAGGCCATCGCCACCAGCCGAGCCAGGCAGACCGGCGGGGTCGACCTCGCCGGCGGGAACCACCTGATCCAGGGCGGCTGCATCCCGCTCGAAGCGCTCCAGGCTGCGCAGCAACAGCTCCGAGGGGGGCGGCAGGCCCGCGGCCGCCGCCGCCAGACCCGGGGCGAGCAGCACTGGCGCGATCAGCACCTGTGTGATCAGCCCAGAAAGCAACCAGCCACGGCGGCGACGACGAGGGCGGCACTCCTTCCCACCAGCGTCGATCACGACGACGGCGGCGGCGGTGACGGTGGCGTGCCGGGGCCGCTGGAGCCATCGCGGGAAGCTCCGGCCACCATCGCGCTGGTGCGGGCCAGGCAGCCGATCGAGAAACAGATGGCCCCACTGCCGAACAGCCCCCAGTCCCAGCGGAGGCTGGTGTCCCGTTGCCGCAAGGCCAGCAGCACCACCAGAGCCGCCGCCAGCCAGGGCAGGGTGACCACCAGGAGCAACCGGTTCGGGAGCATCGGGCAGGGGATCAGCGGGAGGTGAGACGTTCGAGCATCCGGCGCTCCTCGGCCAGGCGCTGGTTGGCCCGGGCCAGCTCCCAGGAGAGCTTGGCCACGCAGCCGATCGAGAAGCAGATCATCGCGCTTCCCACCAGGCCCCAGCCATGGGGGTGGAGGCTTTCGTCGTCGGCGCGGAGCAGGCGCACGGCCACAACCCCCACAAAGCTGGCAGCGGCCCAGGGGCCATACACCCAGAAGCGGAGCGACGCGGGCATGGGCTCAGTCGAGGGCCGCCTCGATCAGGTCGGCGATCAGCAGATTGTCGAGCGAGAGGGCGCCGCCGCCAGCGCAGATCAGCACCAACCCCATCACCACATAGACGGCGGCCTTCTCCCAGCTGGGCGGCTCCCCCACCCCACCGGGCCCGGCGTAGTCGCCGGCAGGGATCTGATAGGGATCCGGGGCGATGAAGGGCGTGCCCTTGGCAATCTCCAGCACCATCGCGTAGGCCATCGACACCAGGATGGCCAGAGCCGCCAGGGGCGTGAACAGCCCCGGCAGCAGGGCGATGCCCGAGCCCCACATCGAGAAGGCGGAGAGAAAGCAGAGCCACACCGGCGTGTTCAGCGCCCGTGCCCAGGTATCCAGATGGCGCAGCTTGGGCCAGCCGTGGCGGATGAAGGCCACCCCCAGGAACAGACGCAGCAGCAGCAGGGCCCAGGGCAACAGGCCGGAATCCCCCGCCAGCCACACCGCAGCTGTGGCGAGCCAGGCCGGCAGGGCCACGGGCAGCCATTCGAGGATGGTGAGCTCCATGGCGCTCAGGGGGCGGGCCGGGTTTGCAGCCACCGTAGGGAGAACCCGCTCACCCCGCAGGAACAGGCGGCCTCCGGCCGATCACGCTGTGGCGTCATGTCCTCATTCGGCGCTGCTTTCCGGTGCACTTTCCGGCTTCCCCTCCGCCTCCCGCCGCTCCAGACCCACCTCCACCTGCAGGTGCTGATTGGCGCGGCCGGTGATCAGCAGGGCGGCGCGCTCGCGGGTGGCGATCTGCCAGAGCCATTTGGTGAGCAGGGTCAGGCGGTTTTCGCTGTCGGGCATGAAGGCCAGGTGGGCCAGCCCCCACAGCAACCAGCCCAGGGGGCCGCTCACCCGCAGGCCGCGCAGGTCGGCCACGGCGTGGAGGGGGCCCAGCACCGCCATGCTGCCCAGATCCAGCCACTGGAATGGGGCAGCATGGCGGCTGCCGCGGCTGATCGCCAGCAGGTCGCGGGCCACCCAGCCGCCCATCTGAACGGCCGGGCCGGCCATGCCCGGCAGCGGCTTGCCATCGGCGGTGTGGCTGTAGGAGCAGAGGTCACCCACCACACGGATCTCCGGGTGCCCCGGCACGGAGAAATCCGGCTCCACCACCACCCGGCCGCCCCGATCCACCGGGCAGCCGCAGCGTTCCGCCAACAGCCGGCCCAGGTGGGAGGCGCGCACACCGGCGGTCCAGCAGATCGTGGCCGCCTCGATGGTCTGCTCGCCCGCGGCCGTGCCCACCACCACCCGATCCGCCTCGATGCTTTGCACCCGCCCGCCCAGCAGCAGCTCCACCCCCACCCCGCGCAGGTAGTCGCCCGCCTGGCGCGACAGACTCGGATGCATGGCCCGCAGCAGCCGATCGCCGGGGTCCACCAGGGTGACGCGGGTGTCGGCCGGATCGAGCTGGCGAAAATCCCGGGCGATCGCATGGCCCATCAGCGCGATCACCGAGCCGGCCAGTTCGCAGCCGCTGGGCCCGCCGCCGATCACCACCACAGAC
Source organism: Synechococcus sp. CS-1328 (assembly GCF_025128095.1). Taxonomy (GTDB): domain Bacteria; phylum Cyanobacteriota; class Cyanobacteriia; order PCC-6307; family Cyanobiaceae; genus CBW1002. The sequence goes on along the minus strand of NZ_JAHLYT010000048.1, from coordinate 175,072 downwards.
TGCAGCAGGCGGCGACGCTCTGGATCGGGGGTCTGCTCCGCCTCCTCCATGGCCTCAAGCAGGCGACGGCGGATCTCATCGGCGTGCTCGAGGATCTTCATTGGCGGCGCCAGTGGGCGCCACTCCTCATGGCCGAAGTAGGTGCTGCCCGATCCGGCGGCCAGGATGAGGTGGTCGTAGCGGTAGCGGCGGTCGTTGAACACCACCTCCTGCGCCACCGGATCAAGATCCACCACCTCCCCCAGCAGCACCTGCACGTTGGGGGCCTGGCCCACCATCTGCCGCAGCGGTGAGGCCACGTCCGCCTCGGACACCAGGCCCGTGGCCACCTGGTAGAGCAGCGGCTGGAAGAGGTTGAAGTTGCGCTTGTCGATCAGCGTGACCCGCACCGGCTGGCGGGCCAGCACGTGGGCTGCCTTGAGACCGGCGAAGCCTCCACCCACGATCACCACATGGGGGCAATCCTTGAGGCTGGCGTCGGCGGGCTCGAGTTCCAGGAAGAAGCGTTCCTTCGCCATCGGCGTCCAGCCACTGAGCGCAACCTATTCACGCCATCCGGATCGGTCTGTTCCATGTCACCGGCTGCGGTCAGGCGGCACAGTGACAAGCGGCGCAGCGTTGGAGCGGATGCAACGGTCGAGCGGTGTAGCCGGTCGAGCCGCGAATCCTTGGCCATGCTGGGGCCGACCTCTCCTGTTCCGCCATGACCCTGGCCGCCCTGCGCTCCTTCACCGCCCGTCTCGCCGCTGACCCTGCCCTGCGGGACAAGGTGCACGCCGCCAACGGTCTTGACGAGGTGGTGGCGATCGCTGCAGAACAGGGCGACACGATCTCCAAGACCACGTTGCTGCGGGAGCAGGCTCGCGCAGTCGCTGAGACCCCCGATCACCATCTCGAGGGCATCAACAGCTGGGCCGATGCCCTGATGGTCTGCTTCGGCGCCACAGACAAAGACTGAGCTCAGGCTGCCTGAGCTCCGGCTGAGCCCCCAGGGATCCAGCCGATTCATGCAGCCCAACAGGCCTCAGGCGATCGCCGCGAAGCTCTCGCGGAATGCGGCGATCGTGGCGTCGATGTCGGCGTCGCTGTGGGCCAGGGAGGTGAAGCCGGCCTCGAAGGCGCTGGGGGCCAGGTAGAAGCCCCGCTCGAGCATGGCGCGGTGCAGCCTGCCGAAGCGCACCGTGTCGGCGGCCTTGGCGTCTTCGAAATTGCGCACCGGCCCCTCACAGAGAAAGAAGCCAAACATGGCGCTGATCGATCCACCGGTGATCGGCAGCCCGGCATCGCGGGCGCCCTGCTGAATGCCGTCCGAGAGGCGCTTGGTGATCGTCTCGAGCCGCTCGTAGGTGCCGGGTTGCTTGAGCAACTCCAGGGTCTTGATGCCGGCGGTCATCGCCAGGGGGTTGCCGCTCAGGGTGCCCGCCTGATACATCGGACCAGCCGGAGCCACCATCGCCATGATGTCGGCGCGGCCGCCGTAGGCACCCACCGGCAGGCCACCGCCGATCACCTTGCCCATCGTGGTGAGATCCGGGGTGACCCCGAAACGGGCCTGGGCGCCGCCGTAGCTGATCCGGAAACCGGTCATCACCTCGTCGAACACCAGCAGGGCGCCGTGCTCCTTGGTGAGTTCGCGCAGGCCCTCAAGGAAGCCCGGCTCGGGGGTGATGAAGCCGGCGTTGCCCACCACCGGCTCCAGGATCACGCCGGCGATTTCGCCGGCATTGGCAGCGAACAGCTCCTTCACCGCCTCCAGGTCGTTGTAGGGAGCGGTGAGGGTGTTGGCGGTGGTGCTGCGCGGCACCCCGGGGGAATCGGGCAGGCCGAGGGTGGCCACACCGGAGCCGGCCTTGACCAGGAACATGTCCGCGTGGCCGTGGTAACAGCCCTCGAACTTAATGATCTTCTCGCGGCCCGTGAAGGCCCGGATCAGGCGCAACACCGACATGCAGGCCTCGGTGCCGCTGTTCACGAAGCGCACCATCTCGACCGACGGCACGGCCTCGATCACCAGCTCCGCCAGGGTGTTCTCCAGGGCGCAGGGGGCACCGAAGCTGGTGCCCTTGTCGAGGGCCTCATGCAGGGCTGCGATCACCTCGGGATGGGCGTGGCCACAGATCGCCGGACCCCAGCTGCCGATGTAATCGACATAGCGGTTGCCGTCCACATCCCAGGCATAGGCCCCCTTGACCCGATCGAAGAAAATCGGTTGGCCACCGACGGAGCGGAAGGCCCGTACCGGCGAGCTGACCCCGCCGGGCATCAGCGTCTGGGCGGCGGCGAAGAGCTCCTCCGAACGGGTGGTGTTCAGGGCCGGAGCCGATGCGGGAGCCGTGGTGGAGGCCGAGGTCAAGGCGGAGTCCGAAAACGGTGGAAGAATCCGGCGGACAGGAGCGATCAGGTGGCGCTTCGGCGGGGAAGCTGCCACGGGTCGTGTTCCCCGACACCGCAGGAATGATCTCCATCCTGACCCAGAACGGAACCCCCGCGTGCAGCCTCGGTAAGTTCTTGGTGGCTGACAGGGGCGTGTGACGATCGACTGGGCCGCTCTGGAACGGCAATGCCGCCGCCTCCTGCCGGCGCGGGCAGTGGTGGCACGGCGGCAGGAGCTCCTGGCCTACGACAGCGACGGCCTCACCCTGCACCGCCACCAGCCCCCTCTGGTGGTGCTGCCCGAGACCACCGAGCAGGTGGCGGCACTGCTGCGCCTCTGCGACCAGGGGCAGATCCCCTTCGTGGCCCGGGGCAGTGGCACCGGCCTCTCCGGCGGCGCCGTGGCCGAACAGGAGGCGCTGGTGGTGGCCACCAGCCGGATGCGCTCGATCCTGCAGGTGGATCTCGACAACCGCCAGGTCACCGTGCAGCCCGGCGTGATCAACAGCTGGGTGACCCGGGCCGTGGCCGGTGACGGTTTCTATTACGCCCCCGATCCCTCCAGCCAGGTGGTCTGCTCGATCGGCGGCAACGTGGCCGAGAACTCCGGCGGGGTGCACTGCCTCAAATACGGCGTCACCAGCAACCACGTGCTGGCGCTGGAGGTGGTGCTGCCGGACGGCACGATCACCAGGCTGGGCGGTGACCTGGCCGAACAGCCCGAACTCGACCTGCGCGGCGCCTTCATCGGCAGTGAAGGCACCCTCGGCATCGCCACGGCCATCACCCTGCGCCTGCTGCGCGCTCCCCAGAGCGTGGCCGTGCTCCTGGCCGACTTCGCCTCGATGGAGGCGGCGGGTGAGGCGGTCCGCCTGGTCACGGCGGCCGGTGTGCTGCCGGCGGGGATGGAGATCATGGACAACTTCACGGTCAACGCCGTGGACGATCTGTTCGGCCGCGATGAGTACCCGCGCGATGCAGCGGCGGTGCTGCTGATCGAACTCGATGGCCAGGAGCGGGAGGTGAGCGCGGCGGTGGAGCTGGCCGGCGCGCTCTGCCGCCAGGCCGGCGCCCGCACGATCCGCCAGGCCACCGATGAGGCCGACAGGGCCCTGCTCTGGAAGGGCCGCAAGAGTGCCTTTGCAGCCGTGGGCCGGATCACACCCACCTACTACGTGCAGGACGGCGTGGTGCCGCGCAGTGCCCTGCCCTCGGTGCTGGCGGCGATCGAGCGGCTGGCGTGCCAGTACGGGCTGCCGGTGGCCAACGTGTTCCACGCCGGAGACGGCAACCTTCATCCGCTGATCCTCTACCGTGCCGACGACCCTGGCGTGAGCGACCGGGTGCAGCAGCTCGGCGCCGACATCCTTCGCCTCTGCATCGAGGCCGGCGGCAGCATCACCGGCGAGCACGGCGTCGGCAACGACAAGCGCTGCTATCTCGACTGGATGTTCGCCCCCGACGATCTGGCCACGATGCAACTGGTGCGGCGTGCCTTCGATCCCCAGGGTCTGGCCAATCCCGGCAAGATCTTCCCCACCCCCCGCAGCTGCGGGGAATCGATGCGACGCCAGGTGCGGCTGCAGCAGGAGGGGGTGACGCTGCCGGTGGCAGCCTTCTGATCAGGGTGTGACAGTCAGCCGTTCGGTGGCTGAGCCTCCAGCGGCTCGGGCAGCCAGCGCTGCGCCTGCAGCGTCAGCAGCCAGGCCGCCGCGAAGCAGGCCGCCCCGATCCACTGCTGCCGTACCAACGCCACCAAGGCCACACTGCTGGCGCCAATCCGCAGGCAGCGCACCGCGAACCTGGCCAGGGTGACAGCTCGGGTGGAGCTGGGGTCAGGAGAGGGGGGCATCGGGGGCGCTGCGCGGGGAGGGGGAACGGGGGCGCGAAGGCTGTTCAGGAAGCGCCGCCAGCAGGGCGGAGATCGTCAGCAGGGCGATCAGAGCCCACCAGCGCCGCCTCAGGGTGATGCGCGGCAGGCGCGGCATCCACCGCAGCCAGCCGCGACGCCGGCGGCGATGCGGCGCCAGCTCCACCACCGTGCCGGTGAGGGGACGACCGCAGCGGCCACACACCATGCGGCCCGCCAGACTGCGATCGGCGCGTACCGCCCAGCTGCCGCAGGTAGGACAGGCCATGGGTGCCCTGAATCGGTGCTGCGTCGTTCTTAACCAGCAAACCACGGCTCCGTGATCGAACCGCTGCCGCTCGCTGCCCTGCCGCTCTCAGATCTGCCGCTCACTGACCTGCCGTGCCTGCCCGTGGCGGTGGTGGGCCATGTGGAGGTGGTGAGCTTCCTGGGGCTGACGCAATGGCCCCGCCCCGGAGTGATTCAGCATGCCAGCGCCTTCGCGGAGGAACCCGCTGGCGGAGGGGCCGTGCTGGCGGTGCAGCTGGCCCGGCTCACCGGCGCCCGTGTGCCCTTCTTCACCGCACTCGGCCGCGATCGCGTCGGGCTGCAGGCCGCCGAACGGCTCGAAGCCCTGGGGCTGGAGTTGCACGTGGCCTGGCGCGATGCCCCCACCCGCCGGGGCATGAGCTTCAGCGATGCCAGCGGTGAACGCAGCATCTGCGTGATCGGCGAGCGACTCGCGCCCAGAGCCAGCGATCCCCTGCCCTGGGCTCGGCTGGCGGCGATGCGGGGGGTGTTCGTCACCGCGGCCGATCCGGAGGCCCTGCGCCTGGCTCGGCGGGCGTCGTGGCTGGCGGCCACGCCGCGGCTGCAGCTGCCGGTGCTGCAGCAGGCGGGCGTGCCTCTCGATGCCCTGATCGGCAGCGCCCTTGACCCTGGCGAGCAGTTGCCGCCGAATTCGATCGATCCAGCCCCGGCCCTTTGGATCGGCACCGAAGGCGCCGCCGGTGGCCACTGCAGACCAGGCGGGCGTTTCCAGGCCCTACCCCAGCTGCAGCCCGTGGTCGACAGCTACGGAGCCGGTGACAGCTTCGCCGCCGGTGTTAGTGCCGGCCTGGCCGCCGGTTGGTCCCTGGCCGCCGCGCTCAGCCTCGGTTGCCACTGCGGCCGGGCCTGCCTCGACGGGCTGGGCCCCTATGCCACCCAGCTGCGGCTCTGCTGACACGTCTCGGCTGACCCGGTGCATGCCGCGGCAGCGCAGTTGCTTTGGCGGCCATGGCATCCTGGTACGCCCACAAGCCATCGGCGATCGGATGCTGGTGCGGATCCGCCAGGAGCTGGCCGAAGCGGCGCCGCTGGCGGTGCTGGTGGGCGCCAGCCTCGGCTACGGCCTCACCACCATGGTCTCGAGCGCCCTGGGCCAGAACAGCAACCTCAGCCTGCAGGCCCTGATGATCGGCACGCTTCAGATCTTCGGGCCGGTGGGGGTGAACCTGATCTGGATCAGTCGTTCGGCACCGCTGCGGGTGGGTCTGGCGGCGCGGCACCGCTGGCACCAGATGCAGCGGGGTGAACCGCCCGATGCCGGCGGTCCGCGCCTTTGGAGGGAACTGGCCGCGGCGGCGATCACGGCGATGCTGCTGCTGCCTTACTTCGTGGGCTCCGTCCTGCTGGCCGGTGTGGTGGCCACTCCACGGATCGATGCCGCGGGGCAGCTGAGCGAGCTGGTGGGGCAGATCAGCCCGGCTGATCTGGTGCAGACCCTGCTGCGCACGGCCCTGTTTGCCGTCGCGGCCGAAGCGCTGTGCCTGCGCAAGGGCCGCCGGCTGCAGTCGTCTCTCGAGGAATTGCCCCGCCTGATCGCCGATGCCATCCCGGAGTGCTTTCTGATGGTGATCGCCCTGGAGGCGGCCTGGATCACCCTGATCGACCCGATCCACGGAATCGTGCGATGACAGAGCCTCTGACCGCCACCCCTGACCGCCCCCCGGCACGACTCGATCGACCGGTGGTCAGCCGTCTGGGCTGGCTCGTCCTGCTCGGCGCCTTGCTGATGGGCGGCTGGGTGATGCGCGGCATGCTTGTCGAACAGCTGCGCTGGCGCAACAGCTTTGAAGCGCGCCTGCGGACCAGCGATGCCACCGGCATCTGGCCAGGGGTGCATGTGACCCTCTCGGGCTATCGCATCGGCCGGGTGGATCGGGTGCAGCTCGGGCCGGATGGTGTGGTGGTGGTGGATCTGCGCATCGTGGGGCGCTATCGCTCGCTGCTGGGCCCACGCAGCCGCGCCTACGGCACCCGGCCCGGCGTGATCGGCGACAGCGAAATCGCGATCTCCCCCGATCCGAGGCCGCCTGGCTCTGCGGCCGTGCGCAGCGATCTGCTGATCCCCTACGACCCACCCACCAATGTGGCCAATCTCCTGCAGGAGCTGGCCCAGACACGCCTGCAGCTGGATCACACCCTGCAGAGCACCGTGAAGGTGGTGGAGAAGGACCTGCCCGGCGCGATCGGACGCTTCAACGGCACACTGGCGGATGTGAGTCGCCTGGCCGGCACCCTCGACCGTGAGACCGGCAGCACGGCGGCCTTGACCCGCGACACCCTGCGCGCCTACCAGCGCACGGGCGCTGAGCTGGGGCTGACCTCCAGCCGGGTCGATCAGGTGCTGCAGACGACCACACCAGAACTGGTGGGAGCCCTGCGCGAGATCCGCCGCTTCACCGCCGGCACCAATCGCCTGCTGCAGATGTTCGCCGCTCCCCTGCTGGTCGACTCACCAGCCGAACCGGAACCGGCCAGTCCTCTGGTCAGTCCTCCCAGCAAGGCAGATCCATCCGACAAAACAGCCAACTGACGCGGCAACCGACTGGGGAGGCATGGGAAGATCTCCGGGATTGACGCGGGAGTCAGCCTTGATTGACATGCACGCAACTGGCTCCAGCGCAGCAACAACCGACCGGCCTGCGCCAGAGCCAGCTACTGGCAGGCGGGACTCGTTGCTGAACAGACTGGCGCCCATGGCGGTCACGGCCCTCGCCCTTGTCCTGGGTCCTGCGGCCACTGCCGAGGCCGCCGACAACGAATTTCTGGTGCGCCAGGCCGTCGACTTCTACTGCGGCAGCATGAAAACCGAAAACCCCGGCCGGATGACCGATTACGACCGGGGGCTCTACGAAGGCATGGCGATCGGCTTCATCTTCGGTCAGTACCCCAAGCAGGCTGATTTTGTCGAAAAGCTGGGGGAGGATCGCTTCAACCAGCTCTTCTACGGCGGTATTCGAAAGCAATGCCCGTCCAAGGCGTTCGATTGATAGAGGCTCGACTGTCACAGGCGCAGCTGATGGTCGCTGGTCTGCAGAACCTTCGCTGACGGTCGCTGGGCTGTAGTGCAACAGGCTGAGATCTGGCGCCCGGGACCTGAACTGTGTCCATCGCGTCCCACAGGGTGATCCATGTGAGGAGATGCCAATCACACCGGCTCAACGAAAGCCATCAACGTGGGGCATCAACATGAATCTGCATGACAAGACAGCCGGGCCTGTTGCAATGGCGACCGAAGTGCGGCGGGGGTCTGACTGGTGATAGAGATGATCTTCCTCTGATCCGCTCCATGGATTCCCCCACCGCCCTTGCCGCCGTGGCACTGGCTGCTGTCTCCTGGGATGGCAGCCTCACCCGCGCCGGCACCCGTTCCCTGCGCCACCTGCTGGATTATCGGGCTCCCTACAACCAGCGCAGCGAAGCCCAGATGATTGCGCTGATGGATGACCTGCTGGCCGAATTGCGTCGGCTCGGAGCTGAGGGGCTGATGGAGCGTGCAGCCAGTGTTCTCGACCCGCGGCAACGTCACACCGCCTATGCCATGGCGGCGGAGATCATGCGCTCCGATGGTCCCCTGCTCGAACAGGAGCAACTGATCCTCGAGCATCTGGCCGACACACTCGAACTCGATCTGCTCGAAACCACCAAGGTCCTGGAGGTGATGGATGTCCTCCACGCCGCCCTGGACGATCCGGCCTGGTTGCCTCCCAGCATCGAGACCCGGCTCACCGAAGACAAGTCCGTCGCCTCCGTGGCCGTCTGAAGCGCTGCATCCCTGGCTGTGATGCGTCACCGTGATCCAGAGCGGCGATCACTCCGGCTCAGCCAGGCTCGGCTCGGCGAAGAACCTGCAGGCCTCTGACCATGGCAGGAGTCAGAGGCTCTACGGTGCTGGGTAGACAGTCGGGGGGTCGATGCAAGTGGCGACATGACCCGAAGCGAAACCAACCCCAAGGCGACCATCCGCCATTTCAAAGGGCTCGAGCGAGGCCTCAAGGAGCTGAAAAGCGGAGGGGGCGGGATTCGAACCCGCGGAGGCTTTCACCTCGCTGGTTTTCAAGACCAGAGCCATCAACCACTCGACCACCCCTCCAGGGGTCGCTTCGGGTTGAGGCTCAGCAGCCACTGCCCGAATGCTGCACCATTGTCCCACAGGCATTTCCCTCCCTGCCGCTTCCACCGTCATGGTTCCGCAACGTCGGCACAAGCTCCGAGGCAGTTCCTTCGCTGGACAAGCAGCAGACATGGATAAAATCTATTACCGTTCCGATCATCGTGTTCCCGAATCGGAGGAGATGATTCTCCCCCGATTCGGAGCAGACACCAGTCGGACCTTGATGGCCCCTCAGAAGCACCTCTCGATCCAGAAGACTTTCGCCCTGATCGCCCTGATCAACGGCGGAGTGCTGTTGTATCTGATTATCTATAATTTTACCCTGCTCAGAGGAGAGACTGCCGAGCAATCTTCAGTTTATGTCTCCCTGCTGCTGACGCTCATCCTGGCAGTTCTTGCCATTATTTCCTATCGCATCATCTTCGCCCGGATCGTTGCACCTCTGGCCCGGCTGGTCGAGGAAACCCGCCGGATTGAAAGCAATGATCACGATATCTATCTCACCGTCAAAGGGAAAGACGAGGTCAGCCTGCTTGCCCACACCTTTAACCTCCTGCTCTCCAACATGCGGCAGGCGTTTGACGAGATTGATTCCTCCAATAAGCAGCTTGTTCATGCCAATCGCCAGATTTCAGAATCGCTTCGCTATGCGGGCTTGCTGCAGCGCTCCATTCTTCCCGACCGTCAGCTGAAAGATGTCTTTGGCGACGATCATTTCATCCTCTGGCAGCCTCGTGACACCGTTGGTGGTGATTACTACATCCTCCATACTGAGCCCGATCGCTGCCTTGTCGGCGTGGCCGACTGTGCCGGCCACGGCGTCCCCGGAGCCATGATGACGATGATGGCCAGAGCTGGCGTGGATCGTTCCGTTCAGGAGATGGGACTCGATTCCCCAGCGGCACTGCTTCGGGCCATCGACCATTCGATGCGGAGCCTGCTCGGAGATGCTCAGCTGAGTCGGGCGATCGCCACCAGCATGGACATGGGCCTGGCTCTGATTGATTTTCAGAATCGCTTGATCCGCTTTGCAGGTGCAAAGATCACTCTCTACGCAAGCAACGGCGTTGATGTCATCAAGCAAAAAGGAGACAATCGCGCCATCTGTGATCGCCGAATTGGAGCCTATCAAGATTATGATGTTCCTTTGCGTCAGGGATATACCTACTATCTCACCACTGATGGCTATCTTGACCAATCCGGTGGCGAGTATGGCTTCGGCCTGGGCAGCGAACGGTTCTCTGCCTGGCTCCTCCAGCACGCCGCCAAGCCCCTTCCCGATCAGCGCCGGGCATTCTCAGAGAGCCTGGCTGAATTTCGTGGTGCTCTTCCCCAGCGTGACGACGTGACCGTGTTGTCGTTTCGATTCCCGTAGATGTCAATACCAATCATTTTCTCTACGGACAGCCCCTCATCCACCATGAGCATGCAACCATTAAGTCTGCCCGAAAGGATTCTGCCACGGTCCTGGATCTTGCCATGACAATCACGATCCAAAATCTGTCAGCCTTACGCCAATACTTTAGCGCTGAAAGTATTTTCATCTGCTTCAATGGTCCCGTCTCTCGCAGCCTCATCAGCGAGATCGGTTTGGCCTTGAAAAATCACATTGAATCCATCGAGGCCAGCCAGACAGCTGCGATTGATGTGTTCAGTGTCTACGTGGAAATGAGCCAGAATATCCGTCATTACACCAATTCGCAAGGATACAATGAAGCCGACTCAACCGCGACCGTCGTGATCGCAGCCTCTGATGAGCTGCACTACTCGGTCTCGGCTGGCAATGTGGTGGAGCAAGCTGATGGGGAAAAGCTGTTGGAGCGAATCATGGAGCTTGCAGCACTTGATAAGATGGAGCTCAAGGCACTCTATAAAAGCCAACTCCGTCAACCACGCAATCAAGAGGCTGTCACAGGCGCCGGCCTTGGCTTGATTCAGATTGCCCGGATCGCCTCGCGCCCCTTGGAAGCTAACCTAGATCTGCTGGACGACGGACGAGCCTTCTTCAGTCTTCGCGCCATCATCTGAGTGCCTATGGATTCGCCGACCGGCCCAAACCTCAGCCTTCCCGCCAGCCAGTCGACGCCTGCGATCGATGCTGACTGGGCAGCGGGGCTGCTGGTGATGACCGGTGAATCCTATCCGGAAAACACCTACGAACTCTTTGACCAGGTGATCTCTTGGGTGGAGAACTATCTGGAAACTGGCAAGATGCCGCTGAGGATCAACCTAAAACTGAATTATCTCAATACCAGCAGCATTCGAGCGATGATCGATATCTTTGACCTTCTCCAAACTGCTTTCGATGAAGGAGGAGATGTTGCTGTTCACTGGATTTACGATACTCGCAATCCACGCTCTGCCGAGCTAGGCGAGGAATTCAAGGAAGACTACTCCTTTCCTTTTGATATTATGACCATAGAGAGCTGATCATCATGACCGCCAAGGAGAGTAATGATGAGCTAGAGCTGCTGGTGCAGCAACTCTTGGAGGATGAAGCCCATCATGGCCACCCTCTACATGACGCACTCCAGCAACTTTGGCGGCGCATGGCTCTGCAGCTGACGAAGCTGGAGCACGTCACCGACACTGACCACCCTGCTGAGGCCGCTACTGACAAACCTTCCGATGGTGCTGCTCACAACACCGCTGAAATTGCTGCTGCTGCTGCCGCTGCTTCGTCGCATCATCACTCAAATCTGTTGCACCGCTATGACAGGCAACTGCACCGACTGGAGCGCGTGATCAAAATTTCAGATCGCTATCAGGCGATGCTGAAAGATCTGAATCAAAGCCTGCATGAAGCGGCAACCCATGACCAGCTCACCGGGATTCCCAACCGCCGGTTAATGGCTGATCGCTGCCGAGATGAGGATGAACGCGCTTCCAGGCATGGCACTAGCTACTGCATGGCCATCTTTGACGCAGACCTTTTCAAGTCCGTGAACGATACCTATGGCCACGACATGGGCGATCGTGTCTTGATTGAGCTGGCTGCAGTCTTAAGGGGTGGCATGCGCGAATACGACCTTTGCGCCCGCTGGGGCGGAGAAGAGTTTCTGGCTCTTTTCGTCGGAAGCAGTGCAAAGACCAGTCTGGAAATCGTCAGCCGCCTCCTGCAGAATGTGCGCAACTTGACAATCTCTGCAGACGGCCAAGAATTGCGCGTCACCATGAGTGCTGGCTTGGCAGAGCACGAACCTGGAGAAACCTACGTGGAGACCTTCACACGTGCCGACGCCGCTCTCTATGAAGCCAAGCAGAGCGGACGTGATCGCTGTGTCTTTCATCAGTTCGGCATTGACTGATCAATCTGAGACTTAAAGCCAATCAGGACCAATCCAAGTCTTAAAGCCAATCAGATTGATCGTGGGCGCGCTCAAGATCGCAACATTCCAGGCTGAGATGCCACCAGACTTTGGCTGGCAGCATCTGATCTGGAACGGCTATGTGGGCTGGGCCAGCGGCAACAGACACTTATCAGAATCACATCCTGCCGGGCCGGCTTCGATCAATTCGCCACCATCGTAATGCCGCAGAGCTTCGAAGAAATCGACCGTATGGCGACGCTGCTCCACCTCACGTTGCAAGCGTTCGTAGGTGGCATGATCGATCGGCTCAAACGGCAATCGCGGGAAGGTAGCGTTGGCATCGAAGCGGGCCAGTAGAGCCGCAGAGATATATCCCTTTCCTTCATCAATGGCCTGCCAAATGGCATCAGCCAAGGGCTCAATCTCATCCTCACGGAACTCCACGGTGGCCGATGTGTTGTGCGCCGTGTAGTGCTGCTGCACCTGCATATAGAAATCAAACTGGGCTAAGGCAGAGAAGTTGTTGATCTCCACCCTGTCGGCACCGGGGATGTTGGCCCAGCTCACCTGGGTGGGGATTTCAACCAGCCACTCCGTGCAACGGGGATCAAACGGATCATCCAGGAGCCGGCCCTGCTCATCCTTATCGCTCTGGCTGGGGACGATGGTGTAGCCGTAATCCATGCAGGCCAGGGCGACCGGATCATTCTTGCGGAAGGTGATGCGGCGGATGAAGCGTTGGGCCTTGGGCGGATGCCAACCGGGGGATGCACCCGTGAGCAGGCTCTTGGTGCCGGCTGGCTGCACCGTGGTGCAACGGTTGGGGCGGCGCATTCCGTGGCGATCGCAGTAGTTCCACACCGCCTGGTTGACGATCTCCTTCCAGCGGCTCAGGTAGGCGGCCTCCTGGGCCTTGAAACTGAGGCCCTCGGACGTGGCAGGACGGCCAGCTTCCCACCAGTTCAGCCAGGGGGTGCCGAAGGCGTGCACGAAGAAGTCGAACAGGCCGGTGAAGCTCACCCCCACGATCGGATCCCAGGCGCGGCTCTGGCGGTAACGCTCCACCTCGAAGCGGTGGTTGAGCAGGCAGGCCACGGCCAGGCCACCGGCCGTGAAGGCCTCCTCCTGGGCTTTGTGGTCGGCAGGATCGATGCGGTTGAGGTGGATCTCAGCCAGGTTGCAATGGAAATCGTCGCCGAGGATTTCGCCGCAAGGGTTGAGGCCGTAGCGACCCAGGCGATGCTCCAGTTCGGCCGGACTGATCTCCGGATGATGCAGCGTCAGCCAGCGGCCTGCTTCCTCGCGTCCCTGATCCACATAGATCTCGATGAACTCGCTGCGCAGCTCCGGGGTGGGCAGCAGATCGGCGTTGGAGCGGGCGATCGCCTCAGGGGCGAACTGGATCGCGCCCTCGCCGGACTGGAACTGCTTGATCACCGCCTCCAGCACCGTCTCACGACTCGGGCGGGTGTGAAAGACGCGGGTGTGGTTGGCCATCCGGAGCGCGTCGCGCTCGGGATCGATCCGCCAGTTGCCGGCAGCATCCTGTTGCCAGAGGTTCTCCTTGGCGCCAGCCGCGGGCAGGTCATCGGCGGCGAACTGACGCATGCCGGCACTGCGACGAATGTTGCCCGCCACGATCGTGACCGCCGCCTCATCGATCAGCAGGCAGCACTCCACAGAGCTGAGCTGACGGCCACGGGCCTTGTTGAGGATCTTGGCCACCCGGCCATAGAGATCCTTCAACTTCACCGGGTTGGCCATGCCGCCGAAGCCCTTGAGGGTTTCACCGACGGGACGCACATCGGAGAGATCGACCGAGATCTCGACGGTGCCGCCCTGTTCAGCCTCGCCGAAGCGTGGGTCACTGCAGAGTTCAAGCAGCAGCTGATAGCTGTCAACCCAACCGCGGCGGGTATCGCCCACCCGGATGTGGACCTTGTGGCCCTCGATCGTGTGGCTGGTGGTCTCCTGCCGCTGGCCTGCGGGGGTGGCGCCGATGTCGCTGACCCCGGTGATCACCAATTGGTTGCGCACCGCCGGCAGCCGGTTGATCAGACGGGGCTCGATGATGGCGCCGGTGCCACAGCCCATCATGGCGAGGTCCATCATCAGACCGAATGCCTCCCAATCCACCAGGTTGGTGGAGGTGCAGTTGTAGGCACCTGAGAAGTTTTCCGGTTGCTCGATCCAGTCGGTGCCACCGATCCAGAGCCAGCGGCCCGAAGGGAGAGCCATCTGCTGCTGCTGCATCCGACGCAGCAGGTTCACGTCCTCCTCCGAGAGGTTCCCGAGGCTGCGCAGCCCGGCCAGGTTGCGTTCGGCCACCTCATGCCAGCTCTCGCGGCCGGTGGCCGTCTTGCGGGAATAGGTGCGGTAAAAAACCGGATTGGCCGCAGGCGCGGTGGCGGGGAAATCAGTCTGGGACTGACCCTGCTGGCCGCCAGCCTCGCCGCGTTCAACCGCCGCCGCCGCACCGGCAGCCACAGACTGGGGATCGCTCTGCTGGAGCGACTCCGGGCGAAGGGGGGTGAGGGTCACCGCTGCTGAGGCCAGGTACGTGAAGGCCACCTTAACGCCACTGGTGGGGGCAGCAAGGTTCACCCTGCACCAGCGGCAGTGGTCAGGTCCGATCGGGCGCGGCGGACCAACAGCGGATGTGGCTTGGCGGTTGCCGCAGCAGGCTGGGATCCTTCGCCGCCACGCTTGCCATGCCCCGCCCCGATCCCGAACCGATGCCGAGGCAGCCAGAGCCGGAGCTGATGGACGAACCGGCCCAGGCGACGGCCTATGCCGCGGCCGATTTCACCGCCACCGACAGGCTGGTGGTGGATCGTTTCGCTGAAATCCTGGCAACCCTCACGCCAGGCCGATGCCCCGGCTTACTGGTGGACCTCGGTTGCGGGCCCGGCAACATCAGCGTTCTGCTGGCCGAGCGTTATCCCGGGGCCCATGTGGTGGGCATCGACGGGGCCGCGGCGATGCTGGCGATCGCCCGGGAACGGCTGGACAGGCAGGGGGATTTCCCTGCAAGCCTGGAATTCCGTCAGCTCGTATTGCCCTGCGATGCCCTGGATCAGAGTGATCTGAGCGGGGCCTGCGAGGCGGTGCTCAGCAACAGCCTCTTGCACCATCTGCATGACCCGGCCGTGCTCTGGCACACGGTTCGGCAGCTGGCCGCACCCGGGGCGACCGTCTACATCAAGGATCTGCGACGACCCGACTCAGCGGCTGCCGCTGAGGATCTGCTGCACCGCCACCTGGGCCAGGCGCCAGAGATCCTGCAGCGGGATTACCTGGCTTCGCTGCATGCGGCCTTCCGCCCCGAGGAGGTGGAAGCGCAGCTGCTGCAGGCGGGATTGACAGGGTTGCGGGTGGCCCCCCTGGACGACCGCTACCTGGAGGTCTGGGGCCAGCGTTAAGTCGGTCGCTCCAGGACAGCGGCTGGCGGCTGGAGCGGCACCAGCCGGTTGCGGCCGAGCCGTTTGGCCTCATACATCGCCTGATCGGCCTGCTGCATCAGACTGTCGATCGGCTCAGCTGCCGCTATGAGGATCGTCTCCGCCAGGGCCTCGGCGTTGGCGAGGTCCTGAATACCGAACACCATCACCAGCAGCTCGTCGCCCCCCAGCCGGGCCGCCAGGTCATCGCGGCGCAGGCAACGAAGCAGCCCGTGCCCGGGGCTGGGGCTGCCTGTCAGGCTGGGGTGCATGACGAGCACAGCCCAGTCCCCCTCCGCAGCGGCCAGCAGCGCCGCCGACCCCGAGCTCGCCGCCCTGGCCGAGGCGGTGAGCCGGCGCCGCAACTTCGCGATCATTTCCCACCCGGACGCCGGTAAGACCACCCTCACCGAAAAACTGCTGCTCTACGGCGGCGCGATCCAGCAGGCCGGTGCCGTGAAGGCCAAGGGCGAACAGCGCAAGGTGACCTCCGACTGGATGGAGCTGGAGAAGCAGCGCGGCATCTCGATCACCTCAACAGTGCTGCAGTTCGACTACAGCGGCAGCACGATCAACCTGCTCGACACCCCCGGCCACCAGGACTTCTCCGAAGACACCTACCGCACCCTGGCCGCCGCGGATAACGCGGTGATGCTGGAGGACGCGGCCAAGGGACTCGAGCCCCAGACCCGCAAGCTGTTCGAGGTCTGCCGCATGCGGCAGATCCCGATCTTCACCTTCATCAACAAGATGGACCGGCCAGGGCGCGAACCCCTGGAGCTGCTCGATGAGATCGAGACGGAGCTCGGTCTTGCCTGCTGGCCGGTGAACTGGCCGATCGGCAGCGGCGATCGCTTCCGCGGCGTGATCGACCGCCGCAGCCGGCAGGTGATCCTGTTTCAGCGGGCTGAGCGGGGCCGCCAGAGCGAGGAGAAGCTGCTGTCCGTCGAGGAGGCCGCCAGCAGCGATCTGGTGGAAGCGGATCTGTTAGCGGCAGCCCTGGAGGAACTGGAGCTGCTCGATGGAGCCGGTGCCGACCTCGACCTCGAACTGGTGCACGCCGGTGAACTGAGCCCGGTGTTCTTCGGGTCGGCCATGACCAACTTCGGCGTGCGGCCCTTTCTCGATGCCTTCCTCGAACTGGCCCAGAAGCCGATCGCCCGCACCAGCAGCGCCGGCACGGTGGATCCGATCCGGCCCGGCTTCAGCGGCTTCGTGTTCAAGCTGCAGGCCAACATGGATCCCCGTCACCGCGATCGGGTCGCCTTCGTGCGGGTCTGCAGCGGCCGATTCGAGAAGGACATGACGGTGCAGCACGCCCGCACCGGCAAGGCGATTCGCCTCTCGCGGCCGCAGAAGCTGTTCGGCCAGGACCGGGAGGTCGTGGAAGACGCCTACCCCGGTGATGTGATCGGCCTCAACAACCCGGGCATGTTCGCCATCGGCGACACGCTCTATGTGGGCCCCAAAGTGGAATACGAGGGAATCCCCTGCTTCAGCCCGGAGATCTTTTCCTGGCTTCGCAACCCCAACCCTTCAGCCTTCAAGAGCTTCCGCAAAGGCGTCAACGAGCTGCGCGAGGAGGGTGCCGTGCAGATCCTCTACGACACCGACCAGAGCAAGCGCGATCCGATCCTGGCGGCCGTGGGCCAGCTGCAACTGGAGGTGGTGCAATACCGCCTCGAGAACGAGTACGGCGTGCAGACCCGCCTGGAGCCCCTGGGCTTCTCGGTGGCCCGCTGGGTGGTGGGGGGCTGGCCGGCGCTTGAACAGGTGGGCCGCGTCTTCAACTGCAAAACGGTGCGGGATGCCTGGGACCGGCCGGTGCTGCTGTTCAAGAACACCTGGAACCTCAACCAGCTGCACGACGACCATCCCGAGCTGGAACTGAGCGCTGTGGCCCCCGTGGTCAGTGGCGTCGAGCCGATCGCGCTCTGAAGGCAGCCCATGGGGGCAGACGGACTGCCGAGCACGCGGTGGGGGTCGCGCTTGGGCGCAGGATCCGCCAGACTGCTGTTCACTAACCGAAAGGTTCTGCAACAGAAGGTCATAGTCATGCCCCTGCCGGTCTGGCTGGTGCGTCCCCGCAGCGACGGGGGCTGTGATTACGTCAACTTTCTCCCTGCCCAGGGGGCTGTGGAGATGCGGGAGGGCAGCCATCTCCCTCCCCAGATGCCCCTGTTGAAGCATCGCCACCGTCTGCCTGTCGACGAAGCTGAAGCCTGGCGTCGCCGCCTCCAGCAAGAGTCCGGATACCAGTGCAGCGATCCCCTGTTCTGAGCTGAACAACCAGGGGCAGCCCACCCAGGGTGGCCGGTTCTCGATACGCTCCTGAATACGCAGAGCTGGCCATGAATCAAGGTTCCGATCAGCCGTCCCGGGCGGCCGATGCCTCCGACCCCTATGAGCGGCTCGGCATCGCGGCCGACGCCAGTTTCGATGCCGTGCAAGCCGCCAAGCTGGCGCGGCTCGACGAAGTGGGCGATGACCCCCTGGCCCGCTCCCGAATCGAGGCCGCCTACGACGCCGTGCTGATGGAGCGCCTCAAGGAGCGGCAGCAGGGGCGGGTGAGCTTCGCGGCCCGCTCCGCCTCCCAACGGGAACAGGCCTCGCCGCCGCCTGCCCGGCCGGCCCTGCCCGCCCTGCCCCAGTTGCCGCAGCTGGCCGTTCCCAAGTTCTCCGGCGCCGCCCTGCGCCTGCCCAGTCTGGGCTTGGCCAGTGGCGCCGAGCTCTGGATTCCCCTGGCCGGCATCGGTTCGCTGCTGGCCCTGCTGCTGTTCACCCCGAGCGCAGCACCGGAGCTGCTGCTGGCCCTTGCCACCGGGGTGGCCGTGATCAACCTGCAGCGCCGGCTCGGTCGGTTGCTGGTGGCGGTCGGCTGGAGTTTGGCCTTGCTCGCGATCGGGCTGGTGATCGGCGGACTGCTGGCCGGTGGCCTCGACCCGTCCCTGCCCATGGGCCTGCCCCTCACACCCCTCCAGGTGCAGAGCCTGCCGGCCCTGCTGCTGCTGCTGCTTGGTGCCCTGCTGATCGGGTGAGGATTACGCCACAGCCAGCTCGTCGATCAGCTCCTGCAGTTCAGGGGCCTCGACCTGGTAGGCCTCATTGCAGAAGTGGCAGACCAGCTCGGCCTGGCCGTCTTCCAGCAGGATGGCGCTGAGTTCGTCGCGGCCCAGCAGTTTCAGGGCGCTGACGCTGCGGCGGCGGCTGCAGGGGCAGTGGAACTGCACCGTCTGATGGGGCTCTCCCTCCTGGAGCAGCTGGGGATCCAGATCCGGAAAGATGTCCTCCAGCAGCGCCTTGAGATTGCCCTCGCAGGCGGCCAGCCGATTGCTGAAGCCGCTGATCTCCCGGCAGCGCTCCTCCAGCAGGGCCACCAGGGCCGGTTCCCGGGCCGCCTTGGGCAGCACCTGCACCAGCACCCCTCCGGCGCAGCGCACGCCGCTGCTGTCGATCCGTTCCCCCACGAACACCGCCGAGGGGGTCTGCTCGGAATGGAGCAGGTAGGAGGCGACGTCCTCGCCGATGCCGCCGCTGACCAGCTCAACCGTGCTGCTGAACGGCACGCCCTCGCCCAGGTCGCGCACCACGTGCAGGTAACCGGTGCCGGTGGCCGTGCGGAAGTCGAAGTGGGAGCCGCCATCGCCATCGTGCACCAGATCCAGCTCCAGGCTGGGCTGACCCACGTAGCCGCGCACGGTGCCGTCGCGGCCGGCATCCACCATCAGGCCGCGCAGCGGGCCATCGGAGGCGATGCGCAGATTCACCCGGCCATGGGCCACCTTCATCGAGCTGGCCAGCAGCAGACCGGCGGTCATCGCTCGCCCCAGCAGGGCGGTGGTGAGGAAGGAGAGGTCGTGGCGGCGGCGGGCGTAGCGGCTGGCCACGGTGGTGGTCACCGCCACCAGACGGATACCGCCCCCGGCGGCGGTGGCACGCACCAACTGATCGCCCATCACACCGACCTGCCCGCAACCGAACTGGAGGGCATCGTAGGGAGTGCTCTGCGGCGGAGAGCGATGCGGCCGTAGGCGATGCAGAGGTGGGTGCTGCGGCGGTGGGCTGTCCTGACCCTCCGGCTGGACGGGCTGGCTCCTGGGTCAGCCCAGTCGGGCGATCGAGCGCTGCGCCGACTGACCCTGGTGGGGTTGGCAGGTCTGGAGGGTGCCGTTCTCCAGGAGCCAGCGCTGGGGCGCCAGATCACCGAACAGCTCCGGCTCATGGGTCACCACCAGCACCGCCCGTTCGCGGGCGATGCTGCGCAGCAGCTGCAGCACCTCATCGCGCACGGTCCAGTCGAGCCCGGCGGTGGGTTCATCCAGCAGCAGCACCCGCGGATCGCGCAGCAGCTGCACCGCCAGGGCCAGCCGGCGCTGCTGGCCCCCACTGAGCCGCTCCGGTGCCTGCTGCAGCGAGATCCCCATGAGCCCCACCTTGGCCAGCACCGCCTCGGCCCGCTCCTGGGTGAGGCGCCGCTGGCCGAGCTTCAGCTCCTGGCCCAGCGTGAGGCCGAGGAAATGGCGTTCCGGGAACTGGAACACCAGCCCGCAGAGCCAGCGCCGACTGCGGCTGGAAAGGGGTTCGCCGTTCCAGAGAATGCGGCCGCGATCGGCCTCGGCCAGTCCACTGATCACCTCCAGCAGGGTGGTCTTGCCGCAGCCGCTGCGGCCCGTCACCAGGGCCGGCTCTCCCACCTCCAGCCGCAGGCTCACGTCGTGCAGCACCGGTGTGGCAGCCGTGGCGGGCTGATAACGAAGGTTCTGAAGCTCGAGCATGGCACCAGCATGCTGGGCCGCCGCCGGAGTCGGCGGGTCGAGGCGGCGTGTTTGATGGGGAGACAACGATCGCAACCCCACCGGTTCGCACTGCCCCATGGAGATCCGCTTCCGCGAGGTCGACCCGTTCAACTGCTGGATCTGGATGCGCTTCTCCCATCCCCTCGGCCACGGGGAGCGGGGCTACGTGGAAACGGTGTTCGACAGCTGGTTTTTCCTCGGCAAGCTCGGCGGTTTCAATGCCGAGACCCTGCAACTGCATGAGGAGGCCGCCGATCTCAGCTGGCTGGTGGTCGACGAGGAGGAGGCGCAGCAGGCCCTGCCCGCCCTGATGCACAACATGGGGCCGCTGGAGCTGCAGGGAGAGTGGGCCCGCTGCTGGGTGGATATGGGGACCAGCGATGTCTTCGCCCTGGACGTGCTGCTCAATGCCCTGCGGCAACTCAACAAGGACGTGGTCGAGATCGAGGAGGTGGTCGTGGGCGGCATCAACGAGGACTGGCCGATCGAGGAGCAGCCGGACAGCCTCTTTCCCCAGCTGGAGGACGAATGAGGCGCCGGTTGGGTCGCGGCTGGGGGTGAGCCAGAGCGATGGCCCGGGAACTGCGCCGCCTGCTGATCGATCCGGACCGGCTGCGGCAGGGCGGCGAGGCTGGGATCGTGCTCAGCCGCCAGGAGAGCCACTACCTCAGCAGGGTGCTGCGACTGCGGCCCGGCGACCGGTTCGCCGTGGTGGATGGCTGCGGGGCCCTCTGGACCGCGCAGCTGCAGGAGCCGGGCCGCGCCGACCTGGAGCAGCCGATGGGGCAGCCCCTAGAGCGCCAGGCCCCCACCTCCCTCCGGATCGGCCTGGCCCTGGCGATGCCACGGCGCGACGGGGAGCTGGTGCTGCGCATGGCCACCGAGCTGGGTGTGGATCAACTGGGACCCCTGCAGGCCGAGCGCAGCGTCCGGCGCGGCGATGCGGCGGACACGGCGATTCCGGAGCGCTGGCGCGCGGTCGTGCGAGAAGCAGCGGAGCAGTGCGAGCGCCTGTGGCTACCGCGCTGGGAACCGCTGCGGAGCGCGGCTGCCTGCCTGTCCGCGCCGGTGGAGGGCCTGGGTCTGCTGGCCACCACACGCCAGGGAGAGCTGCCAGCCCTGGAGGATGCCTGTGCGGCCTGGCAGCCCATGGATCGTCCAACACCTGCATTGACCGTCTGCTCGGCTGAGACATCCCCGGCTGCGACATCCCCGGCTGCGGCATCCCCGACAGCGGCATCCTCGGCTGCGACCACCATCACCCTGGCGATCGGGCCGGAAGGGGGCTGGTCTGAGCACGAGGAGGAACTCGCAGTGGCCGCTGGCTGGCAGCTGGTGCAGCTGGGATCCACGATCCTGCGCAGCTCGACCGCTGCCGTGGCCGGCGTGGCCCGCCTGGTGGCCTGGCGGGAGCGGCTGGGGCGCAGCTGAATCAGACCTGAGCCGGGGCGGCGATGCCCCTGGCTTCAACCGCCCACAGGATTCTGCTGCTCACAGGATTCAGCTGCCCGCAGACTTCAGCTGCGGAACATGCCGGCGGCCATGCTGCGGAAGCCGGCCAGGTTGGCGCCACCACGGCGGCGACGGGTCACGGCAGCGCCGGGCACCAGGCAATCAGGAGCGAAGGTCGCGAGGGTCGGGGCCGGACGGCTGGCAGCCGCGGCAGCAAGCTCGGCGGCGATGGATTCAGCAGTGGTGAGCTCAGCACCGGCGGCGGGGGCAGCCTTCTCGCCATCGACAGCGACCGCCTCAGGGGAAGTGGCAGCGTTGCCCTTGCTGGCTTTGGCGGCGTTGGCTTCAGCCTTGCCGGCTTTGGCCTCAGCCTTCTCCTGAGCCGCAGGCGGTGCGACCGGGGCCACGATCACGGCGGGCTTCTTGTCTTCTGGGGTCTTGGCGTCGCCGCCCAGCTCAAGGAAGAACGACGGCTTGAGCTTGAACACCATGGCGGCGTCGAAAGACTGGCCCGATTATCCGCTCCCGGCGGCACGATCCCCCCAGCGCTTAGATCTGTGCAACACATCCATCGACCCTGGCCCTGTGCTGAGCAACGCCATCCCGGCCCAGACCGCCGCGCACTGGCTGCTGGCCCTCGCCGTGAACGGAATCCTGATCAGCCTGGCCCAACCCCTACCGCTGCTCACCCGTGCAGGCTGGATCCATGCCGGCCTGCTCGGCACCCTGCTGTGGGGCTGCCTCGGGGCCGCCGGCTGGTGGGCCGTGGTGGCCTACCTCGCCCTGGGGTCGGCCGTCACCCGTCTGGGGCTGCGCCGCAAGCAGGAGCAGGGTCTCGCCGAGGCCAGAGGCGGTCGCCGCGGCCCGGAGAATGTCTGGGGGTCGGCCCTCACCGGCACCGTTCTGGCGGTGCTGGTGCCGCTCAGCCCGCCGGCCTGGCGGCCGCTGCTGCTGATCGGTTTCGCCGCCAGTTTTGCCGCCAAACTGGCGGACACCTTCGGCAGTGAGATCGGCAAGCGCTGGGGCCGGCACACGCTGCTGATCACCAGCCTGCGGCCGGTACCGCCCGGCACGGAAGGGGCCGTGAGCCTCGAAGGCACGGCCGCCAGCCTGGCGGGCAGTGCCCTGATGGCCCTGATCCTGCTGGCTCTGGGCGTGCTGCCGGACGGGTTCAGCTGGGGCCTGGTCACCGCCGTGGGACTGGCGGCCACCCTGCTGGAGAGCTGGCTCGGTGCCACCGTGCAGCAACGGGTCGCCTGGCTCACCAACGAAGTGATCAATGGCCTCCAGACCCTGGTGGCCGCCCTGCTGGCGATGGGGGCGGCGCGTCTGCTCAGTTCTGCTGCATTGCCGGGCGGTTGAGCTCCTGCCACTGCTGCGCCTCCCGTTGCAGCCCCTGCAGCAGGGCGTCGGTGCGGCGCTGGGCCATGCGTGGATGAAGACCGAGCTCGCGCCCCAGGGCCACCCAGGTGTCGCCCTGCAGATGGCGACCGTTCAGCAGCTGCCGCTCCTGAAGACTGAGCTGTGCCAGGCGCTGCCGCAGCCAGTTCAAAATGGTGTGATCTTGAGGATCCTGATCGTTTTCGGTGGGTTCTGCAGCGGCAGATGCCGCCGGATCGAAAGCCACCGACTCGAAAGCTGCAGACTCGAAAGCTACCGACTCGAAATCAGCAGAGACTGAGGTCGCCGGATCCGCCAGCTGGTCCAGCAGACAGCTGCTGCAGCCCTCGCCGTCATCCCCGCCGATCGGGGCATCGAGGGAGCGCAACCGCTCGCAGGTCTGCAGATCCGCCGCCTGCCGCAGGGCTTCGGTGCTGCAGGACAGCTGGCGGGCCAGCTCCGCAGCCGACAGCGGTGGCTGGCCTGCATGCAGCCGCAGGGCCTGGAGCCGTTCCACCCGTTGCTGCAGCTGCCGCAGGCGCCAGGGCGCCCGCAGGGGCCGGTGCCGATCGCGCAGGTATTGCTGCATCGTGCCGCGGATGTAGGGAACCGCAAAGCTGCTGAGGCTGACGCGACGTTGAAGGTCAAAGGCCTCGACGGCCCGCAGCAGGCCGATCGCTCCGAGCTGGATCAGATCGTCCAGGGGCAGATCGGTGCTGGCCGCCTGGAGTCGGGCCTGCAGCCGCACCAGCGGCAGATTGACCTGCACCAGGGCATTGCGCCAGTGCAGCCGCACATGGGCTTCGCTGCTGCAGGCGTAGGCCGCCAACCAGGCTCGGTTGATGGCCGCCGGATCCGCCGGGCCAGCCCAGCGCCGAGGCGCGGCTGGGGCACTGGCGGCAGCGGCACTGGCTGCCGTGGAGGCTGCCGGGGATGACGAGCGAAACAGGGGAACGATCGAGCCGACCATGGGGGAAACACGTCCGTCCTTTCACGGTCGGTCTGGAGGCCAGGCGCCCACATCCCCTGATCCGGTGAAACCTGCTCACCCATTCGGGTGATATTGGCCGCCTCAAACAGCCGGCGTGACGGTGGCGCGGGGATCCAGCTCGGCCCAGCGCAGCAGCGCCGGCCAGCGGCTCACCCGCTCGTACACCTGCCGGTGGCCTTCGGCGTTGAGGTGAAGCCCATCGGGCTCGATCCACTGCAACCAACGCGGATCGGCCGTGAGGGCCTCCAGCAGCGGCAGAAAGGGCACGTCCGCCTCCATGGCCGCCTCCTCCAGCAGCCCCTCGTAGCGCCGCACCGACGCCAGGTCAAACCAAAGAACCTCGGCATAGGGCATCACCGCCTCATCCACCGGGGTGAGCCCCAGCAACAGCACCGGCGCGATCCGCCGGGCCTCCCGCAGCAACTGCTGCAGGCCGAACAGAAAGGCCTCCGGTTCCAGCTGCTCCCGCCCATCCAAGCGGCCCACCCGGGCGGTGTCATTCAGGCCGATGCCGATCAGGATCCCCTGGGGTCGCTGACGGCGCAGCTCGCCACGGCAGTGCACTTCTCCCGGCAAGCGAGCGGTGAGGCGTTCCAGGCCATCGCCTCGCACACCGAGGTTGTAGAGCACCGGTCCCTGAGGCAGGCCCATCCAGTGGCGCCGCAGCCGCTCACACCAGCCGCCATGCTCCGGATCGCCCCAGCCGTAGACCAGGCTGTCTCCCAGCACCACCAGTTTGCGGGGAATCCGGGTCGGGCCGGGCACGATCGACACCATGGGGGTTCTCGGAGCTTGGGAGTCTCGCCGCTGGATCCGGCAGCCCTGCCAGTTTCCCGGTCAGCTGTTCTGGGGTCCGCAGCCCGCGCTGGCCTCAGACGACCAGCAAGCGCTGGCGCAGCCGGTCGCTGAGGTCCTCGCCCAGCAGGGTGAGAACGGCGTAGACCGCCAGCAAGGCTGCGATCTGATCCCAGGCAAAGCCGCTGAGGCTCTCCAGCAGCTGGGTGCCCAGCCCCGTGGCGCCCACCAGGCCCACTACCACCGATTCCCGCAGGATCACATCGGCCCGATAGGCGCCATAGGCCAGGTAGGAGCGGGCCAGCCGGCTGTAGCGGCCATAGAGCAGGGCCAACCGGGGGCCGACGCCACCGGCACGCAGGGCCTGTTCAGCTCCCGGGTCAGTGCTCTCGACCGCTTCCAGCAGCAGGCGCCCCAGGATGCCGAGGTTGTGGAAGCCCAGCGCCAGGGCCCCGGTGATCAGACCCGGCTGCAGCAGAAACAACAGCAGCAGGGCCGTCAGGGGTGGGGGCCAGAGCCGGCCCAGGGCCCAGATCAGTTGCAGGGCGGCCCGGGCCCAGCCCCAGGGTGCCGCCAGCAGCAGCAGCAGCGGCGCCACGCCCACCGCCAGGGCGGCGGCGAGCAGGGTCATCACCAGAGTGGTGCCGATCAGGTCGGCCCAGGGCAGAGCCAGCACCCCAGACCAGTCGCCCTGGCCCAGGCCCGGCAGGCCCTGCCACTGCAGCAGGTCCTGGGGGCGCACCTCCAGCCGCGCCGCCGTCCAGAGCAGCAGGGGCAGCAAGGCCAGGGCGGTGAGAAGGATCTCGCGGCCCCGTCGGCCCACGCTCGCCCGTTTCAGGCCCAGACGGCCCGGCATGCCCCAGCGCCGCCGCAGCCAACCCACCAGGGTCTCGAGCAGCAGCATCGCGGCCAGCAGCAGCCAGAGGCTGGTCCAGAGCTCGTGAAAGGCGAGCGACTGCAGAGTCAGCCGCAGATCGGTGCCGATCCCCCCCAGACCGAACACCCCGAGCAGCGTGGCGCTGCGCAGGGCGCATTCGAGGCGGTACCCGCCGTAGCTGAGCACCTGCGGCAACAGCGGCGGGCCGATGGCCGTGAGCAGGGCCGCGCCAGGGGGCGCACCACTGGCGCGTAACGCGTCCAGGCTGCGGGTGGGCAGGGCATCGAGCAGGTCGGCGGTGACGCGGGCCACCAGGGCGCCGTAGGGCAGGGCGATGGCCACCACCGCCACCGCCGGCTGTAATCCCACGAGCTGCAGCAGAAACAGCCCCCAGAGCAGCTCATGGATCGAGCGGGGCAGCGCCAGCAGACGGCGGATCAGCCCAGCCGGAGCAGGCCCAGCGCCCCAGGTCCACCACACCGTGCGGGAACTGGCCAGGCCCAGCGCCAGCCCGAGGCCGAGGCTGAGGGCCCAGCCGAGCAGGGCCACGCCCAGGGTGATCCCCAGCCCCTGCAGAGCGGAACCCACCACCAAGGGGTCCAGGGAGGGCGTCACCGCCGCAGCGGCGAAACGACCGAGCAAATCCCAGCCGCCGCCATGGATCAGCTGGGGCAGCAGGGCCATAACTGGCAGCAGCGCCAGCGCCGGCAGCAGCACCCAGAGCGGCACAGCGGGCCGCAGCCAGGGCCTGTCCATCGCCGGCAGCGTGGTCATTGGGGCTCGCCGACTTGGGGCTCGCTGGCATACAGAGCCTTCAGATCCTGCGGGCTGATCGCACTGGGCGGGGCGTCAACAACCACCCGGCCCTGGCGCAGGCCTACCACCCGGGAGAATCCGCCGATCAGATCGGGCCGATGCAGGCTCAGCAGGAGAGCTCGGGGGGGCTCGGCCTGCGCCAGCAACAGGGCCAGTAGATCCTGCGCCAGGCGCGGATCCAGACTGGCCAGAGGCTCATCCGCCAGCAGCAGAGTGGGCTCCTGGCGCAGCAGGCGGGCCAGGGCCACCCGCTGACGCTGCCCGCCCGAGAGGGCGGCGACGGGCTCGCCGAGCAGGCCGGGATCGAGGTCAACCTGGCGCAGGGCCTGGACGTTGGCCTCAGTCTCCAGGGGCAGCAGCAGATTCAGCAGGGCCCGAGGCCAACCCCACGCGGCCAGGCGGGCGGCATTGAGATTCTGCTGAACGCTGAGCTCCTCGATCAGGCGAAGGTCCTGCCAGAGCGTGCCGATCCGGGCCTGTTGGCGCCGCCGTCGCCGGCCGGAACGGGCCCGCGCTTCCCCCTGCCAGACCACCGCGCCCCGCGTGGGCTCGAGCAGTCCATTGGCCACGGCCAGCAGGGTGCTCTTGCCGGCGCCG
The DNA here is from genome assembly GCF_025128095.1 of Synechococcus sp. CS-1328. GTDB lineage: Bacteria > Cyanobacteriota > Cyanobacteriia > PCC-6307 > Cyanobiaceae > CBW1002. Next base: position 147,954 of record NZ_JAHLYT010000048.1, on the reverse strand, counting down.
CTGGCACCGAGCAGCGCCACCGTGTCTCCAGGCTGCAGCCGCAGGGTTACCCCCTGCAGCCGAGGGCGCGTCACACCAGCCACGACCCGCCCAGTCACGGCGATGTCCAGCAGCTCCAGCACTGGCGGAGCCGTGCTGTGGATTGCCGCTGCTGGGGCGGCAGAACCGGTGAAAGGGGCCTGTGGGAATCTCACCAGGGGAAGGGAGCGTCGACGGAGCGGAAGCCCGTGCACCCTGGCAGAGACAGGAGCACAGCCTGGAGGATTGGCTGGGATCAGCTCTTGAACAGGCTCACGAACTTGCTCTGGCAAGACGGCTCCAGTTGATCGACCAGAACATCAACATTGACTGGCAATAGAAGCTCCCCTGGAACAGAAAAGCTGGAACAGGAAAGCTGAGGAATTCAGAGTTCAGCTGAGATCATTCGGCTCCAGCAGTCTTTGCAGATCGGCTTCCCACTGCACCCGTTCGGCAGGGTCCCCCACCAGGGTGAGAGCACCGCTTTCGGGCCACCAGTTCAGCCGAAGATTGGTCTGCTGCTCGTCGAACACGAATAGTTCGTAGGCCCCCTTGTGCTCCCAGTGGCCGGGATGGCCGAGGCGCTCCACGAGACTGCGCAACTCCTCCAGCGTTCCTGAAAACTGCATGAGCGGACCTTCATGAAGGTAGGGGAACGCTAAACACAATCGCGGCTTTGTTCCACTGGGGGGCTCGCTGGCCGCCAGCATCCAAGCCTCAGTTCTGCCCTCACCTAAGCCGATCAGCGGATCTTGCCGATCTGCCGTCCCACCTGCTCGATCTTCTGGTAGTCCGAGGCCTGGGCCTGGGTGAACTGCTGCGCACCGAACAGCTCCAGAATCTGCTTCTGCTCAGGATCCTTCGGCCGCCAGCTCACGATCGCCGCCTGGATACGGCCCGTGAAGCCCTTGCCGAAACGCTTGTCCAGATCTGGCTGGGCAATCCAGTGGTAATCGGGGTAGCCAGGTGTCCGCCAGATCGCGATCACCTTGCTGCGGTTCACCTTGCCGTCCCGCAGGCTGCTCTTCCAGACCTGCTCGTTCACCACGCCGGCCTGATACGCACCGCTCTGCACCAGGGCGATCGTGGCGTCGTGGCTGCCACTGAATCCCGGTGCGCCGCCGGCGAAGGACTTGAGACCCACACCGGCCTGACTGAGGAAATACTGGGGCATCAGCCGCCCGGAGGTGGAACTCTCAGACCCGAAGGTGAAGCGCTTGCCCTTGAGCGCCGTCAGGCCCTTCTGGTCGCGGATCGGCTGGAGGCCACTGGCGGTGTTGGCGATGAACACGCTGTGGAACGCGGCATCGATGTCGCGCTGGGCGATCACCTTCGCCCCCGGCTTCTGCAGACGGGCCTGCACGCCGGTGAGACCGCCGAACCAGACCAGATCGAGATTGCCGGTGCGGAACGCACTTACGGCAGCGGTGTAGTCGGTCATCGGCACGTACTTCACCGGCACGCCCAGCTGCTGACTCAGCTCATCGGCCACCAGGCCATAGAGCCGGTTCAGCTTCTCGGGGTTCTGGTCGGGGATGGCACTGATGCGCAGCATCGTCTGCTGAGCCTCAGCCCGGTTCAGCAGTGGAGCGGCCTGGGGGTGGATCGGAGGCAGGACCGCTGGCAGCAGGGCCAGGGACAGGCCTGCCAGCACGGCGGTCCAGCGGGCTCGGGGCGTCATGGTGAAAAGGATGGGAAAAAGGGCGCAGCAACTGAGGCAGGGGCGCTGCGGCAGGGGCCAGGGGTCAGAGGCTGGCCAGGCAACGCTCGAGACGCTCCAGGCCGTCGACGATCGTGGCAGGCGAAGCGGCGCACGACAGACGGATGCAGCGATCATCCCCGAAGGCCACACCCGGCACCACCGCCAGGCCCACCTCCTCCAGCAGCCGCCGGCAGAGCGCCATCGAATCGAGGCCATAGGCGCTCACGTCCGGGAAGGCGTAGAAGGCCCCCTGCGGCGCGAGCAGGGTCACACCGGCAATCGTCTGCAGGCCTTCGCTGAGCAGGGTGCGGCGCTGATTGAACTGCTCCGCCATCGCGATCACGCAGTCACGCGGGCCTTTCACTGCGGCCAGAGCTCCGTACTGGGCAAAGGTGCAGACATTGCTGGTGCTCTGGCTCTGGAGGGCGCTGGCGGCGGCCACCACGGCCCGGGGCCCCGCCAGCCAGCCGATGCGCCAGCCGGTCATCGCCCAGCCCTTGGCAAAACCATTGACGATGAAAATCCGGTCGGCCAGATCGGGGGCCACTGCCGCGAAGCTGTGGTGGCTGTGGCCCGGGGCCAGCAGGAATTCGTAAATCTCATCGCAGACCACGGCCACATGGGGATGGCGGCGCAGCACCACGGCGATCGCCTCGAGATCAGCCCGACCCAGCACCATGCCGGTGGGGTTGGAGGGGCTGTTCAGAATCAGCAATTTGCTGGCTGGCGTGATCGCCGCATCCAGCTGTTCCGCCTGCAGGCGAAAACCTGCACTGGCATCACTGGGCAGCAGCTTCACCGTGGCCCCGGCCAGCTGGGCGAGTTCGGGATAACTGAGCCAATAGGGAGAGGGAAGCAACACCTCATCGCCAGGACCGAGCAGCACCTGGAAGAGGTTGTAGAGCGCCTGTTTGCCGCCGTTGGTGACCAGCACCTGGTCACTGCTGGTGGGAACCCCGTTCTCCAACGTGAGCTTGGTGGCGATCGCCTGGCGCAGCTCCGGCTCGCCGGCGGCGGGGCCATAGCGGGTATGACCGCTCTCGAGCGCCGCCGCTGCGGCCGTCCGGATGAAAGGAGGCGTATCGAAATCAGGTTCGCCGGCACTGAGGCTGCAGATGTCTCGCCCCTCGGAGCGCAGCTGCTTGGCTTTGGCGGCGATCGCCAGGGTGAGAGAGGGCTGCAACGCCTGCGCCCGGGCAGACAGCGTCAACGGGGCCGGCATGGGACAGGCGCGCCAACGGGGCGCGGCTTCGGCGAAGGGGTCATCCTGCCCTACGCCCCGCAGCCTCCGGCCTGAGCCCTTCACCATTCGCCACGGCCCTGTCAGTCGGTGACCAGTCGCTCTCCAGGCCTCAAACCCATGCCGGAAAATGACCCCATGGCCGTTGATCCGATCCAGCCCACTCTCCTGGTGACTTCAGAGACCCCCTCGCCAGCCCTCGACACCCTGCCCGAGGCCTGCAGCGCCTGCCGCCGCTGCGCCCTGGCAGAGACCCGGCACCAGGTGGTGATCAGCCGGGGCAATCCCCGCGCTCGCCTGATGGTGATCGGCGAGGGCCCCGGCGCCCAGGAAGACGCCTCAGGGCTGCCCTTCGTGGGGCGCGCCGGACAACTCCTGGATCAGATGCTGTTGAGTGTGGGGTTGGACAGCAACCGGGATGCCTACATCGGCAACGTGGTGAAGTGCCGCCCGCCCGACAACCGCAAGCCCACCGCCGAGGAGATGGCGTCCTGCCTCCCCTGGCTGGAGAGCCAGATCGCGGCCGTCGATCCAGCCGTGATCCTGCTGGCCGGCGCCACCGCCATGGAGGGGCTGCTGGGGGTGAAGGGCGGGATCACCAAGCTGCGGGGTCAGTGGCGCCAGGGCAGCGGCACGGTGCTGGGCGGCCGCTGGCTGATGCCGGTCTTCCATCCCTCCTACCTGCTGCGCAATCCCTCCCGGCAGCAGGGCAGCCCCAAGTGGCACACCTGGCAGGACCTGCAGGAGGTGCGGCGGCGCCTCGATCAGCTGGCCAACGGCCCGGAGATCCCGGCAGGGGAACCGTCGGCGGAGCGAGGTTTGTGACAGGCTTTGGCCCGATACCCGGCCCCCCCGCCATGACCGGCACCCTGGCCCGTCCTGACATGTCCGCCGCCGCCCCTGCGGGGCTCCCCACCGACTGGGCCAACAACCCGCGCTACGACACGCTGATCCGCCGCCGGCAGACCCGCAGTGTGCGGGTGGGTGATATCTGGGTGGGCAGCGAGCACCCGGTGGTGGTGCAGTCGATGATCAACGAAGACACCCTCGACATCGAGGGAGCGACCGCCGGTATCCGCCGGCTGCACGAGGCCGGCTGCGAAATCGTGCGGCTCACGGTGCCGAGCCTGGCCCACGCCAAGGCGGTGGGGGAGATCCGCAGGCGCCTCGAAGACAGCTATCAGCCCGTGCCGCTGGTGGCCGACGTGCACCACAACGGCATGAAGATCGCCCTGGAGGTGGCCCAGCACGTTGACAAAGTGCGCATCAATCCGGGCCTCTACGTGTTCGACAAGCCTGATCCGAACCGCAGCGAGTTCACCCCCGAGGAGGTTGCCGCCATCGGCTCGCGCATCCAGGCCACCCTTGAGCCCCTGGTGAGCCTGCTGAAGGAGCAGGACAAGGGCCTGCGGATCGGCGTGAACCACGGCTCCCTGGCGGAGCGGATGCTGTTCACCTACGGCGACACCCCTCTGGGGATGGTGGAAAGCGCCATGGAGTTCATCCACATCTGCGACCGTCTCGATTTCCACAACATCGTCGTGTCGATGAAGGCGTCGCGGGCGCCGGTGATGCTGGCCGCCTACCGGATGATGGCCGACCGCATGGATGCAGGCGGCTTCCATTACCCCCTCCACCTAGGGGTCACCGAGGCGGGCGACGGCGACTACGGCCGCATCAAGAGCACCGCCGGCATCGCCACCCTGCTGGCCGAGGGCCTCGGTGACACGATCCGCGTGTCACTCACCGAAGCACCGGAGAAGGAGATCCCTGTCTGCTATTCGATCCTACAGGCCCTGGGCCTCAGGAAAACGATGGTGGAGTACGTGGCATGCCCCAGCTGCGGCCGCACCCTGTTCAACCTGGAGGAGGTGCTGCACGTGGTGCGCAACGCCACCGCCCACCTCACCGGCCTGGACATCGCCGTGATGGGCTGCATCGTCAACGGACCCGGCGAGATGGCCGACGCCGACTACGGCTACGTGGGCAAGACCCCCGGCACGATCTCCCTCTACCGCGGCCGCGACGAGATCCGCCGGGTGCCTGAGGCCGAGGGGGTGGAGGCGCTGATTGCCCTGATCAAGGAAGACGGCCGCTGGGTCGATCCCTGACCCCCCGCCTGTGGCGGTGCGGGGATCCGTTGCGATGGATGGGGCAATGGGGGTTACGTTGAAGAGACATTCAAGACTGATGGGAGCCCAAGCTGATGGCCAAAGGTCGCGCCGGCATCCTGGTGCTGGTTGGCTTGAGTGCCTGTGCGGCCACCGCCGTCATGGCCCGGGAACTGGTGATGGCCCCCGGGGGCAGTCCGCTGGTGAGCGACAGCCCCAAGGAGGTGATGGACCAGGCCTGGCAGATCGTCTTCCGCGATTATCTGGACACCACCGGCAAGTACACGCCGGATCGCTGGCGCCAGTTGCGTCGCGACGTGCTGGCCAAGAGTTACGGCAACCCCAAGGAGGCCTATGAGGCGATCCGCGGCATGCTGGGCAGCCTTGACGACCCCTACACCCGTTTCCTGGATCCCCGGGAATTCAAGGAGATGCAGATCGACACCTCCGGAGAGCTCTCCGGAGTGGGGATCCAGCTGAGTCTCGACAAGGAGACCAAGGAACTTGTGGTGGTCTCGCCGATCGACGGGTCGCCGGCCTCCAGAGCCGGGGTGCAGCCGAAGGACGTGATCACGTCGATCGACGGCAAAAGCACCAAGGGCATGACCACCGAGGATGCGGTCAAGCTGATCCGCGGGCAGGCCGGCAGCAAGGTGAACCTGACCCTGCGCCGCAAAGGTCAATCGCTCGAGGTGCCACTGATGCGGGAGCGGATTGAACTGCATGCGGTAGATCATCAGATCAATACCACCCGAGATGGCATCAAGGTGGGCTATATCCGCCTCAAGCAATTCAATGCCAACGCCACCAAGGACATGCGCCTGGCGGTGAAGGATCTCGAGGACAAAGGCGTGCAGGGCTATGTGCTGGACCTGCGCAGCAATCCCGGCGGCCTGCTGATGGCCAGCGTTGAGATTGCCCGGCAATGGCTCAACGAGGGCACGATCGTGTCCACCAAGACCCGCGACGGCATTCAGGATGTGAAGCGCGCCACCGGCCGTGCGCTCACGGAAAAGCCCCTGGTGATCCTGGTCAACGAAGGCTCCGCCAGCGCCAGCGAAATTCTCTCCGGTGCTCTGCAGGACAACAAACGGGCGGTGCTGGTCGGGCAGAAGACCTTTGGCAAGGGTCTGGTGCAATCGGTTCGAGGTTTGTCGGACGGTTCCGGCATGACCGTGACCATCGCCAAATACCTCACCCCCAGTGGCCGCGACATCCATAAGCACGGCATTGATCCCGATGTGCCGGCCAAGATGACCGAGACGGAGGCCCAGAAGCTCAAGCTTGAAGATCTGGGGACCCCCAAGGACACCCAGTACCGGGCCGCTGAATCCACCCTGATGAAGCAGCTGCGCATCACCGCAACCTCGGGCAGCACCTACAAGCCCGGCACCGCGAACCTGCCGGCGGCCCTGGGAAGCCGCTGACTGGTGATGGCTGCTTGTCAGACAGCTCGGTGACGCTGGCAGGCCTGGATGACAAAGCTGCAGTCTTGAGCTGACGCCCTGAAGCCGAATGCCTAGGCTGAAAAGAGAACATTCTGGTGACCGGCCTGAAGCTTCTCCAGAAACAGCTTCAGGCCAGACAGCATCGGGCCGCGGTGACAACATGAGTCTTTTCGCCAGCTACTCGAAGATTCTCGAGATCGTGGGCGACATCATTCGGGTGGAGGTGCCTGCAGGAGAAGACGTCAATGAAAATACACCGCGCTTCAATGATCTTGCCGTGCTCCAGAACGCCAATGGCAGCTCTTCGCTGGCCCAGGTGATCGATCTCAAGCAGGGCTCGGTGGCCCTGCAGGTGTTTCGCGGTACCAAGGGGGTTTCGACCAACTCCCAGGTGCGCTTTCTCGGCCACCCGATGACGGCCACCTATTCGGACAACATCCTCGGCCGGGTGTTTCGCGGCACCGGCGAGCCGATTGATGGTGGGCCCGATCTGTCGCAGGATCCCCGGGTGCCGATCGGTGGGCCATCGGTGAATCCAATGTGCCGCATCCTGGCCTCCAAGATGATCCGCACAAACGTGCCGATGATCGATATCTACAACTGCCTGGTGGAAAGTCAGAAGATTCCGATCTTCTCCGTCTCCGGTGAACCGTTCAATCCCTTCCTGGCACGGATCGGCATTCAGGCCGATGCCGATGTGGTGGTTTTCGGCGGGCTCGGTCTGATCTTTGACGACTACTACGCCTTCCGCAAGACCTTCGAAGAGGCGGGCGTCTTCCCCCGCACGGTGATGTTCGTCAATCTGGCCTCCGACCCGATCGTGGAACGGATCCTGATCCCCGACATGGCCCTGGCGGTGGCTGAAAAATTTGCCGTGGAAGAAGGCAAGCGTGTGCTGGTGCTGCTCAGCGACATGACCTCCTTTGCCGACGGTCTCAAGGAAATCAGCATCGCCATGGATCAGGTGCCGGCCAACCGTGGTTACCCGGGAGATCTTTACTCCCAGCTGGCGCGCCGCTATGAAAAAGCCGCCGATTATGCCAAGGGCGGCTCCGTGACACTGCTCACGGTCACCACCATGCCCGGCGGCGACGTGACCCACCCGGTGCCGGATAACACCGGCTATATCACCGAAGGGCAGTTCTACCTCCACGACGGCATGATCGATCCCTTCGGTTCCCTGTCGCGGCTCAAGCAGAACGTGATCGGCAAGGTGACCCGGGACGACCACAGCCAGATCATGAATACCACGATCCGCCTGTATGCCGGGGCCAGGGATGCGCAACAGAAACAGGCCATGGCATTCGAACTTTCGGACTACGACCGCAAGCTGATCCACTTCGGCGTCCTCTTCCGTGAACGTTTCATGGACATCAATGTGGATCTGCCGTTGGAGGCGGCACTGGATCTGGCCTGGCAGACCCTGGCCGAGTGCTTTGAACCTCAGGAATTGCTGATGAAGCAGGAACTGATCGACAAGTACTTTCCCCATCCCGTGCCTTCGAAGCCAACTCCTGCGCAGCCAGGCTCTCCGCCACCAGGCCCGCAGAAAGCCGCCGTCGCATGAGCAGACTCTCCCTCACCAAGGCCTCCCTCAGCCGGCAGAAGGGTCTGCTCAAGACCTATCACGATGTCCTGCCGTCGCTGGATCTCAAACGTCGCCAACTCAGTGCAGAGCGTGAAGCCGCCCGCCGCCAGCTGGAGCAAGCCCGGGCCCGGGCGGCGGCCATTGAGACGGAGGTGGGAAAGTCCTGCCCGATGCTGGCCCATGAGCGCATCGACCTCTCGGAGCTGGTGACGATCACCGCCGTCCATCAACGGGAGGAGAACCTGATGGGCACGCGCCTGCCGACGCTGCTGGGGGTGGACTTCCGGGTGGCCGACTACGGCTTGCTCAGCCGACCCTTCTGGGTGGATGCCGTGGTGGGCTGGCTGCAGGAGGCGCTGCGTACTCAGCTGCAACTGCAGGTGGCTGAGCAGCGGCTGGATCTGCTGCGACAGGCCGAGCGCAAGGTGACCCAGCGGTTCAACCTGTTCGACCGGGTGCTGATTCCCCGGACCCGCAGCAACATCAGGCAGATCACGATCTACCTGGCGGACGCGGAGCGGGCCGGAGTGGTGAATTCAAAGATCGCCAAACGCAAGAAAGAACGGCAAACCGCCGTAGTGCCATGACGATCATTCCCCTGGCCAAGCTGACGCTGTTCGGACTCTCCGCCGACCGGAAGCCCCTGCTGGATGGCCTCCAGAGCTTGGGCTGCGTGCATCTGATCCCCCTGGCCAGCAGCACGGAAGACGAGAGTTTCGTGGTCGCACGACCCAGCGAAGACGCCCGCAAGGCCCTTCGCTATCTGATGGATGTCCGGCGACGGCGCCATCAGACACGGGTGGATGCCGCGTTCGATTTCGACCACATCGTGGCCGAGGCCCTGGCCAACAGGCAACGCAAGCAGCAGGCCGAAGATCGAGTGCTGGCGCTTGGCAAGCGCCTCGATGAGCTGGGGCCCTGGGGTGATTTCAGCCTGCCTGATCTGGCTGGTCTGGGGGGCTGCCGTCTCTGGTTCTACCGGGTGCCCCACTCCAAAGTCGCCGCCTTTCGTGCGGCCCTTGGCGGTCTTGCCCTGCCCTGGCAACGGCTGCACGAATGCTCCCGTTACGGCTATTACGCCCTGATCTCCAAGCAGGAACCCGATCCAGCGCTGCTGCCGGTGGCCCGTTCCCATGTGGGGTCCCAATCCCATCAGGACGTGCAGCGCGAACTGGATGACGCCCGTACCGCCCTGGAGGATGTGGAGGCCGAGCACGAATCGCTCAGCCGCTGGGCCTTTCTGCTCTCCAAACACCTCACCCGGGCCGAGGATGCCCAGGCGCGGCAGCAGGCCAGCGGCATGGCGCTCGACGACAACACCCTGATGCAGCTTCAGGGCTGGATCCCTCGCCCCGCCCTGCCCCGTCTCGACACCTTTACGCAGCAGCACGGTCTGGCCTATCTCGCCGAGGTGCCGCAGCCGAAGGACGCGCCTCCGACCCTGTTGCGCAATCCCGGCAGCCTCAGCGGCGGCCAGGATCTGGTCACCTTTTACGAAACCCCCGCCTACCGCGACTGGGATCCTTCGATCATCGTCTTTTTCTCCTTCGCGTTCTTTTTCGCCATGATCATGGCGGACGCCGGCTATGCCCTGCTGCTGGGGCTGGTGGTGGCCCTGAAATGGAAAGCGATGGGACGCTCGCCCAGCGGACGTCACTTCCGCATCCTGGCGGTGGTTGGGCTGGTGATGGCGCTGGTCTATGGAATCCTGGCCGGCAGCTATTTCGGCATCGAACCTCCAGAGGGTTCCCTTCTGGCGCCCTTCAAGCTGCTGGATCTGAATGATTTCGCCGCAATGATGAAGCTGTCGCTGATCGTGGGCTGTGCCCATCTGCTGCTGGCCAATGGCGTGGTGGCCCTGCGGGGCAAGACGCTGGCCCAGACGGCACCACCGATCGGCTGGATGGCGGTGATTCTGGGCGGGCTGACGCTCTATCTCAGCCAGGCCGCGGCACCTTTCCTCCATGTGGGCATCGGTCTGATTGCAGGTGGACTGCTCACCGTTCTGCTGCTCAGCAGTGAACGCCGCATCAACCAGCCGGCCGATCTGCTTCTGCGCCTGCTGGACGGCCTGGGATCACTCACCGCCATCTCGAAGTTGTTCGGCGATGTGATGAGTTATCTGCGTCTGTTTGCCCTGGGCCTGGCCAGTGCATCCCTGGCGATCACCTTCAATCAGCTGGCGGGGCAGGTCTCACACTCGGGCCTGGCTCTGGGTGTACCGATTGCCCTGCTGATTCTCGTGCTGGGCCATGGCATCAATCTGTTGCTGGCCATCATCAGTGGATTTGTGCACGGCCTACGGTTGAACTTCATTGAATTCTTCAACTGGGGGCTATCCGGGGAAGGTGTTCCCTTCAAGCCATTCATCAAAAAGGAGCTTGCCTCGTGAACGACCATTTCGCCCTACTCGCACTCGGCTGGATCGGGATCTATGCACCGGTTTCGCTCGGAGCGATCGGCGCCTCGATCGGCTGCACCATCTCCGGTCAGGCGGCGATCGGCGCGATGATGGAGGTCAACAGCGGTTACGGTCGTTTCGTCGGCCTCTCGGCACTGCCCTCGTCGATGTCGATCTACGGCATCGTGGTGATGTTCATCCTCAACCGGCCGGTGATCCCGGCCAATGCCGGCGCCCTGTTCGGCCTGGGGATGCTGTCAGGCCTCGCCTTTCTGATTGCAGCGATCTACCAGGGTCTCTGCTGCGCATCGGCCATCGCCGGATCGAAGTCGAAGCCGGAGATCTTCGGCCTTGCGTTGGCACCGGCCGCGATCGTGGAGGGCTTCGCCGTCTTTGCCTTTGTGTTTGCCCTGGTGGCTGCCGGTGGGATCCCCAGTAAGTGACCCCAGGTCACTTCACCTGTGTGATCCGCTGTTCCATCTCCTCTGCCCTGGAGTGCGATGCCCAAGTTCCGAGCCAACCGTGACGACACCCCGGCCCAGGTGGCTGCGGGGGTTGAGGAGCTGATCGCCCGTCTGCGCGATCAGGGGGTGGACGCCGGCAGGAGCCAGGCCGATCAGCTGGTGGCCGATGCCCGGGCCGAAGCCCAGCGTCTGGTGGAGCAGGCCCGGCAGCAGGCCGACCAGATTGTGCAGCAGGCCCGTCATCAGGCGGAAACCCTGGAAAACTCGGGCAAGCAGGCCCTGACGCTGGCCCTGCGGGATGCGGTGCTGGAGCTGAAATCGCAGCTGATGGAGCGGTTCCGGGGTGAAGTGCGCCAGCTGGTGGGAGAGGAGCAGCAGAAGCAGGAAATCCTCGAGAAGATGATCGTGGAGGTGGTGGGCCGTGTTCGAGGCGAGGCCGACCGCTCCCAGCAAGCCGAAGTGATCCTGCCCCGCCACATCGCCGGCCTCGACGAACTCAGCCAGAATCCCCAGGAGCTCCAGAACGGCGTGCTCACCCGGTTTGTGCAGCTCGTGTCCCAGGGGATCCTGCGCGAGGGCGTCACCTTCGGCGTCGCGTCCGACCACCAGCAGGGGCTGCGGTTGCGGCTGGTGGATCGCGACGTGGTGCTCGACATCAGTGACGCGGCCGTGGCCGAGGCGATCCTCCAGCATCTGCAACCACGTTTCCGGGCCCTGCTGGAGGGTGTCGTGAAATGAGCCCCCGTTACACGGCCCTGATGGCCAGCCTTCCGCCCCTGGGAGGACTGTTGGAGGCGCGGGCACCGGCGATCTCGATGCTGAAGCTGGAAAGCCGCCTGACCCTGCTGCATCCAGAAGACAAAACCATCCTGGATCTGATGGTGGGTTTCCTCTCCCAGGCGGTGCGGGATGACGACAGCCTGGCCAGTCCGGTGGATACCCGTCTGCTGGCGTCGGCGGATCAGTTCTTCAAGGAGGTGTCAAACCCCACCCTGCGCCAGCTGGTGAGCCAGCGTCTCGACCTGCGTACGATCCTCGCGGCCCTGCGACGTCGCCACCGCGGCGAGAGCGAGCCGCCCACTGGCCCCGCCTGGGGCTTTGGTCCGTGGCTGGGCACGATCCAACGGCGTTGGAAGGAACCGGCCTTCGGTCTTGAGGCGGTCTACCCCTGGATTCCCGAGGTGAACCACCTGCTCGAATCGGGCGATCTGGTGACCCTGGAACGCGCGTTATTCGGGGTGATCTGGCGGGATCTTGACCGGCTTGGCTTCGGTCACCATTTCGATCTTGAAGCGGTGGTTGTGTATGTGGCCCGCTGGGCGCTTGTGGATCGCTGGTCCCATTACGACGCCCGAAAGGCCGTGACCCGCTTTGGCGATCTCGTCAACGCCTCGCTGGCGGGCATCGCCAACGGACCCCAGGCTCCGCCACCCCCACGCTCCGCTCCCGCCACTCAACCCGTCGCTGCCAGCCGATGACCGAAGCCATCTTCAACATCGCCCGTGTGGTCGCCGTGCAGGACGATCTGGTGACAATCGCCATGGCCGACACCAATCCGCGGCCGATCCTCAAAAATGAGGTGATCTATATCCTGCCGACCCGCAAGGACGGAGACCGGCAGGAGCGCCTCAAGGCCGAAGTGCTGCGGGTGCATGGCACCACCGCCGATGCCCAAGTGTACGAAAGCACCAAAGGTGTGGGCGTGGGGGATCCGGTCGAGCAATCGGGCGAATTGCTGTCGGTCACCCTCGGGCCAGGTCTGCTGGGCCAGGTGTACGACGGTCTGCAGAATCCCCTCGCCGGGTTGGCGGCCGGCTATGGCACCTTCCTGCCCCGCGGAGCGGTCGTGGCGCCTCTGGACACCGAACGGAAGTGGTCGTTTCAGTCCACCGCCAGGATGGGCCATCGGCTCAGGGCCGGTGACGTGATCGGCACGGTGCAGGAAGGCCGCTTCACCCACAAGATCATGGTGCCCTTCGACGAGCCCGGGGAGGTCACGCTCGACTGGATCCAACAGGGCAGTTTCACCATCGACACGGCTGTGGCCCGCATCAGGGATGACCAGGGGAACAGCCGTTCGCTCAGCCTCACCCAGGAATGGCCGGTGCGGCGACCCTTGCCCCAGACCCTGCTGGAGCGGCGATTGTGTGAGCGGCTGTATCCGGAGGAGCCGATGATCACCACCCAGCGGATTGTCGACACGTTCCTGCCGATCGCGCGCGGGGGCACCGGTTGCATTCCGGGGCCCTTCGGTGCGGGCAAAACCGTGCTGCAGAACATGATCTCGCGCCACTCCGACGTGGACGTGGTGATCGTGGTGGCTTGCGGGGAGCGGGCCGGCGAGGTGGTGGAAACGATCACCGAATTCCCCAAACTGATCGATCCGAAAACGGGCGGATCCTTGATGGATCGCACAATCATCATCTGCAACACCTCCTCGATGCCCGTGGCGGCTCGGGAGGCTTCGATCTACACCGGGCTCACCCTGGGCGAGTACTACCGCCAGATGGGCTACAACGTGCTGCTGATCGCCGATTCCACCTCGCGCTGGGCCCAGGCAATGCGCGAAACCTCCGGTCGCCTCGAGGAGATCCCCGGCGAAGAGGCCTTTCCGGCCTATCTCGACTCCTCGATCAAGAGTGTGTACGAACGGGCCGGCATCATCCGCACCAACGACGGCAGCGTCGGCAGCCTCACCATGATCGGCACCGTGTCTCCAGCCGGGGGAAATTTCGAGGAACCCGTCACCCAGTCCACCCTCAGCACCGTGAAGGCCTTCCTGGGACTGAGCGCGGATCGGGCCTACAAGCGTTTCTATCCCGCCGTCGACCTTCTGATGTCCTGGTCGCGCTACTTCGTCCAACTGGAGGGCTGGTTTTCCAAGCATATTGCCCCCGACTGGGTGAAGCGGGTGCAGGCGATGACCGATCTGTTACGGCGCGGTGATGCGGTGAATCAGATGATTCAGGTCACCGGTGAGGAAGGCGTCAGCATCGAAGATTTCATCCTGTATCAGAAGTCTCTGTTCCTCGACATGGTGTACCTCCAGCAGGATTCCTTTGATGAGGTGGATTCCAGCTGCCCGATTGAGCGCCAGAAGACCTGCTTCGACCTGGTCTACGGGCTAGTGAATCGCAACTATCACTTCAACGACAAAACAGCTGTTCGTGATTTCTTCACCCGTCTGACGGGTCTGTTCAAGAACCTCAACTATGCACCAACCAGCTCACCCACCTACACAGGATTTCTGCAACAGATCCATGCTCTCGCAGCCACCCAGGCTCAACGGCCAGCCCCCACAAGGCCGGCTGAACCCGTGGCCACCGGCTGAGCACCTCAGACCAGGGTGGCGGAATCCTGTCCGGCGTCATTGCCAGCCATCAGGCCGGTGAGATCGGTGGTGCCGAACACCTGCCGGTAGGCGGCGGTGCTGATGCAGGCCACCACGGGAATGGCCACGAAAATTCCCACCACACAGGCCATCAAACCAAGCAGCATCACAGCGAATTCGGCCAGACTCAGCAGCAGCACCTGGCCCCACTGCGGATCCACCACAGCGCGGCCCCGCTGGAATGTGTCGATCGGGCCCCGTCCCTCCAGCAGGGTTAGCTGGGCCAGGAATTTCTGGTTGATCACCACATAGATCAGCACCACCAAAGCTGCCAGCAACGGCAGGACTGTCAGCACCTGGCCCAGCTGCGCCACGCCGAAGGCCAGGCCGCCGGCCACGAGGAGCATCAACACCAGCAAGGCACCCAGCACCAGCCCGTTGCGGAACAGCCGGGTCATGGCCGCTCCATCCCAGCGCACGAAGGTGTCAAAGCTGGGTTGCCCCCCCTCCAGAGCGCTCCAGGATCCCCGCACCAGGGCAACGCTGCCCCAGAGGCTGACGATCACCCCGGCCAGGGCCCCCACCATTGCCACCAGCGCCATCGGCAGGCTGGTAGGCAGCCCCTCTTCATTGGTGCCCAGCCGCTGAATGGCACTGCAAACAGCATTGGCCACCGTGAGCAACAAGGAGAACCCCACGAACACCCAAGGGGCCCGGCTGAATGCCGCCCAGCCTTGCTGGACCGCTTCGATCACATCCAGCCGGGCCGGACTGGACGGAGAACTCTCGAACATGGAGGCGACTCCCTGGGGAGCATCAGATGCGCCCACCGTAGGGAAAGACACTCGTCAACGCCATGATCGTCCAGAGCCATCACAGACTGAATTGACGGCTCCAGATCGTGTCCTCGGTCTCGGCTCCGTTCAGTCAGCCCAGGGAAGCCACGCTGTTCAACCAACCCGCTGATGGCGCGGCGCCAGAGTGAACGTGCCTTGCTGGTGATTCTGACCTTGCCTTATCTGCTCCACCTTCCCTGCTTCGGAAGGCCGTTGTGGCCAAAACGAATCGATGACAATCAGGCCGGCGATGACATGACCAAAGGAGAATTGACAGGAGGCTTTTCCGGAGGAGTTGGACCACCCTCGAGAAAGAGTGTCTGAGTGGAATAGGCAAAGGCAATGGCTTCGCGTTGAAATTGTTCCATGATCTGCAGGCTCACTTCTTCCTGAAGATTGAGGGCAAGCAGATCATCGCCACTGGGGACAAAAAACACGGACTCAAACTCCAGCGCGCTGCTGGCCAACTGCACGAAGTGGCAGCGGAATCCGGCGCACCTTCTCCAGCGGCGTCTGGTCTTCCACGCGGAGGTGGTGTACCAGGCGGCGTCGGGGCAGATCGCCGAACTTGCGGATCGTCTGGCTGAGCAGATCCTCGTTGCTGATCACGATGCGCCCGCCACCGAGGCTGCCCAGACTGGAGGAACGGATGCCCACCCGCTCCACCGAGGCCCAGTGGTCGCCGACCTGGACACCTGCCCGATCTCGAAGGGTTGATCCAGCAGGATCGTGAGGTCATGGATGAAGTTTGACACCGGCCCCTTCAGGGCCAGGCCCCCGAGCAACCAGAACAGCGTGCGGAGCATCGGGGCCAGACCCTGCAGGGTGGCGATCTGCTTGTCCTTGCCGAACCGCCGCAGCGACCGACCCAACAACAGCAGCAGGCTGCTGTTCACCAGCCGCACCACCAACACGATCGCGACCAACTGAAAACCGCCTCCACGACCCTGTCGAGCCAGGCACCAGTACCAGTGGCCAGAGACTGCAGCTGAGACACCAGGCTCTGCCGCCCCCAGAACGCCACCTCCAGATAGGCCAGCGGTGTGACCGTGCTCAACACCAGGCTGGCCAGCATGTCGTCAGTGCGGCTGCTGCTGGTACGCCCGACCAGTCGCATCACCCAGCGCTTGTGCAGGCGCGCCGCCAGCCAGACCACAACAAACCCCAGGGCCATGCCGCCCAGAGCGGTGAGCAAAGCCATCGCCACCGTGTTGTTAACCGTGTTGTTGATCCCTCCTGTGGATTCTTCCACTGGATCAATCCCCTGAATCAATCAACTGGGCGGCCGATCCGTGGCGGGGGCGCCAGGTTTGATCTCAACCTCTGAAATCCGTTCCTGCAGAGCTCGGCTGAGCTCCGGCGGCAGCTGTAACTGCAAGGCAGCTTCACCGAGATGAAGGGTGCGTTGGGGGAAGGGGATCGTGATGCCGTAGTGCCGCAGGACAGCTTCGATGCGGTAGTTCAGGGCACTGATGATTTCGTACTGGCGAAGTGGCTGATTGATCCAGATCAGCAACTTGAAGTTGAGAGCATTGTCACCGAAGCCCTTGAAGAACACCTGCGGTTCCGGTTCCCTGAGGATGCCGTCAACGTCAGCGCAGGCTTCGCACAGGGCTTGGCGTACCTCTTGTGGATCGCTGCCGTAGGCCACCCCCAGCGGCACCTGCAGGCGGGAGGTGGTGGAGCCGTGGCTCCAGTTCACCACCCGGGATTCGAGGAATTCGGAATTGGGCACGATGATGGCAATCCGATCCAGGGTGAGCACTTCGGTGCTGCGCAGATTCACCCGCTGCACGGTGCCTTGCAGATCGCCGATCTCCACGAAATCCCCCACCCGGATCGGCTGCTCGAAGATGATCACCAGACCGCTCACAAAATTCTTGGTGATGCCCTGCAGGCCGAGGCCCACGCCCACGCCCAGCACACCGGCGAACAGGGTGAGCGAGGACAGATCCAGCCCCCAGAGCTGCAGCAGCACCAGGGTGCCGATGAACAACAGGCCGTAGCGCACCACGAAGGCCACCGCCTCCTGGGCTCCCACGTTGATGCCCGTGTAGCGCAGTACCCGACTGCGCAACAGCCCCTGCAGGACCCCGACCAGGCGGGTGAGCAGCACAAACAACCCCAGCAGCACCACCACATCCAGAACGGAGTAGCTGCGTTCTCCCAACGGCAGAAAAGGGGAGGCGAGGCTGTCGCTCAATGCGGTGACGACGCGATGAAAACCGATCCGGGCGGCGGGAAACGGTTGGGCGGCCAAGGCAATGGCGGCGATCCAGAGGCCGATCTTCAAGGCCAGCACCCCACTGCGCATCAGGAAGTGCAGGCCCTCAACCCGCATCAGCCGCGCCGGATCCTCACTGGCCGGCTCACGATGCCTGTGGGCCAGGTTCCGGGCCAGCCAGCCCAGAGCGAGCTGTCCCAGCCAGGCCAGCAACAGCCAACCTGCCGCCAGCGCCAGACTGCGGCGTACGTGATCCGGTTGACGCTCCCGGCGGCCCTGCTCAATCGCCTGCTCCAGCTCCGCCTTCCAGCGCTCGGCCTGCGTGAACGGATCCAGCCCATCGGGGGCATCGCGCCGGGTCACGGTGAGCAGAACCTGGCCATCAAGGGAGAGCACCGGCAGGTTGTTGCGCTCCCGGATCGTGAGCTGCACGGGGCGACGGGAGAGCACCGCCTGCTGGAGGATGCGGTTGACCGGCTCCACCCGTTGCTCGGCACTGAACTCGTTCGACGACCAGACGCGGAACAGGGAGCGGCCGTCCAGTTCCACCGGCTCGGGCCCCGCCGCCAGGGAGGCGGCATTGGTCAGCGCCCCTGCCGTTTCCGTCGCTGCCGGTGCTTTGGATTCGGCAGGACTCGGCCAGAGCGATGTGGCGCCAACCCCCTGAAGCCCCCCCACTCCGGCCGTGATCGCCAACCAGGCCGCCAGAACGATGGGGACCAGAAACCGACGCAGCCGCTGGCGGCCTCGCTTGTGGCATCTCTGGAGGCATCGCCATGGAGAAGCGCGACGGGTTGGAGCCATGCCGTTCTCTTCAGAGGTCGATGCCCGGTGCTGACACCTAGCCCAGGATCTGCAGCCACCATCCCACCCCTGCGACCAGGCCAAATCCAAACTAATTATTAAGATCGCCTTCCAGGGCTGGAGCGGATGGGACAGCCTTGGACGTGTCACAGTCCGGAGCCTGCTGGATCGGTGAAGCCGTGCCAGTGGGGTCTTCAGCCGGACCGAGTCGCTTGTTCTCCGCAACAGGTCCCCATGGACATCCCACCGCCCTCCCATCCATCGAGCCTCTCGGTTGCGTATCCCGTGGCCCCTGCCCGTGCCACCACGCTGCAGATGCCTACCCTGCGCTCTCGTTCGCGGCTGACCGCCCTGCGGGAGCGGCTGGAGGTGCTGCACGCTCAGCTGGCCGAGCAGGTGGAGCTCCTGCCGATCGGCAATGAGAGCTGGATGGAGACCGAACGCGAGCTGCGGGCCGCGGAATCAGCCATGGCTCAGCTCCATGGCAAGCGCTGGGTCTGAGCAGCGGGCCCCGATGATGGAGGCAGGATCCCAGCCCGTGGCGATTGGCAATCTCCCTGCTCAGCAGCACCGGTTTCAGCGGCGACCATGACCAGCTGCTGCAGGGTTGATCCTTCCTATCTGCGGGCCTGCAAGGCGATCGAAGGGAGCTTTGCCGTGCTGACCAACGGCGAGCACGGCGGTCGCCGCGGCATGAATCCCAGCGGCGAAGCAGCCGTGGGCGATGCCGAACTCAGCTTTCTCGAGCGTCTGCCGATCCGGCTGCGCGAGGACCTGACCACCGTGCTGGACAACCAGGTCTCCCCTGCCTGAACATCAACACCCTCTTCCCGCATTTCGCGGCAGAACCGGATCTGTGGGGCCGGCTGCAGAAGGCCATGGCCGCCCTCATGGAGGGTCTGCTCGAGCAGGAGGCGGCCGCGAACTGCTCAGGCCCGGCCAGGCGAGCGATGCCGGCACCACCGATTTCCAGTTCATGCTGAGCGGTGCGCTCAAGAAAGGCCGGCGTGCTGGTGTTGCTCAATCGCCACGTGCGCACGGCCCACCGCCGCCATGCGGATCTGCTGCGGCTGGCGCAGGAGGGCTTCGATCCGGCCAGGCTGCCGCAGCTGGTGGGCGTCGGCGACACGGTGACCTCCCAGCCGACCAAGCCCGGCTGTGGCGAACGGCTGCGGGGCGGCAGTGATCGGGGCTTCCTGAGGCTGGTTCAGGATCTCGGCCGCCAGTTCGGCACCGACAACGTGGTGCTGTTCGTGGACAGCAGCCACGGCGAGGTGGGGCGGCCCGGTCTGGGGGAGGGGATCAGCGATCCCGCCGATCCGCTGACCCTCCACGACCACTTCGCCGGCGGCCATCGCCACTACACCGATTTGTTCACGCGGCTGGCTGCAGCCCTGAGTGCTGGTGGAGCTGCACAACGATTCTGAGCAGAATCACCTCCTGATGATGGACGAGTCCCCTCACCGGCCAGACGGATGCCCCAGCCGTCCCGATCCCTCTCCCCACAGGACATGCCGGACCCGGGCTCTGCCCCGGACGCTGGGGTGCGCTGGCAGGAGGGCTGGTGGACCACCGCCACCAGCCTGGCGCCCGTAGGCCTGCGTCTTTATCGGCAACGCTGGAGCGGGGCGCCGCCGCCGCGGGCGACGGTGGTGCTGGTGCACGGCATCGGCGGCCACAGCGGCCCGTTTGCGGAACTCGCTCAGGAGCTGGTGGGGCTGGGGCTGGAGGTGTTCGCCTTTGATCTGCCGGGCCATGGCCGTTCCGAGGGGCCCCGGGGGCTGGTGGGTTCCTGGACCGATTACCGCCTCTGTCTGGATCACTTCCTTGCCGGCGAGGTGGCCGCGGCCTGCCCGGGGCTGCCCTGTCTGCTGATCGGCCACAGCCTTGGGGGGACGCTGGTGCTCGATGCCGCCCTTGCTTCGGTTGGGGCAGGAGCCAGTCCGCCGATTGTGGGCGTGGTGGTGTCCAATCCTGCCGTCGGAGAGACCGGCGTGGCGCCCTGGCGGCTGCTCTGTGCGCGGGTGCTGTCGCGGATCTGGCCGGCCTTCAGCCTCTCCACCGGCTTTCCCCTGGAGCTGGCCTGCCGGGATCCGGTTCGCCTGGAGGCCTATCGCCGCGACTCCTACCGCCACAGCCGCTGCTCAGCGCGGCTGGCCACGGAATTCCTGGCGGTGGCGCGGCATCTTCAGGAGCAGGCCCCCGATCTCACCCTGCCGGTGCTGGTGCTGCAGAGCGGCGCCGATGGGGTGACTCCGCCGGCAGGGGCCGAACGGTTTTTCACAGCGGTGCCGGAAGGCAGCAAGACCTGGCGCTTCTACCCGGCCAGCTACCACGAACTCTTCGACGATCTGGATCGCCAGGAGGCTCTGGCCGACCTGCGGAGCTGGATCGAGGCGTTGCTGGCGACGCCAGCGGGATCGCCGTGACGCCCATGCCTGAACGCACCGGCCAGGGACTGGAACCGATCCCACCCCGGCTGAACCTGGCGATGGTGCGTCTGCTGCACGGCCTGCTGCCGCTGCTGTTGCGCTTCCGCTGGTTCGTGTGGCTGCCGGCCCGGATCAAAGCGCTGGAGCTGGTGGAAGGGGAGCGGCTGATGGAGGCGTTCCAGCGCTTTCAGGCCGGAGAGCTGCGCTTGATCCTGGCGTTCCGCCATGGGGAGGTGGATGACCCCCTCTCCGCCTTGTGGCTGCTCTCCCGCGGGCTGCCGGCCCTGGCCCACCGCAGCGGTGTGCATCTGCGCCTGCCGTTGCATGCCCAGTTCCTGTACGACCGCGGCATGCCGCTCTGGGGCGGACGCGGCCTGGGCTGGGTGCTGTCCCGCCTGGGCGGAGTCTCGCTGCGGCGCGGCCGTCGCCCCGACTGGACGGCCCTGCGCACCAGTCGCCACCTGGTGCTGGATGGCACCTGTCCCTTTGCGGTGGCACCGGAGGGGGCGACCAACGGCCATGGCGAACAGCTGGGCCCCCTGGAGAACGGCGTGGCCCAGCTGGGCGTGTGGTGCGTGCAGGACCTGGACCGTGCCGGCCGCAGCGAGGCTGTCTGGATCGTGCCGATCAGCCTGCAGTACCGCTATTGCCGGCAGAACTGGGGGGCACTGGAGAACCTGCTGGCGCGGCTGGAGCTGCTGGTGGGTCTGGCAACCGATCGGGCCGGAACGAGGCCAAAGGATGAAGCGCCAGACAACGCGGCCATCCAGAACCAAGCGGTCAGCACAGACCATGCGGTCAGCACGAACCATTCGGCCAGCACGGACAAGGCGCTGCGGCTCTACCCGCGGCTGCTGGCGATCGGGGACGTACTGCTGGAGCAGCTCGAACGGTTTTACGAACGTCTCATTCCGCAGCCCAGTCCTGGGACCCCAGCCACTGCCGCGCAGGGGAGTACCGCAGATTCGCCCGGCCGGGGTGAGCGGATCCGGGCGCTGCTCGATCGGGCCTTGGCCTTGGCGGAAAACCGCCTCGGTCTCAGCGGCGGCGGCACCCCCGAAGAACGCTGCCGCCGGCTGGAGGAGGAAGGCTGGCGGCGCCAGTTCCGCGAGGATCTGCCGCTCCGCCGCCATCTGTCCCCCCTGGATCGCGCTCTGGCCGATTGGCTTGCCCGCGACGCGGCCATGGCCCTGCGGCACATGCGGTTGGCGGAGGGCCTCGTGGCGGTGTCGGGCGACTACGTGGCCAGCCGCCCCAGCTTCGAGCGCTTCGCAGAAACTGCTCTGTTGCTCCACGATGCACTGCAGAGGCTGCAGGGGGTCCGGCTACCACGCCGGCCAGGGCTCGGGGCTAGGCAGGTGCGCCTCACGGTGGCCGATCCGATTCGGCTGCGACCGCAAGGCAAGCCGCTTCCGGCCGCAGCGCCGGTTGGGCCCGGCAACGGCGGACGCCAGCGGCAACGGACCGCAGCAATCACCGCCCGCATCCAGGCGGCTTTCGAGCAGGCGTTGATCTGATCCAGGAAGGCCAGGGGATCTGGCCAAGGGTGAGGGGTGGAACCGGCTGGCCATGAGAGCATCCGCAAGACCCAAGGCCTCTGCCGCCCAGTTCCGATGAGCCTGCCGCCCCTCCCTGCTCTGGTTACCATCCTGGCCCTGGTGCTCTACCAGGCCACGACCCTGCTGGTGGGCCGGGCGCGGGTTCAGCACCACGTCAAGCCCCCCGCAACCACCGGACCCGAGGGCTTCGAGCGCGCCCTGCGGGTGCAGCAGAACACTCTGGAGCAGCTGGTGTTCTTCCTGCCCACCTTCTGGATGGCGGTGAGCCTCAATCAGGCCGGCGTGGCCTGCGCCCTCGGCTTCGTGTGGATCGGGGCGCGGATTGCCTATGCGGTGGGTTACATGCAGGCGCCGGAAAAGCGTGGCCCCGGCTTCGGCATCGCCCTTCTGGTCAGCGTGGCCCTGCTGGTGAGGGCCTTCGTGGGCGTGGTGGCACAGATGGGCTGAACCGCTGGGCTGAACCGCTGCGATCACAGCTGGGATCAACCTGGCCTCACAGCTGCAATCAATGTTGAGATTCTCAGGCGCTGGCGCTGATCGACTCGAGCAGCCCATAGCGATCGTGACGCCGCTCGATGCGAGCCCCTTGCCGGGCCCAGGCCGGCTGCCACTGCAGGGCCACCATCTGGGGTTGATCGGGCTGGCGTTGCAGCGGGATGTCGATCTGCACATCCGCTTCCGGCTGCCAGCGGAGCAGCGAAAGACCGTTGGCCTGCCAGACGGTGGTGGGAGGCGGCAGACGAAGCGGAGCTGGTGGAACCGGATCCTGCCGGCCCGGTCGCCCCTCGTTCACATAGACCAGGCTGGAGAGGCCATCGGCGGCGAGCTCGATCACGACCCGGCGGCGCCGATCGCCCAGCACCACACAGAGTTCGCTCACCCAGGTCCAGGGGCCGATCCGGCTCGGGCCCAGGCTCCAGTGGCCATCTGGGGAGATCTGCATCTCCGAGGGGGGTTCGCGGAAGCGCATCGTGCGCACCGCGCCGCTGCTGCCGTTGGTGAGAGCCGCCTCGATCTCGGGGAGGGCAAAGTCCTCAGGTCCGATCGTTCGTTCCTGCACCTCCAGGTGGCTGGCAAAGCGGTCGAGCTCGTGGCCCTGGCCGTCGAGCCGGATGAAGCTGCCCTCCCAGAGGCCGGCGTTGTGCTGGAGCAGGGTGATGCGCCGCTGACTGCCATACGGCAGCGTTGGCTCCTGGCCGGAACGGGCGGGTTGAGGCGGCGCGTTGGTGGTCATGGGCGTGGGGTGGAGCTGACGGGCGGCCATGAAGAGACCATGGGAGGGTCGTGAGCCTCCAGGACGGTTGTGACCGAACCCACCGCGTCCTAACCCTCCGTGTCCGAAACCTCCGCGTCCGAACCCACCGTGTCCAACCCGCCTTCAGGCTTGCCGCCAGTCCCATCGACCCCTGCGCCGGCAGGGCCGGGCATCTGGTCGACCAAGCCCTGGTGGTGCCAGCCCTGGTCGATCCTGCTGACGGGAGTGGTGGCGGTGGCGGCGAGCTGGTGGCTGCTGCATCGCTGGTGGCTGAGCGGCCTTGTGGCCTCGGGGGTGCTGCTCTGGTGGGGGCTGTTCCTGGTGCTGGTTCCAGCGGCCTATCGAGCCCAGATGGAACCCGAAAAGCCAGACATCCTTGGGCAGGGCTGAAAGGGCACCACTGGGAGTAATGCTTCCGAGAACGGGCTGGGATCTCAGGCCACTGGTTGCATCAAACCGCCGCCGTGGTTGTCGTCGTCATCGTTGTTCTCCCGATCACCCTGCAGAAGGGCATAGAGGCCGAGGGCGAGAAGGCTGACCATCCCAGACACAATCCCGAAGCCGCCCTGGAGGCTTCCACCCACATCGACCAGCTCACCCACGTCTGCTCTGCGCAAAGATTGTGAGAATTGTAACGTTCTTTTGCGGAGGCTGTGCTGGACCCTGTCTTTCCCTCTCTCCCGGGCAAGTCGGCACCTGGCTGCTGGCCAACGTCGACAGGGGGGACGCGGTGTAGGCGGAACCGATGGCGCAGCTCCAGCTGGCTTCGTGGTCACATCCGGTCACACCTTGGTGGCGGCAAGTCACACCTGACGGGCCCCTCTGGACGGACAGTGAAGAGGTGGCTCACCTGCCGCCATGACTCGATCCCATCTCATTCCACGCCCAGGTCGCCAGCCACTGGCCATGCCCCACAGCCGCCCCGATCCCCAGACACCCGCGCCTGCAAAGCCCAACGGACGGGGTCTGATCCGCAACCTGGTGCTGGCGCTTCTGGGAGCGGCGACCATCAGCCTGGCCCTCGCCCCAACGGCGGCAGGCGCAACCAACTGGGAATCGATCGATCGCCTGCGGCTGCTGCTGAAGCGCGCCGGGGTGCAGGTGGTGCAACGCGACTGCGGTCAGCGGGGGCTGCAGGGCCTCTACAACCACGGCAGCGACACGATCGTGATCTGCAGGGTTCATAACAGCCCCCAGGCGGTCTGGAACACCCTGGCCCATGAGGCCACCCATCGGATGCAGGCCTGCCGTGGCGGTGCCATCACCGATTCGACTTACCACCGCTCCATGGCCCAATCTCTGGCCAGACGATCACCAGAGGATCTGGCATCCCTGCGCCTCTATCCAGCCCGCGAACGCGCTGGAGAACTGGAGGCCCGGTACACCGCCCAGCTGCCCCCATCGCAGGTGATCCAACTGTTTGAACGCTATTGCGGCTAACGCCTCCCTCCCCTCTCTCTCAGCACGCCTGGATTCGACCATGAACAACCTGCTTCTCTCCCTGGCCATGGCGGCCCTGAGTCAGTTTTCCAGCCTGGGGCTTGGCGGCTTCGGGCCTGGCCTTGGCGGTGGCGGGTTTGGCGGTGGTGGATTTGGTGGTGGACTTGGGGGTGGACTTGGCGGTGGTTTTGGCGGCGGCTTCGGCATTCCCGGTCTCGGCGGCGGCGGCAGTCGGCCCCGCTTTCCAACGGCCGCCCCATCCGGAGCATCCGAACAGCTGGCCAGCGTGGCCGTGGTGCAGTGCCTGCTCTCGGACGGCCAACTCGATCGCAACCAGGCCCGGAGCCTGCTCAACCATCAGGCGCAGCGACGGGGCTGGCCAAGGGGATGGGAAACGGGGGTGTCCTCCCGCCAGGTCGAGCAGATGATCGGGGGTGCCGGGGGCTGTGATCCGCTGCTGGCCCAGCTGCGTCAAGGCGGCAGCGCCACCGGTGGCCGCCGCGGCAACGGCATCGCAATCCGGTCCTACGCGGCGCCTTCAGGAGTCATGCCATCACCAGGGGCCGGGCGCAGCGAAAGCGAGGGGTTCGGCCTGGCGCCCTACCGCTGAAACAAGGGCCACGTCCCAGGATCACCCGAAGCGCGGCTGATCCGGACGAATCGATCAGGCCGATCCAGCGCAATCCGATTGGGGGCAATCCGATCGGGGGCAAGATTGCATCCAACCAGACGGAAGCGGAACGATGCGCTGGGCTTCTGGCTTCAGGCCAAGGCAATGGTTGCGTGACCACTGGGCCATCGCCCTCCTGGCCGTGGGCGCAGCGGCAGGAAGCCTGCTGCCACTCCACCCGTTCTTTGGAGCCCACTGGCAACTGGGATCGATTGCCACCGTCTTCGCCGTGTTGCGCTTCGGTTGGTGGGGTGTCCTGGTGGGGGCCGCCGAGGCGTTGGCGGAAACCTGGACACAGGGGCCCTGGTGCATCCCGGTGGTTCTGCTGGAGGTGGTATGGCTGAAGCTGTTTCTGGATCGCCTCAATAATGGCCGGCGCAATGCCGATAATGGCCGCATCATCCTCGCGGATGTTGGCTTCTGGCTGATCGCCGGCATTCCAATCATCCTGCTGTTCCATATCTTGCTGCCGAACCTGAGCAGCGTCGATGGTCTGACACAGGCGCTGGTGCAGAGCGTGAACAACGTCGTGAATACCACGATCGGCTTCACACTCTATCTGCTTGTGAAATTCCGATATCCCGGAAAGATCGTTGTCAAGGGAATTTCAATCCGGGGATTGAGCATGAGCATCGTGCTGCTTGCGATCGCCATTCCCACCTTTGCAGTCAGCTCCCTGTTGGCGGGCAACCTTCAACTGAGCTTGCAGCAGAAAGAGCGGCACATGCTGAGCCTGCTCGCCAATCGAGCCATCACAATGTCAAATCAGGAGTTTGCCTTCTTGCAGCGGGCTCTACCCGATGGAGTGGAGCGCATGGAAGTTCGGATCCGCCGTAGCAATGGCGAGATTCTGGCTACAGATAGCCAACTCTTCGATACCCTGAACCAGGGCTACGAACCGTTCAAGCAAGCCATCCTTCCGCGGGAGGATCTGATGCTGAAGATTCCACGAAATCGTCAGCCATGGAGACGCAGACTCGAACAGGGTTACTGGATCTACGAGGCCAGCCTGGGCAATCACCAATCCAGACAAACCTCCACCCGGATCACCGTGGCCTATGCCGCCGCCGAAACAATCCAGGCCCTGCAACGGCAAACCACCCAGACCGTGAGCCTGATGGCCTGGGTGATCCTGATCGGCGCCCTGCTCAGCCACTGGCTGGGCCGCAGCCTCGATCAGCAGTTCGTCAAGGTCTTGGCGCCGATCTTCCGCCACCAGGCCCGGCAGGGCAGCGGCAAGGCCAGCCTTTACGCGGTCCCGAGCCTGGCCACCTCGGTCATCCTGGAGCTCAATGCCATGGTGAAGCTGATCAACAGTCGACTGGTGCGCGTCAACCGGCTCAATCGGGAGCTGGAGGAGATGAACATCGAGCTCGAACGCTCCCGCCAGGAACTGCATCACCTGAGCACCACCGATCCACTCACTGGTTGCTACAATCGCCGGGAACTAATTCGCCGACTCAAAGAAGAAATTGCCCGCGCCGATCGACAAGAAGGCGAGCTGAGTTATCTCTGCTTCGACATCGATTTCTTCAAGCGCGTCAACGACACCTACGGCCACGCCATGGGCGACGCCGTGCTCGTGAACGTCGCCGATGCGATCCGCAGCCGCCTGCGGGCCACCGACTGTTTCTGCCGCAGCGGCGGTGAAGAATTCACGATCCTGTTACCGAACTGTTCCAGCGAAGCCGGTCTCAATTACGCCGAACTGCAACGCCTCGGTGTGGCGGACACTGTCACCACCCTCGATGGCACGGCCGTGCAGGTGACCATCAGTCTCGGCCTCAGCACCTACCGCCCCGACCAGGATGACGCCGAAGCCCTGATGGCTCGCGCCGATGCGGCCCTCTACGCCTCCAAGGAGAACGGTCGCAACCAGGTCACGCTGGGCTGACTGGCCGAAACCCTGCCGCACCGTCAGGATGGGGCGTGCGGCAGCCCGGCCTTGACATGGACAACGACGTTTTGTTGCCGGTGCTGGCCGGATTGGGGCTCATCCTTCTGATCGTGGCGGGTTCGGTGGTGCTGGTTCTGCGGCCCAGCGACACCCCCGGCCGCAAGTCCTGAGCGAACGGCGGTGATGCCCACCCACGACCACAGCCACAGCCACAGCCACAGCCACAGCCACAGCCACGGGCATAGCCACAGCCCAGGACACAGCCACGATCAGGGGATATCCAGCGCCAGGGGATCGGCGTTCCGCTGGAGCGTGCTGCTCAACAGTGGCCTTTCCGGCCTGCAGATCGTGATCGGCCTCGGCTTCGGCTCGCTCGCCCTGATCTCCGATGCGATCCACAACCTTGGCGATGTGGCTGGCCTGCTGCTGGCCTGGGGGGCAGAGCGCCTCAGCGACCGCCCGGCCAGCGGCCGCTTCACCTACGGCTTCGGACGCAGCACCCAGCTGGCCGCCCTGATCAATGCCACGCTGATCCTGATGGCCGCCGCGGTGGTGATCGTCGAGGGGCTTCAGCGGCTCCGGGATCCCCAGCCGATCAGCAGCACGCCGGTCATCTGGGCTGCGGCAGCGGGCATCCTGGTGAACCTGTTCTCGGCCCGCCTGTTCGGCCACGACCACGGCCAGAATCTCAATCGCAAGGCCGCCGTGGTGCATCTGCTCACCGATGCGGCGGTATCGGCGGCGGTGCTGGTCAGCGCCGTGCTGGTGAGCTGCACCGGCTGGTCCTGGATCGATCCAATGACCGCGGTCGGTGTTGGCCTGGCCGTGGCCTGGAGCGGCTTGGGGCTGATGCGGGAAGCCGTGCTGGTAAACCTCGATGGTGTGCCGCGACCGATTGAATTGGACCTGGTGCGCCAGACTCTGCAGGAGCTGCCAGGCGTCGAGACAGCCCACCACGTGCACATCTGGGCGATGAGCACCTCGCGCACAGCCCTCACCGCCCATCTGCGCTGCCGCAACAACGGAGTCAGCGATACGGCGCTGCTGGCTCAGGCCCGTGAGCGCTTAGCCGAGCTGGGCATCGATCACTCCACCCTGGAACTGGAATGGATGAAGCCGGGTGAGCCGCCACCAGCGTGAATCACTCTTGAGGGCACCTCGGAAAATTCCGCTTCCGCAACGGATGCACCGGGTGAAACTCATTACCTGGCTTGAGCGACCCCGATCCGGTGGTCCCAAGCACGGGCGATTGTTCGAGGTGCCCTGATCATGCTGCTGGTGTGATGTGCGGCAACCAACGTTGCACTGTTGCCCTCTCCATAGGCTCCGCTCAGCCCTGCTCACCGGCAAGGGCTGCCTGGCTCTTCTCCAGGCGCCGCTCCAGACCGCGACGCTCCCAGCCCTTCACCAATCGGTAGATCACCGGCACCACGAACAGGGTGAGCACGGTGGCCACCAACAGGCCAAAGAACACCACGGTGCCAATGCTGATCCGGCTGGCTGAGCCGGCACCACTGGCAAACAGCAACGGCAGAAATCCAGCCAGCGAGGAGATCGCCGTGAGCAGGATCGGTCGCACCCTCGCCAGGGCAGCGCCATGGATCGCCGCCTGCAGCTCCATGCCCTCCGCCAGCCGCTGGTTGGCGAACTCCACGATCAGAATCCCGTTCTTCGCGGCCAGGCTGAC
This sequence comes from Synechococcus sp. CS-1328, assembly GCF_025128095.1. GTDB lineage: Bacteria > Cyanobacteriota > Cyanobacteriia > PCC-6307 > Cyanobiaceae > CBW1002. The sequence continues at coordinate 118,847 of NZ_JAHLYT010000048.1, read as the reverse complement.
CAGCACCAGCAGGCCCATCTGGCCGTAGACATCGAGCGGCAGGCCGCGCAGGGCCAGGCCCAGCACCGCCCCCAACAGGGCCAGCGGCACCGTGATCAGGATGATGAACGGATCGGCGAAGTTCTCGTAGAGGCCGGCCAACACCATCACCATCACCACCACCCCCAGGGCGAACACCCGCAGGTTGCCCCCGCCCGCCTTGCGCTCTTCCCTGGCCAGTCCTGCCCATTCCAGGTCGGTGCTGGTGCCCTGGCTCTGATCCAGCCTCTCCAGTTCTGCCATTGCCTGGCCCGTGCTCACCCCCGGCTTGGGCAGGGCCCGAATCGAGATAGCCCGCGCCAGGCGGCTGTGGTTGATCGTGGTGGGGCCGGTGTCCTGCTCGACCCGCACCAGCTGGGCCAGGGGGATGAGCTGTCCCTCGCGGCTGCGCACGCGCAGGGAGAGCACGTCGCGGCGATCGCCGCGATGGCGACCATCGAGCTGCACGATCACCCGCCGCACCTCGTCGCTCTCGAAGCTGTCGTTGACGTAATCACTGCCGAAACTGGCCCCGAGCGTGTCCACCACATCGGACAACTTCACCCCAAGCGACGCCATCTGCAGCCGGTCGGGCACCAGCAGCAGGCGGGGCGCGTCGGCGGAGAAGCGGGTGGAGACCCTCTCGAACAGCCCACTGGCCTGAGCTTCGGCAATGAAGGCCTCAGCCTGTCGCTGGAAATCGCTGAGGCTCAGCTGGCCAGCGCTGGTGTCGAGCAGTTCCAGCTCCAGGCCACCCTCGCTGCTGAATCCCCGCACCGTGGGGGCTTCGCTGAGCTGAACCAGGGCGTTGCGCACCTGGCTGCGCAGGGCAGCGCTGAGCCGCTCCACCACGGCGGCGCTGCTCTGATCGGCGGAGGGTCGCTCCTCGATCGGTCGCAGCCGCAGAAACACACTGCCTTTGTTCGGGCTGCTGTCTCCGAAGGAGCGACCGGCATAGAAGTTGCCGCTGGCCACCAGAGGTTCCGCGGCGATCACCTTCCGGACCTGCTCGATCACCTGCTGGGTCTGGGGCAGGGCCGCGCCATCGGGCAGCACCACCGCGGCACGCAGCTGGCCGCCATCCTCCTGGGGGATGAAGGCCGTGGGCCGCTGCTGCAGGGCCACGCCGGTGCAGAGCAGACCGACCAGCAGCAAGGCCAGCACCGGCCGGGGACGGTCCATGACCCGATCCAGCCAGCGGCCGTAGGGAGCTTCCAGCGCTTCGAGCCAGCGCTGGGGAGGGGTGATCCAGCGGGCCAGCCAGGCAGGCTCGCGCCGCTCGGAGTGAAGCAGCCGGCTGGCGGCCACCGGGGTGAAGGTGAGGGCGTTGAAGGTCGAGAACACGATCGCCGCGCTGATCGCGATGGCGATCGGGGCATAGAGGCGGCCCAGACTTCCCGACAGGGTGAGGATCGGCAGGAACACCACCACCAGCACCAGAGAGGTGGCAATCACGGCCCCACCCAGTTCGTGCATGGCTTCGCGGGCCGCCTGCATCGGCGGCGTGCCGTTCTCGAGCCGTCGGCCGATGTCCTCGCTCACCACGATGGCGTCGTCCACCACCAGACCGGTGGCCAGCACCATGCCGAACAGGCTGAGGGTGTTGATCGAGGTGCCGGTCGCCAGCAGCACGCTGAGCGATCCCACCAGGGCGACAGGCACCGCCGCGGCGGTGATCAGGGCCAGGCGGCTGTTGCCCAGGCCCAGCAGCAGCACCAGGAACACCAGCAGCACGGCTTCCCGCAGGCTCGCCAACGTCTGGTCGATGCTGGCCCGCACGTTGTCGGCTTCATCGACGATCAGCTGCAGCTCCACCCCGGGCGGGAAGCGGGGCCGCAACTCATCGAGAGCAGCATGCACCGCCCGGCCCACCTCCAGGGCGTTGCTGCCATCGCGCTGGAACACGCCGATCGCCACCACGGCATCGCCGGCCAGGTTGGTGGCAATCGTGTCGTACGACTCACTGCCGAGCTCCACCCGCCCCACCTCGCGCAACTGGGTGATGCCGCCATTGCCGCTGCGGGCCACCACCAGTTGCTCCAGTTCTGCGACGCTGCGCAGACGACCCTCCATCCGCAGCGGCAGGGTGACCAGCTGATCGGCGGGCGATGGCGCTTCTCCGACCTGGCCCAGGGTGGCGAGCACGTTCTGGTCTTCGAGAGCGTCGCTGACGTCCTTGATCGTGAGGTTGCGCTCCTCGAGGGCAGCGGGGTCGAGCCAGAGCCGGAAGGCCAGGGAGCTGCCACCGAACAGACCCACCTCCCCCACACCGTTGACCCGCTGCAGCCGATCGCGCACCGTCTGCTCCACCCAGCCACTCAGAAACGCGTCGTCGTACTGGCTGCGGTCGGCGCTGAAGCTCAGCACCATCAGCAGGTCATCGGAGCTGCGGCTCACCTGAACGCCGAAACGCACCACCTGGGCCGGCAACTGCCGCGCCACCACCGTGGCTTCATTCTGGGTGTTGATCTGGTTGATCTCCGGATCACCACCCTCGAACGAGAGGGTGATCAGGCTGCCGTTGGAGGAACTCACCGAGCGAATCGAATCGAGTCGCTCCAGCCCGTTGAGCTGCTTCTCCAGCAGGCTCGTGACCCCCTGTTCCACCACCTCAGGACCGGCACCGGGGTAGCTGGCCCGTACCGTGACACGCCCCGGCGCGATCGGCGGCAGATTCTCGATCGGCAGCCCCCCCAGACTCACCAGGCCCACCAGCAGCACCAGCAGGCTGCAGACCAGAGTGAGCACCGGACGGCGCAGGAAGGGATCGGAGACCGACTTCAAGACGGCAGCAGCGCAGGGGGGAGTCTCAAGAGAGCGTCAGACAGCTGCCGCAAAGCGGACTGGCTGCAGACGCTGAGATCCTGCCGGAAAGGGCCGTTCAGCGCGAGGGGGTGGAGGTTGGGGTGAGGAGACTCAGCCGATGTCCCGCTTCAGCACGACATAGAGATAATCGGGCGATTTGTAACGGCTGGGCAGACAGGTATGCAGTTGCTCCAGGCGACTCCAGCAGACCGTGCGCTTGATCATTTCAATCGCCTTGCCCTCCTTGAGCAGCAGGCGCATGGCCTTGCAGTAGAGGGAATAATTCGCTTCCAGCTCCCCGATTGTGAGAGTCTGAGACACTCCTGTGACGGGCTTGACGCTGGTCATAGGCCTCCGTGCAACCCAAAGGGTTGATTGCGGTCATTGACCACCCTACGGGTTGGCTGCGGCACCCTCAATTTTCGGTAACGGTCGCTACCAACGCTGCGCCACAACCGCAACAGGCGCAGGCACCCGCCGATCAGGCCGGGGAGGCGGTGGCCGGAGCTCTGTGCTCGAGCACCGCCAGCTCGGTCTCGCCGATGCGGCCCACAGCCCGCAGGGCCGCGGTGATCCGATCGATGTCGAGCACGGCATGGCAACGCACTCCTGCCGCATCCAGCCGCTCGCGGGCGCTGGAATCGGCGACACCGCCGTGGTCGATGAACACGACAACGTCGTCAACGATCAGGCCCGAACTTTCAAGCTTGCCGATGCCTTCCAGCACGCTACGGCCAGTGATCAGAATGTCGTCGACCACCAGCACACGATCACCAGGGTCGAAATCCCCCTCGATCAAGCGGCGGGCTCCATGGGCCTTCACTTCCTTGCGGGGATAAATCAGTGGCTTGTGCAGCTGCAGCGACAACCCAGTGGCCGTGGGCAGAGATCCATAGGGAATGCCGGCGATGCGATCAAACGGCAGCCCCTCGATGACCTCGGCATAGGCATGCAGAACCCGGTGAAAGAGATTGGGATCGGAAATGATCTGCCGCAGGTCAATGTAGTAATTGAACACGGCCCCCGAAGCCTGCACGTACTCACCGAACAGCAGACAACCGATATCAAACAGATCCACGATCAGCTCCTCCATCGGATCCACGGCCGCCTCAGGCTGCGGCAACCACAGCTGGCAGGAGCCGTCGCCACCGATCGGTCGGGCCTCGAGGCAACGCAACCGCTGTTCCTCGATCCGGAGCTTGAGCTGCTCGGCCCGCGGGCCGATGTCGTCTTCCACCAGCATGTTCTGGGGCAGCGGCAGCAGCAGGCCATCGGCAGCGGCGGTAAGGCCGGCCTGCAGCAGCGCCTCCAGGCGCTCCTCCTCCCCCCAGAGGCTGCGCAGGATCAGAAACCGCTCCGGCGCCTCCTGGCGCACCCGGGCCAGGATCTCCGGATCACTTGTTCCCACCTCCAGCAGCAACTGCTCCGGCGTGGCCCAGAGCTGGCACTCGCGCACGATGCGCAGGTAGAGCGGGTTGGTCTCGTCGGGATGGTGCTGCAGCACCCGCGCGGCGGCGTTGGAGCTGTGGCAGGTCACCACCACTGCCCGGGAGGGATGGAGCAGAAAGGGGGCGGCGATGTCCTGACCGGCCAGGGGGGAGAGGGTCACGGCGTCGGCCCCCAGATCGCGGAACAGGTAATGCGCCAGGGCCGAGGAGGTGTTGAGGTCGCCGTGTTTGGCGTCGATGATCAAGGGGATGCTGAGCGGCACCAGCTCACGCACCTCGCGCAGCAGCTCCAGGCCGATCGGACCGAGCGCCTGGTAGAAGCCGAGGCTGGGCTTGTAGGCGCAGACATGGGGGGCGGTGGCCTCCACCACCTCCTTGATCCACGAGCGGGCCTGGCTGAGGAAGGAACGGCCCGCCATGCCGCGGCGCTGCACCCAGTTCTGCAACATCTCCGGGTTGGGGTCCAGTCCGGTCACCAGCAGCGACTGGTTCTCGGCGATGGCTTCGGTGAGGGAAACGAAAAAGCCCACGCGCGGGGGGCGGCATGGATGGGTGCTAAGCCGGCCGCTTTGCACCAGGCACCGGCCTGACACAGGACTTATTGATCTGCTGCTTGATGGCCCGGATCACCCAGCCGCCACCCCGCGCAGCAGGGGGGTCGCCAGACGCCACGGCAGGGTCTCGCCGGCATGGAAGGGCACCAGCTCAATCGCCCGGCCGGCTGCGTCGTTACGGTGCAGCTGCGCCGGGATCAGCTGCGGCTCTCGCTCCAGGGTGATCGTGCCCTCGTTGAGGGGCAGGCCGTAGAAGCGGGGACCGAACACCGAGGCAAAGGCCTCGAACCGGTCCAGGGCGTTCTCCTGATCAAACACCTGGACGTAGCTCTCCAGCGCCCAGGGTGCGTTGAAGATGCCGGCGCAGCCGCAGGCCGTCTCCTTGGCGGCACGGCCATGGGGCGCTGAATCGGTTCCAAGGAAAAAACGGGGATCTCCGGAGACGGCCGCAGCCCGCAGGGCGAGGCGATGGAGCTCCCGTTTGGCCACCGGCAGGCAGTAGAAATCCGGCCGCAGACCGCCGCTGAACATGGCGTTGCGATTGATGTGCAGATGATGCGGTGTAATCGTGGCCGCCAGATTGGCGGGCGCACTGCGAACGAAGTCCACCGCATCCGTGGTGGTGATGTGCTCCAGCACCACCTTCAGAGCGGGATGACGCTGCAACAGCGGCTGCAGATGGCGCTCGATGAAAACAGCCTCGCGATCAAAGATGTCGATCGAGGCCTCGGTGACCTCGCCATGAATCAGCAGGGGCATGCCGATCCGCTCCATGGTCTCCAGCACCGGCGCGATCGCCGCCGGATCGGAGACTCCCGCCGCCGAATTGGTGGTGGCGTGGGCCGGATAGAGCTTGCAGGCGGTGAACACACCGCCTGCGAAGCCGGCCGCAATCTCGGCGGGGGCGATCGTGTCGGTGAGGTAGGCGGTGAGCAGCGGCGTGAACGTGCATCCATCCGGCAGGGCCGCCTGGATGCGTTCGCGGTAGGCCCGGGCCGCCGCCACCGTGGTGATCGGCGGCCGCAGGTTGGGCATCACGATCGCCCGGGCGAACTGCCGCGCCGTGTCGGACACCACGGCCGCCAGCATGGCGCCATCGCGCAGATGCACATGCCAGTCGTCGGGCTGACGGATCGTGAGGCGCTCGGCAGCCATGGGCAGCGGCAGGACAGGGACAAGCCAGGATTGACCCTAGGCAGCGGTACCGGCGTGGTGACCAATCCGGAGGCGAACGCCCTGATCACGGCCCTGCAGCGCCCCGCGGCCTACGGCCATCCCGTGGACAGGATCACCCTGCTGGAGACCCACATCTCCTGGGTGCTGCTCAGCGGGCCCTACGCCTACAAGATCAAGAAACCGGTGATCTTCGGCTTCGTCGACTTCTCCAGCCTGAAGCGCCGCCGCCAGTTCTGCGCCGAGGAGCTTCGGCTCAACCAACGGCTCGCCCCCGATCTGTACCTGGACGTGGTGCCGATTCTCGGCCCGGTGGCGCAGGCGCGCTTCGGCCCGCCCGAGGCCCTGCTGGCGTCGAGCGACGATCCCCTCGAAGACGAGCTCGACGCGGTCATCGAGGTGGCCGTGCGGATGCGCCAGTTCGATCAGGACGACCTGCTGCCGGCCGCCCTGGAACGGGGTGCCATCGATGGCGGGATGATCGATCGGCTGGCCCACGATCTGGCCTGTTTTCAGGCCCGGGCCGCCATCGCCGCTCCGGCCGACCCCTACGGCAGCCCGGCGGCGGTGGCGGCCCCGGCGGAGGCCAACTTCGAGGCGCTGATGGCGGTGGAGGCCCTGATCCCCCGGTTGCGGCCCCTGCAGGACTGGAGCCGCGCCACCCTCGCCGCCCTGGCCCCACTGCTGCCCGCCCGCCGCCAAGCGGAGCGGATACGCGAAGGTCACGGCGATCTGCACCTCGGCAACATGGCCCTGCTGGGCGGGCGGATCACCGTGTTCGACGCCCTCGAGTTCAACCCGGCCCTGCGTTGGATCGATGTGATCAGCGACCTGGCCTTTCTGGTGATGGATCTGCACCAGAGCGGCCACCCGGGCCTGGGCCGGCGCCTGCTCAACCGCTGGCTGGAGAGCAGCGGTGACTACGAAGGCCTGCGGCTGTGGCGCTGGTATGAGGCCTATCGCGCCCTGGTGCGGGCCAAGGTGGCGGTGCTGCGCGCCATCCAGCAGGGCCTGTCCCCCATGGGCGACCCATCCACAGCGGCAAGCGTGGAGCGTTATCTGGCGGTGGCCGAGGGATTGATGCAGCCAGCCCCGCAGGCTCTGGTGCTCACCCACGGGGTGTCGGGATCCGGCAAATCCCACCACAGCCTGCAGGTCTGCAAGCGGCTGGGCGCGATCCGCATCCGCTCCGACGTGGAACGCAAACGGTTGGCGGGCCTGTGGGGAGAGCCCCGCCAGCAGCACCCCCAGGCCAGCGGCCCCCTGTACGGAGCCGCCATGCATGAGCTGCTGTTCGAGCAGCGCCTGCCGCAGCTGGCCGAGGCGGTGCTGGCGGGTGGGTTCACGCCGATCGTGGATGCCACCTTCCTGCGGCGGAGTCAGCGGCAGGCCTGGGCGGAGCGGGCGCGGCGCTGGGGCGTGCCGCTGGTGATCCTGGAGTTCAGCGCCCCTGCCGAGCTGGTGCTGCAACGGATCGCCGAGCGGAGCCGCCGGGGGGACGATCCCTCCGACGCCGACGCGGCGGTGGTGCGGCAGCAGTGGGACTCGCTCGAACCGCTGGATTCCGGCGAGCGAACCCAGGCCGTGCAGGTCGACGCAACTGCCAACCCGGAGCGTACCGCCGCCGCCGTGAGGCAGCGCCTCAGGGTCTGAAGCGACGGGCAGCGCCTGCGGGCATCACGCCTCAGGCCAGCACCGCAATGCAATCGATCTCCACCCGCGCGTCCTTGGGCAGGGCCGCGACTTCCACACAGGCCCGTGCCGGGGAGATGCCGGCGCCGAACACCTCGGCGTAAAGGGCGTTGACACGGGCGAAATCCCCCAGATCCGCCAGGAAGACCGTGGTGCGCACCACCTGCTGGGGCGTGCAGCCGGCGGCGGCCAGCACCGCCTGCAGGTTGGCCAGCACCTGGCGGGTCTCGGCTTCCACGTCGCCGTCGCCCACCATGGCGCCGGTGGCCGGATCGAGGGCGATCTGGCCGGAGCAATAGAGCACGCCGCCCGCCTTCACGGCCTGGTTATAAGGACCCACCGGCGCCGGAGCGCCGCTGGTGATCACGGCTTCCAGCTGCGGGGCACCACTGGGGGAGGACGCGCTCATGGCCCGGGGACCGTTGGGAGAAGATGACGGCTGAGACTATGGCCCTTCCCGGCCCCGGCCCCATCGCCAGCGACCTCGACTCCCTGATGCCTCCCGATCTGCCGCGGCGCCAGCACGTGCGGATCGAGGGGCTCTGGCACCGCTATCCCGGCACCGACCCTGAAGCCTGGACGCTGCGGGGCATCGATCTCAGCCTGGCCCAGGGTGAGCTGGTGGGCCTGCTGGGCCCCTCGGGCTGCGGCAAGACCACCCTGCTGCGGCTGATCGCCGGCTTCGAGCACCCCAGCCGCGGCAGCGTGGCGATCGACGGCCGAGTGGTGGCGGGGCAGAACCGCTGGCTGGAACCGGAGCGCCGTGGCGTGGGCATGGTGTTTCAGGACTACGCCCTGTTCCCCCATCTCGATGCCTGGCGCAATGCCTGCTTCGGGTTGCGGCGCGGCCAGGACAGCAGCCGGGCCACCTGGCTGCTGGAACTGCTCGGCCTCAAGGGGCTGGAGGAGCGGTACCCCCACGAGCTCTCGGGAGGCCAGCGCCAGCGCCTGGCCCTGGCCCGCGCCCTGGCGCCAGGTCCCTCGGTGGTGCTGCTGGACGAACCCTTCTCCAACCTGGACGTGGAGGTGCGTCTGCGCCTGCGCAGCGAACTGCCGGCGGTGCTGAGCCGCTGCGGCGCCAGCGGCCTGATCGTGACCCACGACCCGGAGGAGGCCCTGGCGATCTGCGATCGGGTGGCGGTGCTGCGCAACGGCAACCTCGATCAATGCGCCAGCCCGCGGGATCTGGTGCAGCGGCCGGCCACACCCTTTGTGGGCCGCTTTGTGCTGCAGGGCAACCTGGTGCCGGCCCAGCGGCAGGGCGACCATCTCGACACGGCCCTGGGCCGGCTGGCTCCGCTCGACGGCCAGCATCTCCAGACCTCCCAGGGCGAAGCCCTCGAAGCCCTGATCAGCCCGGAGGCGATCAGCCTCGAAGCCGACGGCGAGGGTGACGCCTGGGTGATGGGCCGCGAGTTCCTGGGCCGCGACTGGCTGTATCAGGTTCAGCAGGGCTCCGGTTCGACTGCGGTGCAGCTGCGGCTGCGGCTGCCCCTGGAGCAGGAACATCCCCGCGGGCAACGCTGTCGCCTGCGCCTGCGCCGCGGTGAAGCGGCCCTGTTGTTTCCGGAGCGGCAGGCACTGGTGGCGCTCTGAACCGTGGCGCTTTCAACCGTGGCGCTCTGAACAGCGGCCGCCAACCCCCTCAGCCGCGCCAATGGTCCTTGCGGCCGCGGCGCTCGCCCAGCTGCTCGGCCGTGGCGGCCCGCACCATCAGGTTGGTGGCCCGCTCCAGCGCGATCGTGCTGGGGATGGTGGGGATCCCGTTACGGCGCTCAGAGCGCACCTGCGCGAGCCGGGCGGCGATCGCCGCGTCGCCAGGCTCCTCAGCCGCGGCCCAGCGCAGGTTGGCTTCGGTGTATTCGTGGGCGCACCAGACCCGGGTGGTGGCAGGCAGAGCCGCCAGGCTCTGGAGGGAGGCATACATCTGGGCGGGCGTGCCCTCGAACAGGCGCCCGCAGCCGCCCGCGAACAGGGTGTCGCCGCAGAACAGGTGGCCGCCGGCCGGTTCGCCCGGCTCCTGCATCGGCAGATGAAAGGCGAGATGGCAGCGGGTGTGGCCGGGAACCTCCAGCACCTGCACTGTTGTTCCCAGCAGCTCGAAGCGGTCGCCACCACGCACGCCGCGGGTCTGGAAAGGAATGCGGGACCGATCCGCGGCGGACGCGATCACCGCCGCTTGCGGCCAGCGCCGCAGCAGCGCCGGAGTGCCACCGATGTGATCACTGTGGTGGTGGGTCTGCAGCACCGCCACCAGCTCCAGACCCTGGCTCTCGAGGGCGGCCATCACCGGCTCGGCCACGGCCGGATCCACCACCGCCGCCTCGTTGCCGCGGCGCAGCAGGAACACGTAATTGTCCTGCAGCACCGGCAGCAGCGAGACCTCCAGAGCAGGCGCTGGAGGGTGCGGTGGGGGCTCCAGTCCCGGCGTGGTCAGTCCCATCGTTAAAGTCCGGCTGCGGCTCGGTCCCATGATCACCGCTGCATGATCTGCGCAGCAGCGCTGGCTGCGCGCCTCCCGCCGAGCCCGCCATGATCACCGTCGCCCTGGCCAAAGGAGCTCTGCTCAAGCATTCGGTGCGGCGCTTCGCAGCGGCCGGTCTCGATTTTTCGTCGCTGCTCGATCCCGACAACCGCCAGCTGATGGTGGCGAGCAGCTGCGGCCGCGCCCGCGCCCTGCTGGTGCGCAACGGCGATGTGCCGGTGTATGTGGCCTACGGCCAGGCCCAGCTGGGGGTAGTGGGGTACGACGTGCTGCGGGAGCACCAGCTGCCGGTGGCCCAGCTGGTGGATCTCGGCTTCGGCGGCTGCCGCATGGCGGTGGCGGTCAAGGCCGCCAGCGGCTACAGCCGGGCGGCCGACCTGCCGGCCCACTGCCGCATCGCCAGCAAGTTCACCCGTTGCGCCGAAGACTTCTTCGCGGCCCTCGATCTGCCGGTGGAGGTGATCCACCTCACCGGATCGGTGGAGCTGGGGCCGATCACCGGCATCTCCGAGGCGATCGTCGATCTGGTGGCCACCGGCCGCACCCTGCAGGACAACGGACTTGTGGCGATCGAGGATCTGTTCCACAGCACCGCCCGCCTGATCGGCCATCCGCTCGCCCTGCGGCTCGATGGCGGTGAGATCCAGACCCTGATCGACCGCATCGCCAGCGTGGGCCTGGCCGCCACCCTGCCGCTGCAGCCGGTCCTGGCGCAGGCCAGCTGATGGCCAGCCTCGATCGCCAGCGCCTGCTTCGTCTGATCCCCTATCTGGGCCGGGATCGGCGCCGGCTGCTGCTCACCCTGCTGCTGCTGATCCCCCTGGCCCTGTCAGCCGCCGTGCAACCGCTGCTGGTGGGCCAGGCGATCGCCGTTCTGCGGGGCGAACCCACCATGACCTGGCTGCAGGGTCAGCCGGTCCCCGCCGCCCTGCGGCAGCTGGTGTTGCTTCTGCTGGCGGCGGTGGCGGTGCGGCTCTCCCTGCAGAGCGTCCAGACCTACAACGTGCAGGCGATCGGCCAGCGGCTCACGGCCCGCATCCGTGACGATCTCTTCCGCCACGCCCTGGCTCTGTCGCTGCGGTTCCACGACCGAACACCGGTGGGCAAGTTGCTGACCCGGCTCACCAGCGACGTGGATGCCCTTTCGGAGGTGTTCGGCAGCGGAGCCTTCGGGGTGCTGGCTGATCTGGTGACCCTGCTGGTGATCGCGATCACGATGATCTCAATCGAATGGCGCCTCGGCCTGCTGCTGCTGCTCAGCCAGGTACCGGTGACCCTGGGCATCCTCTGGCTGCAGGGCCGCTACCGCACGGCCAACTATCGGGTGCGGGAGGAGCTGGGCCAGCTCAACGCCGATCTGCAGGAAAACATGCAGGGTCTGGAGGTGGTGCAGATGTTCCGCCGCGAGGCCTACAACAGCGCCCGCTTCGCCCGCACCACCGACGCCTATCGCAAGGCCGTGACCGGCACGATCCTGTTCGACAGCTCCATCTCCGCCTTCATCGAATGGGTGGCCCTCTCCGCCGTGGCGGTGGTGCTGGCCCTGGGGGGCTGGCTGGTGACCAGCGGCAGCATGGGCCTGGGGGTGCTCACCACCTTCATCCTGTTCTCGCAGCGGCTGTTCGATCCCCTGCGTCAGCTGGCCGAGCGCTTCACCCAGATTCAGGGGGGCCTCACGGCCGTTGAGCGGATCGGTGAGTTGCTGGAGCAGCCGATCGAAATCAGCGACCTTCCAGAGAATCAGCGCAGCGCCGCCGCCATCCACAGCGGAGCCCAGCGGGCCAGTGCCGGCGAGGTGGTATTCGAGAACGTCTTCTTCGCCTACCGCAGCGACGATCCGATCCTCGAGGATCTCAGCTTCCGGATCGCCCCCGGCGAGCATGTGGCCCTGGTGGGACCCACCGGCTCCGGCAAGTCGACCGTGATTCGCCTGCTCTGCCGCCTGTACGAGCCCCAGCGAGGCCGCATCCTGCTCGACGGCATCGACATCCGTCAGCTGCCCATCCCCACCCTGCGCCAGCGGCTTGGGGTGGTGCTGCAGGACACCTTCCTGTTCAGCGGCAACGTGGCCGACAATCTCCGGCTCGATGCCGCCATCGACAACGCCCGGCTCGAGCAGCTCTGCCACGATCTGGGCCTCGATCCGCTGCTGCGTCGCCTGCCGGCTGGTCTGCAGACCGAGCTGCGCGAGCGGGGCGCCAACCTCTCCTCGGGCGAGCGCCAGCTGCTGGCGGTGGCACGGGTGGCGATCCGCGACCCCTCCGTGCTGGTGATGGATGAAGCCACCGCCTTCCTCGACCCCTCCACCGAGGCCACCTTGCAGAGAGACCTGGAATCGCTGCTGCAGGAGCGCACGGCGATTGTGATCGCCCACCGCCTGGCCACGGTCGAGGCGGCCGATCGCATTCTGGTGCTGCGCAAGGGCCGGCTGATCGAGCAGGGCAACCACCGTGACCTTCGGGCAGCCGGAGGCCTCTACGCCCAGCTGGCCGATCTCCAGGAGAAGGGGCTGGCCAGGCTCTGAGCTTCGGCCTTCAGTGCCGGCCCACAGGCTCGGGGCTTGAGGCGATCGGATCGTTGGCCAGCTCAGGAGTTCCAGAGCCGAGACCTTCCTCCTCCAGCCAGGTGCGGATTAAAGCCGCCAGTTCAACCGGCCGCTGCCGCATCGGCAGATGGCCCGCCCCCGCCATCAGCTCAAACCGGTGAAGGCGGCTGTAACCAGCCAGATGACGCACGTAGCGCGGTGCCATGACGCCGTCGTTGCTGCCGGTGATCCAGAGGCTCGGCACCACCAGCTCGGCGGTCAGCGCCGGCAGTTGCCGCACCGCCGCGCGGCTGGTGCTGCAGGCCAGCAGACCGCGGGCCGCCCGCGCATCCGCCAGCAGGGGCGCCGCGATCGCGGCGGTGCCGGGCAGCCGCCCCAGCCAACGGGGCCGGAGGGTCACAAACGCGGAGCCGGCGCGGCGCACCAGGGCAAAGGGGCGCGGCTGATAAACCCCACCCCCGGCGGCAATCTGCACCAGGCCAGCCAGCCTGGCCCCGAGCCACGGGGCGGCATGGAGGGCGACGCTGCCCCCCAGGGAGTGGCCGATCAGCACAACCGGCCGGCCGGAGGCCCGCTGCGTGGCGGCATCCGCGAGCCAGCGGCCGTAGCTGGCCAGGCTGGGCTGCAGACCACGGGGGCGCACAGCGCGGCCGAAGCCCGGCAGATCAGGGCACCATAGTTCCCAGGACCGTCCCAGTTCCGCAACCAGGGGCTGCCAGAGCCGGCCCGAGAGCAGCCAGCCATGAACCGCCACCAGCAACGGTGGAGCCGTACGGGCGACAGGAGGGTGGCTCAGGGTGCCAACGGCCGCAACTTGCTCCACCCTGACGCAAGTGCCCCCATCGGGCGCGGGAATGGGGCAGGATCGTCCGATTGCTTAGCCCAGGGTGCTGCTGGAAGAGCTCTACGGCGCGACCCATCGCCTCTGCCCCACCCCCAATCCCCAGGTGCACCTGGTGCTGAGCCAGGAGCGGCCGATCGATCTGATCGAACTGGAGCAGCTCTGTGATGCGGTGGGCTGGAACCGCCGGCCCCTGCGGCGGGTGCGCAAGGCCCTGCAGCACAGCCTGCTGCGAGTCAGCCTCTGGCGCCACGATCCCCGGGTGCCGCGCCTGGTGGGTTTCGCGCGCTGCACCGGCGACGGCGTGATCGAGGCCACGGTCTGGGACGTGGCCGTGCATCCGCTCTACCAGGGAGCAGGCCTGGGCAAACAGCTGATGATTTATGTGATCGACCAGCTCCAGGCCATGGGGGTGGAGCGGGTCAGCCTGTTCGCTGATCCCGGCGTGGTGGGCTTCTATCAGAGCCAGGGCTGGGAGCTGGAGCCCCTGAGCCGCCGCTGTGCGTTCTGGTACTCCCCCTGATCCGGGCGTGAGGCGACTCCAGACCCGGCCGGATCAGCTCTTGCGGGGCAGTTCCGCCGGCCGGATGGTGAGATCGAGGGAGCGATCACCGCGCCGCACCCGCAGGGCCAGGGGCTGGCCGACGCGGCCCTGATCCACGGCCAGCTGCACATCCGAGGGGTTCTTCATGGCCTTCTCACCCACCCGTTCGATCAGATCGCAGGGCTTGAGGCCGGCGGCGGCGGCGGGACTGCCGTCAATCACGTCCACCACCACCACGGCGTTCACCTCGGGCAGGCGGCACTGGTTCGTGGTGGCATTGATCTCCCGCGCCAGCTGGGGCGTAAGCGCCTGCAGACGCACCCCGATGTAGGGGTGGCTGGCGTAGCCCCGTTCCAGGATCTGGGCGGCGATCTGGCGCGCCACGTTGATCGGGATCGCGAAGCTCAGGCCCGCCCCCGGCGCCTGACGGATGGCGGTGTTGATGCCGATCACCTGACCGCGGTCGTTGATCAGCGGTCCGCCGCTGTTGCCTGGATTCACCGCTGCGTCGGTCTGGATGTAGGGCACCCGCTGGCCCTCACCCACGGCGTTGGTGCGCTGGATGGCGCTGATGATCCCGGCGGTCACGGTGTTGTCGAGGCCGAGGGGGTTGCCGATGGCGATGGCCCACTCGCCTGGCCGCACCTTGGCGGAATCGCCCAGGGGCGCCACCGGCAGCTTCGAGGCCACCACCTTCACCACCGCCACGTCGGTGAGCGGATCACTGCCCAGCACCTTGCCATTGAAGCTGCGGCCATCCGGCAGGGTGACGCTCACCTCACCGGCGCCCTCAACCACATGGGCATTGGTGAGCAGCACCCCATCGGAGCGAGTGAAGAAGCCCGATCCCTGCCCCTGCTGCTGCTGGATCGAGGGGCCCCGTCCGAACAGCCCGCCCAGGGGATTGATCACCTGCTTGGTGGTGTCGATCCGCACCACCGCCGGCCCCACCTTGTCCACCGCGTCGACGATGACGTTGCGTCCGGGCTGCAGCGACGAGGCGGGTGCGGCATCGCTGATCTTCGGCGGCGGCGGCGTGCGCTGGGCGCCGGGCATCTGGGGCAGGAAATGTCCCTGGCAGCCCCCCAGAACCACCGAGAGGCTGGCTGGGAGCGCCACCAGCGGCAGGTGCCGCAAGGCGTTGGGGGTACGGCGGGGGGACATCACGCACAGCCTGAAGGACTCATTTAAGACGGACCGCCCCCCGGGAGCTGCGTATATTCGGCACCCGCGAGGTGACGCAACGGTGCAGCAGGGTCAGGAGCTGTGGCACCAGGTTCAAGAGGCGCTCCAGGCCAACCTCAGCAAACCCACCTTCGAGACCTGGATCCGGCCGGCCCGCTGCAGCGGCATGCGCGGCGACCAGCTGCTGCTGGAGGCCCCCAACAGCTTCGCCAGCGGCTGGTTACGCAAGAACTACCTCGGCACCATTGCGGCGGTGGCCTCCGAGATCGCCGGCCGCGAGCTGCGGGTGGAGGTGGCCACGGCCAGCGAGGGCGACGCCCCGCCGGAGGCGATCGGCGGCAACGGTCTCTCCGGGCCGGTCAGCGGCACCCGCGAGGCCGGCAATGGCCGCCCTGCGGCCCCGGTGCGCTCCCCCGCCACCGGCGAGACTCCGCGCAAGCTCGCCCCTGGCCTCAACCCCCGCTACGTGTTCAACCGCTTCGTGGTGGGACCCAACAGCCGCATGGCCCACGCGGCCGCCCTGGCGGTGGCCGAAGCACCGGGCCGGGAATTCAACCCCCTCTTCCTCTGCGGTGGCGTGGGCCTGGGCAAGACCCACCTGATGCAGGCGATCGGCCACTACCGGCTCGAGATCGACCAGGACGCGCGGGTGTTCTACGTCTCGACCGAAACCTTCACCAATGACCTGATCCAGGCAATCCGCAAGGACGGCATGCAGGCCTTCCGAGACCGCTACCGCGCCGCCGACCTGATCCTGGTGGACGACATCCAGTTCATCGAAGGCAAGGAGTACACCCAGGAGGAGTTCTTCCACACCTTCAACGCCCTGCACGAGGCAGGGCGGCAGATCGTGATCGCCTCCGACCGTCCGCCCAGTCAGATTCCCAAGCTGCAGGAGCGCCTGATCTCCCGCTTCTCGATGGGGCTGATCGCCGATATCCAGGCCCCCGACCTGGAGACGCGCATGGCGATCCTGCACAAGAAGGCCGAGCAGGAGCAGATGGCCCTGCCCCGAGATCTGATCCAGTACATCGCCGGCCGCTTCACTTCCAACATCCGCGAGCTTGAGGGGGCCCTCACCCGGGCGGTGGCCTTCGCCTCGATCACCGGCCTGCCGATGACGGTGGAATCGGTGGCGCCGATGCTCGACCCCGGCGGCAGCGATGTGGAGGTGACCCCGCAACAGGTGCTCGACAAAGTGGCCGAGGTGTTCGGCGTGCGCACCGAAGAAATGCTGAGCCCCAGCCGCAAGCGGGCCGTGAGCCAGGCCCGCCAGGTGGGGATGTACCTGATGCGCCAGGGCACCAATCTGAGCCTGCCGCGCATCGGCGAAGCCTTCGGCGGCAAGGACCACTCCACCGTGATGTATGCGGTGGAGCAGGTCGAAAAGAAGCTCCACACCGACCCGGCCCTGGCCCGCCAAGTGCAACAGGTGCGAGACCTGCTGCAGATTGATTCGCGCAAACGCAAATAGGTTTCGCGCAAGCGCAAGTAAGTTTCGCGCAAACGCAGGCTGGCCTCAGCTGGTCAGTGGCCGGGAGGGATCGAGGCCTTCCAGTTCGCCGCAGAACACCCGGCTGGCAGTGATGTCGTCGGCTTCGATCGTCATCAGATCGCGCTTGGTCACGGAGCTTCCCATGCGGGTGAACAGGCGGTTGGCCTGGCGCATGCGGGCCCGATCGATGGCATTGCGGATCGAGCGGGCGTTGGCGAAGAACGGCAGCTGCATGCGCCGCTGGATGTACTCGGCAAAGGCGGCCGTGGCCTCGTCGCTGAAGCGGTAGTTCTCCGCCGCGAGAATGAGCTTGGCAATCGCCAGCAGCTCAGGGCCACTGTAATCGGGGAAATCAATATGATTGGCGACCCGCGAGGAGAGCCCCGGATTGGACTGGTAGAACACGTCCATGCGGTCTTTGTAGCCAGCGAAGATCACCACAAGATCGTCGCGGTTGGCTTCCATCACCTGCAGCAGGATCTCGATCGCTTCGGCGCCGTAATCGCGCTCGTTCTCGGGACGGTACAGGTAGTAAGCCTCATCGATGAACAGCACCCCACCCATTGCCTTCTTCAGCATCTCGCGCGTCTTCGGTGCCGTGTGGCCGATGTACTGCCCCACCAGATCGTCACGGGTGGCGGTGACCACGTGTCCCTTGCGCACATAACCGAGCCGATGCAGGATCTGGGACATCCGCTCCGCCACAGTTGTCTTGCCGGTTCCCGGTTGGCCGGTGAACGACATGTGCAGGCTCGGAGCCGCCGTCGCCAGGCCCACCTGGGTGCGGGCCCGCTCCACCACCAGCAGCGCCGCGATCTCGCGGATCCTGGCCTTCACCGGCCTCAGCCCCACCAGGTCGTGATCGAGTTGCTCGAGCACCTCCTGAACACCCACCCCCTCGTAGGCCGCCTTCAAGTCGACGCGGGTGAGATCATCGTTGCTCAGATCTGGCTGACCAGCCTCAGCGGAGGGTTCAACGGGCGCAGAAGATGGATCAGGCGCAGACGATGGATCAATCGAGGAGGGCATCGACGGCCGCGGCAAAGGATTCGTCGGCAGCGCCGATCGGGGCGTCGTCCTGCTCACTGCGCAAGGTGAGGTTCACATAGGTGCGTCCGAAGCTGATATCCGGAAACCGATTGCTGCCTTCAGAGAGCTCGTTCAGCCGCTCCAGAAACACCCGGGTCGCCTCGTAGTTGTCGAACTCGATGCGACGTTCGAGCCGTTCGGGGCGATTCCGTTTCGTCCAGGCCTGTTCCATGGACTGACCCTAGATCAACTGCGGCTGCCATCCTCCGCTGCCGACTCGTCGCTCAGGCAGTCGGTGCGGGCATGGCTGAGACGCCCAACCCAGGCAGCGGCGTAGGCACGATTGGCCTGCTGCTGCGTCAGATCGGTGCTGGTCAGCGGATGGGGAAAGGTGCCGTTGATCGCGGCATTGGTGACGCAGAACATCGCCTTCTGAAAACTGGCGCAGATCTTCACCCGCACGTCGCCCTCGCCGCGGCCCTGCTGCCGGTACCAGTGATGCAGAGGCTCGGGCAGGTGGCGATACATGTCCTGCATCAGCAAGCTGGGCGGGATGCCCGCCCCCATGGTGGGAAGGGGATCGGCGTAGAGGGCGCCGTAGGCAAAGCGGCTCTGATCCGGGGAGATCTGCTGGGCCTGGGCGTTGAACGACACCGTGCCCAGGAAGGGCATCCCCCGCAGGAACACCGCCTCGACGTAGGGCACAGCCACATCAACCAGGAAGGTGAGCGCGGCCTCGGGCGGCAGCACCCAGAACCGCTGGCCCGCCACCTCCACCCCATAGGTGATCGGCTGAGCTGCCGCTGCCACCAGCCCATCCATCAAGAAGTTCACCAGCTGGGCAATGGAACCCACGCGTCCATCCCGCTCGGCCCGGGCCAGATCAAGGAACAGGTCACTCATCACCCGCCAGAACTGGCCGAGGGCATGGGTGGTGGCGGCCGAGCGGATCAGCTCGATCAGAAAGTCTGGAAACAGAGGATGGAGCAGGCCCAGCAGCGGATCGCGTCGGGTCTTGCAGCGGATGATGGCGGCGCAGCTCTGGCGGAAGGCGTCGGTGTCGAGATAAGCATCGAGGCCACCGGTGCCATGCCAGAACATCGCCTTCTGGCAGTACTCCGCATACTCAAAGTTGATGCGGTCGTGGTTGAGGTGCTTCCAGATCCTGGCGAGACTCGGATCACCATCGAGGAACTTGAAGATCGGCAGGGGATTGAGGAACTGCTTCTCCGCCTGGTACACCAGATTGATGCTGTAGGCATCGAGCACCTCGCCGTAGCTCTCCAGAACCCCCACCACCTCCAGAAGATGGGTGGGGCTTTCGGCCAGCAGGGTCTCTCCGGCCAGCAGGCGCTGCTCCAGTTCTGCCGCCGTGGGGATCGGAGCCTGGCGGGTCCGTGAGCGGCCGGGATTGAGGGGCGCCATGGCTGAGCTGTTCATCAGGCGGGCTTCCCACTGATGGCCGCCAAAAGAGCCGGGAACTGACTCATGGCTGTGGTGGCCTGCTCCGAGAGATAGCCCAACCCCGATGGTGCCAGTCCGATCGCCACCACCAGAAGGGTGAGCACCATGGCGGGAAGGTGACGCACCAGGGGCACGGCCGGCAAGCGGATATCCAGCGGCCCTCCGGGCTCTGGAGGGGTGACAGCCAGCCGGCCGAAGAAGACACGGTTGACCAGCAACAGGAAATAGACGGCCGTCAGACCTGATCCCACCATCGAGGCCAAGGTGGCCACGGGGAAGGCCGCCAGGCTGCCGCGGAACACCAGGAACTCGGAGATGAAACCGGCCATGCCGGGCAGACCCGCACTGGCCATCACCCCCACAATCATCAACGAACCGGTCAAGGGCAGGCCCCGCTCGGGGTTGAGCAGGCCTCGCAACACGTCCAGATCGCGGGTGCCGGTCGTTGCATACACCTCGCCCACCAGCAGAAACAGCAGGGCGGAGATGAGGCCGTGGCTCACCATCTGGAATTCCGCCCCCAGCAGACTGACGGGCGTGGCTGCTGCGGCCGCGAGCAGCACATAGCCCATGTGCCCCACGGAGCTGTAGGCCACCATCCGCTTCATGTCCCGCTGGGCGATCGCCGCCAGGGATCCATACAGCACCGAGACCGCCGCCCAGATGGCCAGCCAGGGCGCCGCCACCGCCCACGCCTCCGGGAACAGGCCAAGGCAGAAGCGCAGCAGCCCGTAGGTGCCGAGTTTGAGCAACACCCCGGCCAGCAGCACCGACACCGGCGTCGACGCCTCGGTGTGGGCATCCGGCAGCCAGGTGTGAAAGGGCACCAGCGGGATCTTGATGCCAAAGCCCACCAACAGGGCACCCAACAGCACGAGCTGGGTGCCCATGCCCAGCTGGCCGCTGAGCACGGGGGTGAGGCTGAAATCGGCCTCGCCGGTGACCAGCGCCAGGCCCAGAAAAGCAGCCAGGATCAATCCGCCGGACACCGCCGTGAAGATCAGGAACTTGGTAGCCGCATAGGCGCGCCGGGCTCCGCCCCAGACCGAGATCAGCAACCACAGCGGAATCAGTTCCAGTTCGTAGAAGAGGAAAAAGAGCAGCAGATTCAACGAGAGAAACGCCCCGTTCACGGCGCCGCTGATCACCAGCAGCAGGGCGAAGTAGAGGCGCGGCCGCTGGGTCACCGTGGTGGAGGCATAGGCCGACACCAGGGTGAGGCCGGCATTGACCAGCACCAGCGGCAGGGAGAGACCATCCACACCGAGGCGATACTCCAGCCCCAGACTCTCGATCCAGGGAATCGATTCCTGCAGTTGCATCCCGCCGCAGGAGGGATCGAACAGCAGCAGCAGTCGCAGGCTCCAGGCCAGCTGCAGTAGCAGCAGGGCCAGGGCGGCGCGGCGAACCTTCTCCAGTGAGAGCTCGCCCGGCCAGAGCATCAGGCCCAGGGCACCGAGAAAGGGAATGGCGAGAAGGGCACTCAGCATCGATCGATCCTCAGGCGATGAACCAGTTCAGGGAGGCCAGCAGGAGCACGATCGCCACCAGGGCCGTGAGCACGTAGGTCTGCATGCGGCCGCTCACGGACAAACGCAGAGTTCCGGCCGCAGCCATCGAGAGGCTGCCGACACGATCGACCAGCACATTCACCACAGCGGCATCGAAACCGTTGGTGAGCCGCGAGAGGGCTGCCACGAAGGCCACGATCGTGGCGCGATAGATGCGGTCGGTATAGAAGTCGAAGGCCAGCAGATCCTGCAAGGTGCGCAGCGGCTTGAACAGGGAGCGCGACCAGGCCTTGTTCAGCGGCACCACGGCCGCGGAGACAACCCCGATCAGACCGGAGCCCATCACCAGGGCCGCCACCCCTGGGGAGAACGAGGCGATGCCTGGCACAGGATCGATGCGGGCCATGATCCAGGGCATCAACCCCACCAGCACCGTCAGGCTCACCATCGGCAGAGCCATCAGCCAGCTCACCTCCGGTGCCCGCCGCGTCTTGGGCTGAGCGTCGCCAAGGAACACCTGCCGGTACACACGGGTGAGGTTGAACAGGGTGAGCAGGTTGGTGAGCAGCACCACCACAGCGAAGGACCGGTGCTCGGCACTGAAGGCCTGCACCAGCAAGCCGAAGCACCAGAAGCATCCCAGGGGCAACAGGCCGGTGACCCCGGCCGCCGCCATCAGGAAGGCGCCGGTGGTGGCGGGCATCCGTCGGCCCAGGCCACCAAGTTCGGTGAGGTCCTGGCAGTTGGTGGTGGCGATGATGCTTCCCACGCTCATGAACAGCAGGGCCTTGGCCAGGCCGTGGGCGAACAGCAACAGCAGGGCGATCCCCGGCTGCTGCAGGGCGATGGCGATGAACACCAGCCCCAGGTAGGAGGTGGTGGAGTAGGAGAAGGCCCGTTTGAGATCCACCTGGGCGATCGCCACCAGGGCACCGCCCACCGCACTGATCGCGCCCACGGCCAGGAGCACATCGGTAGCCACCGGAGAGATCAGCAGCAGCGGCATCAGCTTCAGCAGCACGATGGCGCCGCAGGTCACCACCACGGAATTGCGCAGGATCGAGGCCGGGTTGGGCCCCTCCATCGCCTCATCCAGCCAGAGATGCATCGGGAACTGGGCACACTTTCCCATCGGCCCGGCAATCAGTCCCAGGCCCAACAGGGTTCCGGCCAGCGGTGTGAGCGGAGCACTGGCGGCCCAGGCGTAGAGCTCGGTGAACTCTGTCTGACCCGACCAGGCCGAGAGGGCCACCACACCCATCAGCAGCAGTACGTCGCCGACCCGCTTGGTCAGAAACGCATCCCGGGCCGCGGTGACCACCAGGGGCTGGGCGTACCAGAACCCCACCAGCAGGTAGGTGGACAGGGTGAGCATCTCCAGCAGGAAATAGCTCATGAACAGGCTGCTGCTCAGCACCACCCCGGACATGGCCCCCTCGAAGAATCCCACCAGGGCATAGAAGCGGGCCAGCGACCACTCCTTGTCGAGGTAGCCCAGGGCAAAGACCTGGCCCAGCAGGCTGAGGCCGGTGACCAGCTCGAGGGCGGCCAGGTTGGTGAGGGAGAGGTCGAAGCCGATCGAGAGGTTCAGATCGGCGGCGTGGAACCAGGGGATCGCCAGATGCTGGGGGCCGACCAGCCAGACCTGCCGCAGCACCAGACTGCCGTGCAGAAAGGCCACCAAGGTGACCAGCAGATTGAGGTAGGCCGCCGGACGTGGTCCATTGCGTTTGATCCAGCCGGTGGACCATGGCAGGGAGAGCAGCACCCCGCTGAAGCCATACAGCGGAATCAACCAGACCAGCTGCATCGACAGGGGCAGGTTGGGCAGGGGAAGTTCGGCGACCAAGGCAGCAGAGGGACGGCAACGAGGCTGGACGTCCGGCGCCGGACTTAGAAGCTGGCGCGGTGACGGGAGTAGTCGTAACGGGTCGGGGCGGGCAGGGCAGCGGGCTGTGGGACCACCGCCAGCTGCCGCAGCCAGCCATTCAGCTCTTCGCCGTGATGCTGTTCCTCCTTCCAGAGCGCCCGGAAGAAATCGGCGTTTTCTTCATCACCAATCAGCACACAGAAGCGCACGGCCTCGGCGTAGTGGTTGATCAAGTCGTGCTCGAGCACGCTGTTTAGTCGCAGCAGACCGACCAGATCAGGCGCATGGGTGACAGCGCGGAGCTGGGAGGCCGCCGGGGCCACCCGCAGACGGAGCATCTGCTGCACGATGCGCTCGGCATGCTGCATTTCCTCCACGGTCTCGCGGCGAAAACGCTCTGCAGCGTCTGAATCTCCCCAGAGCTCCACAAGGGAGGCCTGGGTCATGTACTGCTGCACGGCGGAGAGCTCAAGGCTCAGGGCGCGCCCGAGATAACCGAGGACGCGGGGATGGGCGGCATCGTCCATGGGGATCAGAGGCGACGGGTGGCACCGGTGCAAACCAGGGCCGGTTCAACCTCGCCATGGGGACGGGCAATGATGTGGGCCGCCACCAGGCCGTCACCGACCCGCTCGCAGGCATCGGCACCGGCCCGGACCGCGGCGTTCACAGCCCCGGTTTCGCCACGCACCATCACGGTGACGTAGCCACCACCAACGAACTCGCGTGAGATCAGAGTGACTTCCGCGGCCTTGGTCATGGCGTCGGCGGCTTCGATGGCGGGGACCAGGCCACGCGTCTCGATCATGCCAAGGGCGATGCCCTTTACGGAAGAAGCCATCGGGAAGGAAGGAGCGGCGGAACGGTTGGGAGGCGTGAGGCTTGAGGAGCCACCGCCCGTGCCACCGGAATCAGCGGCACGACCGGAGCCGGAAGCACGGCTTGTGGAAGCACGGCTGGCGGCGGGGCGGGTCGCAGCCGAGCGGCTGGAGGCCCGGGTGGTTGAGGTGCGAGCCATGGCGGTACGGGAAGAGGGGACGCGGGCAGCGGCAATGGAGCGAGCGCTGCTGCGCTTCGCCGGAGTGGTGGGGGCAGCCGTCGGGGCACTGGCGGCAGGGGTGCCAGTGGTCGAGGGGATCGGCAGGGCCCTGGGCGCGGTGGGGGCCTTGGACTCAGTGGAGACCTTGGGCGCAGTCGAGCTGACCACGGCCTCCTCAGGCTTGGCAACTGCCGCCACAGGAGCGGCAGGGGCCGCCGCCGCGGGAGTGACGGCAGGGGCAGTCTCCGCAGACGGGGCCGGGGTGGATCCGGCGGCGGAGCTGGGCGTCGGGGTGGCCATGGTCAGGGAGGGGGTGGCGGGAGCTGGCGAACGGAACGGGCGTTAGGGGCGGGCCGGCGCGTAGGGCCGGTGGAGCGTCAGCCGTCCGGCTCCCAGAAGTCGATGATTCCACCGATGGTGAGATCGGTGAACAGGTTGGCGTCACCGGTGGCATGGCGGGCAGCGGAGCCGCTGGCGGTGAACACCCAGTTGCCAGCGGCGGCCCCGACGGGATCCACGGCGACACTGAGCTTGCCCTTCGGAGTCCGAAGAACACGAAGGTTCTGGTGGGCGAATCCTTCAACCCGTTGGGTGCACACCAGGGAACCCATCACCTGCATGATCTCCATTACTGACTCCCTCCTGACGCCATCGCCTTGGCGGCATCGGGATCCCAGTGATCGATGATGCCCACGATCGTGAGATCACTCGGGTAAGACTTACTGCCTGCCGCCTCGCGGGCCGCCGAGCTGCCCACACAGATCACCCAATCACCGGGAATGCAACCGACGGCGTCAACAGCAACCTTCTGGGTACTGCCATCCAGAACCACCTGAAGATGCTTGTGCTCGAAGTCGGGAATGCGGTTGGTCGAAACCAGGGGCTTCAACACCTTGCAGATCAACATCTCAGTGTCCTCCTCCGCTGGCGAAGCTGATCGTGGACCCGATCGTCTCGGCTGGCGCGTGGCGATCCTGATCGCGAATCGTCAGCAACACGTGCAGGAGCCCTTCACGACAGAGCTCGCCGTAGCGCGACTCGATCGCCTGTTGCACCCGCCGGCAATGGCGCTCAGCCCGGTCTCGGGCACCGGGGACCTGGCCGTTGTAGTCGAATCGCACCACCACCGGCACCGGCAGACCGCGGGACACATTGAGACCTTTGAAGATCTTCACCCCCACGTCGAGGTCGGGAGCGCCCTCCTCAACGGTGTCCATGTAGGCGAAGTAAGTGAGGTTGCGCAGATGCACTTCCTTGAACCCGATGCCGACTCCAATGAAGCGCTCGGCATGGCCGGCATCGCTGTAGTGACCGCCGTGGAACTGGCGGACGTAATCAATCTGGGAGAGGTTGTGCTCCAGCAGTTTGCTGATCAGACGCACCATGCCGGGATCCGGCGTGCTGGCGGCCGCCTGCTGAACCAGGGCCAGGATCCGGTCGCGAGCCTGCTCGGCACTGAGCCCCGCGGTGGCGTCATACACCAGGCGGGCATCGAGCCAACGCTCGAGATTGGTGCTGCCATCGAGGCCAGGAACGTGAACTCTCAGGGCATCGGTGTCGGTATCGATCCCCAGCAACAGCAGATCCACCGAGGCACCGCAGCAGAAGCTGTTCTCCACGGCCTGCTGGAAATCCTTAAGGCGACTGAGACCGCAACCGGCCGCCAGAGCATCGTTACTGCCGTGGGCCGCACAGCCCTCATGGCTCGGATCGAGGGAGCTGAAGTGGTAAAGCACCACTTTGAGATAGCGGGTATCGGCATGGGCCGGATTGGGCAGGCCCTCGCGGTAGCGGCGGTGCTCGGTCTTTACCCAGCGACTCACCGTGTTCTCGACATCAAACAGAGCACCGGCATGGGGACGCCGCCTCACCGAGCCGAAGGGCAACCGCAGGGCATAGGCGATGGCATGGGCCAAACGGCCATCGGCGCAGGGCGTGATGTCGAGCAGGTGAAAGCCGCACTCGAGCAGGAAGGCGTCGAAGGTTTCCACCTTGGCTGAGCCAGGCCTGCCCTGGAGCGGATCCTGCTCGAAGAAACTGGCGCTGGTCTGCTCGTAGGTCTCGAACACGCACCAGGCAAACAGGGTGCGCATATCCAGCTGCGTCACCCAGGCTGTCTCAAGGATCGGCTGGGGCAGCTCAAAACCAAGCTCGGCCCGGGCCAGCTCCTGCGCCCGTGGGATGAAGTCGTCCTCATGCTGCAGGGCTGAAAGCCGCTTCAGCACCGGCACAAGCCGATCAAAGGCACCCTTGACCTGGGTGTCGTAAGCCTGCAGGGCCGCGTTGGCCCGGGCGTCGGTCAGGGGATGGAGCCTCACGGAGGCGGAAGCCGAGGATCGGCGCGACCGCCAGGCTTCCAGACCGGCAGCGGCAGCACAGACGCCCGGGGAGTCATGGCGCGGGGTCAGTTCAGGCGAGCGACGGACCCGCCCACGACGGGCTGACTCCCAGGGGTTGGCGGATGGACTGGCTACGTCCTCGGAGGCGCTGGTGGCGCTGGTGATCTCAGGCTCGACCAGGCGCCCCCGCAGGCGCTGGACAGAGCGTCGCAACTCATCGGGGCTGGGGCCCGCAGGACTGCGGCGCTGGGCCGCAGCGCCCTGAGGAGGGCGCACGACAGGAGAAACCGGACGGCGTGGCATCAGGTCAGCCGCGGGCGCCGCCGGACACGGTCACCAGAGAGCCGCGATCGGTGCTGCCGCTGGATCCCGTCACCCGGCTCACCGGAGCAGGAACGGCTTCATTGCGCTTGGCCTCATAGGTGGGCATGGCCGTCATCGGACCAGGACGGCTGGGGTTGCGCTGACGGGCAGACGCTCCCTCCGTACCAGTGACCCTCTCGCCACGATCCCAGTCGTCGCCGGTGATGTTCAGGCCAGCGGAAATCCCTTCGCCGGTGACCCGGGACAGGGGACGCTCCGGAGCGGACGCAGGGCGCACATCCTCATCGACGCTGATCGGCGCCCGCCCGCGGGCCGAGATCCGATCAAAGGCGGAGGAGCCGCTGCCATGGCGGTCAAAGCGGAACTGCTCGGTGCCGGTCACCTTGCCGGAGGCCATGTCGAACGGGCCCGTGATGCGATTGCCCTGTTCATAACTGGTGCCGGTCACAGCCCCGGATTTCTGACGCTCACTCTGGGCAGCACGGGCCGGAGACTGGATGCTGAATTGCTCCCAGGGCTGGGAATCGAGCGACTGGGGGAAATCGGCGTCGTGGGTTTCGGCGGCGCCGCAGGCGGCAGCCATCTGATCGGCCCCGAGGTAGGGCGTGCCGGTGACGGGCTCACAAGCACCCCGTTCAGCACCGGTCATGACGCCACCGATGCCGGGCTGCAGGCCGGTCATGCTGGGGCCCGGAGTGCCGAGACGGGCAGGCGTGCGCTGGCGAATCTCCTTGACCTGCTTGCTGGAGCACCAGTCACCCGCCTGCTCCAGTCCGGCATAGGGGGTTCCGGTGACGGCCTTGCAGGTGCCGGGTTCATCGCCGGTGACCCGGCTGGAGCGGCCGGTGCGCGTTCCGCTCACCACCTGGGCCTTGTTGGTGATCGAGAATCCAACCTTGGCCGCTTCCGGCTCGGGCTGGGATCCACAAAACCCCTCGAATTGCTGACGGCCGATGTATTCATCGCCGGTGACGCGGCGGCAGCTGCCGGGCTCATCGCCCGTGACCCGCTCGCTACGACCGACGTGGGTGCCGGTGATCCCCGTGCCGCGGAGAGTCTGAAGCACATTGACCTTATCGGGGGCGCGGCCGGGCACCAGGGGCTCAGACCCGAGGTACTGGGTACCCGTGAGATGACGTCCGGAACCGGGCTCATCGCCGGTGACCCGCTCACTGCGCCCCACCATCACGCCGGAGACCGGACGGCCACCGAGGGTCTGGCTGTGACCCACCTTGCGCGGGCTGGGCTCGAGATCGCCGCAGTAGGCCAGGGCCTGATTGGCGGAGATGTATTCCGTGCCGGTGATCGTCTTGCAGGTGCCGGGCTCATCGCCGGTCACCTTCTCCGAGCGGCCCACCTCATTGCCGGTCACGCGGTTGCCATGGCTGGTGGCAGAGACCCGAACCTTGGCCGGCTGGGCGGGGGAAGGCCGGTCCTGGCAGAAGGTCTGAAACACCTCAGCACCCATGTATTCGGTGCCGGTGACCGTGCGGCAGGTGCCGGCCTCATTGCCCGTGGTCCTGGACGACCGATTGGCCTGGGTGCCGGTCACGATCTGGCCGCGGAGGGTTTCACTGGCGCTCACCTTCCAGTGGGCATCGGCGGCAGCCGACTGCTTGGCGCCATGCAGGTTGGGGCCCGTGGGACGGGTGCTGCCGCTGCCCCGCGTGGCACCGCTGGAGCCCACCTTGCTCTTGAGCTCACGCACCTTCTGAGCCAGTTCCCGGGTGGTGATGTCGGGGTTGCCCTGGCGCGCCACAGCTGCAGCCGTGGAATTGCTGGGCGTGTTGGCGGCCTTACCGCGCTTGCTCAGGGCTTCGCGGCGGGCCAGCACCAGGGAACGGCTGGGATTGTGCTGCGAGGAGCGCTTCACGGCAGGACGGCGATCAGCAGCACTGCTGCTGCGGGAGGACAGACTGCTGCTAAGGCTGGAACTCCCCAGAGAAGCCGAACGGCGAGCCGGAGCACTGCTGGCCGGGGCCGAGGCTTCAGCCTGGCGCTCCTGACACTTGCACTTGTGCTCGCTGGCCGGGGCGACAGAGGATCCGGCACCAGTTGCGGCGGTCTTCTGGAGATCGGTACGGGTGCGGTCGCGGCTGGTATCGGCCCGCTTGCCCCGCTTGCTGAGGGCTTCGCGGCGGGAGAGAACCAACTCCCGGCTGGGATTGCTGATCGGCCGCGCGGCGCTGCGCGCCGGAGCCGCCACAGTTTGGCTGGGTGCCGGGGCCGACAACGACAGCGAAGCCGATCGTGCCGGCCGGCTGGGCCTGGTCGCCTGGACCGGCGCGGCAGGCGTCACGACCGGCTCCGGCATGGTGGTGCGGGTAGGACGGGCATCGGCAGCCGTGCGCACGCGGCTGGCGCTGGAGCCGTAGCGGCCAGCGGCTTTCTTGCCTGCGCTGGTCAGGGCCTTGCGGCGCTCCAGAGCTGCGTCACGACTGGAAGTGCTGGCCATCTCCGCCCGATGAATGGAATGACTGAATCGAAACAAGGATCCCGGCCCTGAGGCCGGGATCACTGACGTGAAGGGCTGAAGCTCAGCGGCCTTCGAAAACCACGAAGCAAGAGCCCTGGCTCTGGGTGTAGGCGTCGTAGCCCACCAGGCGGACGTGATGATCGGGATAGGCCCGATGGCAAGCCTCAAGCTCATTGACGATCACGCCGAGATCCTTCTCACCGAAGAACGGCAGTTTCCAGAACGACCAGTAGGTCGACATGGAACGACTGGGGTGAACGTGCTCAACCAGGGGGCTCCATCCCTGGGCAATGATGTAAGCGATCTGGTCATAGATCTCGTCCTGGGTCATCGGCGGCAGGAAGCCGAATGTCTCCAGGGTGGCGACTGTTTGATAGTCACCCACGGTGCTCTTGAAAGGCATGGGGATCCTTGGGGTGCAGAGGGGGGCCCCGACGAATCAGACGACTTGCATCAGGAAGATTCCATCAGGAGCGTCCGAATCGATCGGGGCTGGATGTCGAGACGGCGTGTCGCCGCGTCGTGATGCAACGGCGTGACGCCGACGATCAATTGACGTCGAGCTTGTCGACGGTGTCGAACTCGAACTTGATTTCCTTCCAGGTCTCAAGCGCAATCGCCAGCTCGGGGCTGTGCTTGGCGGCTTCCGTGAGGATGTCGCGGCCTTCCTTCTCGATCTCTCGGCCGGCGTTGCGGGCCTTGACGCAGGCTTCCAGGGCCACCCGGTTGGCGGCAGCCCCGGCGGCCGAGCCCCAGGGGTGACCGTGGGTGCCACCACCGAACTGCAGCACGGAGTCGTCACCGAAGATGGCAACCAGGGCGGGCATGTGCCAGACGTGGATACCGCCGGAGGCAACGGCGAAGACGCCGGGCATCGAACCCCAGTCCTGATCGAAGAAGTTGCCGCGGCTGCGGTCTTCGGGGATGAAGGATTCGCGCAGCTGGTCAATGAAGCCCAGGGTGGTCTGACGGTCACCCTCCAGCTTGCCCACCACGGTGCCGGTGTGCAGCTGGTCACCACCGGAGAGGCGGAGGCACTTGGCCAGCACCCGGAAGTGGATGCCGTGCTTGGGATGGCGGTCGATCACCGCGTGCATGGCGCGGTGAATGTGCAGCAACATGCCGTTCTTGCGGCACCACTTCGAGAGACCGGTGTTGGCCGTGAAGCCACCGGTGATGTAGTCGTGCATGATGATCGGCTGCCGCAGTTCCTTGGCGAACTCGGCCCGCTCGTACATCTCCTCAGGAGTGGCGGCGGTGCAGTTGAGGTAGTGACCCTTCTTCTCACCGGTTTCTGCTTGGGCCAGTTCCACGGCTTCGGCGACGAACTCGAAACGGTTCTGCCAGCGCTGGAAGGGCTGGGAGTTGATGTTCTCGTCGTCTTTGGTGAAGTCGAGGCCACCGCGCAGGCACTCGTACACCACCCGGCCGTAGTTCTTGCCGGAGAGGCCGAGCTTCGGCTTGATGGTGCAACCCAGCAGGGGACGGCCGTACTTGTTCATCCGGTCACGTTCGACACAGATGCCGTTCGGCGGGCCGGGGCAGGTCTTGATGAAGGCCATCGGGAAGCGGATGTCTTCCAGACGCAGGTGACGCAGGGCCTTGAAGCCGAACACGTTGCCGACCAGGGAGGTCAGCACGTTGGTCACCGAGCCTTCCTCGAACAGGTCGAGGGGATAGGCGATGAAGGCATAGAAGGCTTCCTTGTCGCCAGGAACGTCTTCGATGCGATAGCAGCGGCCTTTGTAGAAGTCGAGATCGGTGAGGAGCTCGGACCAAACGGTGGACCAGGTGCCGGTCGAGGATTCAGCGGCCACAGCGGCTGCAACCTCTTCCTTGGGCACACCTTCCTGGCCGGTGCACTTGAAGCAGGCCAGCAGGTCGGTGTCGAGGGGAACGTAATCAGGAGTCCAATACGTGTCGCGGTACTCCTTAACCCCTGCGTCGTACTTCTTGCTCATGGGGGATGTCCGGGTAAGTCGGGAAAGGGAACAATCAGCGGATCAGCGCCGCAGGCGCCAAGCCGATCAGTCCTTGGAACCGACGAAGTTGCCGTTGCCCAGGGCAGGCTCCACCTCGCGGTGGGGGCGGGCAATGATGTGGGCGGCCACCAGACCGTCACCCACGCGCTCGCAGGCATCGGCGCCAGCGCGAACGGCTGCGTTCACGGCGCCGGTTTCACCACGGACCAACACGGTCACGTAACCGCCGCCCACGAACTCACGACCGATCAGACGCACTTCAGCGGCCTTGGTCATGGCATCGGCTGCTTCGATCGCCGGCACCAGGCCACGGGTCTCGATCATGCCGAGGGCGATGCCCATGGTTTCGTTTGCCATTACCTGCTCCTGAAGGAGGGGTGGAATGTTCGTCCGTAACCATGGTCTCCAGCCATTCCCTCCGTCAAGCCGCTGGCGGGCCTTGCACCATCACCGTTTCAGCATTGAAAGATAAGGCAAACTGATCAATGCCTTACAAATCGTTAGGCATTGCTTGGTCCAGCACCCAGGATGGAGCAAACCTCCCTATGGCGAGTTTGCCGAGATCGCAGTGCAGGCCGTCCCTGCTGCGGATCAGCGACCCAACGGGGCCGGGTTTCTGAGGGGCTGTGATTTCAGAGGGGCTGGGCGTCGGAAACGAAGCCAACGCCGCCGTAGTAGCTGAGCAGGGGTCGCAGCGCTGCACGGATCTGCTCCAGCACCTCCGCCTCGCAGAACACGATCACATGGGCATTGGCGCCGTAGCCGCTCATCTCCATCGATTCCTGCACCTCACCCCCCTTGCCCACACCGGTGACATGGCGCATCACCGAGTAGCCGGGAGCTCCGGAGGTGCGCAGAGCCGCGCAGATCGGGCCCAGCTCCCGCTCTCCCAACAACAGATCGAGACGTTTCATCGGACAGGCCTGAGGGGCAACACGAACGGTGACAGCCGGGGGCAGCGGCCTCCCAATCCCTAGCCGGCCGGGATCCAGCGCTGCACCATCGCCATATAAAGAGGCAGTCCAACCACGATGTTGAAGGGGAAGGTGACCCCCAGCGCGGTGGAGATGTAGAGGCTGGGATTGGCCTGCGGCACGGTCATCCGCATCGCCGCCGGAACGGCGATGTAGGAGGCGCTGGCACAGAGCACCATGAACAGCAGCGCATCCCCCTGCGGCAGCGACAGCGCCCTTGCCACCACCAGTCCAACGGCGGCGTGCACCAGGGGAGCGGCCACGGCAAAACCGATCAGGAAGGGACCGGCCCGGCGCAGATCGTGGAGGCGCTGGGCTGAGACAATTCCCATATCCAACAGGAAGAAACTGAGGGCGCCATAAAAGAGTTTATTGATGAAAGGATCCATCTTCTCCAGACCAGCGGGGCTGAAGGCTGCCACCAGATAACCGATCACCAGACTGCCCATCAGCAGAAAGACTGAACCGTTCAGGAAAGCCTCTCGCAGCAAGGCCGGCCAACCGATCGGCCGGCCGCTGTTGGTCTCGGGCGGCACCGCCAGCTTCACCAGCAGGAGCCCCACAATGATGGCGGGCGACTCCATCAGGGCCAGGGCCGCCACCATGAAGCCATCAAACTGCACATGCAGCACTGTGAGGAAACTTTCTGCGGTGATGAAGGTGACGGCACTGATCGATCCGTAGGCCGCAGCCACCGCAGCAGCGTTATACGTATCCAGACGACTGCGCAGGATCAGAAAGCTGGTCAGCGGCACCAGCATCGACATCAGCACCGCCGCCGTGATCGTGAGCGTCACCTGGCCACCGAGGCCACTGTGCTGCAGCTCCAGACCGCCCTTGAAACCGATCGCCAGCAACAGATACAGCGAAAACAGCTTCGGCAGCGGCGCCGGGATCTCCAGATCCGATCCGACCAGCACCGCCAGCATGCCGAGGAAAAAGAACAGAACCGGCGGTGACACAAGGTTCTGGAGAACCAGTCCGGATTCCATGGCCGCCGCGGGCATCGGGAAGGCCTGCAGCGTAGGCAGCGCCACCCAGCCGGCTTCTCCCGGTTTCGGTCAGCAACTCCTCAAGCCAGCCCCCCACCCCTGGTCGAACGCCGTCGTACTCCTTAACGTCTGCGGCAAGCGTGCACCCCTGAAGGTTTTCAGGGGGTGGAATGTTCAACCCGGCACGCTTTGGCCTTCGGGCCCTGACCCACCGCAGGAGGCCCATCCAACGCAGCCCACAAGCCCAATCGCCAGGCACGGGAGCCACCGTTCCCTCCCGTGGCTCACAATGGCGGCCGCCCGATCGATCGGGCCGAACCTTCGTTGCGATCCGTTGGCCGGAGCTCAGCCCCCTGATCGATCCGTGCTGGCTGCAAGCCCGTCGGTGCTGGTGATTGCCAGCGGCAATGCCCACAAGGTGGCCGAGATCACCACCATGCTCCATGCCGTGGGGCTGGAGGTGCGTCAGCAACCTGAAGGCTTGGAGATTGAGGAGACAGGCTGCACCTATCTGGAGAACGCCCGGCTGAAGGCCCAGACAGTGGCCATGCTTACCGGCTGCTGGTCCTTGGCTGACGATTCCGGTCTGGAGGTGGATGCCCTCGGCGGGGCACCGGGCCTGTATTCGGCGCGCTACGCCCCCACCGATCACGAACGGATTCACCGACTGCTCAAGGAACTGGGACGTACGCCTTACCGCAGTGCCAGCTTCAACAGCGCCATGGCGCTGGCCGATCCCGCCGGACAGATCGCCGTTGAGGCCGAGGGGATCTGCCGTGGCGAGATTCTGACCACGCCTCAGGGGCACGGCGGTGGCTACGACCCGATCTTCTGGGTGCGGGAGGCCGGCCTGAGCTATGCCCAGCTGCCCCACCATCTCAAGGAGAAGCTGGGCAGCCGCGGCAAGGCCGCCCGCCAGCTTGCACCGCGCCTGCTCCAGCTGCTCGGCCTGGCCGCTGCCTGAGCTCAACGCTATCGGTCGTTGATGTGGGCCACCGCCCGCATGGCGGCTGAAGCCGCCTCCTCCACATCGCCTTCACGGCCGGCGAGGGTGAGGCGGCCAAAGGCCCCCACCGCCTTCACATCGACCACCGTGATGTTGGAGGCTTTTTCGGCCTCATTGGCGGCGATCAACACGTAGCCGGCCGGCTCGGTCTCCAGGATGAAGATGCTCATGCCGGCCTGGATCATCGAACCCCGACGGTTCTGGCGGTTGATCAGCACGGCGTGATCCGGGGTGATTGCGCGGATGATCTCCGTCCAGGTCACCTCGCAGGGGCTGCGTTGCTCGACCCGGCTGCCGATCGCCTCGAGCACCACATCACCGGAGTGGAGCACGTTGCTCTGGTCACGGTGGTAGAGACCCAGCGAACCGAAGGCCCGCTCCACCACCATCTGGCCGAGGCGCACGGTGCTGGCCTTGAGGGCGATGTCGGTGACACGATGCACCGCCATCCCCGGAGACACCTCCAGCCAGAGGCAGGCATCACCGGGAATCGGCAGAAATCCCTGCGAGACCGTGCCCATGTAGGCGGCCAGCTGGGGCTGCAGCGAATCGAGGAACACGTAGGAGCGCAGCTCGATCGACTGGACGTGGCTCGTCTGGTTGGCCAGCCGGCGGCCTTCGCTGTCGGTGGTGATCACACAACTGGCGCCGGAGCTGTCGCTGCGGACCTCAGTGCCGGTGATCCGCGGAGCCTCGCGCCGGCTGTCCCCACGCAGTGGGTCGCTGCGGAGCTCGGAGCGCAGAGGTGCTCGAAGCGTGGATCGGGAACGAGCGCGCTCCATCAAGGGGCGGACACCTCAGGATTGGATCGCGTCGCGACTCTATCCCTCGCCCCTGCTGGGTTCCGGCGACTGCAGGGAGCGCAACGGCCCGCAGCGATGCACAGATCTTGTCGCAACGATCACCAACGCTGATCACTCCATCCGCCAGGGGGCCGTCGGCTCGCGCTGAGCTGCCAGCGGGACGGGCCACGCCAAGCGACGTGTTCCCGAAGAGTGACGTGTTCCCGAAGAGTTCTGACTCCCTGCCTGCAGAGTCCCCGTTAGTAGCTAGGCCTAAGGGATCGCATCGCCAGGAGGCCCGTTTTGATGGGCGCTGTCGCACCATGGGCTCCAGCCGCCACCGCCGGCGGCCAGGAGAGTTCCTCCCACCTTCCCCCCGTGTTGCGTGAGAGCGGTCAACGGGAGGTGTTCTGCGGCCTCACCTCGATCGTGTGGCTGCATCGCCGCATGCCCGATGCCTTCTTCCTGGTGGTGGGGTCCCGCACCTGCGCCCACCTGGTCCAGAGCGCCGCCGGGGTGATGATCTTCGCCGAACCCCGCTTCGGCACGGCCATCCTCGGGGAACGGGACCTGGCCGGCCTCGCCGATGCCAATGAGGAGCTCGACCGGCTGGTGCGCGACCTGCTGGAGAGACGGCCCGAGATCCGCACCCTCTTCCTCGTGGGGTCGTGCCCCAGCGAGGTGATCAAGCTCGACCTGGGCAAGGCGGCCGAGCGGCTCAACGGCCAACTGGCCGGGCGGGTGCGGGTGCTGAACTACAGCGGCAGTGGCATCGAAACCACCTTCACCCAGGGGGAGGATCAGGCCCTGCTGGCGATGCAGCCGCTGATGCCGCCCAGCGACGAGCCGCAGCTGCTGATCGTGGGCACCCTCGCCGATCCGGTGGAAGACCGGCTGGTCGACCTGTTCGGACGCATGGGGATCGAGCGGGTGCGCAGCCTGCCGCCACGGCGATCCACCGAACTGCCGCCGGTGGGCCGCGGCACGAAGGTGCTGCTGGCCCAGCCGTTCCTCAGTGCCACCGCCCGGGCTCTGCAGGCCCGCGGCGCCGAACTGATCACGGCCCCCTATCCCTTCGGCGTGGAGGGAAGCCGGCTCTGGATGCAGGCCGCTGCCACCGCCTGCGGCCTGGCCCCGGCGGCGATCGAGGCGGTCCTGGCGCCCCTGGTGGAGCGGGGCCGGCGGGCGGTGGCCCCCCACCGGGAGGTGCTGGCAGGCAAACGGCTGGTGCTGATGCCCGACTCCCAGCTGGAACTCTCCCTGGCTCGCTTCCTGCATCAGGAGTGCGGCATGGAGCTGGTGGAAGTGGGCACCCCCTACCTGGATCGCCAGCTGCTGGCCCAGGAACTGGCCCTGCTTCCCGCCGGCACCGTCATCACCGAGGGCCAGGACGTGGAACGCCAGCTGGAGCGGGTCCGCGCCGCCCGGCCTGATCTGGTGGTCTGCGGCCTGGGGCTGGCGAACCCGCTGGAAGCCGAAGGGATCGCCACCAAGTGGTCGATCGAACTGGTGTTCAGCCCGATCCACGGCTGCGACCAGGCCGGGGATCTGGCCGAGCTGTTCTCGCGGCCGCTGCGGCGACGCAACCTGCTCCAGTTCAGCTGAACTCCCCTGTTCACCTGAGCTGCGGGCTCTGGACGCAGGTCCACCCCAGCCCCGACCAGTTTTCCGATCCCTTCCTCCCTCTCCAACCCCTCTCTGTGGAACTCACCCTCTGGACCTACGAAGGCCCTCCCCACGTGGGCGCGATGCGCATCGCCACCTCGATGGAAGGGGTGCACTACGTGCTGCATGCCCCCCAGGGAGACACCTACGCCGATCTGCTGTTCACCATGATCGAGCGGCGCGATCGGCGCCCTCCCGTGACCTACACCACCTTCCAGGCCCGCGATCTGGGCGGTGACACGGCCGAACTGGTGAAGCGCTCGATCAACGACGCCGTCGAGCGGTTCCAGCCGGAGGCACTGCTGGTGGGAGAAAGCTGCACCGCGGAACTGATCCAGGATCAGCCTGGGGCCCTGGCCGCCGGCATGGATCTGGGCGGCATTCCGGTGGTGAGCCTGGATCTGCCGGCCTATTCCAAGAAAGAGAACTGGGGAGCAGCAGAGACCTTCTATCAATTGGTGCGTGCCCTGCTCAAGCCCCAACTGCCGCCGCCCGGGGCCGCGAAGCCCTCACCGGCCCGCTGGCGCCAGGAAGGTCGCCGGCCGCGGGTGAACCTGCTGGGCCCCACCCTGCTGGGCTTCCGCTGCCGCGACGACATCCTCGAGATCAGCCGCCTGCTGGGCGAGCACGGCATCGACGTGACCGTGGTCGCCCCCCTGGGCGCAAGACCGGCGGATCTGCTGCGCATCCCCAGCGCCGATGCCAACGTCTGCCTCTATCCCGAGGTGGCCGGCCCGGTCTGCAACTGGCTGGAGCGGAGCTTCGGCATGCCGGTGGTGCGCAGCGTGCCGATCGGCATCGGCGCCACCGGCGACTTCCTGCGGGAGGTCACCAGCCTGCTGGAGATGGACACCAAGGCGATCGCCGCAGCCACCAACGCCGAAGCGGAGCAGCGCTCACGACTGCCCTGGTATTCGCGCTCGGTGGATTCCACCTACCTCACAGGCAAACGGGTGTTCATTTTCGGTGATGCCACCCACGCCATCGCCGCCGCCCGCATCGCCAGCCGGGAACTGGGATTTCAGGTGGTGGGGCTGGGCAGTTACAGCCGCGAGCAGGCCCGCGACGT
Source organism: Synechococcus sp. CS-1328 (assembly GCF_025128095.1). Lineage (GTDB taxonomy): Bacteria > Cyanobacteriota > Cyanobacteriia > PCC-6307 > Cyanobiaceae > CBW1002. The sequence goes on along the minus strand of NZ_JAHLYT010000048.1, from coordinate 81,540 downwards.
GCGGGCCGCAGCCAAGGAGCTCGACCTGGAGGCACTGATCACCGACGACTACCTGGTGGTGGAGAGGGCCATGGCCGAGGCGGCGCCGGAGCTGGTGCTGGGCACCCAGATGGAGCGGCACAGTGCCAAGCGCCTGGGCATTCCCTGCGCCGTGATCAGCACGCCGCTGCATGTCCAGGACGTGCCGGCCCGCACCTCACCGCAGATGGGCTGGGAGGGAGCCAACGTGATCTTCGACACCTGGGTGCACCCGCTGATGATGGGGCTGGAGGAACACCTGATCACGATGTTCCGCCACGATTTCGAGTTCACCGAAGGCCATCGCAGCCACCTCGGTGGCGCACCGGCGGGCGCCGGACTCGAAGCCTACGGAGCTGCTGGGGCCAAGGAGCCAACGACAGGGGCCGCAACCTTGGCAGAGACAACCACAGGAAGCGCAACAGCTACAGCCGTGGCGTCAGCAGCAACGGCCGTGGCAACAGCCGCGCCAGCAGCGGCTTTGGCGGAGAACGGCCTGCACTGGAGCCCGGATGGGGAGGCGGAACTGGCCAAAATCCCCTTCTTCGTGCGGGGCAAGGCCAGGCGCAACGCCGAATCCTTTGCCCGAGCCCAGGGACTGGATCGGATCGATGCCGAAACCCTCTACGAAGCCAAGGCCCATTTCAGCCGATGAATCCAGCCACGTTCCGACGGTGTCTCTGCTTCTGCAGCGCCGTAGACACTCTGCCTCCAGCCCCGTAACGGTCTCCCCGTCACCAACAACAGGGCACCTCGAAACATCGCTCGACCAAGGATGAGAGCTCAAGTCGAGCCTGACAATGCAATGAGTGTTATCGACTGGATCCCGCCGGTCTCGAATGTTTCGAGGTGCCCTGAAGAGAGGCCAGGCACACCTATCCAGGGCAAAGCCCTAGATAGGTAGAAGTACTTAGTGGTTCTGGGGAGATCCTTACCCGATCCCTCACGGATCTGCGGCCGAATGAGGATACGACAACCAAGCATGTTGCGGTTTACGCGATCCTGCTTACAAGGTGATCGCGCTGCCCTTGGATGGCTGTGGTGGCTGTTGCAGTCCTTCCTTCCGTCGGCGGCAGGAGTGGGCCCATCACCGCCGGAGATTTCAGGATCGACATCCGCATGACCAGCACCCTTGCGAAACCCGCAACCCAGAACGCCGGCAGCCACGGCAGCAACCAGCATGTCGATGGAGAAGGCAGCGTGCAGGTCCATCAGGACCCAGGCATGCGCATTGAGGAGGGGGCCCTAGTGATTGCCGTTTACGGCAAGGGAGGCATCGGCAAGTCCACCACCTCCTCCAATCTGTCGGCCGCCTTTTCGAAGCTGGGCAAACGCGTGCTGCAGATCGGTTGCGATCCCAAGCACGACAGCACCTTCACGCTCACCAAGCAGATGGTGCCCACGGTGATCGACATTCTCGAAACGGTGGATTTCCATACCGAAGAACTCCAGCCGAACGACTTCGTCTTTGAAGGCTATAACGGCGTCATGTGCGTCGAGTCGGGCGGCCCGCCCGCCGGCACCGGCTGCGGCGGCTATGTGACCGGGCAGACGGTGAAACTTCTCAAGGAGCATCACCTGCTCGAAGACACGGATGTGGTGATCTTCGATGTGCTGGGCGACGTGGTCTGCGGTGGCTTTGCGGCACCGCTGCAGCACGCCGACTACTGCCTGATCGTGACCGCCAACGATTTTGATTCCATCTTTGCGATGAATCGGATCATTGCCGCCATTCAGGCCAAGGCAAAGAACTACAAGGTTCGACTGGGCGGCGTGGTGGCCAACCGCAGCAAGGACACCGACCAGATCGATCGCTTCAATGATCGCGTGGGCATGCGCACCATGGCCCACTTCCCCGATCTCGACGCGATTCGTCGCTCCCGCCTGAAAAAGTGCACCATTTTTGAGATGGAAGCCACCCCGGAGGTGGAAGCCGTTCAGCAGGAGTATCTCAACCTCGCCCAACGGATGCTCGACAATGTTGAGCCCCTGGAGGCTGAGTCGCTCAAGGATCGCGAGATCTTCGATCTGCTCGGCTTCGACTGACGACTCACGTCCGTCCATCGCGGTCAGCCACCGCCATCTGCTGATGATGGCGGTGGCTGGTGCCATCCGGATGCCAACAGTGGACGGCTGTCAATGCTTAACAAGCATTGATTCCTGGCTGAGATTTTACTCTAGCCAGGAATTGATTCTGACCGTTGATTCGTGCTGGTCAGATCTTAATACTGGACGGATCTTGATTCCGTCCGCTGGAACTTCGCCCACTGAAACCAAGAATCGTGCTGGGCCTGCGCAGGATTGGGCAGGCCGCCACGCAGGCCTCAGCCCAGACCCACCAGGTCCATCGAATAATCCCACATTTTCTGGGCAGTGACCGGATTGCTGGCTTTGTAGGAGAGTTCCTGGCTGAACTGTTTGCCGCCACGCTTCTGGCGATTGCCCCAGCTCCAGTGCACTCCCGAAACGGCGAATTCGGGATTCGCCACCACCTGCGCCACCCGGTCACCGGCCAACTGCTGGCTCACGTAGCCACCGGTGATGTTTTTCTGGAACCAGGGGAAGATCTTCTGAAACAGCTTCGGCGTATTGCGGAACAGGGGCGTGTCAGCGACGCAGCCCGGGTAGAGAGAGCTGAACACGATGCCCGTGGAGGCGTTGAGGCGGCGGTGCAGCTCCTGGGTGGTGATCATGTTGCAGAGCTTGCTGTCCTTGTAGGCCTTGCCCGGCTTGAAGGGCTTGCCGCTGGCCATGCTGATCGGAGCCTTGAAGCCGAGTTCGAAGCCGGAGAGGTCGCCCAGATCGGCAGGGGCGGGGATCGGGATCTTGCCACCCAACTCCTTGGAGTTGGCGGTGACGGTGCCCAGCACCACAACCCGGCGGGAGGGATGGGTGGAGCGCTGCAGATCTTCGAGCAGCAACTGAATCAACAGAAAATGGCCGAGATGGTTGGTGGCCATCGAGAGCTCATAACCCTGCGGTGAGCGTTCAGGCTCCTTCAGACGCGGCTTGTACACAGCCGCATTGATCACCAGGGCATCCAGCGGTTGCTCCAGAGATGCCACCAGCGCCTCAACGCCGACCCGCACACTGTCGAGATCGCCCAGATCAATGCGCAGATGGTGGAGCCGGTCGGCGGGAAGGCCGAGGGAATCGCTGGCGGCAGCGGCCCGAACGGGATCGCGATTGGCTGTCACCACGGTCCAGCCTCGATCAACAAGGGACTTGACGGCGTTGAGACCGACCCCCGAGGTCGTACCGGTGATCAGAACCGTTCCGGGGGCGGCGGCGGGTAGGGCCATCATGCGGGCGAGCAGGCGCCTGACAACCTAAGGAACCGGGCTAACGGCAGGCTTGGTGCCGGAAGGCTGCTCAACAGATGGAAACGCGGCGGGGGTCTGCCAGACGATCCGCAGGCGGTTGGGAGCAATCCACTGATCCTGCTCCCGGATGAGGCGCTGCTCTCCGTCGACGCTGAAGAGCTGATCGAAACGTTCGCGAGCCCGGTGCAGTTTGGCCTTCTCGATATCAAGAACAGCGGCCAGTTCGCCCTGGCGTTCCATGCGGTCCTGGTAGGCCGCGGCCAGCCGCACCAAGCTGACTCCGACCACCGACACCAGACCGATCTTCACCACCAGACCGATCACGCTGCAGAGCGACTCCTTCTGCTCCTCACTCAGGCCGGGGGCCGGCAGGGTGGTGACACCGGCACCGGACAGGCGGACAAGGTCGGCATCGGCAGGATCAACCGCCCGCAACGGACGGGCCTGAGCCCTAGGGCGCGCCCCGGAATCGGCACGGCGCGGCTGCGGGGACGAAGGGGAACGACGGGGGACAGGCACGGGCATCGGGCCCTCAGGGCCGCTGTCGAACTGACTTGCTTGTAGCAGGCGGAGGAAGGGCTGCCAATCCCCCGCCCCGGTTCAGCGCCGAATCAGGCCTTGTACAGGCTGAAGCAGAGACGGACGGCCAGCACGCCGGCGTGGGCGGCCACCACCAAAGCGATCAGGATTTCGGCCTGGTTCAGGGTTGAAACCATGGTTGGGGGAGCATGAACGGAATCGGCACCATTCTTTGCCGCCGGCTCGCTACGGTCCAGCCTTCTTCGCCGCGCTGTCACAGCTCTTGATGGCCACCCCACCCGCCCCTGATGACTGGCTCGTGCGGATCCCGACCGAAAGCCTCCGCCGCCTCGACCTCAGCCCCCTGGAACCCTGGCGCCAGCGCAGCCCGGCCGAGCTGCTGGCCGGCACAGGCCAGCTCCGCCTCGCCTATGACTGGCCCCGCCCCGACGACGACCCCCGGGAACTCTCAGAAATCCCCGAGTTGCGTCTCTGGAGCCTCCGCGCCGATGCCCTCTGCCCCTGGCTGACGCTGCTGCTCGACCGCAGGGACGGCGACCTGATCCGCCATGTGGCGATGCTGCTGCCCCATGGCTTCAGCCGCAACGAGGGGCTCCGCTTCGCGCCGGAGAGCCTCGACCTGTGGATCACCCATCGCCTCTTCCTGCTGGATGACTGGGCCGGTGCCGCCGGTCTGCACTGCCGTCAGAGCCTGAGCCAGATGGCCGCCGTGCTCGGGTTCGAGCTAGATCCAGGCTTCTGGCAGTCGCTTCCCTCCCCCCGAGGGGAGAACAATGAGATCTGAAATCTGAGGTCTTAGATCTGAGGAAACAAGGATCTGAGGAAAGAAAGATCTGAGGAAAGAAGCCTGCGGGCTCGATTCAGCCGGCCAGCAGCAGCATCAGGGCGCGGCGGCTGCTGTCGATCGCCAGCAGCAGGGCCAGGCCACGCAGCATCCAGGCCAGAGAGCTCTCGCTGAAACGGTTCAACTGGCCCGCCGACCACTGGGCCGCCAGGGCTGCCGTTCCCCCCAGAAGCAGGGCGAGCAGAAGCTGACCGCGGCCGTCCTGCAGGAACGCCACCGAGGCCGCACTGGATGACACCAGCACCCCCAGGGTGCTGAACCGGATCGCCAGACGGATCGGCACCTGCAGAGCTTTCACCATCAGCGGCACCATGATCAGGCCGCCCCCCACGCCCAGCAGGCCACCGGCCAGACCGGCGACGCCGCCCACAGAGGCCAGACCGGCCAACGGCAGAGGGCGAGAGTCATGGGGTGCTGATGCATCCTTCGGCTCAATCGTGATCGCCAGCAGCACGTACATCAGCGCCTGAAGGCCGAGCAGCATCCAGCCCTCCAGTCCCTGACCCAGACGGCTGAACAGGGCGGCGCTGATCGCAGCGCCGGCAGCAATGGCGACGCCACCGCTGCGGGGCAGCTGACCACTGCGCAGATGGGTCCAGGTGCCCGCCAGGGTGGTGGGAACGATTGCCAGGCTGCTGGTGGCGAGAGCCTGATGGGGCTCAAGGCCGATCAGCAGCAGAATCGGAGAAAAGATCAGCCCACCGCCGATGCCCAGAAGGCCGGAGAGCAGCCCGGCCAACAGACCCAGGGGCACCAGCGCCAGCAGGGTCCAGGACATCGGCGCGGCAACCTGAGGCGATGGACGGGCCCCAGCATCCTCCACAAGGCAGCAGCGCGGCCCAGACCTGGCGCCTGCTGCCGGACTCGGTGCTCTCAGGCGCCTGGCAGATGGCGATCGATGACTGGATGCTCGATCAGGGCCAACCGGCCCTGCGTCTCTACCGGTGGAGCCGCCCCACCCTGTCGCTGGGCTATCACCAGCGGCGCCTGCCGCCCCACTGGCGGGCCCTGGCGGCGGACGGCGTGATCGACCTGGTCCGCCGGCCCAGTGGCGGCCGGGCGGTACTGCATGGCTGCGGCGATCTCACCTACGCCCTGATCTGGCCCGATCCCCCCGGCCAGCGCCTGGAGGCCTATCGCCTGGCCTGCCGCTGGCTACAGCACGCCTTCGCCGCCCTGGAGCTGCCGCTCCACTTCGGCAACGAGCCGAGCGGCGCCCAGGGGGCTGGCGCACCGAACTGCTTCGCCAGCGCCACCGCGGCGGACCTGGTGGACGCCGCTGGCATCAAACGGATCGGCAGCGCCCAGCTCTGGCGCCGCGGCCGGCTGCTGCAACACGGCGCGATCCTGTTGACGCCGGAGCCGGAGCTGTGGCGGCGGATCTTCCAGGAACCCTCACCGCCACCACCGGCGGGACCGCTCAGGAGCGCCCTGGGCCTGGAGGATCCCCACCATCCCCTCCGGCACCAACTGCTGTCCGCCGCCCAGACAGCCCTGCCGGGCGCTCCGGCCGTGCTACGACCCCAGCCCCTGACTGCCTCCGAATGGAACGCTGTGGAGGGGCGGCTACAGCGCTAAAGGGAAGGGCTGACACTCACTTCACCGGAGGCCACCATCGAGCGCGCCACCTGACCGAGGGCCAGACCGAGGGGATAGGTGCTCTGGCGCCGAGCCACCTCAAGCATGGGTGCCGGCAGCTTCACCCCCAACCGCCCCAGCACGGCCTCACTCAGTTCGGGCCGCTCCAGGGTGCCGCTGGGCAGCCCGGCGGGACTCAGCACCAACAGGCGGGGCTCCGGACCATCCTCCAGGCGCAGGGCCGCCTGCCACAGCGCATCACCCTCACCGATCGAGGGCAACGAGGCCAGCGGCTTGAGGTGATCCCCGATGCGCTCGCTGTCCCAGCGCTGCACCGGCAGGGCCTGCAGGGGGTCGTCATCAATCACACCGCACCAGCGCCCCCGATCGCAGACCAGCACCCAGTCGCTCGGCCCCTTGTCCTGGCTGAGGCGCAACTGGCTCAGCTGACGCAGCGTGTCGGACGACTCCAGCACCCGGAAACGACGCTGGGCCGCATCCCGCACCCGCAGATCCTTGAGCGCCTGCTGCAGGGCGAGCATCTGCCGCTGGTTGCGGGCAGCCCCCAGGCCAAACCAGCCGAGCAGGATCAGCCAGGCTCCGGTGATGCCACCGCCGCGCAGCAGCAGCACCGTGCCCAGACCCACGGCGAGGAAGGAGAGGAAACGGCCGGAGGCCATCGCCACCTCCACACCGCGGCGCTGGCTGCCGGTGGCCTGCCAGACCAGCGCCTTGAGGATCAGTCCTCCATCCAGGGGCAGGCCGGGCAACAGGTTGAACAACGCCAGCACCAGGTTGAGGGTGCCGAGCTCCTGCACCATCTCCCCGAGCAGGGGGGCGAGATGGGCGGCTCCGTGCTGAAGGGAGAGCAAGCTGACGCCAAGGACCAGGCTGACGGCCGGGCCCGCCGCCGCCACCAGCAGGGCACCGCGGGCTGTGGAACACTCCCGCTCGACGCTGGCCACCCCGCCGAGCAGGAACAGGGTGATCGCATTCACCCGCACCCCCTGATTGAGGGCCACCAGGGCATGACCGAGCTCGTGCAACAGCACCGAGACGAACAGGAGCACGGCCGTGAGCAAGCCCACGGACCAGGTGGCAAGACTTCCCCCCGTCTCCCCGGAGGCCATGGCGTAGTGCTGCTGGAACGCCAGCGTGGCCACTATCAGGATCACGAACCAGCTGGGGTGGATCCGCAGCGGAATGCCGCGGATCCGCAGGATTTGCCAGCCGTTGCTCAAGCCTTCACCCACAGCCGCCGCGTTCAAGAGCCTCAGGCCGGGCCCAAGGAAGGTCGAGGACAATCCTAGAAAGGCCCCAGCACCGCCCGCCCCGAATGGCCCGCCCCCAGCTCAAGATCTGCGGCCTGCGTCAGCCGGACCAGGCCGCAGCGGTGGCGGCCCTGGGCGTCGACGCGATCGGTGTGATCGCCGTGGAGCGTTCGCCCCGCTTTCTGGCGGCCGAGCGACGTCCGGCGCTGTTCGCTGCCATGCAGACCGCCAACCCAGCCTGCCTGGGCGTGCTGGTGGTGGCCGATCCCGGCGACGACCGTCTGGGGGAACTGGGCCAGGGCGGTCACAGCGTGGTGCAACTGCACGGCAGTGAGTCGGTGGCTCGCTGCAGCGACCTGCGTCGTCGGCTGGGCACGGGCGTTCAGCTCTGGAAAGCCCTGCGGATCGCTTCAGCAGACGACCTGGCGAAGGCACAGGCCTACGCCGAGGTGGTGGACGCCCTGCTGCTCGATGCCTGGGTGGAGGGACAACTGGGCGGCACGGGCCGCGCCATCCCGCTGCAGTGGCTTCAGGAGTTCCGCCCGTCCCTGCCCTGGTGGTTGGCCGGCGGCATCGGGCCGGAGAGCGTCAGCGCGGTGCTGGAGACGCTCAGCCCCGATGGCCTCGATGCTTCCAGCCGTGTGGAACTCAGCCCCGGAGACAAGGATCTCGGCCGGGTTGCGGCCCTGGTGCGGCTGGTGAAGGGCGATCGGCCCAGGCCAGTCGGCACCTAAAGCCGCCGCAGCGATCGGCTGACGAATCGCCGCCGCGGCGGCAGGATCAGGACTCCCGCCGGTTGCCGCCGCCCGTGCCGATCCCCCACTCTTTCGCGTTTCAGGCCCGCCCTGCCAGGGCCATGGGCCTGTGGCAGCTTGCCGGCGTGCGTCAGCTTGCTGGCCTGATCCTGGCCACGGCCCTGCCCTTGGTCGGCCCGGCAGCGCTGCGAGCCCAGGATCTTGTCGGCTGCCAGCTTGTCGAGGGCGCCCTGCAGTGCGTGCCGGGGGTCACGGGCACACCGCAACAGCAGATCCGGATCCTGCGGGGCGAGATCGGGGCAGACCAGCAGCTGGAGGGGGCTGTGGAGCAGCAGATCGATGGGCTGCGACGTCTGCAACTCCAGGGAGAGGCTCGGGTGGGCTCGCTGCTGCAGGCCACGATCGTGGCGGATGGCCAAGCAGCCCTGGCCGCCAGCCAATACCACTGGTACCGGCATGCGCCAGGCCGCAATCACTGGGAGCTGATCACTGAAGCGTCAGGCCCCAGCTACCAGCCCACCACCAACGATCTGGCCTATGAGGTGATGGTGGTGGTGGTGAGCGAGACACCGAACGGAACCAAGCGACTGGCCTCAGCACCCGTGGGACCGATCGGGATGGCCAGACCTTCCATCACCCCCTGAACCAGCCAGGAGAGCAACGAACGGGCAAACGATCAAGCAGCGGTCATTTTTTACTGACAACAGTTTTTACTGACCACAGTCTTCAGGATTACTGAGGACAGTGACCTTCTCTTCCGAACGGCTGCTTCCGAAACCAAACGGCTGCTTCCGAAACCGTCCTGTACACAACCCGAATCAATCTCAGGTGGAGAGAACGGCTTCCTGCTGCTTCACGAGTTCGAAGAACTCCTGCTTGAGGCTGGGGTCGAGGCGGAAATCGCCACGCACCACGGAATTGACCATGCTGGTCTGGGGTTCCTTGACGCCGCGCCACTTCATGCAATAGTGCTGCGCCTTCACCAGAATCGCCAATCCCTGGGGCTCACAGAGCCGCTCAATCTCATCGGCCAGAATCATCACGGCCTCTTCCTGGATATGGGGACGGGAGAAGACCCAGTCAGCGACCCGCGAGAATTTGGAGAGTCCGATCACGCGATCACCCGGCTTGATCCCAATCCAGCAATTGCCCAGGATGGGCACGAGGTGGTGCGAGCAGGCCGAACGGACGGAGATGGGGCCAACCGTATAAATCTCATCCAGCTTCTTCACATTGGGGAAGCTGGCAATCTTGGGCTGATCGTGGTAGCGCCCTTTGAAGACTTCGTGCAGATACATGCGGGCGACCCGCTCGGCTGTCTCTTCGGTGTTGTGATCATTCTCGATGTCAATCACCAGGCTGCGCAGCAGATCGCGCACCTTGCCTGCAACCTCGATCTCGAGCTGATCGAGTTCACCCTCGCAGAGATAGGCGGAGATGTTGTCGTTTGCGAGGAAGGAGACACCCGCCTCACGCAGCCGCTCGCGGATACGGTGGCTCGCCGGCAGGGGAGCAGCCTCGGGCGTTGCCATGGCACCGGTCGGGAAGCGGGAGGGGAGGGTGGAGGTCATGAAGGAGGGTTAGAGAGCGCCGGCGGCCGGCATGAGCGTGAGGTCTTCAACCACCTGGGTGGCGGGTTGCTGAGCCAGAAACAGCAGTGCATCGGCCGCTTGCTCAGGATCAAGCATGGCACGCCGGTCAAAGTCACTGTGGACGGTTTCGCTATCCCACAGACTCGAATTGACCGCGCCCAGAGTGAGCGTGCTGACTCGAATGCCGTGGGCGCGTTCTTCGGCAGCCAGACAACGGCTGAACGAAACCAGTGCCGCCTTGCTGGCGCAGTAGGCGCCCCATTCCGGGAAGGCCTGATGGGCGGCATGGCTGCTCACATTGATGATGTGACCACCGCCGGCGGCACGCAGGTGGGGCAGCACGGCCTGACACACCTGAAAAACGCTGGTGACGTTGAGCTGGAACAGCCACTGCCACTGCGGCAGCGGCATCGAGGCCAGGGCGCCGGTGTAGGCAACGCCGGCGTTGTTGATCACCAGCTGCGGCAGAAGCCCACGGCTGCAGAGCTGATCTACCCCGACGGGGATGGCCGTGGCATCCGCCAAGTCGATGGCGGCAACCTCAACGGTTCGACCCAGGGGACGGAGTTCGTCGGCCAGGGTCTCAAGGTCCGGCAGGGAGCGTGCCAGCAGGAGCAGGTCGTAGCCGTTGGCCGCCAGCTTGCGGGCAGCCGCTGCGCCGATCCCTCTGGAGGCACCCGTGATCAGAGCAGCAACCAAGGTGCTTGCGCGTTCATTCAGACCCTAAACAGGGGCGACGACCTCTGGGGTAGGGGAAGCCGCCTCATACCGACCCATGGCCCGGTACTTGGCGTAACGCTGCTCCAGCAGGTCGTGCTCAGACAGGCTGGACAGCTCATCGAGCGACTCCAGCAGGGCGCCCTTGAGCGTGGCGGCCGCCTGCAGGGGAGCCCAGTGGTTCCCACCCGAGGGCTCCTGCAGAACCCGATCGATGATGTCAAGGCGCAGCAGGTCGGGCCCCGTGATCTTGAGGGCCTCAGCCGCCGCCGGTGCCTTGGCGGCATCGCGCCAGAGAATCGAGGCACAGGCCTCGGGACTGGCCACCGTGTAGACGCTGTGCTCGAACATCAGCAGCCGATCCGCCACCCCGATGCCCAGGGCTCCTCCGGAGCCCCCTTCACCAATCACGGTGGCCACGATCGGCACCCGCAGGCGGAACATCTCGCGCAGGTTCACCGCAATCGCCTCGCCCTGACCCTGCTCCTCGGCCAGCACACCGGCATAGGCCCCGGGCGTGTCAATGAAGCAGAGGATCGGCAAACGAAAGCGATCGGCGTGCTCCATCAGCCGCATCGCCTTGCGATACCCACCCGGCGAGGCCATGCCGAAGTTGCGTGCCACGTTCTCCTTGGTGTCCCGCCCCTTCTGGTGGCCGATCAGCAGCACGGCCCGATCGCCGATGCGACCCACCCCGCCCACGAGGGCCTTGTCGTCGGAGCCCCGCCGATCGCCATGGAGCTCAATCCATTCGTCGGTGATCAGCTGGATGTAATCGAGGCTGCTGGGCCGCTGGGGATGGCGCGCCACCTGGATCTTCTGGGCCGGAGTGAGCGCCAGAAAGATCTCCTCGCGGCGGCGGGTGGCCAGCGTTTCCAGCTGCAGCAGCTGCTGGCTCACATCCACCTCGGAATCCCGCGCCAACTGGCGGATCTGCTCGATCTGTTCCTCGAGCTCCACCAGGGGTTTTTCGAAGTCCAGCAGGGCGCGGCGGGCCATGGCGATCGGAGGGGAGGAGAAGGAAGTCAGGCCGAAGCCAGAGCTGGGGCGGCGGTGGGGTCAGCGGATTCGGGGCCCAGATCCGAGTCCAAGGCGAGGGCAGTAAAGCCATGGCGCAGGGAAGCGGCGCCAATCAGGTCCATGGCCTCGAGGGTGATGTTGTTGCGACCCCAGCTGAAGTTCGTATGGATGTCTTCGAAATCGAGCAGCATCGCCTCAGCGAAACAGGCGAACATCTGACGCTGGGGTCTGGCCATCTCGGCCACTTCCATCATCTGCCAACCGATGTCCTGCCAGAACTCGACGATGCCGCCCTTGAGCACATGCACCCCCTCAGCCGCCGCGCGACTGTCGAGGTTCTTGGGATAGCCGCCATCGATCATCAGGCAGGGCTTGCGCAGGGTTGCCGTATCGATCTGCAGGCTCTGGGGCAGGCTCGCCACCCACACCACCACGTCGGCTTCGCTCAGGGCCTGTTCCAGCGGCAGAATCCGGCCGCTGCCGAGGCTCTCCTGGAGATCCACCAACGGCTGGGGCCGCCGTGCCACCAGCAGCAACTCACCCACACCACGGCGTTGCAACCAGCGGCAGACCGCACTGCCGATGTCGCCACTCGCACCCACCACCGCCACCTTGGCGGTGGCCAGATCAATGCCCAGCCGCGGAGCGTTGATCTCCACCTGCCGGCAGATCACCCAGGCCGTATGGGTGTTGCCGGTGGTGAAGCGCTGCCAATCGAGCTGCACCGCACTGACCCGCTCTTCCCGCAGCAGATTGAGATCTTCGAAAATGATCGACGTGAAGCCCCCCAGGGCGGTGATATCGATGCCACGTTTCTGGGCCAGTTCCATGGCCTTGAGCACCTTGCGCTTCGCCGTCTTGAAACGGCGCAGCATCTCCGGAACAAACACCGAATCGATGTAGGCGCCTCGGATCGTCTTGCCGGTGGCACTGGTGACCGTCACCTCCTCCACCAGCTGAGGAGGAGCGGCGCACCACATGTCGAGGTCGCCATCGGCGTACTCGTCGTAGCCCAGGGACCTGGCCTTGATTCTGGCCTCCTCAAAACTGGTGGAGTGACCGATCAGGCCGAACATCAGGTCTTCCGTCGCTACTAGGACAAAGGCGCGCCCCCAGGACGCGCGCCACATCTTGCCATGGGCATTCTCAAGGCCCGGAGCCTGGACCCAGCCTCAGCCCACCAGGGCCGCTGCGGCGAGTTTGGCGATCTCACGCCCAGTGAAACCGATATCCAGGAGGGCCTCCTGGTAGGAGCTGAGGAAATCGGCCATCAGATCTTCCTTTTCCATCTGCAGAACGGCAGCATCGCCGGCCACCTGTTCGAGCATCTTGCGCACCAGGGGCAGATTCTCGCGGTTGGCCTGCTCGAGCTCCTGGCGGGAGGCTTCAAGATTGGCCTTAAGCCACTCCTGACCGTAATTGAGGTGGGTGTACTCGTCTTTGACCACACCTTCGGTGATTTTGCGCGCGAACGGATCGGCCACCGGTATATAGATGTGATAGGCCGAGATCGCAAAGGCTTCGATCAGAATGGCCTGGATCAGCAGGCAGGTGACCACCTTGCCTTCGGCCAGTGCCGCCTGGAAGTTGCCATGCAGCGGCGCAAAGAAATCCTTGGCGAAGGGCATGTCGGCCGTGACACCGAGATTGTTGGCACAGGCGGTGAAGCCCTTCATATGCTTCAGTTCCATCCGGGCCAGGCGAGACAACTCCTCGGCCTGATCGGGCAACAGGCTGCCGAGCGAAATGTAGTTGTCGTGGGCTTCCTGCTCACCCTCGATCACAATCGCATTGATGCGGCTGTAAGCATCTTTGTAGCTGGAACTCTGGAAATCAGGCAGGCCGCCCTCTGCCGCCGTTGTGGGCGCAAGCTCGGGGGCAGCAGACTCAACGGCACTGGGAACTGGGGACATGGCGACCTCGCTTTCGACTTAGGGATGCTGGCCTGGACTGTAGTCACCCCCTGGGCTTGCGGGGGGCCAGTCACTGGCCAGCAGGGCCTCAAAGCGGCTCCGCCAGCCGGCCACCAAGCGCTCGAACAACGCCTGGCCCAGCTCGCCGCTGGCCTCGCCGGGATCGCCGATCACACCGGACTGGCTCAGATCGCGAGTGAGCCAGGCCGAAGGGGCGGCCCCCTCCAGGCTCCAGCCCGGGGGAGGCACCTGGGACGGCAGACCGTCAGCAGGCGGCAGCGGCCCCACCAGGGAGGGGGCCAGATGCAGCATCAGGCTGGTTTCAGCCAGGGCGGCATGCAGCCCCTGGGACCGTTCCGGTTCCGGGATCAGGTCAGCGATGCCCTCCGGCCCGCTCCAGAGGAAACAGGGCAACACCGCCAGGGCCGGATGGGCGGCCCGCAGCTGCCGGGCCGCCACCTGCAGCAGGGCGATCTGCCCGCCATGGCCGTTGAACAGCACCAGCCGGCGGAAGCCCGCCGCCGCCAGATCGCGGCCCACAGCCAGGACCACGGCGATCAGGGTTTCCGCATCGAGGCTGAGGGTGCCGGCAAAGCCCTGATGCTCCGGCGAAAAGCCGATCGCCTGCACCGGCAAGCGCCACAGGGGCCAGGTGGGCTCGGCAGCGCCCTGGCAAGCCCAACCCTCCAGCACCGCCTCCAGCACCCGCTCGGCGAAGAGGGCATCGGTGCCCAGAGGCAGATGGGGGCCATGCTGCTCGATCGCGCCGAAGGGCCAGACCACGGTGCTGCCAGGTCGGGATGCCGCTGCCCGCAGGGCCGGCCAGCTCAGTCGCTCCAGGCGTCGCTCCATCGGATTGAGGCAGGGTGCCTACAGTGTGTGGCTCCCGCAAGCACTGTGGACATGGCCGGAACCGGCAGCCCCTCGCCGCGCACGCCCTCCCAGCGCCCCGTACCGCCGGGAGCGTCCAGGCCCCAGGCAGCCGCACCGGTGCGCAAGCTGCCCCAGGTGTTGATGCTCAAGAAGGAGGAGCCAGCCGCCCCAGACGCTGTTGCGCAGCAGGCTGCTGCTCCGCTGGCACCGCCGATCCGGAGCGATGCCACCACGGCCCAGCCGGCGGCCCCGACCCAGCAGCGGCCCGCCCGCAGCGACGACGACCTGTTCGGCATGGGTGAGCTTGAGGGGCTCAGCATGGCCGATCTGCTGGGGCCCGACTCCAGCCAGCGCCGCCGCCAGAGCGGCGGTTCCGGCTCTGCCCGCGCCATCGGCCAGGGACGGCCAGGCTCCGACGCCAGTGGCGATCGGCCCGCTCAGCCCAGCCGCACGGTTGACGATTTCGACTTCGACGAGGAGGCCTTCCTCGCCGCCCTCGACGAGAACGAGCCCGTCGGCACGACGGGTGAGGTGGTGCGTGGCGTGGTGATCGCCCTGGAGAGCGATGGGGTCTATGTGGACATCGGCGGCAAGGCGCCGGGCTTCATGCCCAAGAAGGAATGCGGCCTCGGGGTGATCACCAACCTCAAGGAGCGCTTCCCCAAGGGGGTGCAGGTGGAGGTGCTGGTCACCCGCGAGCAGAACGCCGACGGCATGGTGACCGTGAGCGCCCGCGCCCTGGCCCTGCGCCAGAGCTGGGAGAAGGTGCGCCAGCTCGAGAAGGATGGCCAGGTGGTCCAGGTGAAGGTGAACGGCTTCAACCGTGGTGGCGTCACCTGCGATCTGGAGGGCCTGCGGGGCTTCATTCCCCGCTCCCAGCTCAACGAAGGCGAAAACCACGAAGCTCTGGTGGGCAAGACCATCGGCGCCACGTTCCTGGAGGTCAACCCCGAGACCCGCAAACTGGTGCTCTCCGAGAAGAAGGCCGCTTCCGCCGCCAGGTTCGCCGCCCTGGAGATCGGCCAGCTGGTGGAGGGTCAGGTGGTGGCGGTCAAGCCCTATGGCCTGTTCGTGGATCTCGGTGGCGTCAGCGGCCTGCTGCACCACTCCTCCATCACCGGCGGCCACATGCGCGACTTGCGCGAGGTGTTTGATCAGGGCGATCGGGTCAAGGCCCTGATCACCGACCTGGATCCGGGCCGCGGACGGATCGCCCTGAACACCGCCCTGCTGGAAGGCCAGCCCGGTGAGCTGCTGATTGAAAAGGAGAAGGTGATGGCCGAAGCCACAGACCGCGCCAACCGGGCTCGCTCCGTGCTGCGCCAGCAGGAGCAGAACGCCGGATGAGCGGATCCACCGCCTCTGCCCAGCCCGCGGCATCACCCCAGCCCGCAGCGCCGATCGAGACCGCCCGATCCGCCCCGGACTGGGAGCTGGACTTTTATTCCCGTCCGATCCTCGAAGCCGACGGCAAGAAACGCTGGGAGCTGCTGATCTGTGCCACGCCTGAAGCGACCGACACCGGTCTGCCCTTCCGCTGGCATTGCACCTGTCCTTCCAGCAGTGTCAACTCGATCTGGCTGAAACAGGCCATCGAAGAGGCTCTGGCCGCAGCCACCGACCAAGGTCTGGATCCGCCGCGTCGCCTGCGCTGCTGGCGTGCCTCGATGCGCACGATGGTGCAGCGAGCTGCTGAGGGCCTGGGGGTGGAACTGGTGCCGAGCCGCCGCTGTTATGCCCTGGTGGAATGGCTGCAGGAGCGTCAGGCCACCGTGTATCCCGCCGAGGAGGGCTACATGGCCGGCCCCCTGGCACCACCGCCGGCACCGATCCAGCCGGTGGCCATTCCCCTGCCGGAGGCGGCCCGAGGCGACAGCTGGAGCTGGGCCAGCCTGCCGGCAGCAGCCATCGCCGAGGCTGCGGGCTGGGAGATCGATTTTGCCGGGCTGATCCGCAGCCCCGACAACCTGGCAGGCGACACCCCGATCCCCGGTCTGCGTCTGTTCAGCCGCCATCGCTCCCTGGCCCTGGCCGCCTGGTTCGCTGGGCTGGAGCCGGTCCGGCTCGAGATCAGCGGCGATCAGCTGGTGCTGGAGGCGGGCCTGGAGGATCGCTGGTTGCTGGCCCGGCTGCCGGCCGAGGAAGCCAGAGCGTCTGCCGCCGCTTTCGCCGCCGCCCGTGAGCGGGCGGGCGGGCTTCAGTTCCTGGCCGTCCAGAGCAGTGAGACCGAACCGCGCTTTCAGGGTTTCTGGCTGCTGCGGGATCTTCCGGACGCCTGAGGCGTCGCTTTGCCATGGCCGAGCACGTTCCGCCCCCGTTCCAGCGCCCCGATGCGGGCTTCAACAACCTGGCCGGCTGGACCTGGGTGGGGTGTTATGGCGGCTACTACCTGCAGGCCGATCTGCTCGACGGCTTTGAGCACGGCTTCTTCACCCGCCAGTGGCAGGGCCGCGGCCCGGAGGTTCTGGCCGGCTATCTGAGCGCCGGGGTCAGCATCCATCGGACCCGCCAGGTGCATGGGGCGGAGGTGGTCGCCGCCTCCGCGGCGAGGACGGATCCCTGGCCGGATGCCGATGGCCTCTGCAGCGATGCGGGTGGCCAGAGCCTCTGGGTCTGCGGCGCCGATTGCACACCGGTGTTGCTGGCCGATCCAGGCAGCGGCCGGACCGCGGCCTGCCATGCCGGCTGGCGCGGGGTGGCAGGCCGGATCGTGCCAGCGGCGATCGAGGCCCTGGAGCGCAACGGCAGCCGCCGCCAGGACCTGCTGGTGGCCCTCGGACCGGCCATCAGTGGGGCCCGGTATCAGGTGGACCAGGCCGTGGTCACGGCGGTGGCCCGCAGCCTCGAGCCGTCACCGGGGTTGGCGGACGCCAGCCTGATCGAGAGCCTGCGGCACTCCGGCGCCCTGCTGGAGGATCCCGAGCCAGGGCGCCATCGCCTCGACATCCGCGCCGCCACGGTGCGGCAACTGGAGCGGGCCGGGATCGCCAGGGAGCGAATCGCGGTCTGTCCGCTCTGCACCGCCAGCCATGTGGATCTGCTCCATTCCTGGCGCCGCGACCAGGTGAAGGCGGTGCAGTGGAGTGGCATCGTGGCGCAGGGCTGAGGTTCAGCCAGAGGCCGGCGGACCCGACAACCGGGCGAGGGCCACCGCCTCGGCCACCTGGATGCCGTCGATCGCGGCCGAGAGAATGCCGCCCGCATACCCCGCCCCTTCCCCGGCCGGATAGAGACCCGGTGTGTTGAGGCTCTCGCGGCTGACAGGATCGCGGGGAATGCGCAGCGGCGAGGAGGTACGGGTCTCGACGCCCGTGAGCAGGGCACCCGCCATCGTGTAGCCGGGCAGTCGCCGCTCAAAGGCGGGCAGGGCCTCCCGCAAGGCGTCCAGCACCACCGGCGGCAGACAGGGCTCGAGCGATCCCAGCCGCACGCCGGGCAGATAGGAGGCCGCCACCGACGGCGGGGAGGCGATGGGATCGCCAGGCCCCGTCTGCTGCGGCGCCGCACGGCTGGTCTGCCCCGCCAGGAAATCCCCCACCCACTGGGCCGGCGCCCGGTAGTCGCCGCCACCGGCCGTGAAGGCCCGCTCCTCCCAGTGGCGCTGGAAGGCCACCCCGGCCAGGGGATCATCGGGGCCGGTGCCATAGGGAGCCAGATCAGCCGGCTCCACGGTCACCACCAGGCCGCTGTTGGCGTTGCGTTCATTGCGCGAATGCTGGCTCATGCCATTGGTCACCACGCACCCCGGCTCGGAGGTGGCCCCCACCACCAGCCCCCCCGGACACATGCAGAAGCTGTAGACGCTGCGGCCCGTGGTGGTGGGCCCGGTGCAGTGGTGCACAAGCTTGTACTCCGCCGGCCCCAGCCGAGGATGGCCGGCAGCCTCGCCCCAGCGGGCCCGATCGATCAGGGGCTGGGGATGTTCGATCCGCAGGCCGATCGCGAAGGGCTTGGGGGCCATCGCCACCCCCTGCCGGTGCAGGGCCGTGAAGGTATCGCGGGCGCTGTGGCCCAGAGCCAGCACCACCTGATCGGCGGCGATCGTCTCGCCGCTGGCCAGCCGCACCCCCCGCACCCGCCGCTCGGCCCCCTCCAGCAGCAGCTCCTCCACCCGCGCCTCGAAGCGCACCTCACCGCCCAGTGCCTCGATCTGGGCCCGCAGGCCGCGCACCACCGTGGCCAGCTTGAAGGTGCCGATGTGGGGGTGGTGCAGCGTGAGGATCTCGGGGTTGGCGCCGGCGGCCACCAGCTCCTCAAGCACCTTGCGCACGTAAGCCTGCGGTTCACTCACCTGGCTGTAGAGCTTGCCGTCGGAAAAGGTGCCGGCTCCGCCCTCGCCGAACTGGGCATTCGACTCAGGCTCGAAGGGGCGCTGCCCCCGCCAGAAGCCGAAGGTGTCGGCCGTGCGCTGCTTCACCGGCCGACCCCGCTCGAGCAACAGCGGCCGCAGGCCCATCTGGGCCAGCAGCAGAGCTGCGAAAAAACCGCAGGGGCCGGCTCCCACCACCAGCGGGCGCGGTCCCTGCGCCGGCACCTCAGGATCTGCCACGCCGGACTCGGCCCGCTCCGGCAGCAGCGACACCACCGGGAAGCGATAGGTGGTGTCAGGAGTGGCACGCAGATGGGGATCGCCGCCAAAGCGCTGCAGCAGCCGTTGTTCGGCCCGCGCATCCAGGTCCAGGACCAGATCCAGGCTGTAGACCAGCGCAATCGCGGAGCGGCGCCGGGCATCGACGCTGCGCTTCACCAGGCGGTGCTGCAGCAGCTGGCCCGGCGGAATCCGCAGGCGCCGGCAGATCGCCAGCTGCAGGTCGGCCTCGCTGTGATCCAGCGGCAGCTTCAGCTGACTCAGGCGCAGCACGGCAGACGATCCACGGTCTTCCACCCTTGTAGGGCAGCACCACCGATCGGGCTGCAGATCGGTGGTGCTGCGCGGTGGCCGCAGCCTGGCGCTGTTGCAATGCAAAGGGCGAGTCCGGCGCCGGACCCCGATCAATGCCAGGGTGGAGATGACCATTGAGCCCAACGGCTTCAGACTCCGCCATGGGTCTCACCCACTGCCCTCTCTGCCTTGCTCTGGCGGTGCTCTCGGCCCTGCGGGGTGGCGCCCACGCCCTGCTGGTCTGGAGGCTGTGGAGGGCAGAACCGCCATCTCCCCTGCAGCTCCAGCAGGCCTGAGTTCCGGCCTTGTGCTGCGCCCCGCTGCCCCTATGCCCCTGCACGCCAGCGGTTCCGGGGCCACTGGCTGGCTGGCTGGCTGCGGCAGTTCGATGAACCCCCCGGCCCAATGCCGCGGCCGACATCACCCCGACCGACATTGAGGCGGCCTAATTCAACTTGGCCAAGTTCAACAGGGCCGAATTCAGCACTGCCCAGTTCAAAACTGCCGAAGCGGCTGGATCACCCATTGCCCTTGCGCAGGGGCTGAGGTTCCCCCAGTGCCTTCCTCCGGCTGGTTGAACGATCCCTTGGTGGCCAAGCTGGCCTCTGAGCTGCTGGGCCTCGGCGCCCTGATCCTGATGGTGTGGCTCACCCAGGGATCCCTGATCCGCCGGCTCGACGCCCCGGACAGCCGCTCCTAGGACCGCAAACTTGTGAGTCTGAGCGGCTACGCCGTGGGGATCGTCTTTTTGTCCCTGAATTTCAAGGACCGGCTGGATCGCCATCTCCTTCGGCGGCTTCTACAAACCGGGGGATCGCGTGCAGCTGGGCGGCATCAAAGGCGATGGGATCGACATCGGCATCCTGCGCACCACCTTGATGGAGCTGAGGGGATGGGTGGCCTCCGACCTCTACACCGGCCGGATCGTGCGGATCGCCAACCGCTTCGTGTTCAAGTCGCCGGTGTTCAACTATTCCGGCGACTTCCCCTTTCTCTGGGACGAGCTCCGCCTGCCCGTGAAATACGGCAGCGATCACCAGGAAGCCCGCCGATTGCTCGAGGAGGTGGGTTCCGAGGTGGACGGCGACGCCCTCACCACCTCCGCCCGCATCGCCTGGAGCGGAATGGTGCGCAAATACCTGCTGGAGAACGACACCCTTGAGCCCCAGGTAACCCTGGTGCTCACCGACAACTGGATGGAAGTCACGCTCCGCTATGTGGTGAACGTCAAGCGCCGCCGCTCCACCAAGGACCTCCTCTACACACTGCTGCTGGATGCGGTGAACCGGCCGGACGGCCGGGTTCAGATCGCCTCCACCACCGTGCAACTGGTGGAGGCACCGCCCCTGGACATCCACATCAGCCAGCCCCCGGCTGATTTGCGCCCGACCGATCAACACCCAGCTGATCAGCGCCCGACTGATCAGCGCCCGGAGGATGCTCCCGCAGCCAGCGAATCACGGCCTGGCGCAGATCTCCGGCCGGACCGATCACCTCCACCCCAGCGGCCCCCTGCCGCAGAAAGCCCAGATTCACCTCCTGGCCGGTGAGCAGAAAATCGGGCAGCACAACCCGGTAACGCCGGCCTGGATCGAGCGGCTCGCCATCGAGCCACCAGCGGCCATCCACCCCCAGGGCGGCACCATCCACCTGCAGGTAGCCGCCGCTGCCGCGATTGGTCACCCCCACCTCCAGCACCCGCTGCAGCAGGCCACCGTCGAGGTCAACGCGGCTCAGACCACCGCCGAAGGGCAGCGCCCGGATCACCTCCATCTCCCGGATCGGGCCAGGGGGAAGCACGTCATCGAGGCGGATCGCGCCGGCATTGAGAAGCGCCGCCGCACTGGCGGGATCGGCGGCGCGCATGGCTGCCGTGATCAGGCGGGTGAGGGTGGTGGAGCCGGAACGCACCGGGCCGTCGCGGCCGTCGAGCAGCACGCCACTGATGCCGATCACCCGTTCGGGCTCCAGCCCCTGGCGACGGAAGGCCGCTTCAGCCTTCTGAAGCCAGTGATCGGCCTGCCGCGCCACGGCAGGATCACTCGGCCAGCGCCCATCGACGGGCAGCAGGCTGGACTCGATCTCCAGGCAGCGGCTGACTGTGACGTAGGCCAGGGTATGGAGCCAGACCGTGCGGGCATTGGCATCCGCCTTGGCGATCGGCACTCCGGCCGGCCGGCATCCCGGAGGCGGAAGCGCCGGGGCGGCGGCGGGCCCACCAGCGGCCGTCAGCTCAGCGGCCGAACCCTGAACGGCAGGGTTGCGGAAGCGCAGCTGCAGCAGATTCTCGTGCTCATGGCCGCCGAGGATCAGGTCAATCGGCGCCGCCGAGCTGGCCAGCTGCTGATCCTGGGCCAGGGCCTGGTGGGTGAGAGCCACAACAACATCGGCCCCCTGCTGCCGCAGCCCCTGGGCCTGGGAGGTGGCGCTGGCAACAGCATCGCTGTAGCGCACGTAGGCAGCCGGATTGCTGGGCAGGGTCACCCCCAACAGCCCCAGGCGCAGGGATGCGCCACCGGACCCACGCAGCTCGATCAGCCGTTGACGCACCACGCCGGGGAACGAGCGACCCGCCGTGTCGTTGACATTGCTGGAGATCCAGCCGAAACGAGCCTCCCGCAGACGGTCACGAAAGGGCCCCTCGGCCAGGTCGAATTCGTGGTTGCCGAAGGTGGCCTGATCCAGCCCGAGCGCATTCAGCACCGCCACCATCTGGCGACCATCAAGGCGGCGACCCTCCACCACCGCGGTGCCCACGGCCGAGGGGCTGAGGAAATCGCCCGCCAGCAGCACCAGGGTGCGGGGATTGCGGGCCCGCAACTGCCGCACCAGCCCCGCCACCTGGGCCAGGTCACCGCCGCCGCCGGGGATCGGCGTGATCTCGTAGACGTCGTTGAGCTGCACCAGCTGCAGCTCGATCCGCTCGGCCCGCGCCATCGCCGGAGCGAACACCGCCAGCAGCAGGGCGCCCATTGCCAGCAGCCCCCCGACGGCCCGCAGGCCAGCACCCGATCGCCAGGGGTGAGACGGGCGGATCTTCCCGGCATCCAGCGGCGGATTGGTCAACATGAGCAATCGCAAGAAGCTGAGGGCGTGCCGGGATCAGGACAGTGCCGCTGTAGACGGTGCCGCTGCTGACGGTGCACCTGCAGACGGAGCACCTGAAGACCGTGCCCCTGCAGCGGCATCCGCCAGCTGGCGTTCCATCTCCGCCACCCGGATGCGGGTGGCGATCACGGCATCGGGATTGAGGCTGATCGAATCGATGCCTTCGTCCACCAGGAAACGGGCGAATTCGGGGTAATCGCTCGGGGCCTGACCGCAGATGCCGATCTTGCGGCCGCAGCGCCGGGCGGTCTGGATCGCCAGGCGGATCATCGCCATCACGGCGGGATGGCGTTCGTCGAACAGATCGGCCACGAGGGCGGAATCGCGATCCAGGCCCAGAGTGAGCTGGGTGAGGTCGTTGGAGCCGATCGAGAAGCCATCAAACCGCTCGGCGAAGGCCTCGGCGGCGATCACATTGCTGGGCAGTTCGCACATCACATACACCTGCAGACCACCCTCGCCGCGCACCAGGCCGGAACGGGCCATTTCCGCCAGCACCCGATCCCCCTCCTCCGGTGTGCGGCAGAAGGGAATCATCGGAATCACGTTGGTGAGACCCATCCCCTCGCGCACCGCCTTGAGGGCCGTGCACTCCAGGGCAAAGGCCTCCCGGAACACGGGGCTGCAGTAGCGGGAGGCGCCGCGCCAGCCCAGCATCGGGTTCTCCTCCACGGGCTCGAAGGCCGAGCCCCCCAGCAGGCGCGCATATTCATTGCTCTTGAAATCGGAGAAGCGCAGGATCACCGGCCTGGGGAAGAAGGCGGCCGCGATCCGCCCCATGCCCTGGGCCAGCAGATCGACGTAGTAGTCGGCCGGATGGGCGTAGCCGCGCGTCAGCCGGGCGATCGCCTGCCGCTCGACCGGATCGCTCACCTGATCCGGCTGCAGCAGGGCCAGCGGATGGACCTTGATGTGATTGGCGATGATGAATTCCAGCCGGGCCAGGCCAACGCCATCGCAGGGAATCGCCGCCAGGTTGAAGGCCTCCTCGGGATTGCCCACGTTCATCAGGATCGCGGTGTCGGTGGCCGGCAGATGCCCCAGGGCCTGCTCATCCACGTGGAAGGGCAGGCTGCCGCGGTAGACATGCCCCACATCCCCCTCACAGCAGCTGATCGTGATCGCCTCCCCATCGGCGATACGGGTCGTGCCGTCTCCCGTTCCCACGATCGCCGTGATCCCCATCTCCCGGGCAATGATTGCCGCGTGGCAGGTGCGGCCGCCCTGGTCAGTCACCACGCCGCTGGCCCGCTTCAGGATCGGTTCCCAGTCGGGGTCGGTGCGCTCGGTCACGAGCAGATCCCCCTGCTCGAAGCGATCGATCTCGGAGGGATCACGGATCACCCGGGCCCGGCCACTGCTCACGGAGGAGCCGATCGCCCGACCGCGGCAGATCTGCTCAGCCTGATGGGGCGCCAGATGCCAGCTGCGCAGCACCGCCTCCTGACGGTGGGACTGCACGGTTTCAGGCCGGGCCTGGAGGATGAACAGCTCGCCGCTGAGGCCGTCCTTGGCCCATTCAATGTCCATCGGCGTGGGAGTGCCGCGCCGCTCGCTGTAGTGGCGCTCGATCACCACCGCCCAGCGGCTCAGGGTCAGCACCTCGGCATCGGTAAGGGCAAAGCGATCCCGCTCGGCTGCCGGCACGTCGACATTCCGCACCGTCTCACCGCCCTGGCCATAGACCATCCGGATCGCCTTGCTGCCGAGCCGCTTGCTCAGGATCGGCGCGAACCCCTGCTCCAGGGTGGGCTTGAAGATCAGGTACTCGTCTGGATTGACGGCCCCCTGCACCACGTTCTCGCCGAGGCCATAGGCGGCGGTGAGCAGCACCGCGTCCTTGAAGCCGGTCTCGGTGTCGATGCTGAACATCACCCCCGAACAGGCCAGATCGGAGCGCACCATGCGCTGCACGCCGATCGAGAGGGCCACCTCCAGGTGATCGAAGCCATTGAGCTGGCGGTAGGAGATCGCCCGATCGGTGAACAGGGAGGCGTAGCAGTGGCGGCAGGCCTCCAGCAGGGCCGCCTCCCCCTCGATGTGGAGATAGGTCTCCTGCTGACCGGCGAAGCTGGCATCCGGCAGGTCTTCGGCGGTGGCACTGGAGCGCACGGCCACGGCCACAGGCCCCTGATCACCAGCCAGGGCCCGGTAGGCCGCCGCGATCGCCTCGCACAGATCGGCCGGCAGGGTGGCGGCCAGCAGCAGCTGCCGCGCTGCCTTGCCGGCGGCCTGCAGTGCCGCAAGGTCGTTGGCGTCAAGCCCCCCCAGCAGCGCGGCCAGTGGAGCGCTGAGTCCGTTGGAGGCCAGAACGTGGCGGTAGGCCGCGGCGGTGATCGCGAAGCCGCCCGGCACCTTCACCCCGCGGGGGCCGAGCTGGCGGATCATTTCGCCGAGGGAGGCGTTCTTGCCGCCCACCTGAGCAATCGCCTCGATGCCCACCTGCTCGAAGGGCACCACCAGGCTCTCGGAACACGTCATCTGCGGCCACGGGCTGCTGAGCCAACTCTGACCATGAATCCGCAGCGGTGGTCATGACCGTTACCGTCCAGTGGCATGGGGGTTGGCCGGGCCGCCGTGCTTAGGGTGTTTCTTTGCACTGGCTGGCTGTCATGAGCATCGATCGCCCCAGGCTGCGCCCATTGGTGCGGCGCCGCTTTGCCGGTCTGGCCCTGGGCCTTCAGACCGCCCTGATCGCGGCAACCGGTGGCCTGGCTCTGACGGCCCCGATCCCAGCCCAGGCCATCCCCGAAGCGCAGGCGGTGAAGAAGCTGGCGGTGGTGCCGGTGTTCATCCTCACCAACGAGAAGGGCGCACCTCTGCCGATCCCTCGGGAGAAGACCCTGATCCTGCCGATGTATCTGGAGCGGGCCAAGGCCGACCAGGCTCTGGCGGATTTCAGCAAGGCCAATCCATCGATCAAGGCGCGGGTGGTGGCCCTGCCCATGAATGTGGCCAATGAGAAGATCACCGCCCTGAGCAAGGAGGTGAAGGACGGCCGCACGCTGATCGCACCGGTGATCCCCGCCGACGTCGATCGCCAGCAGGCCGTTCAGATTCTCAAACAGCAGGGGATGGCCGAGAAGGAGATCAATGAGGGCCTCAGCATCCCCGTGTTCTTCACCAAGCCATTCCTCACGGTGAAAACACCCGAGGGTCCGCGGGGTGTGTTCTTCCTCAGCTACGCGGATCTCCAGAAGGCTCTGACGGGTGTGCCCGACAAGGCAAAGCTCCAGATCCAGGCCGCCGACATGACCGCTGTGATGCGGGAGATCATCAAGGCCAAGGACGACTCCTACGTGTTCTTCCCCACCCGCGAGTACTTCAGGCTGGTGGAAGAGCAGAAGCGCAACGCCGCGGCTCCTGGCAGCAAGTGACCCCCACAGCCTGACGCCGGCAGGGAACCCTGGGATCCGTCAGGGATCCCCAGGGCTCTCGGTTTCGCAGGGCTGCTCCGATTCCGGAGACTGTTCCGGCAGAAGCTGGGCCAGCAGCCCGGCCCCGATCAGCACCCCTCCCAGGCTGAGGGCCAGACCGCGGTTGGCCGCCGCAGGCCCATCCAGCCAGACCCCTGCCGCCAGAAAGGCCCCGCCCAGCAGCAGGGTGGGAACAAGCACGATGCCCTTGGCGGTGCGGTTCAGGCTCATGGTGGAACGGCTCTGACGGTCTGTCTGGTCGGGACCAGTCTCAGACCGGACAGCCCTCAGGAGCAGCAGTGGCCTGCTCCGCCAGACCGGCGGCGATCAGGCCGGCATCCAGTTCGCCCGAGGAACCGATGCGGCGCACCCTGGCCTGCAGGCGACCTTGCTGCTGACCGAGGGGGCGCAGGTTCACCGCCGTGCGGCGCGGCAATTGCTGCCGCAACCAGGCCTGAGCGGCCTGCTGCTGCTCCGGCTCCACCTGGATGCAGGCCAACTCAACCTCGTAATTGCGATTGCCATCGCCCACCTGAAGCAAGGTGCCGCTGCGGACCTGCAACACATCGGCAGCGGCTGCAGCCGGCACCGCCACGCCGAGGAGTGGCACCATCATCAAGCCAAAGCTGACCAGGACAGTCAACAGCGCAAGGATGTTCAGAGCTTGGCTCCGCAGCTGGGGCAGTAGAGGTGGGCGCTGGAGGTGCTGGATCCGCAGGCGTTGCACTGGCGGGTGGTATCGATGGCCAGTTCGGGATGGCTGGGCAGACCGACCATCTGGGCATTGCTGGCACCGGGGGGAACCATCGGATAGCAGTTCTCGTTGCGCCGCACCCGCACATCGATGAAGGCAGGGCCTGGATGGGCCAGAGCTTCCTGCAACTTCAGATGAAGCTGTTCGCGCTCCGTGATCAGCACGCCGCGAACCCCGAAGGACTCGGCCAGGGCGACGAAGTCCGGCATGCCGCCGGTCATCTCGGAGGAGGAATATCGCTCGTCGTAGAAGCTTTCCTGCCACTGGCGCACCATGCCCTGCCAGCCGTTGTTGATCACGACCACCTTCACCGGCAGGTCGTACTGGCTGATCGTGCCAAGCTCCTGAATGTTCATCAGGATGCTGGCGTCGCCGGCCACACAGATCACCAGCGCCTGCGGGAAGGCGGTCTGCACGCCCATGGCGGCGGGCATGCCGAAGCCCATGGTGCCCAGGCCAGCCGAACTGATCCAGTGGCGCGGGCCGTTGTGGAGGAACTGGGCCGCCCACATCTGATGCTGGCCCACATCGGTGGTGACGTAGGCCTCGGGCGCCAGGTCCCGCAGGGCCACCATCACCTCCTGAGGTGCGATCTCGCCCTCGGGAGCGGGTACCACCAGGGGGTAGTGATGCTTCCAGGTGTCGATTCTCTCCAGCCAGGCCTGGGTGCGACCGGCCGAATCGTCGCCGCTGGACGCCGCCAGAAGCGCCTGCAGGGCCTGCTTCACATCCGCCACCACCGGCACCTCGGGCACCCGGTTCTTGCCCACCTCGGCGGCATCGATATCGATGTGGATCACCTGGGCCCGGGGGGCGAAGCTGTCCAGCCGGCCGGTGACGCGGTCGTCGAAGCGGGCCCCGACGGCGATCAGCAGATCGCACTCGGTCACAGCAAAGTTGGCGTAGGCGGTGCCATGCATGCCGAGCATGCCCACCGCCAGGGGGTGGGTCTCATCGAAGGCACCCTTGCCCATCAAGGTGGTGGTGACCGGCAGCCGGAAGCGCTCGGCCAGCTGATGGACCGCCGCGTGGGCGCCGCTGCTGATCGCGCCACCACCCACATACAGCAGGGGCCGGCGGGCCTGGTGGATCAGATCGAGGGCAGCGCGGATCGCCTCGGGCCGGGGCGCCGGCGGCAGCTGGTAGCCGGCCGGCTTGACCGAGCCTGGCTCCACCGGCACGTAGTCGAACTCCTCAACGCCCACATCCTTGGGCACATCGATCAGCACGGGCCCGGGCCGACCGGTGGCGGCGATCAGAAAGGCCTCGGCCACGATCCGGCCGATGTCGGCGGGGTCGCGCACCACCCAGGAGTGCTTCACGATCGGCAGGGTGATGCCGAAGATGTCGGTTTCCTGGAAGGCGTCGGTGCCGATCGAGGCCCGGGGCACCTGGCCGGTGATCACCACCATCGGCACCGAATCCATCTGGGCCGTGGCGATGCCGGTCACCAGGTTGGTGGCGCCGGGTCCGGAGGTGCCGAAACAGACCCCCACCCTGCCGGTCGCGCGGGCGTAGGCATCGGCGGCGTGGGTACCGCCCTGCTCATGCCGCACCAGAATGTGCTTCAGCCAGCCGCGGGCTTCGGCCTTGTGCAGCTCGTCGTAGATGGGCAGGATCGCGCCGCCCGGATACCCGAAAATATGGTCGACGCCATGGCGCCTGAGGGCATCCATCAGGGCGTAGGCCCCCGAGACCCGCAGCGGGGTCGCTCCGGCAACCGGCCCCACCACCTGGGCAGGCTCAGCGGAGGACGGGGTGACCGCGGCCTGGGCCGCCGGCGTAAGGGGCGTGAGCGTCACGGCTGCAGCGGGCCAGGCTTCTGGCCACTCTGATGGACTGGGTCAACCTTAAGCGTCGGGCCTGGAGTTGGGGCTCAGCGCGCCGCTCGGGCCGCCTGGCTGCGACGGCGGCTGTCGGCCATGGCCCTGAGGATCAGGGCAGGATCCAGCCAGCGACCCTGATGGCGGATGCCCCAGTGCAGATGGGGGCCAGTGGTGCGTCCGCTCATGCCCACGTGGCCGATCAGCTGGCCGGTTCGCACGGCCTGGCCTGGCCGCAGATGCACGGGCCCGCTGCGGTAGACGCCGCCGGCGCCGGATCCGGCCAGGTGGCAATACATGTGCTCATAGGCACCGGAGCGGATCACCAGGCCCACACCGCAGCCGCCATCCTGGATCACATCAAGCACAACGCCGCCCCACCAGCTGTGGATCCCTGAGCCCAGGGGTGCGGCGATGTCGAGGCCGTAGTGGGGCTCGCTCCAGCCGCCGGAGCGCACCCGCAGGCCAAAATGGCTGGTGTAGCCCGAAAAGCTGGCCACGGGAAAGGCTCCCTGCTGCCAGCGGGTCAGGTTGCTGGCCCCCGCAGGACGATCCACCGCCGCGCTGATCCACAGGCCCGCGAGCAGAGCACCGCTCAGGACACGGCGAGCCATGACGGGCCAGCGCCCGGAACCGGCGGCGGCTCGGCAGAACGGCTTAGAGCAGACCAATGGCATGGAGCGGACCCCGACCACTGAGCAACTCCAGCAGGAAAGCGGAAAAGCCCACCATGGCCAGCCGGCCGTTCCACACCTCCGAACTGTTGTTCCAGCCCCAGGCCCACTTGTCCTGGGGATAGAGCTTCACCTTGGTGGAGAGGGCCGCCGCCTGATCGAGGTTCACCTCCGGCCCCGCCATCGACTGCTGCACCAGATCCGCCAGACCCGAGATAAAGGTGGGATCGATATCCAGGGCCGGAACCCGGCGGAAGTTGGTGATGCCCACTTCGGTGGCGATCTCGCGGTATTCGATGTCGATCTCCTCGAGGGTTTCGATGTGCTCGCTCACGAAGCTGATCGGCACCACCACCAGGTCTTTGACCCCCTGCTCCCCCAGCTCGTGCAGGGCTTCGTCGGTGTAAGGCTTCAGCCATTCGACCGGCCCGACCCGGCTCTGATAAGCCAGGGTGAAGGGATTGCCGTGGCCCAGCCGCTCGGCCAGGCGATCCATGATCAGGTCCGCGCAGGCCTCGATTTCCCGCTGATAGGGATCACCGGCCTCCTCGACATAGCTCTTCGGAACACCATGGGCGCTGAAGAACACATGGGCGCTGGCGGGATCGGGGCAGGCCAGCACCTGGCGTTCGATCAGGCCGGCCATGGCATTCACATAGCCAGGGTGGTCGTAATAGCTGCGGATGCAGCGGATCGGCAGGTGGGCGAAATCCGGATCGCTCTGGCGCAGCCGCTGCAGCTCGCGAAAGCTGGAGCCACTGGTGCTGATCGAGAAGTGGGGGTAGAGGGGCAACACCACCACTTCGTGGATGCCATCCGCCTTCATATCCGACACGGCGGATTCGGTGAAGGGATGCCAGTAGCGCATTGCCACGTAGGTGGTGGCCTCCAGGCCCCGCTGGCGCAGGACGCTCTGCAGTTCGCGGGCCTGCTGTTCGGTGATGCGGCGCAGGGGGGAGCCACCACCGATCGAGCGGTAGGCCTCCCGGGATTTGCCACTGCGCAGGGTGCTGATCAGCCAGGCCAGGGGCTTCTGCAGCGCCGGCGTCGGGAGGCGAATGATCTCCGGGTCAGCAAAGAGGTTGTAGAGAAACGGCCCTACATCCTGAATCCGCTCCGGTCCACCCAGGTTGAGCAGAACCACGCCCACCTTGCCGCGCCCCTGGGCAGTGCCGGCATCCAGTCCGGTGCCTACGCCCGTGCTGGTCTCGACCGGGCTGCTGTCGACCTGAGTCATGCCCGGCGAAAAGCGGAGAAAGACGGGATTGAGCGTAACGCTGTCCCTTTGCCCCTGGTGTCGCGGCGGTTGGATCGGTAAGTTCAGCGCCCGCCACCGCAGGACCAGCCGTGGATCCCGCCCTGCAGGAGCGCATCCTCCGCCGCAACGCCCTGATGGCCAGCAGCGGCATCGCCCTGCGCCTGGAGGCCCGCGGCCAGAGGATCGGCCTGCGGGGACCACTGCCCTGCCGCCATGGTGGCGGCATGCGGGTGCAGCGGATCAGCCTTGGGCTGCCCCTCAGCGAGGCCGGGCTGGAGCAGGCCGAGCAGCAGTTGCGGCAGGTGGTGCAGGAGCTGCAGCACCAGCGTTTCCGCTGGGAGAGCTGGAGCCGAGCCGGCGGGGATCGCCCCAGCCAGGCAGCCCCGCTGCGATCCGTCCGCACCGGGGCCAAGGCCAGTGTGCGGTCGATCGGAGGTGGCCAGACAACCGCCGCTGCCACCGGTCGGACCATGACATCCAGGCGCAGCGCCACGTCGCAGCAGGAGAGAGCACGACCCCGCAGACAAAGCCAGTCCCAGCCCAGCAACGCCAACAGCCGCACCAGCGCCAGCCAGATCGCCGCACCGATCACCACAGCGACGATCGGGGGGATGGAAGCCCTGATCGAAGACTTCGAAACGGCCTTCTTCAGCGATCCGAAGCGGCGGCGCAGTCCCGCCGGCAGTCGCACCACCTGGAGCAGCGCTTACCAGCCGTACCTGCGGCGACTGGCGGCCCAGTGCGGCAGCGGCGGCGCTTCCTCAGGCCCGAGGTGCGGCCTGGATGCAGTCCTGCTCGAGCAGGTGCTGGAGAGCTACGCCCCCACCAGCCGCAGCCGCCAGCAGTGCGGCACCGCCCTGGCCGCCTTGGCACGGCACCTGGAACTGGACCTGCCGGCGGACTGGACCGAGCGGGCCGCCGGCTACGGCCTCCACACCGCCCAGTTCCGCCATCTCCCCAGTGACACGGAGGTGCAGCAGTGGGTCGAGCGGATTCCCAATCCGGGCTGGCGCCTGGCCTACGGCCTGATGGCCACCTACGGGCTGCGCAACCACGAGGTGTTCTTCTGCGATCTCTCGGCCCTGGCCCCCGGCGGTGATCAGGTGCTGCGGGTGCTGCCCACCAGCAAGACCGGCGAGCACCAGGTGTGGCCCTTCCAGCCCGACTGGGTCGAGCGCTTCGGGCTGGAGCGGCTCGTGCTCGAGCCGGAGGCCATGCCGACGGTCTGCACCGACCTGCGCCGCACCACCCTGCAGCAGGTGGGTCGGCGGGTGGCCGAGCAGTTCCGCCGCTATGACCTGCCGCTCACCCCCTACGACCTGCGCCATGCCTGGGCGGTGCGCACGATCCACATCGGTCTGCCCGACACGGTGGCAGCGCGGATGATGGGCCACTCGGTGGCGATCCACACCCGCACCTATCACCACTGGATCACCCGGCGCGATCAGCAGCAGGCGGTGGATGCGGCCCTGGCCCGCAGCCGCTACGGCCAGCAGGCTGCCTGATCCAGTCCGCCTGATCCGGACCGCCTGATTCAGACCGCCGCCGCCTTCCGCCAGAGTGGCCCCAGTCCTGCGGTCCCACGACCAGCGCATGAGCGATCCGGCAGCCTCCTCGACGACGCCCGATGCGAACAGCCTCGATCAGGTGGCCGCCGAGCTGGGCCCAGGCGGCGACCTGGCCCCCGAAGCCGACCAGGAGTCCTACCGCCGCCGCATGGCCCGCCGCCAGGAGGTGCAGCGGCAGCGCGTCGGCGAGCGCAACCTCGAAAAGGGGCTGGTGCTGGTGTTCACCGGCGACGGCAAGGGCAAGACCACCGCGGCGCTGGGGCTGGTGCTGCGCACCCTCGGCCACGGCGAGCAGGTGGCGGTGGTGCAGTTCATCAAGGGCGGCTGGCAGCCCGGCGAGGCCAAGGCCCTGCAGCTGTTCGGCGAGGCCCTGGCCTGGCACGCCCTGGGAGAAGGCTTCACCTGGGAGACCCAGGACCGGGAGCGCGACCGTCAACTGGTGCAATTGGCCTGGCAGCGCTCCCTCACCTACCTGGCGGACGGGGGCCGCAAGCTGGTGGTGCTGGATGAGGTGAACGTCGCCCTCAAGCTCGGTTACCTCTCGATCGAGCAGGTGATCGAGGGCCTCGCCCAGCGGCCGCCGCTCACCCACGTGGCCCTGACGGGCCGGGGGGCGCCGCCGGCACTGCTGGAGCGGGCCGACCTGGTCACGGAGATGAAGCTGGTGCGCCACCCCTTCCGTGAGCAGGGGGTGAAGGCCCAGGCGGGCATCGAGTTCTGAGCCTGTTTCCCTCGGGTGCCCGAGGTCAGCCCAGGTCCTGCTGCAGCGGCGTCAGTGCATGCAGCAGCACCGACAGACCGCTCACCAGCACGGCGCGATGCACCTCCGGTTCACTCCAGAAACCCGGCTGATCGCTGCCCCGCTCCAGGGCTGAGAGGGTGAGCCGGGCCAGCACAGCGCTGGAGCGCGGTGCCTGGGGATCGCTGGCCATCGGGCACGGGGCGAAGGACGGAGCCGCGGACCGCTGGGGCCTTATGGAACCACCATCAGCCTGGGGCCTTCCTTGGTGAGGGGTTGGCATGGTTGCTACGGTGCGGGCGATTGTGGATGTCGATGGCCTACAAGCGCGTCCTCCTGAAGCTCAGCGGCGAGGCGCTGATGGGCGACCAGGGTTATGGCATCGATCCCGCCATCGTTCAGTCGATCGCCAGGGATGTGGCCGAGGTGGTGGCCAGTGGCACGGAGCTGGCCATCGTGGTGGGCGGCGGCAACATCTTCCGGGGCCTCAAAGGCTCCGCCGCCGGCATGGACCGGGCCACGGCCGACTACGTGGGCATGCTCGCCACCGTGATGAATGCCATCACCCTGCAGGACGGCCTTGAGCAGGCCGGCATCCCGACCCGGGTGCAGAGCGCCATTTCGATGCAGGAGGTGGCGGAGCCTTACATCCGTCGCCGCGCCATCCGCCACCTTGAAAAGGGCCGGGTGGTGATCTTCGGGGCCGGCTGCGGCAATCCCTTCTTCACCACCGACACCACCGCCGCCCTGCGGGCCGCCGAAATCAATGCCGACGTGGTGTTCAAGGCCACCAAGGTGGACGGCGTCTACGACAAGGATCCGGCCAAGCACCCTGATGCGGTGCGCTACGACACGCTCACCTTCCTGGAGGTGCTCAGCGGCGAACTGGAGGTGATGGACAGCACCGCGATCGCGCTGTGCAAGGACAATGCCATCCCGATCGTGGTGTTTGACCTGTTCGGTGCGGGCAACATCGGGCGGGCCGTTTCAGGCCAGTCGATCGGAACCCGTATCGTTCCCTCGCGTTGACCTCTGCGCTGAGCACCACTGCGCGTTGACCACTGCGCGCTGAGCACCACGGCGTGACCATCGCGCCGTTTCGATTGCGTCCCTTCTGCGTCATCCCGTCATGGATCTCGAAGCCAGCATGCGCAAGTCGCTGGAATCCACCCAGCGCACCTTCAACACCATCCGCACCGGCCGGGCCAATCCCTCCCTGCTCGACAAGATCAGCGTGGAGTACTACGGCGCCGAGACGTCGCTGAAATCGCTGGCCACGATCACTACCCCCGATTCGCAGACGATCCAGATTCAGCCCTTCGACGGCGGCTCGATCAGCCTGATCGAAAAGGCGATCGCCATGAGTGATCTAGGGCTCACCCCCAACAACGACGGCAAATCGATCCGCATCAACATCCCACCCCTCACCGAGGATCGGCGCAAGGAATTCTGCAAGCTCGCCTCCAAATACGCCGAGGAAGGCAAGGTGGCCCTGCGCAACATCCGCCGCGACGGCATTGATCGGATCAAGAAACAGGAGAAGGACGGCGAGTTCTCCGAGGATCAGAGCCGCGACGAGCAGGACAAGGTGCAGAAGCTCACCGACCGCTTCATCAGCGAGCTTGAAAAGCATCTGACCACCAAAGAAGCCGAAATTCTCAAGGTCTGAGGGCAGATGCTTTGACCCGTGATGCCGAGGTGATCGTGCTGGGGGCCGGCGCCGCCGGCGCTGCCGCCGCCTTCCATCTCAGCCATGCCGGCCGGCGGGTGCTGCTGCTGGAACGCCAGAGCTGGCCGCGGCCCAAGGCCTGCGGTGGCGGCATGGCCGCATCGGTGCAGCGCTGGTTCCCCTTCGATCTCAGCCCGGCGGTGGACCGGGTGATCCGCCAGGTGCGCTTCACCTGGAATCTGGAGGATCCAGTCACGGCCGAGCTCCCCGGCGAAGCGCCGTTCTGGATCGTGCGCCGCCAGCGGCTTGATCAGTACCTGGTGGAGCAGGCTGTGGCGGCAGGCTGCACCCTGGAGAGCCCCTGGAGTGCGAGCGACGTGAGCCGCCATGGCTCCCTCTGGCAGGTGCGCAGCGACGACGGTCGCCTTGCCCGGGCGAAGGCTCTGGTGATTGCCGATGGCTCCACCTCCGCCTTCAGCGCACCGCTGGGGCTGGGTCCGGCCCGGCCCCGCTTTGCCACCACCCTGGCCGCCGAGGTGGATCAAACCCCCGAAACCACGCTCAACGATGGAACGGCCCGTGTCGATGACACCGCCCATTTCGAGTTCGGCCTGGTGCACCACGGCTTCTGCTGGGCCTTTCCCCGCCAGGGGGGCATGAGCCTGGGGGTGGGCACCTTCATCGGCCGCGATCCGGCCGACCATGCGGCCGTGCTGGGGCGGATGCTGCCCAGCCTCGGCTATGCCGCCACGGCCGGCGAGCGCCGCGGTGCCCCGTTGCGCGTCTGGGACGGCCACCACCGCCTGCATGGCGACGGGGGGGTGATCGCCGTGGGGGATGCGGCCTCGCTCTGCGATCCATTCCTGGCGGAGGGGCTGCGACCGGCCCTGATGAGCGGCAGCAGCGGCGCTGCCTGTCTGGAGCGCTGGTTGGCGGGCGACGCCAAGGCTCTCGGGACCTACACCAGCCAGATGCGTGCCGACTGGGGCGAATCGATGGCCTGGGGCCGGCGCATCGCCCAGGTGTTCTATCGCTTCCCGCGGGTGGGCTATCAGCTGGGGATCAAGCGTCCCACCGCGCCGCAGCGGATCGCCCAGATCCTTTCAGGATCGATGGGCTACGGCGACATCGCCCAACGGGTGATCCGCAGGTTGCTGCTGCAACAGGGCTGAAACAGACCTGAAACAGGGCTGACCCGTCCGGCACAGAACATCGTCTGCAGTCCAGAGCCTCTGCAGTCCAGAGCCTCGAAAGCGCCAGGATCCATCGCCAGGAATCGCCAGGACTGCGGGCGTGATCAGGGCTTGATGCAATCCTTGAGGTGTCGCAGCCGCTGATCGATCGAGCCGAGCAGCTCGATGGCGAACATGGGGGATTCCTGCACCGCAAACAGGAACTTCTCGCGGTTCATCACCAGAAGCCTGCAGGGGGTGAGTGCCCGGGCATTGCCATAGCGGCGGTGGTCGTGGGTGACGAGCGCGCCGGCGCCGAACACATCGCCGGCCTCAATCTGCTCGTGGCCGGTGTCCCCATGCCAGCTGAGCTGCACCGTGCCCTCCAGCACGCCGAACATGCA
Source organism: Synechococcus sp. CS-1328 (assembly GCF_025128095.1). Classification (GTDB taxonomy): domain Bacteria; phylum Cyanobacteriota; class Cyanobacteriia; order PCC-6307; family Cyanobiaceae; genus CBW1002. The sequence continues at coordinate 45,629 of NZ_JAHLYT010000048.1, read as the reverse complement.
GTCGCCGGATTCGCCGGAGCGGAAGATCAGCTCACCCTGGGGCACGGAAACCACCTCGCCGGTGCTGGCCAGGGCGCGCATCGTATCCAGGGCATTCACAGCGACAGCAGGCAGAGTGGACTTCACAGTGTCGCCGATGCGGGGCCCGCTCCGGTTAACGGCGCCTCAAGGACGGGGATCAGAGCCGTCGCAGGACTTGGATCCCTCAGCGGCTCAGGGCGAGCGGAGCCCCAAGTCCGCCGCGCACATCCTCAGGGGCAAGGCGGCCATCACGATCGGTGTCGAGGGCATCGAACACCGCATCGCTGCCCAGCCACTCCTCGCGGGTGATGCAACCGTCGCCATCGAGATCGTTGAGCAGGAAGATCTCCTGCACCGCATGGGTGAAGGCGGCTCCGCCCTCCAACACCGCCAGTCGGTGGGCCAGCTGGGCCTCCAGGGTCTCGATCGCCTTGGAGAAGCCGCGGATCCCCTCATCCAGCTTGTCGGTGGCCATGGGATCTTCGGCCAGCATGGTGCGGAACCCCGACTCATCCAGGCTGATGCGCGGCTCGCTCGGCGCCGGATCGCTGCCGTTGAGCTTGCGGGGCAACTCGGCCTGGGTGCTGCGCAGCTGATCCAGCAGGGCCGGCGAGATCGTCAGCAGATCACACCCAGCCAGCTCGAGGATCTCGTCGAGGTTGCGGAAGCTGGCTCCCATCACCTCGGTGTGGTAGCCGTAGGTCTTGAAGTAATTGAAGATCCGCGTCACCGACACCACACCGGGATCCTCGGCACCGGGGTAGTGATCGCGGCCTGTGGATTTCTTGTACCAATCCAGAATCCGCCCCACGAAGGGAGAGATCAACGTCACACCGGCCTCCGCCGCTGCCACGGCCTGGGCGAAGCCGAACAGCAGGGTGAGATTGCAGTGGATGCCGTCCTTCTCCAGCCGTTCAGCCGCCTTGATGCCCTCCCAGGTGGAGGCGATCTTGATCAGCACCCGTTCGCGGCCCACTCCCGCCTGCTCATAGAGGCCGATCAGTTTGTAGGCCTTGGCCACCGTGGCCTCGGTGTCGTAGCTGAGGCGGGCATCCACTTCCGTGGACACACGGCCAGGCACGATCTTCAGAATCTCCTTGCCGAAGGTGACGCAGATCTCGTCGAGGGCTTCGTTCACCACCTCCTCGGCCGGAGCCTCCGCACCGATCACAGCCCGCGATTCCTGCAGCGAGCGGTCGATCAGGTTCTGGTAGGTGGAGATCTGGGCCGCCGCCAGGATCAACGAGGGGTTGGTGGTGGCATCCCGCGGTGTGAACTGCCGTATCGCATCGATGTCGCCGGTATCGGCGACCACCACCGTCATGGCGGCGAGTTGATCCAGGAGATTGGCCATCGGCTGTCGTCCGTTCCCGGAAGGCTAGCCAGGCCCCTGCCAGCGGCCTGAGCCGCTTGTGGGAATGGCCACAGGCCTGGTCGCCCCGATCCCAGGGCCCTCAGGCGGCGGGTCTGGGGGTTGGAGCGGCGGCCGCAGCCGGCTTGCTGGGGGGGATCTTCTCGAGCACCAGCAGGGCCTCCATGATCTGGCGCGACACCGGCAGGGCCACGGTGGAGCCATACGCGTTTTCGCCCTGGGGTTCATCCACCACCACCAGCACGGCAAAGCGGGGATCCTCGATGGGCAGCACCGAGACAAAGCTGCAGATCCGGGCCCCCGGGATGTAGACGCCATTGAGGGCCTTCTGGGCCGTGCCCGTCTTGCCGCCGATGCGATAGGCGGCGAGCTTGGCCCCCTTGCCGCTGCCCTTCTCCACGACCGATTCCATCCAGCCAAGCACGACCCTGGTCACAGCCGGATCGAGCAGTTGCACGCCGGAGGGCGCCGGTGGGCTGGCCAGGGCATCACCGGAACGGAGACCGCGGGTGATGTGGGGGCTCACCAGCCGGCCGCCATTGGCGAGCATGGCGTGCATCTGCAGCAGTTTGAGGGGGGTGAGCGAGAACCCCTGACCGAAGGCCGCCACGGCCGGCTCGATCGGATGGGAGACGAACTGCTGGCGATCCTTGAGCTGGCCGGCCACCGCTCCGGGCAGATCCGTGTCGGGCACCGCATCGATGCCGAGCGTATGCAGCCAGTGCCAGAAGCGATCGCGCTTCACCCGTGCCATGGCCTTCACCATCCCCACGTTGCTCGACACCTGCAGCACGGTGGGGAAATCGATCAGCCCGTTGGCCCGCTTGTCGTGGTTGAAGATCGGCCAGCCGCCGATCGAGAGGGAACCGGTGTCGTTGACTCGGCCGTTGGGGTCAATCGCCTTCTCCTGCAGGGCCAGGGCGAGGTTGATCGGCTTGAAGGTGGAACCGGGTTCATAGAGATCCTGCACCGACCACTCGCGGAACAGGCCAGGGTTGTACTGCCAGAATTTGTTGGGGTCGTAGGTGGGCGTGGAGGCAAGAGCGAGCAGTTCGCCGTTGCGCACGTCCATCACCAGGGCCACACCCCGCTTCGCCTTCCACTGCTTCACCTGCTTGCTGAGGGCCTGCTGGGCCACCTGCTGCAGACGGGCATCGAGGGTGAGCTGAAGGCGCAGGTCGTCGCCGTAGAGCACGCCGGCCTGCAAGCCCTCCGGCAAGGGGGTGCCATCGGCGCCGCGGCGCATGCGCAGCACCGACTCATGGCGCTTGAGATCCCGGTCGCGGCTCTGCTCCAGCCCCGCCTGAGGCACCCTCTCCAGGTTGAGGAAGCCCACCACGTTGGCGAACAGGGAGCCCTGGGGATAGAGGCGCTGGGGATAGGCCTCGAGATCCAGGCCACTGATGCCCAGCTCCCGCACCCGTTCAGCCGTGTCGGGGTCAAGGTCGGTGGCCAGCTTGACGCCGCTGCGGCGGCCGCCGATCCGGCCCTTCAAGGTGGCGGGAGGAAGGGCCAGCACCGGGGCCAGCAGCTCGACCACATCGGCGGCAGGCCTGAGCTTCTGGGGCTCATCGCCCGGCAGGTTGAAATAGCGGGGATGAGCCCAGAGGGTGTAACGCTCCTCATCGAGGGCCACGAGGCGCCCGGAACGATCGACGATGGTGCGGCGCTTACCGATCGGCACCTGGGCGTGAGTCTGGATCGCCCGGGCCTTGGCCTGCAACGTGGGAGCCTGCACCACCTGCAGCCAGGCCAGACGCACGGCCAAGCCACTCAGGCCTGCCGCCAGGATCAGGTAGACGGCCAGCAGCCGCGCCGGAGAGATCGGATGCAGATCGACCACCCGACCCGGGGGGCGGCGGCGCGGGCGGAGATCGGTCGAAGATGCCGCCATGGAAAGGATCGACGCTGCAGAGACCGGTGAACCGGAAGGTCAGTAGCCAGGCGGGATGCGATCGATCTGGATGCTGGCCAACAGTGGCAGACCCCGCTGCCCGACTTCTGCCTGTGGTGCCGGCAGATAGACCAGTTTCTCACTGCTGGTGGGTTCGACCAGGCCGGGCGTGCGAGCCACCCCGAGATGATGCTGCTCCAGCACGGCGGTAGCTTCCTGGAGGCGATGCTCCAGCACCTGGGAGGTCTCCAGTTCCTGGTAACTACGGGCCCAGTTTGACTGCCAATAAAGGGTGAGAGCACTGAGGCCCAGCATGGCAAGGCCCAGACCGACCAGAGCTCCGTCGCTGGCGCGGTGCAGGCCGGCCAGCCAGGGGGACCGGCGGGCGATCCGGGTCGGCGAGAGCGACCCCTGGATCAGCTCGAGGGATCGACGGACCGGGGCTCGCCGCGAGGGTTGAGGGGGGGAGACGGAGGCGAGCAAGGCCTGGTTGGAATCTGCGCAAGTGAACCATTGAACAGGGGCGCTCGCAAGGTGTGGCGGCGCCATCCGCGAATCGGCACAGCCCAGCCCGCTCCGGGCTCAGCCCCCGAGCAACAGCAGGTTGGAGAAGGTGAGGGCATTCCAGAGGCCATGCATCAGCACGCAGGCCCCGAGGCGACCGCTGCGCAACCGCAGCCAGCCCAGCCCCAGACCCAGCACAAACAACGGCGCCAGCTCGCCCAGGCTGAGATGGGCCAGGGCGAAGAGGGCCGCACTGCCTAGTACGGCGCCCGTATCACCGAAACGCCGCGCCAGGACCGGCAGCAGCACGCCTCGGAACAGGGTCTCCTCGAACAGGGGTGCCAGCACCATGGCCGTAACGGCAAAACAGAGCAGCGCCGCAGAGTTGCCGCTGGTGAGCACCAGCTCCAGCAGAGGATTGCTGCCGCTGGGGTCACTCCAGATCCACTGCAGGATCCAGCCGGTCAGCGCCACCACCGGCAACACCATCACCAGGTGGGAGGTCGCCCAGCCGAGGCTGAGGCGGAGCGGCCGCCAGCGCCACTGCAGCCAGCCCCCTTCCGGCATGGGCCCCAGCCCAGCCAACAGGACAGCGAGCAGGGTCAGGGGGGCGGCCATCAGCCCCAGGTAGAGCCCGAACACCTGCAGCCCCTGGCCCAAAGCCAGATCCAGCCCGAGCGCGGCGACTGCAGAACTGAGCAGCGGGCCGAGCAACAGGGGTGTGAGCACTTCACCGAGCAGCACGAAACCACCGGCGATCAGCAGGGTCACATCCACACCGGAGAGGGTGGGGCCCTGCAAGGGGGGAAGGGGCGCCTGGCGACCACGCCAGCTCAGCCACAGCTGCCGCACCAGCAGAGCCAGTCCAAGCAGCAGCAGCAGAGCGGGCAGCAGATTGATGCCGACCAGCCGCCAGAGAGCTCCCCGGGCGGCTCCGGCCTCGAGGCATCGCAGCGGCCGTTCCCCGGCATCAACGCTGAGCTGCTCGCAGCCCAGGCGCCGCAACAGCGGCGAGGGTGACCAGGGCTCCAGCAGAGTGGCGATCCGGTCGTCGGGTGTCAGGGCGGCCAGCAGGGCGGGATCGACGACCGCCGGAGCCGTAGCCGGAGCCAGAGCCGTAGCACTGGCCGCCGGCTTCTCAACGGACCGGGAGGGGGAGGGAGCCCCCAGCAGAGCATCGAGCAGGGGCCGCCGGGAGGGGGGAAGCTCGGCGCTTGCGCGCAAATCCTGCAGCAACACCCGGGCCTGGGCGTCGTCGCCGCGGCGACGTTCGAGCAGGGCCCACTGCAGCCGCTGCGGCGGGGCGTTCAGTCCAGCCGCGTCGCCATCGAGGCGTTCCAGCTCCTTGCGCAGCGCTTCCAGCGGGTCGGCCCCCACCAGCAGGGGCTGCAACGGAGCAGGAACCGCCGGGGCCGCCAGGGCCGCCAGCTCCAGCTGGCGCAGATCGAGGGCGGTGGCCACCGACGGCCGCTGCAGGCTGTCGAGCAGGCCGTTGAACCAGACCAGGGCACTCAGAGCCAGGCTGAGGAAGGCCAGGGCGGGCTTCCAGGTTGCGGAGGACGGAGCCATGCAGTGCGCCGGTGGCCCTGGGATTCTGGGCTGCAGCGGCAGCACGCTCCCCCGGGACCCGGCTCCCGACCCCTCCCATACGATGGCCGCACCTGCGTCACAGCTCCGTGTCCCTCCGGTTGGTTCTGGTCCGTCACGGGCTGAGCACCTTCAACACCGAGCACCGCATCCAGGGACGCGACGATCTCTCCAGCCTCACCGCCGAGGGCTACGAGCAGGCCCGCCGCACCGGTGAGGCCCTGCGGGATCTTCCCCTCACCGCCGCCTACTGCTCCCCCCTCAGCCGGGCCCGAGACACGGCCCGAGAGCTGCTACAGGCGCAGGGCACCGCCCTGCAGGCGAGAGCGGACGACGGGCTGCTGGAAATTGATCTGACCCCCTGGACCGGCCTGCTGCGCAGCGAGTTGCGGCAGACCTTTCCAGAGGAGGAACGCCGCTGGCGGGATGCGCCCCAGACCCTGGAGTTCAGCCGCCCCGACGGCAGCCGCTACCGCCCGCTCGAAGAGCTGATGGCTCAGGCCCAAGACTGGGTGAATGCCTTGCTGCGGCACCACGCCGAGGCCGTGAGCAGCGCCAGCACGAGCACGGTACTGGTGGTGGCCCATAACGGCATCCTGCGCTGCCTGCTGCTCACCCTGCTGGGCCTGCCGGCCAGTGAGTTCCGCCGGCTGCGCCTCGATAACGCCTCGGTGTCGGTGCTGAACCTGAGAGGCTCGGCCAGCGATCCGGAGGTCCAGATCGAATCGCTGAACGGCACTGTCCATCTCGGCCGCGGCCTGCCGGCCAAGGGCGATGGACCGAGGCTGCTGCTGGTGCGCCACGGCGAAACCGACTGGAACCGCCAAGGGCGTTTTCAGGGCCAGATCGATATTCCCCTCAACGCCAATGGCCTGGCCCAGGCCCAGGCCGCCAGGTCCTTCCTGGCGGATCAGAGCCTGCAGCGGGCCTACACCAGCTCGATGTCACGGCCGCGCCGCACCGCTGAGGTGATCCTCGAGGACCACCCCGGTGTGCCACTCACCAGCACCGACGGGCTGGTGGAGATCGGCCATGGCCTCTGGGAGGGCTGTCTGGAAGCGGAGATCGCCGAGCGCTGGCCACAGCTGCTGGCCGACTGGAAGCGCGCGCCGGAGACGGTGCTGATGCCGGAGGGGGAAACGATCCAGAACGTGTCGGATCGCTCCCTGCACACCTGGGACGTGATCGCCGCCAGCCTCGATCACGAGGAAACGGCCCTGGTGGTGGCCCACGACGCCGTCAACAAGACGATCCTCTGTGGCCTGCTGGGCCTCCGGCCGGCTGACATCTGGGCGATCAAGCAGGGCAACGGTGGTGTGACCGTGATCGACTATCCCCACGGCGTGGCGGCAGGGCCGGTGGTGAGCTGCCTCAATCTCACCGCCCACCTCGGCGGCGTGCTGGACCGCACCGCGGCCGGAGCCCTCTGAGCCGGCCGATGGTGCGCCATCTGCTGCAGGGGGTGACACTGCTGCCAGGCCCGCAGCAGCAGCCCCGCACCAGCGACGTTCTGCTCGAGGACAATCGCCTTGTGGCCGAAGGCGACGAGGCCCACCGCCTTCTGCCTCTGGCGCCCGTGGTGCGCATCGAGGCTGGCGGCTGCTGGCTGGCGCCCCCCCTGGTGGATCCCCACAGCGTTCTGGAAGATCCCTGGGACGGCCGCGCCGAAACCCTCAGCAGCCTGGCGGCGGCGGCCGTATCCGGCGGCTACGGCACTGTGGCCCTGCTGCCGCGGGCCCACGACTGGCGCGACCGGCCCGAGCGCCTGCAGCTGCACTGGCCGGAGCCCCTGCGCCTGCGGCTCTGGGGCAGCCTCAGCCTCAAGGGGGCCGATCAGGATCTGGCCGCCCACGCCGATCAGCTGGCCGCAGGAGCCCTCGGCCTGGCCGGCGATGACCACCTGCCGCCTCTGCCGCTGCTGGAGAGCAGCCTGCGGCTGGCGGAGATGGCCGAACGGCCGGTGCTGCTGGCCCCGAGGGAGACCCCGCTGACGCGCCAGGGATTCGTGCGGGAACGGGTCGAGGCCCTGCGGGCCGGCTGGCCGCTCGACCCGGTGGTGAGCGAAACCCTGCCCCTGCAGACCCTGCTGGCCCTGGGCGACGCCCATCCGTCTGCCCGGCTGGTGCTGATGAACCTCTCCACCCGCGAGGCGGTGGAGCAGCTGCGCCGCCATCCCCAGCCGCCAGCGGCGACGGTGAGCTGGTGGCACCTGCTGGCCGACAGCGGCCGTCTGGATCCGAGCGATGAAGGCTGGCGAGTGGTTCCCTCCCTGGGCAATCCGGCCGATCGGGAAGCCCTGATCGCCGCCCTGGCGGAGGGACTGATCACGGCAGTGGCGGTGCAACACCAGCCCCTTGACGCCGAGGAACGGCTGCTGCCTGTGGATCAGCGCCGTGCCGGCGTGGCCGGCCATGGGCTGGCCCTGTCCCTGCTCTGGCACGAGCTGGTGGTGGGCCGGGGCTGGGCCGTGCCGCAGCTCTGGCAGGTGCTCTGCTGGGGTCCGGCTGCCCTGCTGGGGGAACAGCCGGAGAGCCTGGTCTTCCCCAGTCAGCGCTGGATCCTGTTCGATCCGGCCGCATTCTGGAACTGGGACGCCACCAGTTGCCCGTCACTGGCCGCCAACCAGATGCACTGGGGCCAGCCCCTGGTGGGACGGGTGCGGGCCAGCGGGCTCAGCGATCCTGCCGGCTGGTGTCTGATGGACTGAGACTGCCCATCTGATCGAAGGGGAAGAAGCGCCAGAACGCCCGGCCGATGATCTCCTTCTGCGGCAGGAAGTTGCCGCCGGGCCAGAAGCGACCATCCCAGCTGTTGGCGCGGTTGTCGCCCAGCACCAGAACATGGCCGGGCGGCACCACAGCGTTGAGGGTGCGGCAGGGCCCGATGCCCTGGCTGTCCACCGGGCAGTAGTTGCCCACGTAGGGCTCGTTCAGCCGCTCGCCGTCGATGAACACCTGGCCGCGGGGATCCACCGCGACCCGATCACCCGGCACAGCCACCACCCGCTTGATGAAGGCATCGCAGGCCGGCACCTGCAGGCCCGGCAGAGTGCCGATGAACGGCAGGTTGACGAGCAGGCAGCGCAGCGGATTGGGGGAGCTCTCGCCGGTCAGGACCGGATCAAAATGATAGGGGGAATGGAACACCACGATCTCGCCGCGACGCGGTTCGCGGCTGCGGTAGGTGAGCTTCTCCACCAGCAGCCGATCCTGGATCTGCAGGCCCGGCAACATCGAGCCGGACGGGATGTAACGGGCCTCCATCAGGAACTGGCGGATTCCCAGGGCCACCGCCAGGGTGATCAGCACACTGCGCCAGAACGCCCAGGGGTTCTCGGCCGGCAGTGGCGGGGGCGTTTCCTCCAGGCCAGCCGGTGGATCGGGCCGCGCCGCAGGGGTGTCGTGGTCGTTGGGCGGGTGGGGCAGGGGATCGCTCAATGCACTCATCGACGGCGGCGGCTGGGGCCGAGCCAGGCAGATTAGGCAGAGATCGGCCTGCTGCCCCCCATGGCACGACCCCGCTGGCAAGCTCAGGCCCCACGCAGCCGCAGCACCCTCACCCTGACGTGGGATCGCTTCGTGGCCCTGTGGGCAGCGGTGAATCTGCTGTGGGTGGGCTTCGATCTCACCTACATCCCCCTGCGCAATTTCTGGCTGCAGCGCAATCTGTATCCGCTGCAATCGCTGCCCCTGCGGGTACCGGTGCCCTTCCTGCCGGATCTCACCCCCCTGGTGGATCCGATCAAGGGCATCGAACCCCACCGCGAAACCCAGGCCTACCTCGATCAATTCGAGCGCCTGGATCGAGCCCTGCAGACCGGCACATCCCCACCAGGAAGCCCACCAGCAGCCGGCTTACCCACAAACGGCTCGCCAGCAAGCAGCAGTACAGGCAGCTTTAACCCCGAGCAGCGGCGGCTGCTGGAGAAGCAGGTGAAGCTGACGCAGCAGATGATCGACAGCAATCCCTTCCTGGCTGCCAACGCCTCCGGCACGCTGGAGAAGATCAAGAATCTGTTGCGCCAGCGGGCCGATGAGACCTCGGCCAAGCAGGCCGCGGCCGAACTGCTCGATCCGGCCTGGCTGCGGAACCACCCCTGGTCCAGGGAGCGGATCTTCTGGCGGGAGCAGCTGCTGCCCCTGGTCGCCACCAACTACTGGCGATCGATCGACGAAAACGGTCGCCCCACCGACCACTTCTGGTTCTACGACCTGGTGCTGTTCCAGAGCGTCTTCGCGCTGGACATCCTGCTGCGCTGCCTGCGGATCCGGCGGCGACTGCCCGGCCTGAGCTGGAGGGATGCGCTGCTGCGACGCTGGATCGATCTGCCCTTGCTGCTGCCCTTCTGGCGCTGGCTGCGCCTGGTGCCGGTGGTGGAACGCCTGCAGTCCAGCGGGCTGATCAATATCGAGCCCCTGCGGGCGGTGATCAGCCGCGGGGTGGTGGCGATGTTGGCGGTGGAGCTGTTCGAGGTGCTGTCGCTGCAGCTGGTCGACGGGATCCAGCAGCTGGTTCGCTCACGGCGCTGGCCGGAACGGCTGCGGGCCCTGCGCAGCCACCAGAGCGTGATCAGCCCGGACGAGCAGGAGCTGGTGGAGCTGGTGCGGATCTGGGCACCGCTGCTGCTCAACCAGGTGGCGCCTCGGCTGGAGCCGGAGATCCAGGGCGTTCTCGGCCACGCCCTGCAGCAGAGCCTGCAGAACACGATCGTGCCGGGGCCGCTGCGGCGCATCCAGCTGCTGATGCAGGTGGAGCAGGGGCTGAGCCGGCAGCTGGCCAACGGCATGGTGGAGAGTCTGCTGGACGTCTCCCGCGGCACCGGCGAGCGTCTGCAGCGCAGGGATGATCTGCAGCTGGAGCTGCTGCAGCGCTTCATCGACCGCTTCTGGGAAGAACTGGCCTCAGCCCTCGAAAACGGAGAGGCGCTGCTGCGCTCCCAGGCGCTGCTCTGCTCGCTGCTGGAGCAGCTGAAGCGCACGTACTTAGGCCAGATCAACCGAGCCAGCATCGAGGCCCTGATCGAAGAACTCGAGGAAATCACCCTGCCATCGCCACTGGCTGCCCAAGAGGCAGCCGATCAGGGCGAGGCCGGCGAGGAGTCCGATCCCAGCGGTAGCAGCCGGCCCGTGGTGAATCCCAAGCGCGGCGGACGCTGAGTTCAGGGACATTGCCAGCACAGGACGTCAGACCCAGGCTCCAGTAGGTCCCGGAAAGAGCCAGAAGCTCAGGGAGGCTCTGAGCCTCAGGGATTCTGAGCCTCGGGGAGCCTGAGGCTCAGGGTTCTGCGAAGAAGGCCTGCCACTCGGGCAGCGAGAAGCCGGTCAGCACCCGTCCGTCCCCACGCACCAGGAAGGGCCGTTTGATCAACTTGCCATCCGCAGCCAGGGCATCCAAAGCCGCCTCATCGTCCATCGCCTTGACGGCGGCAGCCCCCAGAGCACGGTAGCTCTGGCCACTGGTGTTGAACAGGCGACGACGACCGAGCTGCTCGAGGGCCGCCGCCAGTTCCAGGCGTGTGGGAGGGGTGAGGGTGATGTCCACCAGCTCAGGCTTGAGGCCCTGGCTGGCCAGCCACTGCTGGGCCTTGCGGCAGGTGGAGCACTGGGCATAGGCGTAGAGACGCCAGCCGCTCACTTCTTGCCGACCAGAGCCTTGAGAGCACCCACCAAGCTGTTGGAGCCTTTGCCCACGCCAGAATCAGGGCGAGTCCGAACGGTCACGTCTCCGTTGACGGACGTGCGGCAGCTGAGGCGGTAGTTGGCCGGACGATCAGCCAGGTACACCTCCTCGACATCACTGCGGGGAGAGAGATTGCGCTGGCCCTCGATCACCTCGACCACACAGGTGCCGCACTGGCCAAGGCCGCCGCAATTGTTGACATTATTAAGGCCCTTGTAAGGGTTGATGCCCGCATCCAGGGCCGCCTTACGAAGATTGGCCCCTTCGATGCAACCAACCTGCTGGCCTTCGCGTTCAAAACGGATGGTGGGCACGGTCGATCCGGGGGGAATGGGCGCCGACCAACTTAGGGCACCCACCGCAGCATCCCCAGCCGTTACGGCCGGCCTGAAACGGAGTGTTGAGGAGTCAAAGCCCCCGTAGCATCGCGGTTCACCGTCCAATCCGCACCAGCCGTGGTCGAGGAACGCCAACGCGACACCAGCCAGCCGGCCGACGGCGACGGCTATGAGCGGGTGGTCCAGCGGCTGATCCCGGGATACGCCAGCCTGGCCCGCCTGGCCGTGGCACTGCTGGCAGCCTCGCCCTTGGCCAGCCGTGAGGGTGCCGCCATCCTCGTGGCCGGCTGCGGCACCGGTTCGGAACTGCTGGAAGCCCAGGCTCAGCGTCCCGATTGGAGCCTCACCGCCACCGATCCCTCCGCCGAGATGCTGGCCATCGCCCGGGACCGGCTCGCCGGCGGCGGCAGAATCGACTGGCGCCAGAGCACGGTGGAAGCCCTCGCTGACGACGGGGCGTCGCAGGGACGCTTTGCCGGCGCCCTTTCGGTGCTGGTGTTGCAGTCGCTCCCCGATGACGGCAGCAAGCTGGCCTTTCTCACCGCCCTGTCCCGCAGCCTGCAGCCCGGCGGTCAGCTGGTGCTGGTCGATCGGATGCAGCCGGAGCGTTCCCCCTTGCAGAAGCAGGTGGAGGCCGCCTGGATCGGCTTCCAGCAGGCCAGCGGCCTCGATGCCGCCGCCGAGGAGCTGGCCCCCCTCACCGACCAGACCCACCCGATCGGCCTGGCCCGGCTCAGCGCCCTGGTGAACGCAGCGGGATTCAGCGATCCGGCACGGATCTTCCAGGCGCTCAACTACGAGGGCTTCCTGCTGCAGCGAGCGCTTTGAATCGAACTGAGGGTGGTGGCAGCCTCCGCCGCCTCCATGCAACGCTTCAGCAAGGCCGGCACCTCCACCGCATCCAGCCAGCCACTGATCGTGGTCTTACGGCCCTCGATACTTTTGTAGGTGCGAAAGAACTCGGCCACATCCTCAAGCTGACTCGGTGAGATCTGGCGGATGCTGCGCACGCCGACCCGACGCACATCGGCAGCCGGCACGCAGAGAAGCTTGCCATCGTTGGCGCCAGAATCGATCATGTCGAGGATGCCGATCGGCCGGGCTCTGATCAGGCAACCGGCAAAGGTTGGTTCCTCCATGATCACCATCGCATCGAGCGGAGCCCCATCCTCGGCCAGGGTGTTGGGCACAAAGCCATAATCGAAGGGGTAGCGCACCGAAGAGTGCAGCACCCGATCGAGGGCCATGATGCCGGCCTCGGCGTTGTACTCATACTTGTTGCGGCTGCCGGCCGGAATCTCAACGATCAGATTGACCAGGCCAGGAGCCGGGCAGGCCGCCAGTTTGCTGAGATCCATGGGCCGTCTCGCGCAGGGGGGTGGTCACCGCAGGCCCTGGAGCTGCGGCAGATGGCAGCCAGATGGGCCGGTGAGCAATCACGCTACCGAGCGGCACTAGCAGCGTGGCAAGGGCGATGGTGAAGCCCAGAACCGGAGAGAAGGAGAGCTGCAGCAGCCCCGGACTGGGGGGCTCCTCAATCGATTCCGGTCCAGATTCAGGACTGTCTTGCCTCAGGTCTGCGGGAGTGACACAGGGCATGGCCCCGATCAGTGAAGCGATGGCAGGAGGAGGGTGGTCCATGGAGGAGCGGAACCCACGATGCCGGCAGGAGCAGCCATGGAGGCAGCTGACCTGGCGAGCTCTGGCCATCGCGCTGGTTCAACTATGGGCGTCAGGCAGATCCCGCAAGGGAAGCGACGAGCCGGCAGCAGTTGAGCAGGCAGAGATGACCGGTTCGAAGGGTCCTGGAGTCCGGAGAAAGAAGGATCACTGATCTTACGTCTTCCGGTTGGCAAACCAACGATCCTGCTCGGCAAGACACAAAGCGAGTCTTTCGATCGGCGATTCCACGCCTGAGATGAGCCGAACGCCATGCCTCCCTCAGGCGGCCGGTCGCGACTGCTCAAAGGTGTCACGGTGCGCGGACAGGGAGGTGGGGCCCTGCTCGAACGCATCCAGACGGCTGCGGATCGAGCGCAGCTCGTCGAGAATCGAGCTGAGCAGCTGCTGCGTCGCGGTTGAGGGCGAGTTGAGCACTTCGACGGTCACCTCCTTGATGCGCAGCACATCGCGGGCGAAGCGGGCCACCTCATTGGGATGGAACAGCAGGGGATCCTTCTGGTCGCTTCGGTATTCGGGATTGAGCTTGCGCGGATTGAAGGGTGGGTTGAGGTTGCGCGGATCGGTGTTGGTGTAGCGATACACCGAAGCCCGCGAACGGTTGAGCGCCCTCTGCACCTCATCGATGCCGATCAGCCCCTCGGGGGTGATCGGCGCAGCGGTCTCAGAGGCGGGCAGGCTGTCCTGCTCGATGACAGGGCGGTCTTGCCCAGGTGCGACAGGGGCGTATCCGGAGGGAGCCACAGCGCCGTAGCCCACCCCACGGGACGGGGCGGCAGGTGACGCAGCAGGGGCACTGCGCAGGCCCGGGGCCAGACCGGTGAAACCGCTGGACACTGCCGAAACCGGTGCTGCACCGGCAGAAGCCAGCCCTCCCGCTCCACCGTTTGATCCTGGGAAGGGTGGCATGAGACGACAGTTAGACAGGTGGGAAACGCGCCAGACGCTAGCAGAGCTTTCCAGGCGTGCCAGGGGCTCCGCCAAGCAACCAGGCCCCTTCGCCAACCGTCCTGTCCGCCCTTGCAGCACCCGCGCCCCCGGGGTCGAGCCATGGCATGGGGCAGTGGTAACTTCCCAGATCCCTTGCCTCACCGCGATGCGCGTCTCCCGCCTGATGCTGGTGACGCTCCGGGACGATCCGGCCGAAGCTGAGATTGTCTCCCACAAGCTGTTGTTGCGAGCCGGCTACATCCGCCGCATCGCCTCGGGCATCTACGCCTATCTCCCCCTGCTCTGGCGAGTCCTGCGCAAGGTGTCGGCGATCGTGCGCGAGGAGCTCGACGCCACCGGGGCCCTCGAGACACTCCTGCCCCAGCTGCAGCCTGCTGATCTGTGGGAGCGCAGCGGGCGATGGGCCGGCTATACCGCCGGCGAGGGGATCATGTTCCACCTGGAGGATCGCCAGGGCCGCGAGCTGGGCCTCGGCCCCACCCATGAAGAGGTGATCACGGCGCTGGCGGCAGAGCTGCTGCGCTCCTACCGCCAACTTCCGGTGAACCTCTACCAGATTCAGACCAAATTCCGCGATGAGATCCGGCCACGCTTCGGCCTGATGCGGGGGCGGGAATTCATCATGAAGGATGCCTATTCCTTCCACGCCAGCGAAGCCTGCCTCAAGGACACCTACGCGGTAATGGATCAGGCCTACCGCCGCATCTTCAACCGCTGCGGCCTGCGGACCGTGGCGGTGGAAGCCGACAGCGGCGCCATCGGCGGCTCGGCCAGCCAGGAATTCATGGTGACTGCCGAAGCCGGCGAAGACCTGATCCTCACCAGCCCCGATGGCCGCTACGCCGCCAACCAGGAGCGGGCCGTCTCCCTGGCACCCGAGCCGGTGGCGCTGGCGGACCAGCCCTGCCACGACCTGAGCACGCCAGGCCAGACGACGATCGAACAGCTCTGCAGCGGGCACGGCTTCGATCCAAGCCAGATCGTCAAGGTGCTGCTGCTGCTGGCCCGCTTCGCCGATGGCGCCGACCAGCCCCTGATCGTGAGCCTGCGGGGTGACCAGCAACTCAACGAGGTCAAGCTGGCCAATGCCGTTCAGGCCCGCCTGGGTGCGGAGCGGGGCAGTCTGCTGGAGCTGGCCCCGATCACCGCTGATCAGCTGGAGCGCCAGGGCCTGGAGCCCCTGCCCTTCGGCTCGCTTGGCCCGGATCTCAGCGATGCCCTGCTGTCGGGAGCCCGGGACTGGACCCCGCGCTTCCTGCGGCTCGCCGACGGCACCGCCGCCTCTCTGGAACGCTTCGTCTGCGGGGCCAACCGCCTCGACACCCACCGCGTCGGCGCCCGCTGGGACCCGTCCAACCCCTGTCCGGAGTCCCTGGATCTCCGCGCTGCCCAGCCCGGCGACCGCTGCCACCACGATCCGAGCCAGCACCTGGAGGCCGCCCGCGGCATCGAAGTGGGCCACATCTTCCAGCTGGGCCGCAAATATTCCGAGGCCCTCGAAGCCCGCTTCACCACCGAGAGCGGGGCCGACGAGGCCCTGTGGATGGGGTGCTACGGCATCGGGGTCTCGCGGCTGGCCCAGGCCGCGGTGGAACAGAACCACGACCGCAACGGCATCTGCTGGCCTGTCTCGATCGCGCCGTTCGAGGTGATTGTGGTGGTCGCCAGCAGCCAGGACAGCCAGCAGGTGGAGCTGGCCGAACGGCTGTATGGCGAGCTGCAGCAGGCGGGCCTGGAGGTGCTGCTGGACGACCGCAACGAGCGCGCCGGCGTCAAATTCAAGGATGCGGATCTGATCGGCATCCCCTGGCGCGTGGTGGTGGGCCGCGGCGCCACTGACGGCCAGGTGGAGCTGGTGGAACGGGCCGGCGGCAGCAAGCGCGATCTCAGCGCCGACGAACTGCTGGCCGCACTGCTGCCCCAGATCCAGGCGGGCCGCCAGGGCCTGAACAACCCGGCCCAGAGCTGAGCGCTGGCCTGGCGATGCCCAATCCCTAGGATTCCCCAACCCTTTGCCCATTCCCCATGGCTGCCTTCTGGCAACGCGTCCAGCACCAGTTGCGTGCTGTGCTGGTGGCTCTGGGTCTGTGCCTGGCGCTCGGGCTCACGGCCTGCAGTGGAGCCTCCACCGGCCTGAGCGGCAACTATGTGGACGACACCATGGCCGTGGCGCAGAACCTGCTGACCACGATCGCGATCCCGCAGGATGATCCAGGGCACGCCGCCGCCGAGAGCGAGTCCCGGGCCCTGATCAACAGCTACATGGCCCGTTACCGGCCCCAGAGCAGGGTCAACGGCCTGAGCTCGTTCACCACCATGCAGACGGCGCTCAACTCCCTGGCCGGCCACTACACCAATTACGCCAATCGGCCCCTGCCCGATGCCCTCAGGGAGCGGATCGAGAAGGAACTCCAGAAGGCTGAGCGCAACGTGGTGCGCGGCGCCTGATCCTGCTGGGGTGACCCCAGCCGCGTTCACCAGGCCGGCAGCCGCTCGGATCGGCCCGCCTCAAGCGGTCCCATCGGGGCCGCTTGTTCTGGTTTTGAGACCCTGGTTTTCGGACTCCAGCTTGCACAACAGGCCTGGGCAAACTGGCTTGCGCCAACCGACCGACCTGCGCCTACAGGCTTTCGGAAAGGGCTTTCGGCCCCAGGCTCATCAGGGCTGCCGGCCCCGAGATTTTGACGAAAAGCCACCTGATCTGAGAGGCTTTCGGATTGTGCTTTGAAGCGGCTTCGGGCCGCTGTGTTCTTCCTTGGCCAACGTTGTCGTCATCGGTGCGCAGTGGGGTGACGAGGGGAAGGGGAAGATCACCGATCTGCTGAGTCGCTCCGCCGATGTGGTGGTGCGCTATCAGGGAGGCGTCAACGCCGGCCACACGATCGTGGTGGATGGTCGGGTGCTGAAGCTGCACCTGATTCCCTCTGGAATTCTCTATGCGGACACCACTTGCCTGATCGGCTCAGGCACGGTGGTGGATCCCAAGGTGATGCTGGGCGAGCTCGACATGCTGCTCGGCCTGGGCATCGATGTGGGCGGCCTGCAGCTGGCGTCCACCGCCCACGTGACCATGCCCTACCACCGCCTGCTGGATCAGGCGATGGAGGAGCGCCGCGGCGATCGCCGCATCGGCACCACCGGCCGCGGCATCGGCCCCACCTACGCCGACAAGGCCGAACGCAACGGCATCCGGGTGATCGATCTGCTCGATGAGACCCGGCTGCGCGACCGGCTCGCCGGCCCCCTGGCCGAGAAGAACGAGATCCTGCAAAAGCTCTACGGCCTCGAACCGCTCGATTTCGAGGCAGTGGTGGCCGAGTACGTGGTCTACGGCCAGCGCCTCGCCCCCCACGTGGTGGAGTGCACCCGCACCATCCATGAAGCGGCCCGGGCCCGCAAGAACATCCTGTTCGAGGGCGCCCAGGGAACCCTCCTGGACCTGGACCATGGCACCTACCCCTACGTCACTTCCTCCAACCCGGTGAGCGGTGGGGCCTGCATCGGCGCCGGCGTGGGTCCCACCCTGATCGACCGGGTGATCGGCGTGGCCAAGGCCTACACCACCCGCGTCGGCGAAGGCCCCTTCCCCACCGAGCTGGAGGGCAGCCTCAACGACCACCTCTGCGATCGCGGCGGCGAGTACGGCACCACCACCGGCCGCCGCCGCCGCTGCGGCTGGTTCGACGGCGTGATCGGTCGCTACGCCGTGCAGGTTAACGGGCTCGACTGCCTGGCGATCACCAAGCTCGACGTGCTCGATGAGCTCGACGAGATCCAGGTGTGCGTCGCCTACGAACTCGACGGCGAGCGCATCGTCCATTTCCCCAGCAGCTCCGAAGCCTTCGCCCGCTGCAAACCGATCTACGAAACCCTGCCCGGCTGGCAGACCTCCACCGCCGACTGCCGCAGCCTCGAGGATCTGCCTGGCACAGCGATGGCCTACCTCCGCTTCCTCGCCGAACTGATGGAGGTGCCGATCGCGATCGTGTCGCTCGGCGCCAGCCGTGATCAGACGATCGTGGTCGAGGATCCGATCCACGGTCCCAAACGCGCCCTCCTGAACGTCTGAGCATCGCCATGACGACCAAATGCTTTGACGTGGTGGGCATCGGCAACGCCATCGTGGACGTGCTGGTGCAGGCCGACGACCGCTTTCTCGGCGACCATGGCCTCACCAAGGGCACCATGGCCCTGATCGATGAGCAGCAGGCCGAGCGGCTCTACGCCAGTGTCGGGCCCGGCCTGGAGACCTCCGGTGGCTCCGCCGCCAACACCCTGGCCGGCATCGCCCAGCTGGGGGGCCGAGCCGGCTTCATCGGCCGGGTACGCGATGACCAGCTTGGGGCGATCTTCAGCCACGACATCCGCTCGGTGGGCGCCCATTTCGACACCCCCGCGGCCCGCAGCGGCCCGTCGACAGCTCGCTGCCTGATTCTGGTCACCCCGGACGCCCAGCGCACGATGTGCACCTACCTGGGGGCTTCCGTGGGGCTCGATCCCACCGACCTCGACCTCACCCTGGTGAGCCAGGCCAGGCTGCTTTACCTGGAGGGCTACCTCTGGGACAGCGAAGAGGCCAAGCGCGCCTTCCTGGCCGCGGCCGAAGCCATCCGCGCCACTGGCGGCGAGGTGGCCCTGAGCCTGTCCGATGCTTTCTGCGTGGAACGCCACCGCGACAGCTTCCTCGAACTGGTTGATGGTCACGTCGATCTGCTGTTCGCCAACGAGATGGAGATCACGGCCCTCTACCGGGCCAACAGCTTCGAGGAGGCCGCCGATCAGGTGCGGGGCAGGTGCAAGGTGGCGGCCCTGACCCGCAGTGAACAGGGCTCCCTGATTCTCAGCGGCGACACGACGATCCAGGTGGAACCGGTGGTGCTGGGCAACCTGGTCGATACCACCGGAGCCGGAGACCTCTACGCCGCCGGCTTCCTGTACGGCTACACCCGCGGAGAGCCCCTTGAACGCTGCGGGCAACTCGGATCGCTCTGTGCCGGTGCGGTGGTGACCCAGCTGGGTCCGCGCCCCCAGGGCTCCCTCAAGGACCTGGTGGCGTCCCACCTGGGTTGAGCGGAGCCTCGCCCAGCCCACAGCTCTCGGCCAGCCAACGCCCGTAGGCGGCGCTGGCCGCCACGGGCCAGTGGATCCACTCGGGCGTCTCATAGCTGTGCAGGGCCCGCACGGCGCTCTCCAGTTCAACCAGGCGGGAGGCATGGGTCTTGAGCAGCAGCTGCACCTCCTCAGCGGTCTCGATCGCCCCCTGCCAGCGGTAGATCGAGCGGAGCGGTGTCAGGGCGACACAGGCCACCAGCCGCCGTTCCACCAAGGCGCGGGCCAGGGCCTGGGCCCTTTCGGCATCGGCCTCCGTGGTGAGGGCCAGCACCAGGGGAGCGGGGCCGGCGGACCCATCCGCGCTGGGTTCAGGCTGGGAAATCTCGACCTGTTGATGGCCAGCCTGCGGCATGGCGACCTGCGGAGGATCGGCCTGTTGCATCGCGGCCGCCAGGGGGCAACCGGTTTCGCTGGACACCATGGCGGGCATGGGCGGAACTAGATCTTGCAAATGCTGGAACGGATCAACCAGGCCAGCCGATCCGCTCCAGCAAGGCCGCCCAGCTGAGGCCCTGGCGCGAATCCGGTTCCGGTGGAGCGCGCAGCAACAGCAAGTGCAGTCCCAGCTCCGCCGCCAGCGTTCGCCAGAGGGTTTCGGTGCGACCGCCGGACTGGCGGCAGAGCACGTGGCTGATCGCCCAGCGGCGGCACAGGGCCCGTTCCACCGCCGCTCCGGCAGCGGGTCGCAGACAGGCGATCCTCTCGGGGGGCAACCCGGCCGCCAGGGCCAAGGCCAGGGAACTGGGAGCCGGCAGCACCCGGGCGAAGTGGTGGGCTCCGCCGCTGGAGGCCAGCGCCTCAGGTAACTGCCGCGAGCCGATCGCCAGCAGCAGGCGGCGGCCCTGCCAGGAGCCGCACCCCTCCAGGGCAGACACACCATCCAAGAGCAAGGGCTCTGGAGGGGATGTCTTTGGCATGGACAACTTTGACGTGGACAGCAATGGAGCACCACTGGCTGTCGTCAGCTCCAGCGCCGCATCCTCCCGCCGCAGGCGCAGCAGCGGCTGTTCCAGACCAGCGCAGGCCCTCTGCAGCTCAGCGGAGATCCGCACCGCAAAGGGATGGCTGGCATCCACCACCCAGCGGAAGGGACGCCCCTGCTGGACGGCCTCCTGCAGCACCTGCGCCACGCCCTGCGGCCCGAGGGCTCCCGCCTCAATCTCCAGGGCGGGATGGGGGTCATAGGCGCGCGCGGCCGCGGCCGTCACCACACTCACCCAGACCCGCCAGCCCCGCTGCAGCAGCTCTGCCGCCAGGGGCGGCCCCTCGCCCGTGCCGGCCACCAACCAGAGACGATCCTGACCCACAGGGGCAGCGACAGGGCTTGAGCGGTGCATCAGGATGGGGCGATCAACCGGCCGGCGGGGCGTGAATCACTGTTTGCTTGAAGTGGAGGTGCTGGAGGCTCCCCAGATCCGCTACACCCAGGACAGCCAGACCCCGATCGCCGAGATGGCGGTGCGGCTGGATGGCCTGCGGCCCGATGATCCTCCGGGACAGCTGAAGGTGGTGGGCTGGGGCAACCTCGCCCAGGATCTGCAGAACCGGGTGCAGGTGGGCCAGAGGCTGGTGCTGGAGGGTCGACTGCGGATCAACACCGTGAGCCGCCCCGATGGGGTCAAGGAAAAGCGGGCGGAATTCACCCTCTCGCGGCTGCACCCGATCGGACCGGACGGCGGCAGCCCTGGCGGACCGGGACTGGGCAGCGCCGGCATGGCCACAGCCGTGGGTCCTGGCATGGCCACTGGCCAGCGGCCAGTGGCTGCGGCGCCCCAACACCGCCCGGCGGGTGAGCCGGAGGCCCGCAGCGCGGCCACAGCCGCCGCTCCACCACCACCCACCTGGAACACCTCCCCCCTGGTGCCAGACCTGCCGGACGACGACGACATCCCCTTCTGAAACAGGCCAGCTCAGCGATCGTTCGCTCAACGATCAGCTCTGGGGGAAGCGCTCACCGGCCTGATCGAGCAGCTGACCAAGTTCCCGCTCCAGAGCGGCCAGATCCAGCCGCCACTGGGGCCAGAGACCGGCATCGATCTGGCGCAACAGCCAGAGCCGGTCGGCCTGCAGCTGGCTGATCAGGTCGGCGGTGCTCAGCCCAGGGGTGCTCGGATCGGGAGAACCTGGATCGCCGACCGCCGCTGCGGTTCCCGCAGCAGCGGCGGCGCTGACATCAGCGGCGCTGGCGGCAGCGGCGTTCGGAGCGGTCACGGCGGAGCGGGATGGAGGCCATCGCCATCCTGCTACCCCCTGCAGGAAGATGGCGACATGCAAGCGCTCACATCCCCCGGCAGCCTGGTGACGATCGCCGGAGCTGCCCTCACGGTGATCGGCTCGATCGCCTACGCCACAGACAGCCCGAACCTCAGCCTGGCCGGGGTGTTCTACGGGGTGCCCGTCCTACTCGGCGGACTGGCCCTGAAGTCGTCGGAGCTGCCTCCCGCCGAGCGCCTGACCCCGGCCAGTCAGTTCAAGGCGCTGCGCCAGCAGGAGGCCAATGAACCCCTGCGCAAGCTGCTGGGCGACGTGACCCGCTGGCGTTACGGCCAGAAAGCACACCTGGAGAGTTCCCTCGAAGCCCTCAAGCTCTGGGACGACGATGCCCCCCCCCAGCTGCTGAGCATCGCCGAGGTCGAGCAAAACGGCGGCTACGGCCTGCGGATGCGCTTCAGCACCGGTGCCGTGCCCTATGACCAGTGGCAAGCACGCCAGGAGCGGCTGGGCCGCTTCTTCGGGCCCGGCCTGCAGGCGGAACTGAGCCGGCTGGGCGGTGATCAACTCCAGCTCAGCCTCCTGCCGACTGCTGGCACGGAGACTGGCGCCACGGAGACTGTCACCACGGAAACAACCGGCGACGTCTGACGTCAAGGCCCGATCGCACCGCTGCCAACACCACGCCCGAGGCCAAAGGCCCAAGGCCAAAGACCCAACTCCCGAGGCCCAACGCCAACCGAAGCCGCTTCGACGGACCGCCTCCCCCCGCTCACTCCCCACCCTTTCCACCAGACCGTTGAGCACCGAGCCCTCGATCAGCCATCAGGACACCCTGCGGGTGTCGGTTCTCAGTGAGGCGCTGCCTTACATCCAGCGCTTCGCCGGACGGCGCATTGTGGTCAAGTACGGCGGCGCCGCCATGGTGCAGGAGGAGCTGCGCGATGCCGTGTTCCGCGATCTGGCCCTGCTGGCCTCCGTCGGCGTCCAGCCTGTAGTGGTTCACGGCGGCGGCCCGGAGATCAACCAGTGGCTTGGGCGCCTGGCGATCGAGCCCCAGTTCCGTGACGGCCTCAGGGTCACCGATGCCGCCACCATGGATGTGGTGGAGATGGTGCTGGTCGGACGGGTCAACAAGCAGATCGTCAATGGCCTCAACCAGGTGGGGGTGCGGGCGGTGGGCCTCTCCGGCAGCGATGGATCCCTGGTGCGGGCCCGTCCCTATGGCGACGGCGAACATGGTCTGGTGGGTGATGTGGCCGCTGTGAAGCCCGACGTGCTGCGGCCGCTGCTCGACAACGGCTACGTGCCAGTGATCTCCAGCGTGGCCCCCGACTCCGCCGGTCGGGCCCACAACATCAACGCCGACACCGTGGCCGGGGAGCTGGCCGCCTCCCTCCAGGCCGAAAAGCTGATCCTGCTCACCGACACGGCCGGCATCCTGCGGGACCGGCACGATCCGGCCTCCCTGCTGCGCCAGCTCACCCTCTCCGAAGCGCGGGCCCTGATTGCCGAAGGAATTGTCGAGGGGGGCATGACCCCCAAAACCGAGTGCTGCATCCGCGCCCTGGCCCAGGGGGTCGCCGCCGCCCACATCGTCGATGGCCGGGTCCCCCACGCCCTGCTGCTGGAGGTGTTCACCAACAGCGGCATCGGCACGATGGTGGTGGGCAGCTGCCGCGGCCTCAAGCACGGCTGACGGCACCGCGATGGAGCGCTTGAGCGGGGCTGGGCCTGGACTGACAGACGACCCTCTGGAGGCGGCCCGCCGCGGCCTTGAGCGCGGCGACTATGGCCAGGTGCTGCGCCTGCTGGAGCCGCTCGCGGCCCTGCATCCAGCGCGCACCGCCCTGGGCGGGGAGGTGCGGCTGCTGATGACCACGGCCCTGATGGGTCAGGGCCAGAGCGAACGGGCCCAGGCCTGCTGCCGCGAGCTGCTGCGCTGCAGCGATCCCATGCTCCGGACCCAGGCGCGGGATCTGCTGCTGGTCCTGGAGGCCCCGGCGCTCAGTCGCCCCCGCGATTGGTCTCTCACCCTTCCCGCCCTTGGAGACGCGCCCTCCCTGGAGGGCAGCCGGGCAGCCGCTCTGCGGCGGCGGACCAACAGCGGCCCGCCGCCGCCACCGCCCCCACCGGTGGGGGCCACCCGCGCCCCGATCGGCTTCGCGGCCCTGGTGATTGCCCTGGTGCTGCTGGCCCTTGGCCTGGGCGGCTGCATGCAGGTGCGCAGCGACCTCCACTTCGAAGGACCGGGCCGGCTGCGCCTGGAGCACCATCTGCGCAGTGACAGCGGCCGCATCACCCCCTGGCAGCGGCAGTTCGCGCTGGCCCTGGAAGCCGAGGGCTTTCGCCACGACCGCAGCGGCGGCGTGGAGAACCTGATCGGATCCGTTCAACCGGCCGCGGCCGCCCTGACCCAGCTGGCCCGCAACCTGGAGCTCGCCTCGCAGCTTGGTGGCGTCCCCCTGCCGCCGCCCCAGCTGGCGCTGCGGGAGCGCAACTGGGGCCTGGGAGTGCGGCAGGAGCTGCAACTGGAGCTGGATCTGCGCCACCTCGCCACCGTTCCAGGCCTGGATCTGGGCCTGGACCTGGCTCCGGTGCGGCCTTCGGCAGTGCGCCTGGCCACCCCGACGGCCACCCGGCCCTCGCGGCAACCCGGAGGGCAGCTCTGGCCCCTGCAGGCCGGGGCCGTCAACAGGCTGGAGCTGCGCTGCTGGCGCTGGAGCCCGTTGGGGCTGGGCGGGGCCTCGATCCTGCTGCTGCTGCTGGTGGTCTCCCTGCTGCAGTGGTTGCGGCGACGGGCGGGCTTCGGCTGGCCGGAGCTGCCGGCCTGATCGATCCCCAGAACCAGCGGGCGCTCAGAGGCTGAGGGGGTCGGGATCGATCGCCAGGCTCACCCCGGTTGGCAGGGTCTGCCGAAGCTCTGCCTCAGACGGCAGTGGCAGGGATGTCCCCGCCGGTCCATGCAGGAGCAGTTGCCAGCGGCTGCGCCCCGCCACCCGGGCCACCGGCGCAGGCGCCGGGCCCACCAGCATCCAGCCCGCCGCCAGGAGTGTGGGGCGCAGATGCTCGGCCAAGGACGAGGCTGCCGTGGCCGTGGCAGTGGCGCTCGGCCCGGCCAGCCGGAGCAGGCAGGCGCGGCTGAACGGCACCAGGCCCGCCTGGCGGCGCAGGGCCAACTCCTCGACCAGGAACTGCTCGTAGCGCCCATCCACCAAGTGCCGGATCACCGGATGCTCCGGGCAGTAGGTCTGCACCAGCACCTCGCCGGGTCGCTCGCCGCGGCCGGCCCGGCCGGCCAGCTGCAGCAGCAACTGCAGGCTCAGCTCGCTGGAGCGCAGATCGGGGCGATGCAGCAGCCCGTCGGCGGCCAACACCGCCGCCAGGGTGACCCGCGGAAGATCCATGCCCTTGGCCAGCATCTGGGTGCCCACCAGCACGTCGGCGTCACCGGCGGCGAAGCGCTCGAGAAGACGGCGGTGACCGTCGCGGCCGCGGGTGGTGTCCCGATCGAAACGCAGCACCCGCAGGCCCTCGAGCTCAGCGGCCAGCTGCTCCATCACCCGCTGGGTGCCGGCACCGAAAGGCTTGAAGGCGGTGGAACCGCAATGGCTGCAGCGATGGCTGATGGCGCTGCGGTGATCGCACCAGTGGCAGCGCAGCCACTCATGGCCGGCGCCATCGGCGCGGGCACTGCGGTGCACGGTGAGGGCCACGTCGCAGTGGGGACAGAGCACCACCTCACCGCAACTGCGGCAACTGAGAAAGGAGCGGTAGCCACGCCGCGGCACCAGCACCACAGCCTGTTCGCCGCGTTCCTGCAAGTGC
The DNA here is from genome assembly GCF_025128095.1 of Synechococcus sp. CS-1328. Lineage (GTDB taxonomy): Bacteria > Cyanobacteriota > Cyanobacteriia > PCC-6307 > Cyanobiaceae > CBW1002. The sequence continues at coordinate 20,452 of NZ_JAHLYT010000048.1, read as the reverse complement.
TGCAGACGCCCCATCAGGGCCCGGCTGAGCAGGCGTCGATGCCCCTCGACCAACTCCATCCGCATGTCCACCACAAGCACGGGCGGCAGGGGCCGGGCCCCGATCCGCTCGGGCAGGCGCAGCAACCGGGTGTCGGCGGCCTCGCCCTGGCAGCGCAGCCAGGTTTCAAGCGACGGTGTGGCACTGCCGAGCACCAGCCGCGCGCCACAGCCGGACAGCCGCAGCCGGGCCACATCGCGGGCGTGGTAGCAGGGCATCGGACTCTCCTGCTTGTAGGAGTCGTCGTGCTCCTCATCCAGCACGATCAAGCCAAGACGGGGCAGCGGCAGAAACACCGCCGAGCGGGTTCCCACCGCCACCAGGGCCACGGACTCGGCAGCCGCCTCCAGGCAGCGCCGCCACACCCGCACCCGCTCGGCGTCGCCCATGCCGCTGTGATATTCGAGCACCTGCGCGCCGAACCGCTGGCGGCAACGGTCCAGCAACTGGGGGATCAGGCCGATCTCCGGGGCCAGCAGCAGCACGCTCTCACCCCTGGCGAGGCAGGCGGCCGCCGCCTGCAGATAGACCTCGGTCTTGCCGGCCCCCGTCACACCCCAGAGCAGCAGGGCCTGGGCAGGGGCCGATGCCTCGATCGCCGCGACGGCCTCCTGCTGGGCCGGCGTCAGCCGGTACCCAACGGGTCCATCAGACACAGGGGAGGCAGGCGGTGGGCAACGGAACAGCAATCCCCGCCGCTCCAGGGTGCGCAGAACCGCCGGCGAGTAGCCCTCCACCTGCTGGAGGGCCGTCAGCGGCAGCTGGCCACCCCGCTCGGCCAGGGCCTGCAGCAAACGTCCCTGCCGTTCAGTGGTGGGGAGAGGATCGTCTGGCTGGTCGGCCGGTAACGCGACCCAGCTGCGGGCCAGGGCCCGGGAGGCGGCCCCCACCGAGGAGCGGCTGAGCGGGGTCTTGCGGCGCTGTCCCAGCCAGCCGGCCGGCAGGGCGCTCTTGATGGTGCGCAACAGACTGGTGTGGCACTGATCGGCCACCTGGGCGATCCAGGCACGCCAGCGGGGGTCCACGGCGGCGGGCTGCAGCAGCTCCAGCACCGGCTCCAGGGTGCGGCCCAGAAGCTCAGCGGGAACCTCGGCGATGGTCTCCACCACGAGACCGCCATGACGCCGGCCCTGCAGGCGTACCGCCACCAGATCCCCTGGCCCCAGAACGAGCCGATCGGGATTGGCATAGGTGAACACCTGCCCCTCCCGGCCGGCCTCCAGCCACACCTGCACGAAGCCGTGGATCAAATCAGGGCCGTGGATCGAATCTGGGGCGTCAAAAATGGACAGGGAAGTTGCGGCTGTCTCCCTGTCTTCTTAAGATAATGGCGTTGAGCAGTTTCAAAGCTGCTGTCGGAACCCGGCAGAGTTCCGTCCAGAGGGAAGACCCGAAGCGCAGGACCGTCCTCGAGATCAGGTCCTCCAGGTCTGCGACCACCCCTGACAGCACTGCCTCGGCTCCGTTCTCCATCTTCTCCCGTTATCGGTCAGGTTCTCGGCCTTCGATCAGGTCCCCCACACGCCCTTCGACCGGCCCGCCCCAGCGGTTCGGTCACGCTGTTGGCTTCCAGGCACTGCTTTGCCCAGGGAGCCGCAGTGACCCACCGGCCGGCAGCTCCACTGCCGCAAGCGTCTCCCTTGCTCCCTTCCGGGGAGTCCCGGGAAGACCCAGGTGATCCGGCCATGGGCTGATCTGGCGTCCCGATCGCTGAACAACCTGACCCGATCGCGTTTGATCCTGAACCGATCCGTTCTGCAGGGCTCCTGATCCGGAGCCTCCACCTGCCGATTGATTCGTCCTGCCGTCAGGGCGCTCTCCATGGGACACCCCCTGAGCTCCCTTGATCTTCTTGCGTTCCTCCGGTGCGTTCCAGCGCCGGTCCGGTCCACCGCAGGTCCATCCCACAGGCTGAACGCTCCGATTCCCCAGTTTCGCCTTCCCCACACCATCGTCTCGCCGCATCCGATGAGCCCAGTCGCCGCCCAACCCACCGCCAAAGCCAAGTCCGCCGCGCCGGAGATCCTGATGGTGGCCAGCGCGTCCGGCGAGTCGGTCATCGTCAAGACACCCGCTGCCGCCCAGGCCGCCGAGGCCGGCCTGGATGCCGCCAAAGCCAGCAAGGCCAAGCCGCGCGCCAGCCGCACCGCCAAGACCGCCGAACCGGGCAGTGAGGAGCAGGCCGGCACTACCAAGAGCAGCAGCCGCAAGAGCAGCGCCAAGGACACCACCGCGAAAGCCGCCAAGAGCAGCAGCACCAAAGCCGCGACCAAGGCCAGCGCCAAGAGCGCTTCTGCCAAGAGCCCTGCCGCCAAGGGTGCATCCGCCAAGACCACTGCCACCAAGTCCGCTGCCACCAAGACAGCGTCCCGCAGCAGCAAGGCCAAAGCCGCAGAGGTGGCCGGCGCTCCCGCCAACCTGGACCTGGCTGCTGATGAGCTCCTGGCCAGCAGCGACACCGAGGCAGACACCGACAAGAAATCCGCCAAGGACGCCAAGGCCCTCGCCAGCATCAAGGTGGGGCCGAAGGGCGTCTACACCGAAGATTCGATCCGCGTCTACCTGCAGGAGATCGGCCGCATCCGCCTGTTGCGGCCGGATGAGGAGATTGAACTGGCCCGCAAGATCGCTGACCTGCTTCAGCTCGAGGAACTGGCTAGCCAGTTCGAAGCCGACAAGGGCCACTACCCCGATACCAAGGAATGGGCTGTCCTGCTGGACATGCCGGTGATCAAGTTCCGGCGCCGCCTGATGCTCGGCCGCCGGGCCAAGGAAAAGATGGTGCAGTCCAACCTGCGCCTGGTGGTGTCGATCGCCAAGAAGTACATGAACCGGGGCCTGAGCTTCCAGGACCTGATCCAGGAAGGTTCACTTGGTCTGATCCGGGCAGCGGAAAAATTCGACCATGAGAAGGGTTACAAGTTCTCCACCTACGCCACCTGGTGGATTCGCCAGGCCATCACCCGCGCCATCGCCGATCAGAGCCGCACCATCCGCCTGCCGGTGCATCTCTACGAAACCATCTCCCGCATCAAAAAAACCACCAAGACCCTCTCCCAGGAATTCGGCCGCAAGCCCACCGAAGAGGAGATCGCTGAATCGATGGAGATGACCATCGAGAAGCTGCGCTTCATCGCCAAGAGTGCCCAGCTGCCGATCTCCCTGGAGACCCCGATCGGCAAGGAGGAGGATTCCCGCCTCGGCGACTTCATCGAAGCCGACATCGAGAATCCCGAGCAGGACGTGGCCAAGAACCTGTTGCGCGAAGACCTCGAAGGCGTGCTGGCCACCCTCAGCCCGCGCGAGCGCGATGTGCTGCGGCTGCGCTACGGCCTCGATGACGGCCGCATGAAGACCCTCGAAGAGATCGGCCAGATCTTCGATGTGACCCGCGAGCGCATCCGCCAGATCGAGGCCAAGGCCCTGCGCAAGCTCCGCCATCCCAACCGCAACGGCGTGCTCAAGGAATACATCAAGTGATCCTGTGCCTGCTGAGCCTGGAGCGCCCGTTCACCCCTTGACCGCACTCCCCTCGTCCGAGCCGGCCCCTGCGATGGCGGCGCCGGCCCCGGTCCGCGTCTCGATCGTGCTGCCCACCTACAACGAGCGGGGCAACATCGAGCCCTTGCTGGCGCAGTTGCTGCCGCTGCGCCGCCAGTTCGATCTCGAGATCCTGGTGGTGGACGACGACTCCGCCGACGGCACCGCCGAGCTGGTGAGGAGGCTGGCCCATGGCGAACCGGCGATCCGGCTGATCCGCCGCGTCGGCCGGGCCGGTCTGGCCAGCGCCATCAAGGAAGGGCTGCTGGATGCCACCGGGGATCTGGCGGTGGTGATGGACAGCGACGGTCAGCACGAACCGGGTTCGGTGTTCCGTGCTCTCGAGAGGCTGCAGACCGACGATCTCGATCTGGTGATCGGCAGCCGCTTCCACCCGGGGGCCGAGATCCGCGGTCTGAGCGGCCGCCGGGAGACCGGCTCCACCTGGGCCAACAGCGTGGCCCGCTTCAGCCTGGCCCGAGCCTATGGGCCGCTGAGCGATTTCATGAGCGGCTTCTTCGCGCTGCGGCTCGACAAAGTGCTGCCCCTGATCCGCGCCGTGGACGTGAATGGCTTCAAGTTCCTCTACGAACTGCTGGCCGTCAGCGGCGGCCGCCTCAGGGCCGCCGATATCCCGCTCACCTTCCAGCCGCGCAGCTACGGCAGCTCCAAGCTGGATCTGGCGGTGTTCTGGGACTTCCTGATCTCGATCCTGCACAGCCTCAGTTTTCGGCTGCTGCCCCGACGGGCGATCAGCTTCGGTCTGGTGGGGATCAGCGGTGTAGCGGTACAGCTGCTGATGACCGCCCTGCTGATGGCCGGCGACCGGTTCGACTTTGAACAGGCCCTGCCCGTGGCCGTGGTGGCCGCCGCCAGCTCGAACTACCTGATCAACAACGCCCTCACCTTCCGCTTCCAGCGGTTGCGAGGCCTGGGATTGCTGCGGGGCCTGCTCAAATTTCTGCTGGTGGCGTCCCTGCCGGTGCTGGCCAATGTGGGCCTGGCCTCGGCGTTCTACAACTTCGTCTCGCCCGACACCTTCTGGGCCCAGCTGGCCGGCATCCTGGTGGTGTTTGTCTGGAACTACGCCGCCTCCTCCCGCTTCGTCTGGAACACGCCCTGAAGCGGTCCGCTCCTCAACCAGCCGGCCCGGAGGCGGAGCCTTAACCTGTCGATCACGATGGGCACGTGGCTGGATTGCAGAACCTGGCTGATGTTCAGAGTGCTGGATTGAAGAGCAGGCTGAGCGTGTTGCAAGACCAGCCGATCCGGCTGGCGTTGCTGGCAATCGTGGGGCTGATCGGGCTCTGCTGGCTGGCTTTCTTCAACGGCCTCGGCGCCCTCGGCCTGATGGACAAGACCGAGGCCCTCTTTGTGGAGGTGGGCCATCAGATGCTGCTGCGCAACGACTGGGTCACGCCCTGGTGGAACGGCACCACGTTCTTCGACTATCCGGCCTGGGGCTATTGGATGGTGGCCCTGAGCTTCCGACTGTTCGGTGTCTCCGAAGTAGCGGCGCGACTGCCGGTGGCCCTGGCCGCCAGTGCCGTGGTGCTGGCCACGTTCGGCCTGTTGCTGCTCTGGGCGCCCGCTGGGGAATCGCGGCTGAAAGCCGTGGCGCGGGCCGGGCTGGCGGCCGGAGTGCTGGCCACCACACCGGCCTGGATCGGCTGGGGCCGCACCGCCACCACCGACATGTTCCTGTCCAGCGCCATCACCCTGGCGCTGTTCAGCTATCTGGTGGCGGAACGGGATCCTTCCAACCGGCGCCTGATCGCCCTGGGGCGGATGGGCATGGCCTGCTTCGCCGGCATCGCCGTGCTGGCCAAGGGCCCGGTGGGCCTGTTGCTGCCTGCCATCGTGATCGGCGCCGACCTGGTGGTGCGGGGCCATTGGTCCCGCTGGCTGCGGCCCTTCCCCCTGGCCGCGATGACCCTGCTGTTCTGCGGCATCGCCCTGCCCTGGTACGCCGCTGCCACGGCGGTCCACGGCCAGGCCTTCCTGGGCGGCTTCCTCGGTTTCAGCAACCTGGAGCGCTTCACCAGCGTGCTCTATGACCACCCAGGACCGCCCTGGTTCTACCTGCCCTGGCTGGTGCTGCTGCTGCTGCCCTGGTCGCCGTTCCTGCCCCAGGCGATCGCCCGGTCCGCCCCCTGGCCCCTGGCCCGCGCACGCCAAGCCGACGCCCTGGCCCTGCCGACGATCCTGCTGCTGTGGCTGGTCTTGATCGTGGCGTTCTTTTCGGCCGCCGCCACCAAGCTGCCGGGTTACATCCTGCCGGCCATTCCAGCCGCCAGCCTGCTGGTGGCCCTGCTGTGGCATCCCCTGCCCACCGATTCACGGGTGCGGCAGGTTCCAACGCCCTGGGCCTTGGCCAGCTGGGTGAACGTGGCGCTGCTGGCCGCGGGTTCCGCCGCGGCCGCCCTGGCACCGGGCTGGGTCAGCCGGGATCCGGCCTATCCCCAGCTCGCCGCCGCCCTGAGCAGCTCCGGTCTGCCGCAGCTGCTGGCGGTGCTGCTCGGCCTGGCCGCGCTGGTGGGCCTGGCCTTGATGCTGGGCCGCCGCAGCGACTGGATCTGGCTTCCCAATCTGGCCGGCTTCCTGGCGGTGCTGTTCGGTGTGGTGGCACCCCTTGGTCCGCTGCTGGATCGGGAACGCCAGCTCCCCGTGCGGCAGCTGCAACAGCTGGCGGGCAGCCAGAGCCGCCCGGATGAACCCCTGTGGGTGGTGGGCACCAAGCGCTACAGCACCCTCTTCTATGGCGGACGGTCGGCCGTGTTCCTCGGCGATGCCAGCGACGTCAAGGATCTCTGGAAGCAGGATCCCTCCTTGCTCGACGTTCAGCCCGCAAGTGTCAGCGTCCTTCTGCTGGGCGATCGCCACGAACTCGATGGCTTCGCCCTGCCGGCCGATCGGATCGAACGGCTGGGTCAGCGCGGGGTTCAGGAGCTCTGGCGCGTCCCCCTCGACGACCTGCGTCCGCGCAAACGATCCCGCAACCGGAGGACCTCCTGATGCCGCGCCTTTCCCTTCCCCGGCCGCAGCTCCGCTGGATCGACGCTCTGACGGTCCTGGTCTGCATCGCTCTGGTGACCGCACTGGCGATGAACCTCGATCCCAAGCAGCCGCCGCGCTTCGATGAGGCGGTGCTCGACTGGATCGGCGAGAGCATCCGCGGCCCCCTGCGGGCGGTGCTGGTGCAGGTCTATCGGATCAGTGGCGTCGGCTTCACCTTCGTGCTGGTGCTCGCCGCCCTGTTCTATGTGTCGTTCAAGCGGTGGTGGCGCGATCTGGCCATGCTGGTGGTGGCCACCGGCGGCATTCTGCTGATCGTGGATCGGCTGCTGAAACCCTTCTTCGATCGCTCCAGGCCCCACGAGAAGTTGCTGGAGGTGGATGGGCGCAGCTTTCCCAGTGGCCATGCCGCTGGTGGCGTGGTCTTCTATTTCGCCATGGTGACGATCCTGGCGGCGCACCATCCACGGCTGCGCTGGCCCCTGACGATCGGCGCGGGCCTGTGGGTGGCGCTGGTGTGGTTGAGCACCCTGGTGGTGCGGGCCCATTGGCCCAGCGACCTGATCGCCGGCGGAGCCGTGGGCCTCGCCTGGCTGACGGTCTGCCTGTCAATCTGGCGCAGCCCTGCCGATTCCTCCCCCTGATGGCTGTCGCTGCCCTCGTCGACCTGCGCGGACTGCGCACCGCCCCCAGCCTCAGTGAGGCTGAACGGCAGGTGCTGCGCCAGGAGCTGCAGGAGTTGCTGGCCGCCTGCGACTGGTTCACCGTGGGGGTGATGGCCCCGTCGGCCTCTGCCGCCACAACCGCCCTGCGCCACTGCGAAGCGGCCCTGGGCTGGAGCCCCCTGACCCCCCTGAACGGCCGTGACCCGGAGGGCGGCGCCAGCGCAGCGGCGGCCGAGGCTGGGCCGGTGTTCCTCAAGGGCAACCAGAACACCGGCAGCTTCAGCCTGCGTCATGAGAACGGCCTGGGCGAAGGGCTGCTGATCAGCGGCCACAGCCCCGCCGATCCCGATGCAGAGGACACCTGGGGACCGCTGCCCCTGGATTTCTTCGGCTGAACGCGCGCCGGATGGCCTGAAAGCTGGCGGATGACCTGATCGCCAGCTGGATCTTCCTGCAGCAGCAGCAGGATGCATGCATCGGCAGATCACGGAGCATCGCGCTGCTGGCTGACCCGAGCGGGCCGGTCCTTAGGCTGGGCGGCTGTTGATCGGCAGCTCGACTGCCAACCGAAGGTTTTCGATGGCCGGCTCCACCCTGCGCATTGCCTCCCGCCGCAGCCAGCTCGCCATGGTGCAGACCCACTGGGTGCGCGATGAGCTGGCCAAGGCCCACGACGGCCTGGAGATCTCGATCGAGGCGATGGCCACCCAGGGCGACAAGATCCTCGATGTGGCCCTGGCCAAGATCGGCGACAAGGGGCTGTTCACCAAGGAGCTGGAAGCCCAGATGCTGGTGGACCAGGCCGACATCGCCGTCCACAGCCTCAAGGATCTGCCCACCAACCTGCCCGAGGGGCTGATGCTGGGTTGCATCACCGAGCGGGAGGATCCGGCCGATGCCCTGGTGGTGCACGAGACGCACAGGGACAAGACCCTGGCCACCCTGCCGCAGGGCGCTGTAGTGGGCACCAGCTCGTTGCGCCGCCTGGCCCAGCTGCGGCACCACTACCCGCACCTCGTCTTCAAGGATGTGCGCGGCAATGTGATCACCCGCCTCGAAAAACTCGATTCCGGCGAGTTCGACTGCCTGATCCTGGCGGCAGCCGGCCTGGGTCGCCTCGGCCTGGGCGACCGCATCCACGAACTGATCGACCCGTCGATCTCTCTGCATGCCGTGGGCCAGGGCGCCCTGGGCATCGAATGCCGCGAGGGTGACGAGGCCGTGCTGCAGCAGATCAAGGTGCTGGAGCACACCCCCACCGCCCGCCGCTGCCTGGCGGAACGGGCCTTCCTGCGGGAACTGGAGGGTGGCTGCCAGGTGCCGATCGGTGTGAACACCCGCTTCGAGGGGCCAGACGGCAGCGGCGACCTGGTGCTCACCGGCATGGTGGCCAGCCTTGATGGCCTGCGCCTGATCCGCGACGAAGCCCATGGTCCCCAGGAGGATCCAGAAGCGATCGGCATCGCCCTGGCCCACACGCTCAAGCAGCAGGGCGCCGGCGAGATCCTGCAGGAGATCTTCGCCAGCGTCCGGCCTGAGGCCTGAAGCGGAGAGGCGGTCACGGCCTCGGCCATGCAGCAGTCGTCCTCCGAGGCCACGGCCCTGCCCTTCCAGTGGAATCTGCTGGCCTGGGCCGCGCTGGTGGGCACCGCCACCGGCCTGGCGGTCGTGGGGTTCCATGAGCTGCTGGGCTTCATCAACAATTTCCTGTTCGGCCCCTTCGTGGAAGGCCTGCTCAGCCTGGGAACCTCCGCCGCACCGCCGGCCCCGGAGCTGCCTTCCCTGCCGCCAGAAGGGAGCACACCGCTGAAGGCCCTGCTGGAGATCGGCCTGGGGGGCCTGGGGTTCCTGCCGCCGCCGCCGGCTGCACCGCTGCCCACGCCTCCACCCCTGCCATCGGCGCCAGGCTGGCTGGAGCTCTGGCCCGTGGTGGTGGTCCCGACGCTGGGGGGGCTGGCCGTGGGGGTGCTGCGCCGGATCGGCGGGGACCTCGGCCCTGGCCTGCCCAGCCTGCAGGCCATGGCCGAGGGCAGCCAGCCGGCCGCCCCCAAACTGCCGTTGCTGCGGCTGGTGGCAGCCTCGCTCAGCCTCGGCAGCGGCGCCTCCCTGGGACCCGAGGGCCCCAGCGTGGAGGGCGGTGGCAACATCGGCCTGTGGGTGGGCGAACGCGGCAGGCTGACACCCCAGAGCCAGAAAACGCTGGTGGCGGCAGGGGTAGCGGCGGGTCTGGCGGCGGGCTTCAAGGCCCCGATCGCCGGCGTGTTCTTCGCGCTGGAGGGCAGTTTCAGCGCGATTCCCGGTCGTCCCAGCGTGCGGGCCGTGCTGGTGGCGGCGGTGGCCTCCTGCCTGGTCACCCAGCTCTGCCTCGGCGATACCCCGATCCTGAGGCTGCCGGCCTACGAGGTGCGCTCACCGCTGGAACTGCCGCTGTATCTGGGCCTGGGAGTGGTCTCCAGCCTGATGTCCTGGCTGTTGATCAGCCTGCTGGCCGCAGGGCGCAGCCAGAGGCTGCAGCAGTGGCTGGGGCGCCTGCCGATCGGGCTGCCCACCGCCCTCGGCGGTGCGGCCGTGGGTGGCATGGCCCTGTTGTTCCCCCAGGTGCTGGGGGTGGGTTACGACACGATCGAAGCCCTGCTGGGCCGCGATGGTGGCATCCCCCTGCTCACCCTGGCGGTGCTGCTCGTGGTCAAGGTGCTCGCCACGGCCGTGAGCAGTGCCACCGGATTCGTGGGCGGCGGCTTCGCACCATCGCTTTTCCTCGGAGCAGTGCTGGGCAATTGCTACGGCCAGATCCTGGGGGAGAGCGGCCTGCATCTACCGGTGGCTGAACCACCGGCCTACGCCATGGTGGGCATGGCGGCGGTGCTGGCGGGCAGCGCCCGGGCTCCCCTCACGGCCCTGCTGCTGCTGTTCGAGCTCACCCGTGACATCCGCATCGTGCTGCCGCTGATGGCGGCCGCCGGTCTGAGTGCAGCCCTGGTGGAGCGCTGGCAAGGGCTGCACGATCCTGGCCTGCTGGGACCGGATCCGATCGAGGAGGAGCGGCGTGGCCGGCTCACGGCCTTATCGGTGGCGGAAGCCTTTGAACCGGAAGCTCCTCTGGTGCTGGAGGCAGACACACCGGTTCTCGAGGCCCTGAACCAACTGGTGGCCTGCCATGGCCATGCCCTGATCGTCAGCGAGGGGGAGTGGGCCATGGGGCTGGTCACCCTGCCGGACCTGCAGCGGGTCCTCAGCGCCAAGCAGCGATGGACCACCCAGCAGATCCCCCAACAGGACCCATCCCGCCGACTGGATGGGCAAACGGACCTTCACGGCCAGGATGACGCCCTGGACAATCGGCCACGGCTGCTCGATTGCCGCCGCAGCGAACTGGTCTGGTTACCGCTCAGCGCCAACCTGGCCCAACTGGAGGAACAGTTGCTGTCCCAAGGGCTGCGCCAGCTGCCGGTGTTCGACCTGCCGCAATCGCTGGGGGGGGCTTTGCCCCATGGGCTACCGGCCGGCGGTCTGCTGCTGAGCCGACTGCAGGGGCTGGCCAGCCGCGATGGCATGGCCTTGGCCCTGGCCCGTCAGATCAGCTGGCCAGATCGCAAGCCTGAGGGTCCAACGGACCCGCCACCGGATCCACCTGGGACAGACGGCTGAGAATGCGATGCAGATCGAGTTCGGAGAGCTCGCCATTGCTGCACCACTTCAGCGCTGTGCTGTTGAGCGGATCAAAGCTGTGGGGGTGATCCGAGGGATGCAACGGAAATCCAGCGCGAAGGGGAACGGAATGGGCCATGGTGCCGGCTGAGACCGAATCCACGTCACCGCGCCAGCAGCAGCGATTGCGTGGATTCGATCACGAAGATGCCAATGACCCTACGGGCCGGCACAGGCCTTCCTATGCATTCGCGGCTGGATCTGCAGAATGTTTTTGGTTCCTGCCGGATCAGCGGGTCACCACCACGGGCGTCCCCACCTCGACCAGTTCAAAGAGTTTGCGGACATGGTCGGACAACATGCGCACGCAACCATTGGTGACCGCCGAGCGGGAACTCACGGTCCAGGACCAGGCGCTGGGGGTGCCGTGGATGCCGTACTGGTTGGCACCACTGCTCTTGAAGCCGATCCAGCGATCACCCAGTGGGCCATTGGCGCCCAACACGGGATTGATCTTGCCGCTCTTGGTGCTCTGGTACTGAGGATTGACCACCTTGTTCTCGACCTTGAAGCGGCCCGTGGGGGTGGGGGTACCGGGATCACCGATGGCGACCGGCCAGCTGCTGATCACCTTGCCGTTCTCCCGCAGGCTGATGGTGCGCCGCCCCAGCTCCAGGAGGATCTCGCGGGTGATCGGCGCCGTGGCGGCATCACCAGCCCCCGTTCCTGCAGGTGTCGTGCCTGAGGGAAGCGTGGTGGCGGGAGCCGACAGGCCTGGGGTGGGCTGGGTAGCGGCGGACCCGGTGGCGCTGAACTCGGTGGAGCGGGTCTGAGTGGCCGCCGGCAACGACGAGGTGGATGGCTCCGCCGCCACGGCGGTGGTGCCCAGGCTCAGGGAGCCAACACTCGCAAGGACAGGCAGGGCAACCAGTGCCGCAACAGACCGGGAATGGAGAAAGCGCACCATGGCCGAAACAGGGGTTGGAACAGACAACGTCGTTGCAAAGCAGACTAGGGAGTCCAGCCGGGTTGGGCATGGAAGCCAAGGGGGATCACCCCCACAGGGCGTGATCCCGATCCTGCGAGGCTCAGCCGACCAGCTTGGGCTCGATGACTTCGAGATAACGCGCTTCGCACTCTTTGATGATCTTCACGGCTTCACCACTGTCGAAAAAGCCATTGACACGGCAGGTGCCGGGCTTCTTGAGATCTTTGTAATGCTCCCAGTAATACTGAGTTTCCTTGAGCCAGTGATCACCCAGCTGGGTGTAGCAGGTGATGTGGTCCATGCGCTTGTCATCAGCCAATACGGCAATCACCTTGTCATCCACTTCGCCGCCATCATCAAATTTCATGATGCCGATGATGCGAGCCTCCACCAGGCTGCCGGGCACCAGAGGTTCGGTCACGCTCACGATTTCGATGTCGAGCGGGTCGCCATCCTCATCCCAGGTGCGGGGGATGCAGCCATAGGCAAAAGGATAAGAAAGGGAGGAATAGCCGACTCGATCCAGCTTGAGCTGCCCGGTTTCGGTGATCAGCTCGTATTTGTTGATGGTGTTGCTGTTCAGCTCCACGATCGTGTTCAGCCGCAGTTCCGCTTCATCGGCAAAAGCCGGCAGCACATGCAGCAGATTCATCATCGTGCGGCTGGGGGCTTGATCGATGTTCGCCATGAAGCACTTCAAAACGGCTGGCGGGCATCCTACGGATCGCCCCAGACCGCGCCGCCATCTGGCCACCCTCAGGCCGGAGCCAGCAAACGGTGCACCTTCTGCCTGAGATAGGCCAGGAACGGCTCCGCACTCAAGGGTCGGCCGGTGACCGTCTCCACCAGCTCCTCGCCGTTCACCGAGCGACCCAGCGGCCAGACCTGCTCCGCCAGCCAACCGCGCAGCCTCTCCTCCTGACCCTCCGCCACGCGTTCCTCGATCGGACCGGTCTGCCGTTCCATCGCTTCGGACAGCTGGGCACTGATCAGATGACCCAGGGCGTAGGAGGGGAAATAGCCGAAGAGTCCTTCGGCCCAGTGAATGTCCTGAAGGCAACCCTGGGCGTCGGTGGGTGGCTGGATTCCGAGCAGGTCGCGCATGCGGCGATTCCACTGCTCCGGCAGATCCTCGACCGGCATCTCCTGCTCCAGCAAGGCCAGCTCCAGCTCGAAGCGCAGCACGATGTGCAGGCCGTAGCTGAGCTCATCAGCCTCGACCCGGATCAGCCCCGGCCGCAGCGGGTTGAGGGCGCGCCAGAAGCCGGCGGCGCCTCCCCAGGGATCAGCCCCCAGACCATCGCGGAAGCGAGAATGCCAGCGGTCAGCAAAGGCGCGGCTGCGGGCCACCCGGCATTCCCAGAACAACGACTGGGATTCATGCACCCCCATCGACGTGGCTTCTCCCAGGGGCCAGGGGAAGTAATGGTCGTCGGTCTGGGGAAGGCCCTGCTCATAGAGGGAGTGGCCCCACTCGTGGGCGGTGGCCAGGAAGGCGGAGAGCGGCTGGCCGGGCACCACCCGGGTGGTGATGCGGAAGTCCTGGGGGCCCACCGTGCAGGAAAAGGGGTGGGCGGAACGGGAGCGCTGGCAGCGGCTGGGGTCATAGCCCCAGCCGTCGAGCAGCGCCGCGCAGAGACTCTCCTGCAGGCCCTCGGGCAGGTCGGCAGTGGGCGCAGCTGCGCTTGCAGCTGCTGTGTGTGCTGCAGAGGTGACCTGGTCCAGCAAAGCCGGAAGCTCGGCCTTCAGGGGGGCAAACAACGCCTCCAGCCGCGCCACGCTGATATCCGGCTCAAAGGGCTGGGCCAGGATCTCCCAGGGACTGCGGACCACCGGTTCGGCGGCGGCCAGCTGGCTGGCCTGCTCACGCCGCAGCCGGATCAACGTGGTCAGGGCCGGCGCGAAGGCGCTGAAGTCGTTGCGCGCCCGGGCCTCCTGCCACACCGCATTGCCGCGCGACTGAGCCATGGCCAGGGCCGCCACCAGATCAGGATCGAGGCAGCGCTGGCGCTCCTGCTCCAGCCGCAGCAGCTGCAGATTGCGGCGCCGCTGCGGCGGAGCTTCAACGTCGAGCTCGGCCTCCGCCTCCGCCACCAGATCGGCCAGCTCATCGCTGCTCTGGCGCTCGTGCAGCTGGCCGGCCAGCAAGGCCAGTTGCTCCCCCCGCCAGGCGGCCCCCGCCGCTGGCATCACCGTGTTCTGGTCGTAGTAGAGGGCGCTGCTGATCGAGCCCAGCAGCCGGGTCTGGTGCAGATGGCTGCGCAGGCGATCGAGGGTCGAACCCGAGGGGGCCATGGAGTCAGGCAACGGCTGACGCCAGCATCGCGCTCGCCTGGCGCGTTCAGTCTGGCTGGCCGATGGGGCCGGGACTGATCATCCTTGGGGGAGCAGGGCAGCAAGGCCGAGTTGCTGCAGGATTCCCTGGCCTGAGAGGGCCTCGACCACAAGACCGATCACGAAGCCCAGCATGGCCAGGCGACCATTCAGGAGTTCGGCACGGCTGTGGAAACCCCAGCCACTGTGACTGGCTGCGCTGGCGAGATACATACGTGGTTCAATGACCCGCGGATCGAGGAGCTCTGACTCCTGCGAATCCCACATCCCTCCTTCTGATTCGGCATGGTTTTTGACATGGGTCCGTGCTGCGTTTTTGGTTGAAGCTGACATGGCAATGAGTCCTGTAAGTGAATTCGGTGAATGTCCTGAAGCAGGAACGCGTGCTGGAGAGCAACCAGGGCGTCCAGGCCCATGGCAGTAGCGAAAGATCTGTAGCGCTTCGACGATGCCCTGATCAATGACTGTCAGGGCTCCTCTTCATGACAACACCGTAGATCCAGAATGACGTTGCCAACAATTTCCAGGCTGAATGGTCAGATGAAGGGCGGTTTCCCCCGGCCCTCTGATCAGCCAGATGGGGCACATCACCGCAATGGAGAGTGAAACCCGTACCGGATATCTGCCTGTGCTGTGATCAACACCATGCCGGTCACCACGCGTTCAGGCGCCGGAGGCCAAAACGCAAGGAATATGGGGTGGCAGGCAACGTGAGCTCCCTACCGTTCGGGTTCCGGTGCTGTGCCATCGCCTCGATCGCCTTTGCCGCAGGCCCCCTGCTCGCCCAGGACATCCCCCTTGAGGCGCCCCAGGAAGCAAGAGAAGACATCGAGGCGATCGAGGAGCTTGAAGACTCTCGCTTTGCTCCCACCACAACGGTGCAAGTGCAGGTCAATGGCGCCCTGGGAGCCCTGCGCTACAGCGGCAGTGAGGTTGAGACCTCCAGCAACACGGCAGCGGGAGCCCCCCTGCTCAACGGCCTCAGCTTCAACCACGAGGCCCGGCTGACGATCGACACCAGCGTCACCGGCCAGGATCTGCTGAGGATCCGCTTCCGCGCTGGCAACTTCGCCCGATCCGGCTTTTTCTCCAACGCTCCCACACCACTGTCGCGGCTGGATTTCGCCTTCCAGGAGCCCGCCTGCAGCGCGGGGCAGGGAGACTGCGCGGTGCAACAGATCAGCATCAACAGGGCCTACCTGCAGGTCCCCCTCACCCCCGAGATCCGCCTCAGCTTCGGTGCGCGGATCATGCAGCTCGACATGCTTCCCGTGTGGCCGAGCGTCTACAACCAGTCCCCCATCCTCGACCTGTTCCAGTTCGCCGGAGCGCCGGGTGCCTACAGCAAACGACTCGGCGGAGGCTTCGGTGTCTGGTGGCAGCCCAAAGGGTCGCTGCAGGGTCTCAGCCTCGGCACGGCCTACGTCGCCGGCCGAGCCGGCAGCTCGCCCCAGGGAGGCGGCCTGTTCTCGCCGAGCTCCTCCCAGACCAGCACCATCCAGCTGGCCCTGACCCGACCCCAATGGAACATCACCGGGGCCTACAGCCTCAGCGGCCCTCCGGTGAGGCTGAGGGGAACTCCTCTGGCCAGCCAGCTGGCCGAAGAGTCCAGCCAGGGAAGCGTCGGGTCCTGGTCAGTGGCGGGCTACTGGCAACCCCGCTCCTCCGGCTGGCTGCCTTCGATCAGTGTGGGCTGGGGCCACGACAGATTCCGTTTCGGCCGCACTCCCGTGGCCGATGGATCCAGCATCCGTACAGGGTCCTGGTACACCGGCCTGGTCTGGAGCGATGTGCTGGGCCTGGGCAACAGCCTGGGATTCGCCGTGGGATCCCCCGCCCATGTGACGGCCATCCAGGCCCCAGGGCTGACCTCCATCAACGACCGCGGCCTCGCCTACGAGTTGTCCTACAGGATCGAGATCAGTGACCGCCTCTCCCTGACGCCAGCGGTCTTCTGGCTGAGCCGCCCTCGCGGCGCCATGACTGCGACCGCGGATCGATTCGAGGCTCTTCTGTCGCCAGCGCCATCGGGCAATCCCAGCCTTGGCGTCTGGGCCGGAGTGATCCGAACGACGCTGCGCTTCTGACTCGGTGTGTGATTGACTCGGCATGTGTTCAACCGAACCAATTCAGAAAGCGCTGGATCACCACGGCGTTGCTGATATCCACGAAGAAGCCGGACACCAGCGGCACCACAATGAAAGCCTTGTGGGCCGGACCGTACCGCTGAACCACCGCCGACATGTTGGCCATCGCCGTGGGCGTCGCCCCCAGGGAACTCCCCCCGAAACCGGCGCAGATCACGGCGGCTTCGTAGTCGGCCCCCATCACCTTGAACACCACGAACAAGGCGAACAGGAAGGTGAGCACGAACTGCGCCGCCAGAATGGCCAGGATCGGACCCGCCAGGGAGGCGATCGTCCAGAGTTGCAGGCTCATCAACGACATCGTCAGGAAGATGCCCAGAGCAATATCCGAGACGATGTCGAGGGAACGGGGCGGTGCCAGACACCGGATCGGCAGCAGCCGCGGCACGGTGTTGGTGAGGAAGATCGCCGCGAACAGGGTGCAGACAAACAGGGGCAAGTTGCTACCGACGGCCTGGAGAGCTTCATGCAGCAGCTCACCCAGACCCAGGCTCAAGTTGAGCCAGAAGAGGGTTCGCAGCAGCGTGAAATAGGTCACCTCATCCTGCTCACTTCCGGAGTTGCGGCCAACCTCACCATTCATGGGCTGAGCAGGCTTCAGCTTCTTGCCAAGAATCAGAATGCGGGCAATCGGGCCTCCCATCAAGGAGGCCAGAACCAGGCCGAAGGTGGCACAGGCAATGGCGATTTCCAGGGCGTTGCTGATGCCATGGGCTTCAGCGAAGCGCGGCGCCCAGGCGATGGCCGTGCCATGGCCACCGAGCAGGGACACGGACCCACCCAGCAACCCCACCAGTGGATTCAATCCCAGCAGCGTTGCCATACCGACCCCAGTGAGATTCTGAAGAAACATGAATGCCACCGTGGAGGCGATCAGGATCAGCAGAGGCCAGCCACCTGCAAGCAGGGTCTTGATATCGGCATTCAGTCCAATCGATGCAAAAAAGTAGAGCAGCAGAAAATCCCGCGACAGCAGATTGAAGCTGATCTCCATGCCGTTGATGGAATGGATCAGCGCCAGCAGGATACAAACCAGCAAGCCGCTGGTGACCGGCTCGGGAATGTTGAATTCCCGTAGAAAGGCAACCTTTCGATTCAGCCATCGACCGAGCGCCAATACCACGATGGCGATATTAAACGTGGCGAAGCTCTCAAACTGCATGGAGGATCATGCTCAGGAAAAACTGGCAGGTCTGAAGATGCGTCATTCACACCCCTGCACGGAGATGCGATAGCTGAAACCAACCGCCGCTGGCCTGCTGCTGGAGCCGACCCGGAAGTTCATCAGATTGGTGCGCTTACCAGGAACGGCCTGGAATGGGCCGAATTTCCGGCCGGCCCCTGGCTCGAAGGTCGGCGTTTCATTCACCACCTGCAGGCTGGTGCCATCGGTGAAGCGCATGAACGCGGAAATCGGGAAGGTGGCACGCTCCGAGGAAGCCGATGTGAAAAAGAACTGGTAAGAACGAAACGGCCGATCCACGATGAAGTCGGTATTCCAGTTGGTGCTACCCAGCAAGCGATCCGGGCCGATCCGCTTGGAGACCACCGGATCGCCACTGCCACCCAATGGCATCAGAAAGCGGCAGCTGGCCTGGGCACTGGGGACGCTCAAGGCAGCCGTCACAAGAGCCGTGAGCAGAACCGGCGGAATCAGGCGAATCGAAACCATTGTCGGAAGGTCGCATCCAGGAGGCAGCATGACAGCCCGCACAGAGAGGGGGAGGAACACATCCACTGCAGGATCCCGTTATCCCTCTGGCCTGGACGCGAACAGGTTCAGGCCTAACTGCTCGGAGAGAAAGCGAGCGGTGAGCTGACCGCGCACGCTGTTGCCCGCCTCATCGAGGGGGGGTGAATACGTGGCCAGTCCACCCTTTCCGGGTGCGACGGTGATCATGCCGCCCGCCACCCCGCTCTTGCCGGGGAGCCCGGTGGCATAGAGCCAGTCGCCGGAGGTTTCGTAGAGCCCGGCGGTGACCATCACCGCCAGCACATGCTGGCAATGAACCGCCTCGATCACCTGCTCGCCCGTGACCGGTTGGCGGCCGCCGTTGGCCAGGGTGGCGGCCATCACCGCCAGGTCAGCAGCAGTAACACTGAGGGAACACTGGCGGGTGTAGAGATCGGTGGCTTCTTCGGGATCCCACCAGAGGCGTTGGTGGTCGCTGAGCAGGGTGGCGATGCCGGCATTGCGCCGATTGGTGGCCAGCTCCGACTCGCAGACAACCGGATCGATCTCGAGGCGGCGGCCAGCGAAACGGGAGAAGCCGTCTTGAATGAAGGCCCACTTCTGCTCGCTGGTGGCGCCAGGGGCGAGGCTGGTGGCAGCGATCGCCCCGGCATTGACCATAGGGTTGGAAAGACCTTCCCCACTGCGCTCCACCGCCAGGACGGAATTGAACGGCAGACCGGTGCTGTTCACACCGAGCTTCTCACGGGCCTCCGCCTCGCCAATAGCCTGGCAGATCAGAGCAAACAGGAACGGCTTGGAGATGCTCTGGATGCTGAAGGGCACCCGGGCCTCGCCCGCGTCGAACAGTGCGCCTCCACTGCTGGACACGCAGAGGCCGAAATGCTCCGGAGACGCTGCAGCCAGGGCGGGAATGTAGTTCGCAACCCGGCCATCCAGCACGGGAGAGAACCGCCGATGAGCTTCCGCGACCAGATCCTGCACCACCTCTGCGGTGGGCAGATGGCCGGTGGAAACCCATTCGGACACGGACCTCATGGTGGGCAGGCGGGGTGAGGGGTGAAAGCGTCAGCGGGTGAGGCGGATCGGTTCGGCCGGATCAATCCGACGCCGATTGCTCCCAGGTGAAATGGGGCAGCCGATAGAGCGCCTCCCGCTGGGCGCTGCTCCAAGTCTCGAACATGGCGGAAAGCTCGGGGGCATCCGCCTCAAACTTGATCTGGTGAGCAATCGCCAGCGTGTTGCGCGGCACGATGGCCAGCTCGAAAGGGGGGCCCACGGTGAGATTGGAGCGCTGGGTGAGCACTTCCGAAATCAGGCAGAGGCGCGCAGCATCCTCAAGGGAAAGATTGGTGTGCCCGACATTGTCAAGCGGGGGCTTGCCATATTTCGTCTCACCGATCTGCAGATAGGGCGTATCGCGGGTCGCCATCACCGCGTTTCCCTGAGGATAGATCATAGAAAGACCGTGAGACTCACCACCAATCTGCCCACCAAGGATGAACGAGGCCCCAACATCGGCACCAACCTCCTTCAAAGCAGGCCCATCTTGCCGTTGCACAGCGAGGCTCACCCGACCAACATAGGCAGCCGCCTCGAAAAGATACTCGCAAGTCCTCAGATTTTTCCCGCCCTCATGATCCTCGCCACTGGCCCGATCCAGATCCCTCCGAATCCAGTTCAGCACTGCCTGTGTCGTAGCTAGATTTCCAGCCGCCAACAGAATAAATAGCCGATCCGATGCCGGCTGAAACACATGCATCTTGCTATAGGATGATATGTAGTCAACACCTGCATTTGTACGCGAATCAGAAACCAAGACCAGTCCTTTCTCAAGCCAATATCCAATGCAATAGGTCACTTGAGCCCAGCCAGGGAAGGAGGGTAGCAATCTTAAGTCCTGATCGGGCTCAGATCCGCCTGCGAACTCTCCACATAATGTCTCCACCCCCTTGAATCCGCACGTCAATCGACTCGGTCTGAGCCCTCCGGGACGGAACCAGACCAACGATCAGGCAAGCAACTTCTGGGCAGGCCATCTCGACATAGATCCCCAAGCACCTTAGCCCTGCCACCGCGAAGAGCCTGGGGACCCTCGCCGAATCAATTGGTGGGCTGGGATTGATTCCTCCCACCCAGTGCCTGCTCCACCAGCAGCTTGAGCAGTAGCGACACCAGACCCACACCTCCCAGCACGAGGGCGGCGCCGTAGGCCAGTTCGGTGTCGTACTGCTTGTAGGCATCCTCCACGAACAGCGGCAAGGTCTGGGTCTGGCCGGCGATGTTGCCGCTCACCACGGACACGGCACCGAATTCCCCCAGGGCCCGGGCGGTGGTGAGGATCAGGCCGTAGACCACAGCCCAGCGCACCGAAGGCAGGGTG
>NZ_JAHLYT010000047.1 GCF_025128095.1 Synechococcus sp. CS-1328 | reverse complement strand
TCAGCTGGGACAACTACAATGAGGCGAATGACCTGATCGGGCGAGCCCAGCGATACAAGGAAGAACGAGGATACTATCCGGCACGAATTTGTGCGGATGCGATCTATATGACAGTCGCGAACAAGAAATTCTGCGAAGACAGTGACATCCGACTCAGTGGCCGCGCACGCAAGAAGGAGGCAGCGGTGACCGAAGGTCAGACAATAGAACAACGAGAGCTGTTTAAATCCGACCTGAGAAAGCGTTCGGTGATCGAAGGCAGAATCGGCACAAGCAAGAGAAAATATGGACTCGATCGGATCATGACGAAGCTCGTTGCAACCTCGAAATCGGTGATCGGGATGGCCTTCTTTGTGATGAATGCTGAGAAGATCTTGCGCTTGCTGCGCCTTTTATTGGCTTTGATTGCATCTGTGTGCATGATGATCATGTACTTGTTTTCTCCTGATCGTCGCGCAGCGATTCTGGGGACGTTTTAGGCAGCATCATTGAGCCATTTATTGATCAATTAACCAGGCACAGGCTTGTCAGAGCATCGCCCTTGATGGACCACGAAAGCTGGAAAACGAATTTCAGCAAGCCCTATTTCTTTGTAGGACAGCTGTTCTGCCACTCAGCCTGCCCGGGGCGGATGGCTCAGCTGAGGTCATCGGCAAGTGTTGCGGCGGCACCCTCAACCGATTTGGCGACAGATTCTGGCGATAGACTTAGCTCCTTGCTTCAGGTCGTCTGTTGTCGTCATGGCCGAGGCTTGCCTGGCCAGGCCCTTGAGGTGGATGCCTTTTCATGGGACAGGCTTGGCCCCTGTCGCTGGTGAGGTCGCCATAGGTGGATTCCGGCCGGCCCCCAACGGCTCTGGCCTTGGCATCCAGTGGGTTCGACAGGGTGGCGAGGGCCATGGGATCAGTCAGCGGCATGGTCGTTGGCCATGGCGGAGCATGGCATCAGCATGGAGCAGAAGAGAATGGCCAAAGACACAAGCGAAGCAAAGCAATCCTGCGCTGGATCTTCATCATATGCTTAGGCAACTTCTATGTGATGACCAGGTGGTGTTCGTCTAGGGAGACTCTGGAAAACCCCGATCACGCCCAAGGGAGCCACGGCACTGCAAGGGCTTTCACGAATCAAGATCGTAAAAATCGTGGTTTTCCAGTGCTTCCCTAGCATATAAAGCAGTTTCTGCAAGGTTCTTGCGAGGTTTTTGTGCGATCTTCTCGCGGTCTTGGTGCGTCTTTCAGGGCATCTCGGTGCGGAGTTGCTGCATTAGTCTTCTCTGCCTGCAGACCGCAGGCCCCGCGGCCATGCGCAGGACTGGATCCCGCCGGAGGGTCTTGCCGAGCTGCCGCATCTGCTGGCTTGAGTGGGAAGTGCCAGAGCGGCACCTGGTCCTTCGCAGGAGAACCCGTGCCGGCGCCCCCGCCCCCTATCCCCCCAATATCGATCTTCCCCTCGCCCTCGAACTGCTGCTGGTCCTGGTGATCGTGGCCACCCTGCCGCCGGCCCGCTCCGCCGCCCTCAGGGGCTCAACAGCCGACCCAGCAGCGCCAGCTCCCGTCCCCGGGGTTCCATCAGGCCCCAGCGCACGTCCCAGGGGGCGGATCCGTACAGCTTCAACATGGCCCCCACCAGCTCCGGCAGCGGCAGGGTGTTGGAGAGGAAGCCATACCACTGCCGATTGGGAAGGTGGAAGAAGGTCTCGAAGAAGTGGCAGATCTGCTCCTCGGGAAACCGCATCAGCTTCTCGAGGCCGAACTGATACAAGGCATGCTTGCGGCGTAGCTCCTGCGGCCAGAGGGCTGCCCAGGAGTGCCGGGCCAGCTCCGCCGTGGTGCAGTGCGGATCCGACAGCGCTTCAGCCACCGCCTCGGCCAGCACCGGCGCCCGGCGCAGCAGCGAGCCCACCATGTAGCCCGAGGCCGGATGGACCATGCTGGCGGCTCCGCCAAAGCCCAGCACCGGTTGATCCAGGTGTGGCAGCGGCAGATTCATCGGGAATAGGCAGAACTCCTCGTGATGGATCTCCTGCACCGCCACGCCGCGATGGCTGAGGCGGCGCTGCAGGCGCTGCTTCAGCACCGCAAAGGGAAGAGCGGGTGCCAGGGCGAGGGAGGTCTCCTCCACGAAGAACACGCCATCGCCCAGATCCATGGCGTAGAGAAAGCTGGGCGGTTGCTGCCGCTCCTCCGGCGTGAGGTGGTCGGCGCGGAAATCCATCAGGACGAACTGGTTCGGATCCACCGGTGGCGCCGAGAATCGCCCCACGATTCCGTAGGCGGCCTGGCCGGCCACGGGTCCCCGATCGGGCCGGCGCACGAACACCGGCTGATGGCCGCTGGCATCCACCACCAGTCGGGCCCGCAGCTGGCTGCCATCGGCCAGGCTCACCGTGGAATGGTGGGAGCCGTGCTCGATCCGGGTCGCCTGGCCGCACTGCCACAGCAAGCCGGCGGCCTGACCGTGCTCCAGCCAGTGCTGTTGCAATTTGCAGCGATCGAACAGGCCATAGTCCCGGTCATGGCTGAGGGGTTCGGGCCCGAACCAGCTCACCGTGGTGCTCCAGCGGTGGGCCAGCAGATGGCTCAGCCCCAGGCTGTCCACCTCCTCGCCCCAGACGCCGTAGGTGTTCTCCCAGGGGGTCTCAGGAGGCTGAGGCGCCAGGGCGATCACATTGACGCCGCAGGTGCCGAGGGCAGCTGTGATCGCCAGCGCCGCCGGTCCGCTGCCGATCACCAGAACATCGACCATGGCAGACCTCAGGCCTCGGGATCCGGGGCGTTCAGGAGTTCCTCGTCGCCCTCCGGCGCCGGCGGCACCAGCACCACCTCGCTGAGGCGGTCGCCGGAATCGAGCTTCTGGAGCCTCACCCCCGTGGCGGCGCGCGACTGCTGCGGCACCGCATCGGCCTGCATCCGCACGATCACGCCGCGCTCGCTCACCAGCAGCAACTCCTCGCCGCTGCCCACCACCTTGAGGCCCACCAGCACGTCGCCATTGCGGCGGAACTTCATGGTGCGCAAGCCCATGCCGGCCCGTTTCTGGAGCCGGAACTGATCCACCGGCACCCGCTTGCCCAGCCCACTGGCTGAGGCGACAAGCACCCAGGGCCCTTCGGAGGGCGCCAGTTCTTCGCCGTCGGCTTCGGCATCACCGTCGTCTTCGCTGGTGGCACTGCGGGCGACCCGATCAGCCAGCTCCACGGGCAGCACATCCATGCTCACCAGCTGATCACCGGCGCGCAGATTCATGGCCCGCACGCCTCTGGCCGTGCGTCCCAGCGGCCGCAGTTCCTCATCGAGGAGACGGAAGTGGATGGTCATGCCCTGGCGCGAGCCGATCAGCACGCTGTCGCCGGGCAGGGCCAGCCGCACCCAGGTGAGGGCATCGCCATCTTCCAGGGAAATGGCGATCAGGCCATTGGAGCGGATATTGGCGAAGGCCGAGAGGTTGGTGCGCTTGATGTAGCCGCCGCTGGTCAACATCAGCAGCTGCATGCTGTCGTCGAAGTCGCTCACGGCCAGCAGGGAGGTGAGGGCCTCCTCGCGCGGAATCGGCAGCAACTGCACCACCGGTGTTCCCTTGGCGGCACGGCTGCAGAGCGGCACGCGGTAGGCGGGGATGGAATACACCACACCGCGATCGCTGAACAGCAGCAAGGCATCGTGATCGTTGCAGCTGATGAACAGCTTCACCGCCTCTTCGCCCTGGCTCTTGGTGCCGGCCTTGCCGCGGGTGCCGCGGCTGGTGGCCTCGAACTCACTCACCGGCATCCGCTTGAGGTAGCCGTTCTCGGTGAGCAACACCACAGAGCGCTCATTGGCGATCAGGTCGATGTCTTCGAGGCCGCCTTCGAGATCGAGGATCTCGGTGCGGCGGGGCGAGCCGTAACGGGTGCGGATGGCCTGCAGCTCCTCCTCGATCAGCCCCAGCACCCGCTCCCGCCGGGCCAGGATGTCCTGGTAGTCGGTGATCTTGGCGAGCAGATCCTCGTGCTCCAGCCGGATCTTGTCGGCTTCCAGGGCGGTGAGGCGCCGCAGCTGCATCTGCAGGATCGCGTCGGCCTGGATCTCGGTCAGGCCGAACTGCTCGGTCAGGGCGATGCGGGCTGTGGCGGTGTCGGCCGCGCTGCGGATCAGGGCGATGATCGCATCGAGATTGTCAAGGGCGATCAGCAGGCCGAGCAGGATGTGATCGCGCTCCTCGGCCTTGCGAAGCAGATAGCGCGTGCGCCGCTCGATCGTCTCGATGCGGAACTCAAGGAACACCTGCAGCATCTTGCGCAGGGTGAGCAGCACCGGTTCGCCCTTGACCAGCGCCAGCATGTAGGCGCTGAAATTATTCTGGAGTGGCGTGAGTTTGAACAGATTGTTCAGCACCACCTGCGGGTAAGCATCCCGCCGCAGTTCAATCACGATCCGCATTCCATCGCGATCCGATTCGTCGCGGATGTCGGCGATGCCCTCCAGCTTCTTGTCATTCACCATTTCGGCGATCCGCTCGATCAGCGCCGCCTTGTTGGTCTGGTAGGGAAGCTCGGTGATGATCACCGCATCGCGGTCCGGACGGCCCTTGGCCTCCACGGTCTCGATCATCGCCACACCGCGCATCGTCACCGAGCCGCGGCCGGTGGTGTACATCTCGCGGATGCCTCGGCGGCCGAGGATCTGGCCGCCGGTGGGGAAATCCGGCCCGGGAACCAGGGCCAGCAGCTGACGATCGTCGAGTTCGGGGTCGGCGATCAGGGCCAGCAGGCCATCAATCAGCTCGGTGAGGTTATGGGGCGGAATGTTGGTGGCCATCCCCACGGCGATGCCGGTGGAGCCATTCAGCAGCAGCTGGGGGATGCGCGCCGGCATCACCGTCGGTTCCTGCTGGCTGCCGTCGAAGTTGTCGGCGAAATCGACCGTTTCGCTCTCGATGTCTTCGAGCAGGCTGTCGGTGGTGAGGGCCTGCAGGCGCGATTCGGTGTAGCGCATCGCCGCCGGCGGATCGTTGTCCACCGAGCCGAAGTTGCCATGCCCATCGATCAGGGGCATGCGCATCGAGAAGTCCTGGGCCATGCGCACCAGGGCGTCGTAGACCGCCGTGTCGCCGTGGGGGTGGTACTTACCCAGCACCTCGCCCACCACCCGGGCGCATTTGCGGTAGGGCCGGTCGCTGGTCAGACCCAGCTCGTACATCGCATAGAGGATGCGGCGATGCACCGGCTTCAGGCCATCGCGGGCATCGGGAAGGGCCCGGCCCACGATCACGCTCATCGCATACTCCAGGTAGGAGCGCGACATTTCGTTGCGAAGGTCGGCCTGGATGATCCGCCCGTCGGATTCCCCGGGACCTGTGGGTCCGGGCCCGCTTGGATCCGCCATGCACGACCGTCTCTAGAAGACGCCAGTTTATCGAAGCCCCATGAGCCGAACGGTTCGCACTGAGGTCGATCTGCAGCGGCGGCAGCGGCAGGGCACGTTGCGGGTCTGCACGGCCGTCGTTTTCCGGCAGCGGGTGGCCGAGCTGGGGCTGGAGCAGGCCTACGCCGCAACCGATGTGGTGGTGGCCGCCGACGCCAGCTTCATCGATCAGGGTTGCTTGCTGCTCGGCTTGGGCCCCACCGATCCACCGATCCGGATCCGGGAGGCACAGGTGGATGGGGTGGCGGCCCTGGCCGGTGCCGGACCGGGCGAGCTGTTGCTGCCGATCGCCGCTGGGGGAGCCCAGGTGCTGGCGAACCTGCTGGCCGGTCGGCGGGTGAGCCTGGCGGCCACCGGCGACGCCACGGCTCTGCAGCCCCGGCCGGAACTGCACACCAGCCTTGACCTCGATCGCATCGGCGTGGCCCGCCTCAGCCTGCATCGCGCCATCAGCGAGAACGGCGTGGTGGCGGTGAGCAGCGCCGAAGGGCTGATCCGCTCCCCCTACGGCCCCCTGCTGGGCCCCTTCGGCAACGCGTTGTTCAGCTGTGGTGGCGCCGGCAGCATCGGCCTGACGATGCCGGGCCTGGCCGGCTTGGGACCGGGGTCACCGGTGCTGGTGGCTGGTGGGATGGGTGTGGTGCTGGGGGCGGGCAGCGGCCATCAGCCGCGGCCGCGGCGCCAGGCCAGCGGCCATGCCCGCACGCCCGGCGCCGTGGCAGCGGTGAGCGTGGACCTGGCTGATCTTGATCTGCGCTGGCTGCGGGCCAGCCATTTCGAGGGGCAGGGCAGTGCCCTGCTGGTGGCGCTGGCGGCACCGGTTCCCCTGCTCAGCGAGGCCGTCGCCCGTCGCGCCGCCGCCCCCAATGAACAGTTGGAGGCTCCGGTGCTCGACCTGTCGATCCCGCGGCGGATCAAGCCCAGCTTCGGCGGTGTGCCCTATGCCCAGCTGCTGGCGGGTCGGGTGCAGGTCAGTGGCCGATCGCTGCGCTGCGCCCCGGCCCACAGCATTCGCCTGGCGGCCGAGATCGGCGAGGAGCTGGTGCAACGTCTGCAGGAGGGACGCTTCCCGCTGCGACTGCCGCTGCAGCCCCTGACGGAGCGAGCGGCCCTGCTTCCCCTCGATCCCTGAAGGATGTCCCTGGACGCCTTGGACCCTGAAGGCCCTCCTGGAACTGCTGAGATTGCCTCCCCAGGGATCTGCATCCCGAGACCTCCCGCCTGGAACGCCTGGAAAGGTCGCCGTAAGCTCCGCTCCAGCCCTGCCTGGACCCATGGTCGACAGTTCCAGTCCGATGCCGTCCGCCGAGGATGCCGGCATGCCTGCCCCCGCAGCTCCTGCCGTGGAGGCTGCCCAGGCCCCGGACGTCACCACACCGGCTCCTGACAGCGACTCGCCGCTGGCCGCCACCTTGACGGTGCCTCCTCTGGAGAGTGAAGCCGCTGAGGGTGGCGAATGGCAGCTGCTGGTCTCGAAGCTGCAGGACTGGTTCGCCAGCGGCGCCGTGCAGGAGCTCTGGCAGCAGCTGCGCTCCCCCCTGATCGCCCTGGCGGTGCTGATCGGCGTGGTGATGCTGCTGAAGGTGTATGCCGGCGTGATCGGGGCGATGCAGAGCCTTCCCCTGCTGCCCGGGCTGCTGGAGCTGGTGGGGGTCATCTGGCTCAGCCGCTTCGCGGTGACCAAGCTGGTGACCAGCAAGGATCGCCAGGCCCTGCTGCAGGACTGGAGCAGCCGCTGGGAATCCTTTCGTGGCAGGGGCTGAGTCGAGGCGGTGATGTGACGGCTTGTTGATAGTTTGTCTCGATTGCGTCAACCTCCGGTGAACATCCAGCTCGGTCGATCCCGCACCGTCCGCCGTGCCTACGGCATCGATGAGATCGCCCTGGTGCCCGGTGGCCGGACCGTTGATCCGGCGGTGACCGACAGCAGCTGGACCCTGGGTGGCATCGATCGCGAGATCCCGATCATCGCTAGTGCGATGGATGGGGTAGTGGACGTGGACATGGCCGTGGAACTCACCAGGCAAGGGGCCCTGGGGGTGCTGAACCTGGAGGGGGTGCAGTGCCGCTACGACGATCCCAACCCCGTGCTGGATCGCATCGCCGCCGTGGGCAAGGACGCCTTCGTGCCGCTGATGCAGGAGCTCTACAGCCAGCCGGTCCGGGAGGATCTGATTCGCCAGCGGATCGCTGAGATCAAGGCCAAGGGCGGCATTGCCGCGGTGAGTGCCACCCCCGTGGCGGCCCTGAAGTTCGGCAAGGCGATCGCCGAGGCCGGTGCCGACCTCTTCTTCGTCCAGGCCACGGTGGTGAGCACCGAGCACATCGGCCCTGAAGGCCAGGAGACCCTGGATCTGGCCACCCTCTGCCGCGACTTCGGCGTGCCGGTGGTGATCGGCAACTGCGTCACCTACGAGGTGGCCCTGCAACTGATGCGTGCCGGCGCCGCCGGTGTGATGGTGGGCATCGGCCCTGGCGCCGCCTGCACCTCGCGCGGCGTGCTTGGCATCGGCATCCCCCAGGCCACCGCGGTGGCCGACTGCGCAGCGGCCCGCGACGACTATCAGACGGAGAGCGGTCGTTACGTGCCGATCGTGGCGGATGGTGGCATCGTCACCGGCGGCGACATCTGCAAATGCCTGGCCTGCGGCGCCGACGCCGTGATGATCGGCTCACCGATCGCCCGTGCCGCCGAAGCCCCGGGCCGCGGCTTCCACTGGGGCATGGCCACCCCCAGCCCCGTGTTGCCCAGGGGCACCCGCATCAAGGTGGGCACCACCGGCAGCCTCGAGAAGATCCTGCGCGGCCCCGCTGGCCTCGATGACGGCACCCAGAATCTGCTGGGCTGCATCCGCACCTCCATGGGCACCCTGGGTGCCCGCACCATCAAGGACATGCAGCAGGTGGAGGTGGTGGTCGCTCCGTCGCTGCTCACCGAAGGGAAGGTGTATCAGAAGGCCCAGCAGCTGGGCATGGGCAAGTGATTCCGGGCCTGTCGCAAGCTGAGATTCAGTTCGGGCGTCGGCGAGACGGGCGTTAATCTCAGGGTGTGGGGGCTACGGCTCGCACACTCCTCACACCCCCCGGCCCGGCGCGTCCGGGCTTTTTGTCTTCCTGGCCCCTGGATCTTGTCCCATCAAGCCGTGCAACGCTTCGACGGGAGCCGTCTGGAGGATTCAGGGGCCGTTGCTAGATTCGAATCACCCTGATCCCAGTTAAGGATGTCCAGCGCTGCAGCCGTCACCGACGCCTCCTTTGAGCAAGACGTGCTCAAGAGCGACGTGCCTGTGCTGGTGGATTTCTGGGCTCCCTGGTGCGGCCCCTGCCGGATGGTGGCGCCGATCGTCGATGAAATTGCCAAGGAATTCGAGGGCAAGATCAAGGTGTTCAAGCTCAACACCGATGAGAACCCCAATGTTGCCAGTCAGTACGGCATCCGTTCCATCCCAACCCTGATGGTGTTCAAGGGCGGCAACAAGGTGGATACCGTCGTTGGAGCTGTTCCCAAGACCACCCTCTCCGGAACGATTTCCAAGTACCTCTGACTCCCTCTCTTTCCACCCTCGACGGCTTCGGTCAGAGCCCCCTGCAGGTGCTGGGCAACCTGCTTCAGGGGCATCCACAGCGCCGTCAGATCGAGCGCACCATCGTCACGCTTCTGGAGATCGCCCGCAGCAGTGACGACACCAGTGAATGGCGTCTGATCAATGGCGCCATGGCGGATATCCGCGATGGACTTGCGGTGTTCCAGCCCCACCGCCAGACCCGCAAGGTGACGGTGTTCGGCTCGGCCCGCACGTCCCCCGAGGATCCCTCGTACCAGCTGGCCATCGAGCTGGCCGCGGCAGCGGTGGCTCAGGGCTTCGAGGTGATGACCGGAGCCGGTGGCGGCGTCATGGAGGCGGCCAACCAGGGAGCCGGATGCGAGAACAGCATCGGCCTCAACGTGGATCTGCCGTTTGAGCAGCACGCCAATCGCTACGTGAGTGGCTGCGACGGGCGGCTGCTTCACTTCCGCTACTTTTTCACCCGCAAACTGTTCTTCCTGCGGGAAAGCGATGCCCTGGTGGTGATGCCGGGCGGGTTCGGCACCTTCGATGAACTGTTCGAGTCCCTGACCCTGATTCAGACCGGTCGCACCCCGCCGATCCCCCTGGTGCTTCTGGCGCCGGAAGGGGATCGCTTCTGGGAGGTGTGGCAGGACGACATCCGCCGCAGCCTGGTGGATCGTGGCCTCATCTCACCGGAAGACACCTCGCTACTGCGGGAAGCACGCACGGCCCAGGAGGCCATCGCCCAGATCAGCCGGTTCTACCGCGTCTATCACGGCACCAATCTGGGCGAAGACCGCCTCGAACTGCTGCTGCACGTTCCCGTGCCGATCGCTCTGCTGGCCGAACTCAACCGCGAGTTCGAGCAGCTGGTCGAGGAGGGCACCATCAGTGCGGGTGAAAGCTGTGATGAAAACGGCATCCTGCGGCCCTGCCTCCGCTTCCAGCTCGACAAGCGCCGCATCGGCCAGCTCTATCAGCTGATCGACCGTCTCAATGGGCTCGATCTGGCCCCCTGTCCGGCCCTGGAGCAACCCGGTGTGCGTCTGGTGGAGGCGACCCTGTGATCCGGCTTGGGCTGCTCGACTACGGCATGGGCAACCTCCACTCGGTGCAGCGGGCCTTCGAGCGTCTCGGCGCCACGGTGGTGCCGATCCACGCCGCCGCGGAGATCGAGGGCCTGCAGGCCCTGGTGCTGCCGGGGGTGGGGGCGTTTGATCCAGCCATGGAGCGCCTGGAGCAGTCGGGGTTGATCCCGGCGATTGCCGCATGGTGTGGAGCTGGCCGGCCCCTGCTGGGCATCTGCCTGGGGCTGCAGCTTCTCTTCGAGGCCAGCGATGAAGGGCAACGCCCCGGGCTGGGATTACTGGCCGGGCGGGTCAGCGCCCTGCCTCGACTGCCGGGTCATCCAATCCCGCACATGGGATGGGCACCGCTGCTGCCGGCCCAGGCCAGTGCGCTGCTCCCCGATGGGCTACCGCCGCAGTGGGTCTATTTCGTGCACTCCTATGCCGCCGAACCTCTGGACCCGGCCTGTGTCACCGCCCAGGTGGATTTCGGTGGGGTGCCGCTCACCGCGGCGGTCTGGCAGGAGCGGATCGCGGCCTGTCAGTTCCATCCAGAAAAATCGGGCCCGGTGGGCGAGGCGATGCTGCGCCGCTGGCTGGAGTGGCTCGCGCAGCTGCCCACCTGAGAGGAGCCTCGTGAGCCTGCGTCTCAGCGGTGGCCGCACCCTGCTCAGCCCGCCGGGGCATGGGGCCCGCCCCACCCCGGCCCGGGTGCGAGAGGCGGTGATGAACATGCTGTGCCGCGATCTGCCGGGTGCGACCTGGCTGGATCTGTTCAGCGGCAGCGGTGCCATGGGCTGTGAAGCCCTGCAGCGTGGAGCCGCCGTGGTGGTGGCGGTGGACAAGGATCGACGCCATGCCGCCATCAGCCGCAGAAACCTGGAAGCTGTCGCCGGTGTGACGGCTGCCAGCCGCTGGACCCCCGAACGGACCACGGTTTCAGATTCCTGCCTGACGGAGTCCCAGTTGACGAGCTATTCGTTGACGGTGCCGAAGCTGACGGTGATCTGCCAGGAGGTGATCGGCTGGCTCAAGAGGGAGCAGGCCGGTCGTGGATGCGATCTGATCTATGCAGATCCTCCCTACCGGGCTGGGCTCTACCCGGCAATCGCGGCGGCTCTGCTGGCCGGGAGGTGGCTTGCACCGGGGGGAACGCTGATCTGGGAGTGTGCCAGCGAGACCCTGCCCGAGCTGCCAGCGGGATGGCGCTGCCGCGATGAGCGGCGCTACGGCAGCACCACGGTTCAGCTGCTGGAGGTCAGCAGACCGGCTTCAGCCGCCGAGGGCACTGCCACGGCGGTACTGGTTCCAGGCGGCCACGAACAGCCCCACCAGGGTCACGGGGATCAGACCCAGCACGATGCCGCAGAGCAGGGGTTCGATCATGGGGAAACGCCGTGACGGGAAGCACGGCACAATTCTTCCATGCGCCGGTCGGCACTGCGTGCCTTTTCTCCATCCGTGACAGCCCCTCCCTCCCCCGCGCTGAGCAGCCCAGACGGTCTCTCCGGCATCGTGCCGCGGGGAGAGGATGAGGGTTCAGGTGGACGGAGACGTGGCTTGGTCGTGGCCCTGGTGGCGGTGGCTGCCGCGGCCTGCATCCTGCTGGTGCTGGTGGTGCTGCCGGCGGCTCGGATGGATCCCTACACCCGCCAGACGATCGAGCTCACCGGCTCGGCCGGTAACGGCGGGCGACTGTTTCGACTCAACTGTGCCGGTTGCCACGGCCTGGCGGCCCAGGGGCTGGTGGGCCCGAATCTGCATGGCGTGGATCGCCGCAAGAGCGACCGCCAGCTGATCGAGCAGGTGGTGAGTGGCCGCACCCCGCCGATGCCGCGCTTCCAGCCCGATCCCCAGGCCATGGCCGATCTGCTCGCCTTCCTCCACACCCTGCCTTGATCCCTTGAGCCTCGACCGGCCGTCCATCGCCGTGGTGCTGGTGGAGCCGGCCGGCCCGCTCAACGTCGGCAGCGTCGCCCGGCTGTGCGCCAACTTCGGGGTGGATCGGCTGCGCTTGGTGGCTCCCCGCTGCGATCCCCTCGGCGAGGAAGCGGTGCGGATGGCGGTGCATGGCCGCTCCCTGCTGGAGGCGGCCAGCCGCCACAGCTGCCTGGCCGAGGCCCTGGCCGATTGCCGGCGGGTGGTGGCCACCAGCGGCCGCCTCGATGCGCCGCCCCTGCCGCTGTTGCCTCCAGGAGAGGCCCTGCGCTGGCTGCTGGTGGGCTCCGCAGCGACGGCCGCGGCCGCACCCTCCGCGGCCCCGGCGGCAATGGCGGCGCCCCTGGCCCTGGTCTTCGGCCGGGAGGATCGGGGCCTCAGCAACGACGAGCTGCTGCAGGCCGGAAGGCTGCTGCAGATCGGCACCGGCGCCGCCTACGCCTCGCTCAACCTCTCCCATGCCGTGGCGGTGGTGCTGCACGAGCTGCACGGCCTGCGCAGCGCGGGTGAAGCGACGCCCTCTCCAGCGGGCGCCGTTAGAGCGGAGGATCCGGGGGATCCCGCCACCCGGGCGGCCCTGGAAGCCAGCCTGGCGGATGCCGAGGAACTGCTTCTGGAGGTTGGGTTTCTCTATCCGCACACCGCCCATGCCCGCATGGCCAAAGTGCGGGCCCTGCTGCAGCGCGCCCAGATCGACGAGGGCGAGGTGGCCCTGCTGCGCGGCATGGTGCGACAGCTGCGCTGGGCGAGTCGGCGGGGAAGCCCTTAGCGTCACCCCAGCCATTGCTGTCCTCCGTGAGTGCCGGCCGTCCGCCTCGATCGAGCACCAACCGCTGGGGGCAGCCCCTGAAGCTGGTTCTGCGGCTGCTGGTGCTGGGGGTGGGTCTGGGGGTGATCACCGGCACCAGCTTGAAACTGCTGGCTCCCCGCCTGGCCGATGGCGCGATCCAGAAGCCTCTGGCCGATGCGGAGGTGGCCGGGAACGGCGCCAAGGGCCTGCCGCTCGGCAGCTTCGAGCCGCGTCAGGAGCTCACCGCCCTCAGCCAGAAATGGAGCCAGCTGGCTGCCGTCCACAAGGATCTCAAGGTCAGCGGCTTCCTTTTGGTGCTCGACGACGGCCGCTTCGGCCAACTTCAGCCTGATCTGCCCCTGCCGGCCGCCAGCTCGATCAAGACACCGATCCTGCTGGTGGGCCTTGAGGACTTCGACCACGGCAAAGTCCGCTGGAACGACCCCCTGCCCCTCACCAAGGAGGTGGTGGGCGGCGGAGCCGGCTGGATGGCAAGCCGGCCCGTGGGCAGCCGCTTCCCGTTCTACGAGGCGGCCACCGAGATGATCCGTGTGAGCGACAACAGCGCCACCAACCTGCTGATCAAGCGCGTGGGAGGCAAAACGATGATCAATGCTCGCTTCCAGCAACTGGGGCTGCCGGCCACGGTGGTGAACAACTGGCTGCCGGATCTGAACGGCACCAACACCACCAGTTCCCGGGATCTGGCCAAGGCGATCGCCCTGGTGGACACGGGCCAGAAGCTGAGTCCGCGTGCCCGCGACCTCTTCCGAGAGGTGATGGGCAAGTCACTTACCAACACCTTGATCCCCCTCGGTCTGCTCCAGGGACTGGGCAAGGATGCGGCCGATCCGGACAGCGAGCTGCTGAGCTTTGGGATCACCGTCTACAACAAGACCGGCGATATCGGCATCGCCTATGCCGATGCGGCCCTGATCCAGTTGCCCACAGGACAGCGGGCGGTGGCGGCCTTCATGGTGAAGGGTCCGTTCAACGATCCCCGCTCCACCGATCTGATCCGTGCCATGGCCGGGGCTGCGGCCCAGACCCTGGTCGGTCGCCGATGAGGGGTTCCCCAGCCCCACCTCACGCCCTGTGGGCGTCCTGCCTGTGCTCCGCCCGCCGCTGCTCCGCCTGCCGATGAAGCGTCCTTTCACGACCCGCCGCTCACCTGCCCGCCGGTCAGCTGCCCGCCGACCACATGAAAGCCATCAGCCGGACCTGCCTCAGCCGGCCTGCCAAGAGCCGGCCCTCCAGGAGCCTCTTGCCCAGCGACTTGGCTTCCTGCGCGCGCCGCTGCTTGGACTACTGGTGCTGAGCGGGAGCACAGCCCTGTCTGCCGCCGCTCTACCAGCGCTCTTGCTGCCCGTCGCCGCCCTGCCCCTGGCTGCGCTAGCCCAGGCAGCTCCCGGTGCCACTGCCAAGCAAGCGGAGCCGCGGTCCACACCAGCTGCGACAGCGCCGGCGGTCAGCCCCTCGCCGCCGCCGCCCCAATTACGGCGCCAGAGCGTGCGGGCCCTCCCCGGCGGGCTCGATGCCGTGCCGATGATCAACGACAACAACCCCGAACTGATCCGTGGACCGGGGATCCTGCTGTCCACCTTCGCGCCGGCCGGACGGGGCGTGCCGCAGGCCCATCTCGACCTGCCCCTGAACGGCCGCTTTGACCTGTTCAGCCACCACGTCTATGCCGGCAAGCCGGAGAGCCTCGATTCCACCCTATGGTTGGCCGTCGTGGCCGCACCCCGCGGCAAGCAGCCGGTGACCCTGCGGCTGCTGAGTGGCTCCACGGCCCTGTCCCAGTCGCTTGATCCGGCCCAGCCCTCCGCCCCCTTCCTTCCCCTGCCGGAGCTGTTGCAGCAGGGCTCAACGCCGGTGTTTTCCGGCCCGGGCAGCCGGGTGGCCACCGAGCTCCTGCAGCGTTACCGCAGTCCCCTGTTCCCTGAGCGCTGGACCCTGGCGCCCGGCAGCCTCACCACCTTGATGGTGCTGCCGATCCCCGTGCGGGGCCTCGACCCGCTGCTGAACGGCCGCAACCTGCAGCTGCGTTTCCAGAGCGATGGACCGGTGGATGTGGCCACCCTGGCGTCCTACGGCGATCCCGACACCCCGCCCGGCAGCGAAAGCTGGCAGGCCCTGCTCGAGGGCCCGCTCAGCCCTCGCGAGCACACCCCCACCCCCCGGGGCCAGAAGGGCGGCATCATCTATTCCCGCGTCAGCGGCGTGCAGACCGGCAGTACCTGGCGTGGCCGGATCAGTGATCCGGGCAGCCCCTACCTCTCGGTGCGGCAGGCGCCGATCTCCTGGCCGATCGCCTCCCTCGAGCGGGGCAGCCTCGGCACGGGCCAGGTGCAGACGGCGGAACTGGCGGGCTTCTACCCCGGCACCGCCTGGGCGGCCCATGGCAACTACGGCGTTGAATACGACCTCAGCCTGCCGTTACGAAACGACACGGCCAAGCCGGTTCAACTGCAGCTGGCCCTGGAATCGCCGATCAAGGCGGATCAGCCCCAGGGCGGCCTCCGCTTCCATTCGGTGCTTCCACGGGCGGTGATGTTCCGCGGCACGGTGGAGGTGCGGGGGCTCGACGACGGCGCCGGTCGGCCATCAGGCCGGCAGAGCTTCCATCTGGTGCAGCGGGCCGGCCAGGCCGGCCCCGTTCTGGGGCGCATCAGCCTGGCGCCGGGCCAGGTGCGGCAGGTACAGGTGCGGCTGATCTATCCCGCCGATGCCACGCCGCCGCAGGTGCTCAGCCTGCTGCCCGTTGAGCCTGCCCCCCAGCGCCTGTGAAACAATCCGCTCCAATCGGCCCTTGCGGGCCCTGTCCCTCCACCGTGCAGGCAATCTCGTGAGTCAAGTCCGGAAGCGCCGGGTCTTCCCCTTCACCGCCATCGTGGGGCAGGAGGAGATGAAGTTGGCCCTGTTGCTCAACGTGATCGACCCGCGCATCGGCGGGGTGATGATCATGGGCGACCGGGGCACGGGTAAGAGCACCACGATCCGGGCCCTGGCCGATCTGCTGCCCGAGATCGACGTGGTGGCGGGCGACCCCTACAACAGCTCTCCCACCGACCCCGACCTGCAGAGCGCCGAGGTGCGTCAGCGAGCCGAGCAGGGTGAGACCCTCCCCACCGAAGCCCGCCAGGTGCCCATGGTGGACCTGCCCCTGGGCGCCACCGAAGACCGGCTCTGCGGCACGATCGACATCGAGAAGGCCCTCAGCGAGGGCGTCCGCGCCTTCGAGCCGGGGCTGCTGGCCAAGGCCAACCGCGGCCTGCTCTATGTGGATGAGGTGAACCTGCTCGACGACCACCTGGTCGACGTGCTGCTCGATTCGGCCGCGTCGGGCTGGAACACGGTCGAGCGGGAAGGGGTGAGCGTGCGCCACCCGGCCCGCTTCGTGCTGATCGGCTCGGGCAACCCCGAGGAGGGCGAACTGCGGCCCCAGCTGCTGGATCGCTTCGGCATGAGCGTGGAGGTGCGCACCGTGCGTGATCCCGAGCTGCGGGTGCAGGTGGTGGATCAGCGCACAGCGTTTGATGACGATCCCGATGGCTTCAACACCGCCGTGCAGACCACCCAGGTGGCGTTGCAGGAGCGGGTGGTGGAGGCCCAACAGCGCCTCGGATCGGTGGTGATCGACGATGACCTGCGCATCCGGATCTCGGCCGTGTGCGGCGAGCTCGACGTCGACGGCCTGCGCGGCGACATCGTCACCAACCGTGCGGCCCGGGCTTTGGCGGCCTTCGAGGGGCGCACCGAGGTGAGCGAAGACGACGTGGCCAGGGTCGTGGCCTGCTGCCTGCGGCACCGCCTGCGCAAGGACCCCCTGGAGCAGATCGATTCCGGCGATCGGGTGGTGAAGATGTTCTGCAAGGTGTTTGAGCGGCCTGTGAGCACCGATCGGCGCGACTTCGAGCTGGCGCTGGCCGGCTGACGGCCTGCCGGCATGCGCATTCTTGGTATCGATCCCGGCCTGGCCCGGGTGGGCTATGGCGTGATCGACACCAGTGGCGGCCTGCAGCGCATGCTCGACTGCGGCATCATCCGCACCGATCCGGGCCGCAGCGAGGGGGATCGGATGGTGGAGATCGCCCGGGATCTCAGGCTGCTGATCCGCACCTGGAGGCCCCAGCTGGCGGCGGTGGAGAAGTTCTTCTTCTACCGCTCCAGCACCACGATCTCGGTGGTGCAGGCCCGCGGCGTGCTGATGATGACCCTGGCCCGCTTCAAGGTGCCGGTCGTGGAATTCCCACCCATGCAGATCAAGCTGGCCCTGGCGGGCTCGGGCCATGCCGAAAAGCAGGAGGTGCTGGAGGCGGTGATGCGGGAATTGCAGCTGGAGATCCCGCCGCGACCGGATGACGCCGCCGATGCCCTGGCTGTTGCCCTGACGGGCTGGTTCCAGCGCTGAGATGGCGGACTCGCTGGATGCCGGCCCCAGCGCCAAGACGCTGCTGCGCAACCACTGGCGAACCCGGCGGCGCGCCCTGCTGCCGGCTGCCGCAGCAGGCCTTGAGGCCATGGCCCGGCGCCAGCTGCCGGCCCTGGTGCCGCCGCAACGGAGCGTGGGCCTCTACTGGCCCCTGGCTGGCGAAGCGGATCTGCGGGGACTGGCCGATCTCTGGCCCGGTCGCCTCGCCCTGCCCTGGGCCCCGGCGGCGGCGGCCTCCGAACACCACGGCCTGCACTACCGGGCCTGGCAACCCTCGGAGCCGCTGCGGCCTGACGGCTGCGGCATCCCGGCGCCCGCTGATCCGCAGGCAGCGCTGGAGCCGGCGGAGCTGGCGCTGCTGCTGGTGCCGGCCCTGGCGGTGGATCGCCGCGGCCTTCGCCTCGGCTACGGCGGTGGTTGGTACGACCGCCTGCGGGCCCAGCCAGCCTGGCGGGATCTGCGGGCGCTGGTGGTGCTGCCCCAGGGCTGCGTGGTGGAGGCGCTGCCGGCCGATCCCTGGGACGTGCCCTTCCACGGCTGGTTGAGCGAGTCCGAGCTGGTGCTGTTGCCGAAATCCTGACCCGCCAGAGCTCAACCCTCAGCCGTCTGAATCATTGCAACCTTGTAACTCCTGGGCTCCGAGCCACTGAGGACGCCTTGAATTTGGCAGGATCAGAGCCTCGAAGTTCTGGTCGAGCCGGTTCCGATGCGTTCTCCCGCCCTCTCCGCCCTGACCGATTCCGCCCCTGAGCGCGTGCTCGCCTCAGAGCTGCAGGCCCGCGGACAGGCCGGTGGGTCATCCAGCGATGCCCTCTCGCTGATGGTGAGTTCGATGGTGCGGATGGTGCAGGCCGGGAAAAGCAGCGATAGTCGCTGGAAAGCGTCCTGAGTTCTCCCATGCGTCTGCGTGCCGTCACGGTCCTCGTTCCAGCAGTGGCTGGAATCCTGCTCAGCCCCTGTGCCGCCAGGGCTCACGCCCTGGAGAGCAGTCTGGAGCGCCTCAGCAGCCTCAACGACAATGTGATGCTGCAGAGCCACTTTTCCAGTGGAGCCCCCGTCGCTGAAGCCTTGGTGCGGCTGATGCCACCCGGTGGCGGTGATCCGATCCTGGTGGGCCGTACCGACACCCAGGGCCAGCTGCGTTTCCAGCTGCCCGCGTCGATGGCCAATGCCGAGGACTGGGAAGTGCAGGTGGATGGCGGATCCGGCCATCGCGACTACATCGAACTGCCCGCCAAGAGCGACAACCAGGTTCGCCAGGGCACCAGCCCCATTGGGCTCGACGCTGCCTGGCAGCAGGAGCTTCGTTCACCGGGCGTGCCGCTGATCACCATCGGCCTCGCCTCGCTTGGCGGCCTCCTCTCGGTCGGGAGCCTGGTGCGTCTTGCTCGGCTGGGCAGCCGCCGCCGGGGCTGAGCCGATGGCCAGCGGAAGTCCCTCCCTCGACCGCATCGTCGAGAAACTCGGCAGCACCACTGAGCCCAGACGCCGTTACGAATATGTGCTCTGGCTGGCCAAGAAGCTGGCGCCGTTGCCCGATCAGTTCCGCCAGGACGCCTACAAGGTGAAGGGCTGTGTCTCCCAGGTGTTCGTGGTGGGGGAGCTGGTCGATGGAACGCTGCACTGGCAGGGCGATTCCGACGCCCAGATCACCAAGGGCCTGCTGGCCCTGTTGATCGAGGGGCTTGAAGGGCTGACGCCGGCTGAGGCCGCTGCGGTGGATCCCGCCTTCATCGCTGCCACCGGCCTGCAGGCAAGCCTGACCCCGTCAAGGGCCAACGGTTTTCTCAACATCCTGCGGATGATGCAGTCCCAGGCCGTGCGGCTGGGCAACAGTTGAATTCTGAGCAGATTTCTAGGATCGGTGGTTTGAGGGGCGTCAGCGACATGACCATCGGCATCGGCTTGCTCGGTCTGGGGACGGTGGGAGCCGGTGTCGCCGCGATTCTCGGCAGCCCCGAAGGCCGCCATCCCCTGGTGGGCCAGCTGGCCCTGCGGCGTGTGGCAGTGAGGGATCTGAGCCGGCTCCGCCCCGTGGACCTGGCCCCGGAGGTGCTCACCACAAACCCTGAAGCGGTGGTGGACGATCCGTCTGTGGACATCGTCGTGGAGGTGATGGGGGGGCTGGAGCCGGCCCGCTCCCTGATCCTGCGGGCCATCGCCGCCGGCAAGTCTGTGGTGACCGCCAACAAGGCCGTGATCGCCCGCTATGGCGAGGAGATCGCCGCCGCCGCCGCCGCTCGGGGCGTCTACGTGCTGATCGAGGCGGCTGTCGGAGGCGGCATCCCGATCATCGAGCCGCTGAAGCAGTCGCTGGGCGGCAACCGCCTGCAGCGGGTGAGCGGCATCATCAACGGCACCACCAATTACATCCTGTCGCGGATGGCTGAGGAGGGCGCCGCCTATGACGCCGTGCTCGCCGATGCCCAGCGGCTGGGCTATGCCGAAGCCGATCCCGCCGCCGATGTGCAGGGCGGCGACGCGGCCGACAAGATCGCCATCCTCACTGGGCTCGCCTACGGCGGCAGCGTGCCCCGGGCCTCGATCCCCACGGAGGGTATCGACCGTCTCGACTCCCGCGACGTGGCCTACGCCGCCCAGCTGGGCTTCGTGGTCAAGCTGCTGGCCGTCGCCCAGCACCTCGGCACCGCAGACGATGGCACCGAGCTGTTGGACGTGCGGGTCCATCCCACCCTGCTGCCCAGGCAGCACCCTCTGGCAGGTGTGCATGGCGTCAACAACGCCATTCTGGTGGAAGGCGATCCGGTGGGGCAGGTGATGTTCTATGGCCCCGGAGCCGGTGCCGGGCCCACCGCCTCGGCCGTGGTGGCCGACATCCTCAACATCGCCGGCATTCGCCAGGTGGGTGGTGCGCCGGGCCAGCTCGACCCCCTGCTGGCGGCCGGCAGCTGGCGCCGCTGCCGCCTGGTGGACGGGTCCCAGACGCGGCATCGCAACTATGTGAGACTCCAGACCCGCGATCAGGCCGGTGTGATCGGCAGGATCGGCACCTGCTTCGGCGATGCGGGCGTCTCGCTGCAGTCGATCGTGCAATTCGAGGGGCAGAACGGCGCCGCTGAAATCGTGGCGATCACCCACGAGGTGCTGGAGCAGCATTTCCGCACCGCCCTCGATGCGATCGAAGCGCTGGCCGAAGTGGAGGCGGTGGCCGCCTGCCTGCGCACCCTCTGAACCTCCTGGCGAAGCACCCCGTCGATGCGGCAGAGTGACCGCCAAACACTGAAGCAATTCTGAAGAAGAGAGGCGCCATTCAGCCTCAGGCAACGCCGTTCAGCCCCCGAGTCCAGGTCGCCATCCCCTCACCGACCGGCTACCCAGTAGCCGAGCGCACAACCCAGCCCCGCCGCCATCGGAAGGGTGGGGGGACCGCCGGACATCCGGGAGCGTTGTTTCTTTCCTCCCCCGACCATGACCTTCACGTCCACCCCCCCGCATCAGGGCGATTGCATTCGCATCTGCGGCGATGACCAGCAGCTGTATCAGGTGATCGGCGTCGATCAGGCCGGTAACCGCTGCTGGCTGCGTCGCTGGCCCCTGGCCCGCCATGGCTGCCCGGTCTTTGAGTTGCCGCTGCAGCAGCTGCAGCCCGGCTGCGTCACGCCAGCCCCCCACCGTCCCCAGCCTTTCGCGTCCCGTTCCTGAGACCTGCCTTGCCGCTCCAGACGGTCAAGTCTCAGACCGTCAAACCATTGTTGACGTCGACAGAGTCCTGCCCATCCCCGCTGGGGTCGGTGGCCTTGAATGGCCCCACTCGAGCGGTGACCTTGTCCCCAGCTCTGTCTGATTCCGTCTCCGCCCCTGCACTGTCGGCGCCGGTCCCCGCCATTGCCAGAGTCCTGGCCTCTCTCCAGTGCCTCCGCTCAGGCCCAGGATCTCTGCTTCCGCTCCTGGCGCTGGCGCTGCTGTTGCCCCTGTTGGCCGCCTGCCAGCCGCAGCGCTCCCCCTCCCGTCTGGTGGTGGCGACCAAGAGCCGCATCGATTCCGTTGATCCCGTCAAAGCCTCCCGGATCGGGGCGATGCAGCTGCTCAGCGCCCTGGGGGACCCCCTCTACGCGATGACCGCCGACGGCCGCATCGAACCCCGGCTGGCCACGGCCCTGCCCACGATCAGCAGCGATGGCCTGATGGCCCGCATCCCCCTGCGCCGGGGCGTGCTCTTCCACGACGGCACCCCCTTTGATGCGGCCGCACTGGTGTTTTCGCTGAAGCGCTTCATGGCGATCGGCACCCTCGGCTATCAGCTGAGCGATCGGGTCAAGGAGGTGCGGGCCAGCGGCAGCCACGCGGTTGAACTGGAACTCCATCAACCCTTCAGCCCCCTGCCGCGGCTGCTTTCGGCCATCTTTCTGACGCCGATCTCCCCCACCGCCTATCGCAACCACCCGGACAAGCCTCTGAACGAGCGCTTCGTGGGTACGGGGCCCTATCAGCTCACCTTCTTCGGCGGCCAGCAGGTGCGGCTCACCCCCTGGCGGCGCTACTGGGGGCCAAAACCTGCCAACGACGGCATGGATCTGGTCACCCTGAGCAACTCCACCGCCCTGTTCGGAGCGCTGCGCAGCGGTGAAGTCGACGTTCTGCTCTCCAGTGGTCTGGAGATCGACCACGAACAGGCCCTGCGGCGCGATGCCCTGGCGGGTCGGCTGCATGAGGCCCGTGGCCCGGCCCTCTCGATCGGCTTCCTCTCGCTGCTCACCGACCAGCCGCCCCTGGACAACCCCAGCCTGCGCCAGGCCATCGCCCACAGCCTCGACCGCCAGACGATCAGCCGCCGGGTGAGCCTGGGGCTGCGGCCGCCCCTGCGCCAGTTGGTGCCCCCCAGCCTGCCGGGATCCGATCCCAATGCCTGGCCCGCCTACGACCCGGCCGAGGCACGTCGCCTCTATCGCGCGGCTGGATACTGCGGCGGCAAGCGCTTCAGCCTGCCGCTCACCTTCCGCTCCGACATCCCCAGTGACCGACTGTTCGCCCTCACCTGGCAGGCCCAGCTGCGCCGTGACCTGGG
This sequence comes from Synechococcus sp. CS-1328, assembly GCF_025128095.1. Classification (GTDB taxonomy): domain Bacteria; phylum Cyanobacteriota; class Cyanobacteriia; order PCC-6307; family Cyanobiaceae; genus CBW1002. The sequence continues at coordinate 32,556 of NZ_JAHLYT010000047.1, read as the reverse complement.
CGATTGCGTGACCCTGGAGGTGAGCGGCATGGAATCCACCACCGCCTACGACCAGCTCGCCAATGGAGCCCTGGTGCTGTTCTTCTACGACTGGATCGGCGACTATCCCGACGCCGAGAATTTTCTTGCCCCCCTGCTGAGCTGCCAGGAGCCCCAGGGCAACCGCTGCGCCAAGGGCAACAGTGCCTTGAGCGGCTCCTTCTGGACCGCCCCTGGGCTGGATCTGCAACTGGTGCGCAGCAGTCAGGTGGAAGGCCCTGGGCGGATTGCCCTGCTGCGGGCCATCCAGCGGCGCACCGCTGCCGCCGTGCCCTACCTGCCGGTGTGGCTGATGGAGGAGGGAGCCTGGAGCGGTGTCCGGGTGAGCCCACCCCTCTTTGATGGATCCGGGCGGGTGCGGCTTGAGGCGCTGCATCGGCTGGGTCCCGCGACGGCCCCCGGTTCTGGAGGGGAGGCCGGCCGATGAGTCGCCGCAACGAGCTGCTGCGCTACCTGGGGGCCCGCCTGGCCCTGGCGCCCCTGATGCTCTGGCTGATCGCCAGTCTGGTGTTTCTGTTGCTGCGGGTGGCGCCGGGCGATCCGATCGATGCCCTGCTGGGCCCCAAAGCCCCCGCCGCCGTGCGGGCGGCCCTGCGCCAGCAGCTGGGGCTCGATCAACCACTGACCGTGCAATACGGCCACTTCATCAGCAATCTTCTGCACGGGGACCTGGGCCTGTCCCAGGCGAGCCAGGAGCCGGTGGCGGGGATCATTCGTCAGAGCCTGCCGGCCAGTCTTGAGCTGGGGGTCACGGCCCTGCTGCTGGCGGCGGTGGTGGGTCTGGCCGTGGGCTTCAGCGGCATCGCCCGGCCGGAGGGAAAACTCGACCTGGCCGGACGCCTCTATGGCATCGGCACCTACGCCCTGCCGCCGTTCTGGGCGGCGATGCTGGTGCAACTGGTGTTTGCCGTCTGGCTGGGCTGGTTGCCGGTGGGCGGCCGTTTCCCTCCGTCCCTGCTTCCCCCCACAGGCACAGGCTTTTACCTGCTCGACAGCCTCAGGGCGGGCAACTGGAGCCAGCTGCAGGGCACGGTGCGGCATCTGACGTTGCCCGCCGCCACCCTCGGCCTGCTGCTCAGCGGCATCTTCGACAACGCCCTGCGCCTCAACCTGCGCCGCGCCCTCGCCTCCGACTACGTGGAGGCGGCCCGCAGCCGCGGCCTGGGGGAGGCGCGGGTGGTGCTGCGCCATGCCCTACCCAATGCCCTGCTGCCCGTGCTCACCATCACCGGCATCACGGTGGCCTCCCTGATCGGCGGGGCCCTGCTGATCGAGGTCACCTTCTCCTGGCCCGGCATCGCCTTCCGGCTTCAGGAGGCGATCAGCCAGCGGGACTATCCCGTGGTGCAGGGGATCGTGGTGGTGGTGGCGGCGCTGGTGGTGATGGTCACGGTCCTGGTGGATCTGCTGGTGGCCCTGCTGGATCCCCGCATCCGCTTCTGAGCCCTTGCTTTGAAACCTTGGCGATGAAGCCCTGGCTCCGGAAGCCTCGGGACCGCCATCAGCGGCTTAAATCCTGCTGCCAATGGCGGGCTGCGGCGGCGTCAAGCACGTAGGCGCCGACACCCTCCTGCAGTCGGTGCTGGGCTGGAAGCAGATCGGGACCGCTCAGGCCCTGGAGGAACTCGACACTGAGCCGCAGGATCAGCTTCTGCACTCGCTGCGGCTCCACTCCCACCAGCTCCTCGCCCAGCTGGAAGAGGGCCTCCCCCCGGCGTGAGATCCGCACCGGCGAGAAATGGCTGCCGCCATCCACCACCACCAGGCGGCTGCGGGGATGGCTGGAGGGCAGAAACAGCTCGAGCTGCTCGCTCACCGGCGGCGTGATCAGATCGAGGCTGCCGCCCACCATCAACAGCGGCACGCTGAGTTTTTCGAGCCCCCACCGGGGCCAGAGCAGGCTGCCGAAGCCGTTGAGCACCACCACCCCCCGCAGGGGTGACTCCCGAAGGGAGGATGGCGGACGCAGCTCCAGTGACAGATCCGCCATCTGGCACTGCAGCAGCCGCGAGAGGTTGGTGATCGGCAGGCGGCGCAGGGCCTCGCGGCAGCGGCGCTCCAGCCCGGGTTCCGGCGCAGGACCGCTGGCCAGCAGGGCGGTCATGGCGCCAAGGGAATGGCCCATCAGCACCACGCCATCTCCCAGTGGCGGCAGCGGGCCATGGGCCTCCGCCGCCAGCACGGCCTCCAGATCGGCCAGGCGATCCGGCAGGGTTTCGGCCCCGGGCGGCGGCTGTGATCCGGCCAGCAGGCCCCGCATCGCCCCGGCATCGCTGCCTGGGTGTTGCAGCACCACGGCAGGCCATCCCCGATCCGCCAGGGCGGCTGCCAGCCAGCCCAGCTGCTCGGAGTTGCCACCCAGCCCTGGCATCAGCAGAACCCAGGGGCCTGCTGGCGCCGCCGTGCTGCGGCCACGCCAGAGTTCCAGCGGCAGGGGATCGTCGCGGTGGGCCACCGGCAGCAGCAGGGGCTGCATCTGCACCTCCGGCGCATCGCTGAAGGCCAGGGGACGCTCCTGGCGGTCGGGCAGCTCCATCCGCCGCAGCCGCCGCAGGGCCCGCTGCTGCAGGCGCAGCTGATCGCGCCACTGTTCCGCCTGGGCCAGCAGGGTGTCGAGCTGCAGGTGCAGGTCGTCGGCGGGCAGGTCCTCCAGCAGGTCCAGCACGGTGACCTCGCCCCGCGCCTCCAGCAGACGCCGCAGGCTCTCCTGCAGCTGGGCGCTGGATCCGCGGCCCTGCGCGTCGGTGAGCAGACCGCCCACCTCCACGAGGATCCGCTGGCCGGCCCAGCTGGTGAGCAGTTGCTCGCCGAAGCTTCGGGAACGCAGCAGGGGGAGCCGCAGCAGGCGGCTCAGGTTGAGGCGACTGCGCCCATCCATCAGCTCCAGCCAGACCGCCAGCTCGCCTTTGCTGAGCTCATCGCCGGACATGAGCTGACTGTCCAGCAGTCGGGGGCGACGACGACTCCAGACCTGTAACTGCTCGAGATCGATCGGAATCTCCAGTCCGTCGAGGTGCACGTGCAGCCGCTCGGCCGCCGCCACGGGCTCTGCCTGCAGCCCGATCAGGGTCAGCAGCAGACTGGCCAGCGCAGACCAGAGACAGCGTGCGCGGGTTGACGGAGGAAGTGGCGGAGGCAGAGACGGTGGCCCGGGCGGGCTCCTGGTTTCACCAGTTTCCCGCGCCGCTGCGCGAACTGGCCCTGATCCGGCTGATCGGGTCGCTGGGGGCTGGCGGTGTGGTGTATCTCACGCCGATGGTGTTCCACCAGGCCGCCTTCAGCGCTACCAGCGTGACCCAGGGCCTGGCCCTGGCGGCCCTGGCCGGCACCGGGGGACGTCTGCTCTGCGGCCTGCTGCTGGATCGGGGCCTCAACTGCAGCGTCCCGGTCCTGCTGGCGGTGCTGCTCTCCCTGGCGGGCGACACCCTGCTGGCCGGCGCCTGGGGCTGGTCCGGCTTCCTCCAGGGCCAGCTGCTCCTGGGAGCGTCCATGGGGCTCTACTGGCCGGCGATTGAGCTGGCGGTGCCCCTGAGCTGCCAGCCGGTGTCTTCGGCGCGGGGGTATGCCCTGGCGCGCAGTGCTGACGCCGCCGGGATCGCGGCGGGGGCTCTGCTCGGGGCCCTGCTGGCCTGGGCCGGCCGGTTGCGGGTCATCTACCTGGTCGATATCGCCTGCCTGGTGGTGATGGCCCTGCTGTTGCTGCTGCGTCCTCTGCCCGACCCCCGGCCCCGGGTCCGCTCAAGAGCCGGCGATACCTGGAGGAGCTGGCTGCCCCCGCTGCTGCCGCTGCTGGCCCTGACGGTGCTGGCCACGGCGATGCCGGTCCTAATGCAGAGTGCCCTGCCGCTGGACCTGGTGCGCGGCGGCCTGCAGCGTCCGCCCCTGTCGGAGAGCCAGGGAGCCCTGCTGATCGGCCTGCAGCTGGGCTTGCTGCTGCTGCTGCAGTGGCCCGTGGGACAGGCCCTGGCCCGACGACCGGTGGGAACGGGTCTGGGGCTGAGCCTGGTCTGTTTCGCCGTCGGTAGCGCCCTGCTGGCAGGCTCGGCTCTGCACCCGGCTGGAGCCTGGTTGATCGTGCTGGCCCAGTTGCCGCTGGCGCTGGGGCAGGCCGCCTTCCTGCCGATTGCCAGCGAGGCGGTGCTGGAGCTCACCCCCCTGCGACACCAAGGCCTTGCCCTGGCCCTGTTCTCTCAGTGTTTCGCCTTGAGTGCCCTGGCCGCACCCCTGCTGGCCGGCCAGCTGCTGGATCGCCAGGGGCATGGAGCGGGCCTGTGGCTGACGATGACCCTGGTGTACCTGCTGGGGTTGCTGCTGGTGCGGCTCCTACACCCCCATGCCGCTGGCCGCCGGATCTGACTCCGCCACGGCCGCGGCGGCACGTTCACGGGCGGCGATCCAGGCCTCGTGCGGCAAGGGTTCTGTGCCGTATTCCCAGTCGTCGTAGTCGGGATCATTGCGGATCTGTTGATGCACCTCCTTCTGGGCCTCAAAGTTGTGGGGAGGCTTCTGGCTGGACAGGTCGGTCGCCGATTCGGCCGGCCGGCCCGATGGGGATTGGTGGGATGACGGCATTGCATGCCTCCGCAGCTGACCTGGATTCTTGCCCAGCCGCCCCCGATCCGGCCACAGGCGGGTTTGCGGTCCCTGCGGGGCAGCCAGCAAAAATCTGTGGATCTTGCATAGAGTGGGGTTGATGCGCTTCAACGGGCCGTGCAGGAGGCTTGATGACACGGCACGAGGAGCTTCCTCCGCAAGACCGCCCCGACCCTGACTCTGATCGGGTTAGTGACGAGGCGGCTGGCCACGCCTCTGCCGACACCTTGGATCCCGCGGCCCCCTGCCACCAGGACGGTCTCCATCCGGACGAGACCCATCGGCACCTCAACTTGCCCCGCAAGCCGGTCCGTCCCTCTCCCAGGCCCTTTCTGGAGGTGCTTGAGGAAGGCGGGGTCGAGGCTTCCAGTTCCCGGGTGGATGCCTGGCTGCCCGACCTGCACGATCTGATCGAACAGGAACGGCTCGATATCCACTTTCAGCCGATCCTGTCGCTGCGACAGAAGACCGTGGTGGGCGTTGAAGCCCTGGCCCGGCCGCACCGCATGCGGGTGGGCGAGATGTTTGCCAAGGCGGCTGCTGCGGGCCGGCTGCTGGAGCTGGATCGCCTCTGTCGCCGCAAGGCGCTGGAGGCCTACCGGCACCTGCCCATGATCGGCCGTGCCAGGCCCCTGTTGTTCGTCAATATTGAGGCGTCGGTCATTGACCGAGCGGTCGTGAACTCCGGATCGATGCTGAGCACGGTGGAGTCCTACGGGCTCAAGGCCAGCGACATTGTGATCGAGGTGAATGAGAGCAAGGTGCTCGACCCCGATTCACTGCGGCAGTTTGTGGATACGCACCGGGATCTGGGCTTTTTGATCGCTCTTGATGATCTCGGTGCCGGCGACAGCAACCTGCCACGCATCGCCCAGCTACGGCCCCACATCATCAAGCTGGATCGTAACCTGATCGCTGGAGTTGATCACGACTTCTTCAAGCAGCAGACGATCAAGTCGCTGGTGAACCTCTGCCGCAGCATCGGTAGCCTTGTGCTGGCTGAAGGGGTGGAGACGCTGGAGGAAGTGGATGCCTGTGCCTCTCTCGGGGCCGAGTTGTTTCAAGGCTTTCACTTCGATCGTCCCAAGGCACCCCTGCATCTCGATCTTCCTGCCTTGTTGCCGGCGCTGGTCTCAGCCTCCCAGCGTCAGAGAGATAACGCCGTTGACACGCTCCATGCCCGCAGGCAGGTGGGCAGTGTGCTGCATCGCTTAGCCGGAATCGCCTGCGAACGGCTTCAGGACTGCACCCCCGAGAACTTTGATGAGGTGCTGAAGGGGCTGGCCCAGAGTGATCCTGAAATTGAAGCCACCTATCTGTTGGACAGTCAGGGGATTCAGGTGAGTCACACGCACATGTCCCATCCGGTGACCGGCCTCTCAAGCCGGCTGTTCGGCCCGGCGGCGCGCGGCACCGATCATTCCTACAAGGAATATTTTTTCAGCCTGATCCATGCCGGCCTGCAGCGCTACACCACCGATAGCTACATCAGCCTCGCCACTGGCCAGCCCTGCCGCACCGTGACCGTGGTGTTTGAACACGATACGGATCAGACCTTTGTGCTTTGCATCGACTTCAAAGTTTCTGGCTGACCGCCGCCCTGATTGCCAGGGATGACTTGTGCCGCCGATCCTTCGCTTTTGTGCCGGTTGATACCAGCCCGCATCGACGGCGCTTCCTACCATCTAATCCCCGTCTTTGCCCTCCTGGTGAGGGACTGGACCAGACACCTCCATAATGGACCCTTCGGCTCCATGGCCTCGGAGTGAGCCGATGGCCGCCATGCGTAACAGAACTCTGCCAGATATCGGTCGCATCCGTGCAGGGCGCCAGGACGAACTGCCCCGCTCCGATGCCCTGCAGCACCTGCTGGACCACCAGGAGCTCGATACTGTTTTTCAACCGATTTTGTCCCTTCGGCACCAGTCGGTCGTAGGGATCGAGGCCTTGGCCCGGCCGCGCACGATGGGACTGGTCCAGATGTTCCTGGAAGCAGAAACCACCGGGCGCATGCTGGAGGTGGATCGACTCTGTCGCTGGATGGCGCTGGAGACCTACCGGCGACTCCGATTTGAGCCGGGCTGCCGTCCGCTGCTCTTCCTCAATTTTGAAGCCTCGGTGATCGATCGCGGTGTGCTGGGCTCCGGCTGGCTGCTGGAGGCGGTGCAGGCTGCAGGCCTCGAGCCCGGCGATGTGGTGATCGAAGTGAACGAAAGTCGGGTCCTGGACCTCGAGGCCCTGCGGGCCTTTGTGGATGACTATCGCCAGCATGGTTTTCTGATCGCCCTGGATGATCTTGGCGCTGGCGACAGCAACCTGCCCCGCATCGCTCAGCTGCGCCCCCATATCATCAAATTGGATCGCCATCTGGTGGCCCATGTCGATCGCGATTTCTTCAAGCAGGAAACGATCAAATCCCTGGTGAACCTCAGCCGCAGTATCGGCTGCATGGTGTTGGCTGAAGGGGTGGAAACCCACGCCGAAGTCGATACCTGCGCCTCATTGGGGGCCGAGCTGTTGCAGGGCTTCTTCTTTGCCAGGCCGAGGAAGCCCGACCAGCTCGATCTTCCGGGCCTGCTGGAGCCCCTCGCCGAGGCGACGCGTCGACAGCGTGTCCATGCCACCAGGGCTCTCAAGGCACGGCGCCAGCAGAGCCTTGACCTCCATCGCATTGCCCAGAAAGGCTGCGCGAGTCTGCAAAAGGTGCAGCGACAAGGTTTCGATCAAGCCCTGCGGGACTTACTCAGCGCCGATCAGGGGATTGAAGCCACGTACCTGCTGGATGAACGTGGCATCCAGGTGAGTGAGACCCACATGGCCCCAGGCATCAATGTGATGTCCAGCCGCCTGTTCGAACCGGCGCGGCGTGGCTCAGACCATTCGTTCAAGGAATACTTCTTCAGCCTCGCGGATACGGGCCTGACTCGATACACCACCAACAGCTACATCAGCCTGGCAACCGGACATTCCTGCCGCACCGTTGCGGTGCTGCTACGGCATGGCCTGACAGCGGCGAACTACGTGCTCTGTATTGACTTCCTCACGCCCACGTCCTTGTTTCCGCAGGGGTGACGTTTCCGCAGGGGTGACCTTTCAGGTCATCTGGATGTTCAGATCAGACGTTGAACAGAAATTCCATCACATCGCCTTCGGCGACTTCGTACTCCTTCCCTTCACTGCGTAGCCAGCCTTTGTTGCGAGCCTCAGCCAGAGAACCCGCCTCGAGAAGCTTGCTGCAACCGATCGTCTGGGCGCGGATGAAGCCACGCTCAAAATCGGTATGAATCACACCAGCGGCCTGGGGCGCCGTCATGCCGGCCGTGATCGTCCAGGCGCGGGTCTCCTTCTCGCCCGTTGTGAAGTACGTACGCAACCCCAGCAGGGAATAGGTGGCGCGGATCAGGCTTTGCAGCCCACCTTCCTCCGCCCCCAGACCGGCCAGGAACTCGGCTCGCTCCTCCTCCGGCAGCTCGATCAGCTCGGCCTCCACCTGGGCGGAAATGCGCACGGTTTCAGCACCCTCCTGGGCAGCCAGTGCCGTCACCTCATCCACGAAGGCATTGCCGGAGGCCAGGTCGTCCTCGCTCACATTGGTGGCGTAGATGATCGGCTTGGCGGTGAGCAGGCCCAGGGGCTTGATCAGCAGGGCCTCCTCGTCGCTGATCTCCACCGTGCGGGCTGCTCCACCCTGTTCGAGCACCGCCTGGATGCGGGCCAGGGCTGCGTCCTCCAGCTGGGCCTCCTTGCTGGTACGGGTCTGCTTCTTGAGCCGCTCACGACGCTTCTCCACCTGGGCCAGATCGGCCAGCCCCAGCTCGAGGTTGATCACCTCGGCATCACGGCCTGGGCCCACCGAGCCGGAGACGTGAATCACATCGTCGTTCTCGAAGCAGCGCACCACGTGCACGATCGCATCGACTTCGCGGATGTTGGCCAGGAATTTGTTGCCCAGACCCTCGCCCTGGCTGGCCCCCTTGACCAGGCCAGCGATGTCGACGAATTCCACCCGGGTCGGGATGATCTCCTTGCTGCCGCTCACCGCGGAGAGCTGCTCCAGTCGAGGATCCGGCACCGCGACCACGCCCGAATTGGGTTCGATCGTGCAGAAGGGATAGTTGGCGGCCTCGGCCTTGGCGTTGGCCACGAGGGCATTGAACAGGGTGGACTTGCCCACGTTGGGCAGGCCCACAATTCCGGCTTTGAGCATGGGCTGAATCTAAATCGCCCCCTGCCGGGCTCCAGCCGGGCCAGCAGCGACGGGGGAGATCCGTCCAGGCGGACAACCCCAATCACGCCGCCAACCAGAAAGACTGGGGCACAGTCGGAACCAGGCCCATTCCCGTCCTCGCCCCCCTGCGGCCGCGTCGCCGGCCCGAACCCGCCCCCACCGGAGAGTCCGAGATTGGCGAGCCCGCCCCCAGCACGGCGGCCCAGCCGCTCTGGCGACGGCGGCGTCTCTGGGCCGGTGCCCTGGTGCTGCTGGTCGGTCTGGGCGGCACAGCACTCTGGCAGCGCCAGGCGGGCCAGAAGGGCCGCAACCTGGAGCCCTACACCGTGCTGGCCCGACAGGGGTCCCTTCCCAGCGTGGTGAGTGCCAGCGGCGAATTGGATGCGGTCAGGCGGGTGAACGTGAGCCCGAAGCGGCAGGGGCTGCTGCAGGAGCTCTACGTCGAGGAGGGCGACCGGGTGCGGCAAGGCCAGGCCCTCGCCCTGATGGACTCGGGTGATCTCAATGAACGCCTGAAAGAACTGCAGGCCAATCTGAGCTCGGCCGAGGCCCAGCTGGCCCGTACCCGCAGTGAATGGGAGCGCCGCCGCCAGTTGTTCGCCAGCCAGGCGATCAGCGCTGACGACTACCAACGGGCCCTGGGGGCCTTTCACGTGGATGAGGCCAATGTGGCCGCGGCCCGTCAGCGGCTGGAGCAGCGTCAGGTGGAACGGGAGGAGCTGATCGTGCGGGCCCCCTTCGATGGGGTGATCACCCAGCGGTTCGCTGACCCTGGCGCCTTCGTGACACCCACCACCACAGCGTCGGCCACGGCCGGTGCCACCAGTTCCTCGGTGGTGGAACTGGCCCAGGGTCTGGAGGTGCTGGCCAAGGTGCCGGAGAACGACATCGGCCGCCTGCGGGTGGGCCAGATGGCCAGCGTGCGGGTGGATGCCTTCCCCGATCAGCGCTTTGCGGCCCAGGTGCGGCGCATTGCGCCGCGGGCGATCAAACTCAACAATGTCACCTCCTTTGAGGTGAAGCTGCAGCTGATCGATCCGCCGCCGGAGCTGCGCATCGGCATGACTGCCGACATCGACTTTCAGGCCGGTCAGCTGCGCTCCGAGACCCTGGTGCCCACCGTGGCAGTGGTGACCGAGGAAGGCAAACCTGGCGTGCTCAGGATCGGCCCTGAGCGCGAGCCCACCTTCCAGCCGGTGGAGCTCGGGGCCAGCAGCGGCAAGGACACCCAGATCATCACGGGCCTCAAGCCAGGCGAGCGGGTGTTCATCGACCTGCCTCCCTGGGCCCGCAAGCGTCCACAGACGGACTGACTTGGAGATGGATCTCCATGCAGGCCGACTCAGGCAAGGGTGCCTGAGTGCAGGTTGACCAGCTGCAGGCCTACTGAGCGTCCCCGCCGTTGAGAAAGCTGCGGACCGCCTCCAGGATGCGTCCGCTCGCCTGCCCATCGCCGAAGGGGTTGTGGGCCTGGGCCATGGCCGCGTAGGCCTCGGGATCCTCCAGCAGGTGGCTGGCCTCCCGCAGGATGTCGCCGCTGTCGGTGCCGATCAGGCGAGCGGTGCCGGCTTCCACCGCTTCGGGGCGCTCGGTGGTGCGGCGCAGCACCAGCACCGGCTTGCCCAAAGCGGGTGCCTCCTCCTGCAGGCCGCCCGAATCGGTCAGCAGCAGCGTGCAGCCCCGCATCGCCGCCACCAGGCGATCGTAGTCGAGGGGTTCGGTGAGGAAGGCACGGGGATGGTCGCCCAACAGGGCCTGCAGGGGTTCGCGCACGGTGGGGTTGCGATGCAGCGGCAGCAGCAGGGATGTATCGGGAAAACGCTCCAGCAGATCGAGGAAACCCCGGCCGATCTGCTGCAGCCGTTCGCCCCAGTTCTCGCGACGGTGCACGGTGGCCAGCAGCACCCGCTGCCTGGTCCAGTCGAGGCCGGGCAGATCCCAGTCCGGGGCCGTCTCCGCCATCAGCAGCAGAGCATCGATCACCGTGTTGCCGGTGATGAGGATGTCGCCCACCACACCGGAGGCGCGCAGATTGCTGGCCGATTGCGCCGTCGGCGCGAAGTGAAGCTGGGCGAGCTGGGAGATCAGCCTGCGATTGGCCTCCTCGGGGAAGGGGTCGAGCAGGTTGTCGGTGCGCAGGCCGGCTTCGACATGCCCCACGGGGATCTGGCCATAGAAGGCCGCCAGGGCTGAGGAGAAGGCGGTGGTGGTGTCGCCCTGGACCAGCACCAGGTCCGGTCGATGCTCGGTGAATTCCTTTTCCAGACCTTGGAGGGCGGCACAGGTCACGTGGGTGAGGGTCTGCTTGGGAGCCATCAGCGCCAGATCGTGATCGGCCTGGAGGCCGAACAGCTCCATCACCTGGCTGACCATCTCGCGGTGCTGGCCGGTGAGCACCACACGGGTGGTCAGGTCCGGGGCCTGCTGAAAGGCACGGATCACCGGGGCCAGTTTGATCGCCTCCGGCCGGGTGCCCAGCACGATCGTGACCAGTGGCATCCCGTCGCCCAGCAGCAATGCCCGGATCCTAGGGATGGTGGCTTCCTGGCCCGATAGGGGCGAAGCTGGTTGAACCCGACCCGTTCCGCTCCGGCATGGCCCAGGCCGATTCTCCCTTTCCGCCTTCGCCCTTCCCCCCCGCCGGAACCTCGGCTCTGCCCTCCCCGTTCCCGGTGGCCGCTCCGGCCCAGCCACCCACCCCTGCCTCGCCCGGCAAGGGGCTGCAACCGCCACCACCGCCGCCACCACCCAGCACCCAACAGTCCACCACCCCGGTGGCAGCAGCTGGAGAGGAGGGTGGCAATTACGGGCCCCAACCCGCCAATCTGGAGGGCATCGTGCGCCTGGCCCACGAGCGGAACCATTCGGATGTGCACCTGGGCATTGGTGAAGAACCGCGCTACAGAGCCCGCGGCGAGATGGCGCGCACCGGTTGGCCGGTGACCGACGCCGCCACGTTCCAGAGCTGGCTGCGGGAGATGCTGACGCCCGCTGAAATCGATGCCTTTCAGCGAGACAAGGAATTCGACGGCAGTTTTGCCTTCCCCTTCGCGCGGGTCCGCATCAACGTGCTCGATTCGTTCCGGGGGCCGGCGATGGTGCTGCGGTTGATTCCTCAGAAGATCGCCACCCTGGAGGACCTGCATCTGCCGTCGGTCCTCAAGAGGATTTCAGCCCTGCCCAAGGGCATGATCCTGGTGACCGGTCCAACAGGTTCCGGCAAGAGCACCACGCTGGCGGCGATGATCGACTGGATCAACCGCAACATGACCCGCCACATCCTCACAATTGAGGATCCGGTGGAATTTGTGCATGAGAGTCGCCAATCTCTCATTCGCCACCGGGAAGTGGGCCAGCACACCAAGCTGTTTCACAACGCCCTGCGTGCCGCCCTGCGGGAGGATCCGGATGTGATCCTGATCGGCGAAATCCGTGACCAGGAAACCCTGGCCACCGCGATCGAAGCCTCCCAGACGGGTCACCTGGTGTTCGGAACGCTGCACACCAATTCCGCCGTGAAGACCGTGGAGCGGGTGCTGGGGATGTATCCGCCCCAGGAGCAGGATGCGGTGCGGCGCGCGGTGTCTGAAACCTTGCTGGGGGTGGTCGCCCAGGGCCTGATCAAGACCACCGATGGCAAACGGGCTGCTTTTCACGACATCCTGATCAACACCGAAGCCTGCAAGGACTACATCCAGCGCGGCGAACTCGACGAGATCGAAGAGATCATGAAGCGCAGTGGTTTCGATGGCATGGTGACCACCAACCAGAGCCTGGTCAAGCTGGTGGAAGACGGCCGCGTCGAAGCAGAGGATGCCGTGGCTGTGAGCCTCAAGCCCAATGAGCTTGCCCAGGCTCTGCGCGGCAGAACCTGATCGCGGGTTGTTCAGTGGGCCGGTTTCAGTGGCCGGCAGCCAGGCGGGCAATCAGCAGAACGGTCAGCCCAACGGATAGGCCCAGCATCGCCAGCCGGCCGTTCCAGATCTCCGCCTGGGGCGTGAAGCCCCGTCGCCAGGCATTCAGCTCTTCCGGGCCAACCGGCTCGACCACGGCCTGAGACTCAACGTCGCCCGGCAGGGCAGCGTCAATCGGCGCCACAGCAACCTGACCTGGATCGGTCGTGCTCCCAACCTGGCCCTGCTCCACCGGCGCCATGGCGACCAGCCCTCAGAGAATCCTTCCACCCTAGGGCGATCAGAAACAAGCTGTTGCCTCGTACAGCTGCCCGGCCTGAACCAGCGGCAACCGCGGCGCAACGCCCAGATCCATCGGGCTGCTGCAACCCTGCGCGAATCTCTGGGTGGCTGCCACGCCCACCATGGCGGCATTGTCGGTGCAGAACGCCAGTGGAGCCAGACGCCATTGCAGCCCGGCCTCGGCGCAGCTCCGCTCCATCCGTTGCCGCAGGCGCCGGTTGGCCGCCACGCCGCCCACCAGCACGATCGTGGCCAGACCCTGGTCGCGGGCACAGCGGCAGCTGCGCTCCACCAGCACATCGGCCACCACCTGCTCGAAGCTCGCCGCCAGATCCGCCACAGGAAGAGGCTCTGCCGTGGCCTCGAGCGCCCTCACCTGGCGCAGCATGGCGGTCTTGAGGCCGCTGAAGCTGAAGTCATAGGGGTAGAAGCCCCCTTCCGGCCTCGATACCCGCCCCTTGGGCAGGGCGAAGCGGTGGGGATCGCCGCCTTCGGCGGCGGCCTGAATGGCAGGCCCGCCGGGGTAGGTCAATCCGAGCAGGCGTGCCACCTTGTCGAAGGCCTCGCCGGCGGCGTCGTCATGGCTGCGGCCCAGCGGCTGATAGCGCCCGGGACCATCGACCCGGATCAGTTCGGTATGGCCACCACTGACCAGCAGCACCAGATAGGGCCCCGGCGGCAGCGGAGATCCGAGCTCTACCGAGCAGAGGTGCGCCTCAAGGTGATGCATGCCCAGGAACGGCAATCCATGCAGGCGGGCCAGGGTGCGGCCCGTGACCGACCCCACCAGCAGGGCTCCCACCAGGCCCGGCGCCACTGTGGCGGCGACCGCATCCAGCTGGGGCAGCGCCACGCCGCTCTCGGTCAGCACGGTGGCGATCAGCTGGGGCAGCGCCTCCACATGCCGTCGCGAGGCGATTTCAGGCACCACGCCACCGAAACGCGCATGTTCCTCTACCTGGGAGGCCACGGCATGGGCCAGAACGGTGCGATCCCGCACAATCGCCGCTGCCGACTCGTCACAACTTGTTTCGAGGGCAAGAATCGTGGCCATGGACTCTGGGGGCCGCTCCTACTGTCCGGTCGTGACATCCTGCCCTGCGGCCGAACTCCCTATGCGCCGTCTATTCGCCGTCGTTCTTTCCGCCTTTCTCATCCTTGGCTTCGCTCCGTCCGCCAGGGCTGATGTAGCCGGTTTGACCCCCTGCGCCGAGAGCCCGCGGTTCCAGCAGCGGGCCGGCGCGGCCCAGACCGAGCAGGCCAAAGCTCGCTTTGCGATGTACAGCAAGGCCGTCTGCGGCACTGATGGTCTGCCCCACCTGATTGTCGATGGCCGCTGGAGCCACGCCGGAGACTTCATGATCCCCGGCATCGCCTTCCTCTACATCGCCGGTTGCATCGGCTGGGCTGGTCGCTCCTACCTGCAGGCCATCCGTGGCACCAAGGACGCCACCACCAAGGAGATCCAGATCGATCTCTCCCTGGCCCTGAAGAGCACCCTGGCAGCCGCCAGCTGGCCGATCGCGGCCTTCGGTGAATTCACCAGCGGCAAGTTGCTCGAGTCGGACAACAAGGTCACCGTGTCGCCCCGCTGAAGGCGACAGGCTGGTGACTGCCACAGGCTGTTGATCTCCACAGGCTGTTGATCGCGGCAGGTTCTTAATCGCGGCAGGCTGATGTCCTGCTTCCTAACACGCTTCACCCTTCTCTGACATGAAGAAATTCCTGACCACCGCTCCGGTGTTCGCTGCCATCTGGTTCACGATCACCGCTGGAATCATGATTGAGTTCAATCGCTTCTTCCCGGATCTTCTGTTCCACCCCCTCTGAATCTGATTGAATTCGGTGGTTGGGAAGGCGACCTCCAAAGAGTTGTTTGGATGCCCTCTCAGGTTCAATAGCTGAAATCTTTCCCAGGCTCACCTATCCTTAGCGGCTCCTTTTTGGGGCCGCTTTTTTGTGGTTAGGAACGGCGTGTTTGCCATGTTTGCCCCGGAGCCTGCGGGGCTGGCGATGTTCTGCGTCTGCAGTTGGTGATGCTGATTGGCTCGCCATCAGGTCCGGATGATCGGGACGAAGCTCTGATCAATCGCAAGGTTTCGGCTGCGCCGATCCAGCGTTGATGCTGGGATCGCCATGCTCTTGTGTCTGGTCGTATCGGATCGGACAGGTCGGACAACAAATCGGACAGATCCGACAGATTGGACCGATCAGCTCACGCATCAACGCAAAGATCAGCTCTTGCTGGTGCCCAGATCCATGAGCTGTTCCAGGTCCGCCAGCGCCACCTCCAGATCCCCGTTCACCAGGCAGGCATCGAACTCGGCTGCGGCGGCCAGCTCCACCCTGGCGCGCTCCAGGCGCTTCGCGATGGCGGCTTCGCTGTCGGTGCCGCGGCCACGGATCCGCCGTTCCAGCTCTTCAAAGGAGGGGGGCTGGATCAACAGCTGCTGGCCCGACGGGAAGGAGTGACGCACTTGACGGGCCCCTTCCAGTTCGATCTCCAGCAGGACCGGCCGTCCTTCGGCGAGATGCTGCTCCACCGGCTGCCGCGGCGTGCCGTAAAGGTTGCCGGCAAATTCGGCCCATTCGAGGAAGCCGCCTGCGGCCACCTGCGCCTCGAAGGCGTCACGACTGAGAAAGAAGTAGTGCACGCCGTCGACCTCACCGGCCCGGGGCTGGCGGGTGGTGGCTGAGATCGACAGCCAGATGCGTGGCTGGCGCTGCAGTAAGCGGCTCACCAGCGTGCCCTTGCCCACGCCGCTGGGACCGGTGATCACGGTGAGCCGGGCGGACGACGCGGCGCG
This sequence comes from Synechococcus sp. CS-1328, assembly GCF_025128095.1. Lineage (GTDB taxonomy): Bacteria > Cyanobacteriota > Cyanobacteriia > PCC-6307 > Cyanobiaceae > CBW1002. The sequence continues at coordinate 16,693 of NZ_JAHLYT010000047.1, read as the reverse complement.
GGCCATGGAGGTGACACTGCTGCGCAGCAGAGTAAGCAGCCTCGGCCGTGATCCCCTGCCAGCGGTGATGGTGTCAACCCAACCCCTCCAGCCTCTGGACGTGACCAGCCTGCGGGCGGTGCTGGGGGAGCTGCGTGCCGCTCTGGTGCCGAGCCGCTTTGAGAAGGCACAGCAGAGCGCCTCGCACACGGTGCAACTGGGGCTGCGCAGCCTCGACGGCATGCGCTGGCTGGAGATCAGCTGGATGGCGGAAGCCCCTCGGCTGCTGGCGATCCCGGCACCGCGCCGTCAGGGTGACGGCAGCACCCTGGCCCAGCAGCTGCAGCATGGCCTCAAGGGGCTGGCCCTGGTGGAGCTGGCCCAGGACGGCTGGGAGCGCGTCGTGCACCTGCGTTTCGCGCCCCGTCCCGGCGAGCCTCCCCAACGGCAGCTGGTGGTGGAACTGATGGGGCGCCACAGCAACATCTTTCTGCTCGACGCTGAGGAGCGGGTGATGGCCCTGGGCCATCAGGTGCGGCAGGGACAGTCGCGTCTGCGGCCGATCGGCAACGGCGACCCCTACCAGCCGCCGCCACCCCTGGGCGGCGATCGCCCCGATCCGGCCGAACCGTTCGAGAGCTGGCAGCGGCGCCTGAGTCTGTTGCCCCTGCCCCTGGAACGGGCGCTGCGGGAGAGCTATCAGGGCATCAGCCCGGCCCTGGCCCGCCAGCTGGCGGGGGAGTCCGCGGAGCAGAGCGCCGCCTGGTTGGCTCAGCCTGTGCAGGAGCTGGATGCGGCCGGTTGGTCACGGTTGTGGCAGCGGTGGTGCGCCTGGCTGAGGGCGGTGGACGATAAGTGCTTTTTTTTCGATACAGCTGGCCCCACGGTCTACCGCTGCTGGCGGGTTGATCCGGCTGCGGCGGATCCCGCTCAGGCTGGCGACAGCCTTCCCATCAATACGGCCCTGGCCGGCTACTACGGCACCTTGCTGGGGGCGCGGGAGCTGCAGCGTCGCCAGCACCAGCTCGCCCAGCAGCTGAAGGCCGCAACCGAGCGTGAGCAGCGGCAGTTGCACCAGCAGGAGGCGTTGATGGAGGCGGCTGGCGGTAGTGAAGCCCTGCAGAGCCAGGCGGACGACCTGCTCAGTCAGTTCGCGCTGTCCCGCGAGCAGATCGACGAGGCCCAGGCGCTCTACCGGCGGGCCCGCAAGCTGCGGCGCTCGCTGGCGGCGATCACACCACGGCTGGAGCGGCACCGCCAGCGGCTTGCCTGGCTGGAGCACAGCCGCACCTTCCTCGACCAGGCCGATGGCGTCGAGCAGCTGGAGGCCCTGGCCGAGGAGCTGCGGGATGGCCCCGGCGGACCGGAGGGAACAGACAGCGCCAGGGGGCCAGCACCGGCGCCGCAGCCCCAGCGGCGCGCCCATCGCCGGGCTGCGGCCAAGGCCATGGCCCCAGAGCCCCTGCAGGGCACCACGGCGGCCGGCCTGATCGTGCAGGTGGGCCGCAACCATCGCCAGAACGAATGGATCAGCCTGCGTCAGGCGCGGCGCGGCGATCTCTGGTTCCACGCCCAGGAGTGTCCAGGCAGCCACGTGGTTCTGAAGGCGTCCCTGGCGGTCGCCGGCGATGACGACCTCCAGGCGGCGGCGGATCTGGCGGCCCATTTCAGCCGCGCCCGCGGCAACCGCCGTGTGCCGGTGGTGATGGTGCCCACCGAGGAGCTGCAGCGCATCCCCGGGGCTGGACCGGGGACGGTGCGCCATCGCGGCGGCGCTCTGCTCTGGGGCGAGCCCGGCCGGGCCGCCGCCTGGCTGGCGCAGCGGGCAGCGGTCATCGACGCTCACGAGGGCGAGCCGAGGGCCGATCCCCCTAGCCTGGCCTGGGAGCCTGGACCATGAGCGACACCGACACCCCCATCACGGCACCGGAACCCATCTCCGGACCAGCAGCTGGTGCAGGACCACCAGCACCGATTCGCATCCCTGGCGCCGTGAGCGCCATCTCCGATCAGGGGATGGTCGATAGCGGTGCTGAGTCCGGGGCTGAAGACGGGGCTGATGCCTATCCAGGTGAAGTGGAGATGACCCTGATGGAGCATCTCGACGAACTGCGCAACCGGGTTCTGCGCAGCCTGCTGGCGGTGGTGATTGCGGCGGCGGGCTGCCTGGTGGTGGTCCGTCCGTTGGTCAAGTTGCTGGAGGTTCCGGCGCAGGGCATCCGCTTCCTGCAGTTGGCGCCGGGCGAGTTTCTCTTCGTCTCCCTCAAGGTGGCGGGCTACGCCGGCCTCAGCCTGGCCCTTCCCTATGTGCTCTACGAGATTCTCGGCTTCGTGCTGCCTGGCCTGACCCGGCGGGAACGGCAACTGGTGGCCCCGGCGGTGGCGGGATCGGCGGTGTTGTTTGTCGCTGGCCTCGCCTTTGCCTGGTGGGCCCTGGTGCCAGCCGCTTTGCGCTTCCTGGTGAACTACGGCGCGGATGTGGTCGAGCCGCTCTGGTCGATCGAGCGCTATCTGGACTTTGTTCTGTTGCTGATGGTGGCCACCGCCCTGGCCTTCCAGTTGCCGGTGTTGCAGCTGCTGCTTGGCGCCTTGGGGCTGATCCGGGCCAAGGTGATGCTGGCTGGCTGGCGCTGGGTGCTTCTGGTCGCGGCCATTGCCGGAGCCGTGCTGACGCCGTCCACGGATCCGTTCACGATGCTGCTGCTCAGCGGTGCGATCACAGCCCTCTACCTGGTCGGTGTCGCCCTGGTGGCCCTGGCGGAACGGGTGCGGCCAGCCGCTCCGGCTGCTGCTGGCTGAGGCCACGGGCCAGTGCCTCTGGATCGATGCCTCTGACTGCTGCCACGTGCCGCTGCCGCTGCAGCAACGGCTCACGCTCAGAGCAGAAATTCGCTGGCCCGTTCGGGAGGGAGTTCCAGGGCCAGATTCATCGCCTTGCCCAGGCGGGGCCGATCGTTGGTGCTGCTGAGCCAGCTGCGCACCTGCCCGGCCACTCCCATGCCGTTGAGGGCACCCACCAGCTCCTCCATCCGATCGGCATATTCATCGGCGCTGAGCGGAAACGACTGCTGCTCGAGATAGGCCCACATCACCTGCAGGTAGAGACGACCCCGTCGCTGCACCAGTTGGAGGTCGTAGGAGGCTTGCCAGCGGCGCCGCAGAATCGCCACCACTTCCTCAACGGACAGGGGCCCCTGGCGGCTGGTGGCGCCGGATTCGGACACGGAAGCAGGGCGGACTCCACCACAGCATGTTGCAGCCAGCCTGGTCAGCCCCCGGGTGGCGGACGTGCCGGGCTGGGCAAGGTTCATAATGGTCGCCACGTTGCCTCGGTCCCGACGACCGTCAGCCCCGCATGACCCAGATGCCTGCGAGCGATGTGCCCGGAATGGGTCGTCGGCAGTTCATGAATCTGCTCACCTTCGGTTCGCTCACCGGGGTGGCTCTCGGCGCTCTCTATCCGGTGGTGAACTACTTCATCCCCCCCCGGGCCGCTGGCGGTGGTGGCGGCACCACCGCCAAGGATGAGCTCGGCAACACCGTGACGGCCACGGGCTGGCTGGACACCCACAAGGAGGGAGATCGGAGCCTGGTGCAGGGCCTCAAGGGCGACCCCACCTATCTGATCGTTGAAGGTGCCGACGCGATCGGCAGCTACGGCATCAACGCGATCTGCACTCACCTGGGCTGCGTGGTGCCCTGGAACAGCGGCGCCAACAAGTTCATGTGCCCCTGCCACGGCAGCCAGTACGACGCCACCGGCAAGGTGGTGCGCGGTCCGGCACCCCTGTCGCTGGCCCTGGCGAATGTGTCGGTCGAGAACGACACCGTGTTCCTCAGCCAGTGGACCGACACCGATTTCCGCACGGGTGAGAAGCCCTGGTGGGTCTGAGCCGCTTCCCTTTTCTCTCCGCCCGTCCAGCCGCCCCCTCTCCCATGCGCCGCCTCGTTTCTCTTCTGCTCGGCTCTGTCCTGGCCTGCGGTGTGCTCGTCAGCGCCGCCGCCCCGAGCTGGGCCTATCCCTTCTGGGCCCAGCAGAACTACGCCAGCCCCCGCGAAGCCACCGGCAAGCTGGTCTGCGCCAACTGCCATCTCGCCAAGAAGGCCACCCGCGTCGAGGTGCCCCAGGCCGTGATGCCGGACACCGTCTTCAAGGCGGTGGTGGAGATCCCCTACGACACCTCAGTGCAACAGGTTTCCGGTGATGGCAGCGCCGCCGGCCTGAACGTGGGTGCCGTGGTGATGCTGCCGGATGGTTTCATCCTGGCGCCTCAGGATCGTCTGTCCGAGGAACTGAAGCAAGAAACGGCCGGCATCTATTACACCCAGTACAGCGACGACCAGCCCAACATCCTGCTGGTGGGTCCGTTGCCTGGTGATCAGCACCAGGAGATCGTCTTCCCGATCCTCTCTCCCGATCCTGCCGCTGACAGCAGCATTCACTTCGGCAAATACTCGATCCACGTAGGTGGCAATCGCGGACGCGGCCAGGTCTATCCCACCGGTGAGAAGTCGAACAACACGGTCTACACAGCCTCGGTGGCTGGCCAGGTGAGTGCCATCACCCCGGCTGACGGTGGCGGCACTGTGGTGGAGATCACCACCGCCGATGGCAGCACCGTGAGCGACACCGTGCCCGCCGGCCCCAGCCTGATCGTGGCGGTGGGTGATGCGGTCGAAGCCGGTGCCCCGATCTCCAACGACCCGAATGTGGGTGGTTTTGGTCAGATCGATACCGAGATCGTGCTGCAGGATCCCGTGCGCATCTACGGCCTGCTCGCCTTCTTCGCCTCTGTGGCCCTGGCTCAGATCATGCTGGTGCTGAAGAAGCGCCAGATTGAGAAGGTGCAGGCCGCCGAAGGCGTCTGATGCCCTTTGCTCTGTTCACCTCTCCGGGGCCCCTGGTCTTCCAGCTGGGCCCTTTTGCACTGCGCTGGTATGGCCTGCTAATCGCCCTGGCGGTGCTGGTGGGCCTGATGCTCTCCAGCCGGCTGGCCCGCAGGCGCGGCATTGATCCCAGCCTCGTGGCCGACCTGCTGCCCCTGATCGTGCTCGGGGCGGTGCTGGGGGCCCGCCTCTATTACGTGAGCCTGGAGTGGCGCCAGTTCCAGGACAATCCCTGGGATGCCCTGGCGATCTGGCGTGGCGGCATCGCCATCCACGGTGCCCTGATCGGCGGCGTGCTCACCACCATCCTCTTCTGCCGCTGGCGGGCATTGCCCTTCTGGAGCCTGCTCGATGTGCTGGTGCCTTCGGTGGCCCTGGGCCAGGCGATCGGCCGCTGGGGCAACTTCTTCAATTCCGAAGCCTTCGGCCTGCCCACCGAGCTTCCCTGGAAGCTCTATATCCCCCTGGCCCAGCGTCCGGTGGAAGTTCTGGAGCGCACCGGCTTTCATCCCACCTTTCTCTATGAATCCATCTGGAATCTGGGGGTCTGTGTGCTGCTGCTCCTGCTCTTCCGCAGCGCCAGCCGCGGTCGCATCGCCCTCCCGGCTGGCGCCCTGAGCTGCATCTACCTGATGGCCTACAGCAGCGGCCGCATCTGGATCGAAGGGCTGCGCCTCGATCCGCTCTGCCTGTTCTCCCAGCCCCCCTTCTGCAGTGGTGGCCTGCGCATGGCCCAGCTGATGAGCCTGCTGCTGATCGCTCTGGGCGGCCTCGGCCTCTGGTGGCTCTACGGTCGCCACAGATCCCTGCCCGATCCTTCCGGCGTGACGTCCCAGCCATGAGTGAGTATCCGGTGTGGATCGTCGGTGCCGGTCCCGGTGCCCCTGATCTGCTCACCCTGCGGGCGGCCCGGCTGCTCGAACAGGCCGATGTGCTGGTCTGGACCGATTCCCTGGTGAATCCCCAGATCGCCGCGCTGGCCCCCGCGACCTGCGAACGCATCCGGACCAGCACCCTCACCCTCGAGGAGGTGATGGAACGGGTGCTGGATCGCGCCCGCCAGGGCCTACGGGTGGTGCGGCTTCATGACGGTGATCCCTGCCTCTATGGGGCGCTGGCCGAACAGATCTGTCGCCTAGCCGATGCCGGCATCGGTGTGGAGGTGGTGCCTGGCCTGAGTGCCTACCAGGCCACCGCCTCGGCCCTTCAGAGCGAACTCACGATTCCGGGCCTGGTTCAGACGATCGTGCTCAGCCGCGCCGGTGGGCGCACGGGGGTGCCGGAGCGCGAAAGCCTGGAACGGCTGGCGGCACTGCGGGCCTCCCTCTGCCTCTACCTGAGTGCCCGCCACGTGGAGGAGGTGCAGACGGAACTGCTGCGGCACTATCCGGCCGACACCCCTGTAGCGATCGGCTATCGGGTGAGCTGGCCGGACCAGTGGCTCACGGTGGTGCCCCTCGAGCGCATGGCAGCCGTGAGCCGGGAGAAGGAGCTGATCCGCACCACCCTCTATGTGGTGAGTCCGGCCCTGCAGGCACCGGCCGAAGCCCGCTCGAAGCTCTATTCCGCCAGTCACAACCACCTGTTCCGCGGCGGCGCCTGACGGCTCAGCCGGCGATCGTCTGCTGGGCGGTGCGCTCGGCAACCCCTGCGGGGGCCTCGCCGTACAGCTCGTGAGCCAGGTGGTCGCGGTCATAGCCGCAGTCCAGCCGCGCCACGATCGCTTCGAGGTCGATGGCGGCATTGCCCAGGCAGCAGGTGCCCCCGGGTGAGGGCGTCACGTTGAACACAAGGCCGGGGATCGGTTCGAGCCGTGCCTCGCCGAGCATCAGGCGGCGCTCCTGCTTGTTGATCAGCTGGGGTCTGACGCCGCCATAGCCCTCGGCGAAGCTGAGATCCTGCAGCTGCATGCCCGGCACGATCTTGCGGGCGTCCGCCAGGAACAGGCGCCGCCGCAGCCAGGGCACCTCGAAGAGGAGGTTCTTGAGGATGTAGTTGCGAATGTCGGCGATCCGCAGCAGCTGCCAGAACACGGCCAGCACCGCCCAGTCGAGCCGCAGCACCTGCAGGAACTCCCAGAAGGAGGCGGGCTTATAGCGCTCCAGCAGGGGCAGGAGCAGGGCCGTGGGGCCGAACCGGGTTTTGCCGGGCGCCCGCACGTCTGGGTCGCCGTGGATGGCGGCGAAGGGCAGTTTGTCGTTCTGCACGGTGTAGACCTTGCCGCGCAACAGATCCGGCGTGAAGTAGAAGCTGCCGGCCACCGGCAAGCAGGAGTACTCCAGCCCGTAGCCCATCCGCTGCGCCATCAGCAGGCTGTGGGCCCCGGCATTCACCACCACATGCCGGGCCACGATCTCCTGCACCACTCCTGGAGTCGTGGCCAGGCGCGTCGATCCTGAGGCCGCTCCTGCAGCGGGAGTGACGCGAAGCCGAACCCGGAAGCCCTCCCCCTCCGGCTCGATCGCCTCCACCGTGGTGCCCATGCGGATGTCGAGGCTGCGGTCGCTGCCGCGCACCGCCTGCTGAGCCTGTTTCACAAACGAGGCTGAAAGCTCTTCGTAATCCACCGCCGTGTAGGTGCGGCGAATGCCGATCGCCACGAGGGGCTCAGGTCTGAGCTGGCCGTTCACCAGGGCCACCTGGGGTTCCCATTCGGCGATCTGCTCCTTCTCCAGCCATTCCATGGCGGGGAAATGGGCGGAAAAGCGCTCGAACCGCTGCCGCAGAAAGGAGCATTCCTGCTCCCCCACCCCCAGCACCATCTTCGGGGTGCGGAAGACGCAGCGCTCGCGCGTGGCCGGATCGAGCAGGTCGGCGTAGTGGACGATCATCTCGGCCGTGCGCTTCACCCGCACAGCCTTCTCGAGGGTGTAGTTGGTCTCGATGTCGCCGCAGTGGATCGTCTGGCTGTTGTTGGTGGCGCGCGAATTCACCTGGGCCAGGCGGCCATAGCGCTCCACCAGGGTCACGTGGTGGAGGTCGGTGTAGCGGGCCAGTTCGAACAGCAGGGCCGTGCCACACACACCACCGCCCACGATCAGCACATCGGTGTGCGCTGCCCCATGCTGACCCGTTCCCACCATCGCTGCCCGTTGTTCGATCAGTGACTGGCGTCCATGGTCGCCGATCGCAGCGCAGGGGCGGGGCTTGCCAGGAAACGAAACCTGGCCGGGTTGTTCGGCCGCCGTGGCAGGAGGGGTGATGGTTTAAGCTCCGATCAAGGCAGCGGTTTCCGCAGCCGCCGGGATGATGGACCATCACTCGGTAGGCCTGAGTTCAGACTCAGATCCAGACACAAAGGGCGATTAGCACAGCGGTAGCGCACTTCCTTCACACGGAAGGGGTCACTGGTTCGAATCCAGTATCGCCCATGATTTTTCTTTCAAGCCGCATCAATCGCCTGGTTGATATCAGGCAACTGTGGGGCACATTCTTGTAACGGGCGATCAGCAGATCCTGGGCAGCAGTTCTCCGCTCAGGGGCCTGAGCACGCGGCTGCTGCCGTAGGCGGTGCGCAGCAGCACGGGGGCCTCCCCCATCTCGGGCAGAACCGAGCCGATCCAGCTGCCGCCCCAGGCCTCCAGCAGGGGTGCCACCCGATCCAGGCTCTCGGCTGGCACCACGGCCAGGAAGCGCCCCTCATTGGCCAGATGCAGCGGCTCGAAGCCCAGCAGGTCGCAGCAGCGGGCCACCGGCTCGATCACGGGGATCCGCTCCTCCTCGATCTGCAGCGTCAGCCCGGCCGCCAGCGCCAATTCCTGCAGGGCGCTGGCCAGGCCGCCGCGGGTGAGATCCCGCAGGCAGTGGATCCGCGCACCCCGCTGCAGCAGCTGCTGAACCAACGGCCAGAGGGGCGCGCAGTCGCTCAGCACCGGAGGATCAAGCTGCAGCCCATGGCGAGCGGCGAGGATCGCCACGCCGTGCCGGCCCAGATCCCCACTGACCAGCAGCTGATCGCCGGCGGCGATCCGGGAGGGATGGATCGGCTGCGATGCTTCCACCACACCGATGCCGCTGGTGTTGATGAACAGGCCGTCCGCCTTGCCCCGCTCCACCACCTTGGTGTCGCCGGTCACGATCGTGAGGCCGCAAGCGCGGGAGGCGGTCACCATCGATCCCACGACACGCCGCAACAGGCTCAGTGGCAACCCCTCTTCCAGAATCAACGCCACGCTCAGGTGAAGCGGACGGGCCCCCGCCATGGCGAGGTCGTTGGCGGTGCCGGTGATCGCCAGGGAGCCGATGTCGCCGCCGGGAAACTCCAGCGGCTGCACCACGTAGCTGTCGGTGGTGAAGGCGAGCTGCCCCGGGGGCAGGGTCAGGCTGGCGGCGTCGTGCAGCAGCTGCTGCGGATCGGCGTAGAGGCGCCGCAGCTCCTGGTCGATCAGCTGCTGCATCAGGGTGCCGCCACCCCCATGGGCCAGCCTTATCCGGGCGTTCTGCTCCATCCTGCTCAGTTGGGGCGGTAGCGGTGGTAGGCGGCGCAGGCCCCTTCACTCGACACCATCGGGGCGCCCAGGGGATGTTCCGGGGTGCAGCTGCTGCCGAAGGCAGGGCAGTCGCAGGGGCGCCGCACCCCGCGCAGGATCTGGCCGGAAATGCAGACTGGCAGGTTATGCGGCTCCTGCGATTGTTGCGGCTCCTGCGCCGCCGCAGGCTGGGGCTGCTCGAGCAGCTGCGGCCGGTGATGGCGCGCCTCCAGGGCGGCATAGGCCGGGCGCAGGGCCAGGCCGCCGGCCGGGATCACCCCCAGGCCGCGCCAGGGTTGATCCACCACCTCAAACACCGCCTCGATCAGCTGCTGGGCCTCGGGATTACCCCCTTCCTGCACCACCCGCCCGTAGGCGTTGGCCACGGCGCTCTCGCCGGCCTCCAGCAGCTGGACGCAGCGCAGGATTCCGGCCATCAGCTCCACGGGTTCGAAGCCGCTGATCACCACCGGCACCCCCTGCCGCTGCACCAGACCCTGCAGCTCCGCCGTGCCCATCACCGCTCCCACATGGCCCGCCGCCAGAAAGCCCTGCACCTGGTTGTCGGGTCCACTCAGGATCGCCTCCATGGCCGGAACCACCCGCACATGGGCCGGCAGCAGCGCCAGATTCACCAGCCCCAGGGCCGTGGCCTGGCGCACCAGCAGGGCCGTGGCCGGGGCGGTGGTCTCGAACCCCACCGCCAGGAACACCACCAGCCGATCGGGATGGGCCTGGGCCAGAGCGATTGCCTGCAGGGGGCTGGTGAGCAGCCGCACATCGCCGCCGGCGGCCCGCACACCCAGCAGATCATCGCCACTGCGGCTGCCGGGAACCCGCAGCATGTCTCCGTAGGAGCAGAGGATCACCTCCGGCTGGCGCGCCAGGGCCAGGGCCGCATCCAGGGTGGCCGCGGGCGTGACACACACAGGGCAGCCCGGACCATGAATCAGGCGGATCCCCTCGGGCAGCAACTGATCCAGACCCCAGCGCACGATGGCGTGGGTCTGGCCGCCGCACACTTCCATCAGGGTCCAGGGCCGGGTCGCGGTGGCCGCCAGCTGCGCGGCCAGGCGCTCCACCGCCTCAGCAGAACGGGCGTACCGCGTGTCGGCCGCCGGAACGGTCGTGCTCACCAGGGCCCCGGTGCCGCTGCGGCCGCGGCCGGGCGGAAGGTCTGCACCGCCAGCATGTAGTGAGCCCGCTCGAATTCGCTGGGATTGGGGCAGCGGCTCTGGCTCATGCAACCGATCAGCTCGCGCACGGAGCCATGCTCGTGCTCCGCCAGCCACTGGCGCAGCTCCTCCTCCAGCCCCGACAGGCGCTGGGGGCCGTGGCGCAGCAGTGCCCCCACCACCTGGGTGACGCAGGCGCCCGCCATCAGCAGGCGCACCGCATCGGTGCCGCGGTGCACACCGCCGCTGCCGGCCAGATCGAGCGGTTCATGGCCGTGCAGCAGGGCGATCCAGCGCATCGGCAGGCGCAGATCGTGGGGGGTGGAGAGCAGCAGGTTGGGGCGCACCTCCAGGGTCTCGATGTCGATGTCGGGCTGGTAGAAGCGGTTGAACAGCACCAGGCCATCGGCGCCGGCCTCGCGCAGGCGCCGCACCATCGCGGCCAGGTTGGTGAAAAAGGGGCTCAGCTTCACGGCCAGCGGCAGGCTTACCTCGGCGCGCACCTCCCGCACGATTTCCTCCACTTCGGCTTCGATGGCGGCGCTGGAGAGGAGCGGATCGGTGGGCAGGGCATAGATGTTCAGCTCGATCGCCGCCGCCCCCGCCGCCTCCATCCGCCGGGCGGTCTCCACCCAGCGACCGGGGTGGGTGCCATTGAGGCTGGCGATCACCGGAATCGCCAGATGCTGCCGGGCCCAGTCGAGGTGACGCAGGTAGAGAGCATCGCCGCCATGGCTGATCGCTGTTTCCGGCACGTAGCTCAGCGCTTCGCCGTAGCTGTCGCTGCCCTGCAGCAGGTGGCGATGCAGATCGAGCTGCTGCTGTTCGATCTCCTCCTGGAAGAGCGAGTGCAACACGATGGCTCCGGCACCGGCCCGCTCCAGGGCCAGCAACACGTCCGGGTCTTCGCTGAGGGGGCGGGCCGCCCCCACCACCAGGGGGCTGCGCAGCTCCAGGCCGAGGTAGGTGGTGGACAGGTCGGGGCTCATGGCTGCACCTCCGGATCGGTCGTGGGTAGGCCAGCCAGACTTCGATAGAACTCCCAGCGCTGATCGACATGGGCCTGGGCCTGCCGTGCCAGTTGCCGTGCCCGCTCCGGCTGGCTGTAGCTGAGCATGCGGAAGCGGTTTTCCGAGGCCATCACCTCAGCCAGGGGGCGCCGGGGGCTGGGGCTGTCGAGCTGAAGGGGCGTCTCGCCCCGCTCGCTGCGGCGGGGGTCGTAGCGGTAGAGCAGCCAGCGCCCCGCCTCCACCAAGGCCCGCTGGTGCGCCATGCCCTGGGCCATGTCGATGCCGTGGGCGATGCAGTGGGAATAGGCGATCAACAGCGACGGGCCTGGATAGCTCTCGGCCTCAAGGAAGGCCCGGATCGTGTGCTCATCGCGGGCCCCCATCGCCACGCTGGCCACATAGACGTTGCCGTAGGTCATCGCCATCAGGCCCAGATCCTTCTTGGGTGAGGCCTTTCCACCGGCGGCGAACTTGGCCACCGCACCGGTCGGGGTGGCCTTCGACATCTGTCCACCGGTGTTGGAGTACACCTCCGTGTCCAGCACGAGCACGTTCACATCGCGGCCGCTGGCCAGCACGTGATCCAGACCGCCGAAGCCGATGTCGTAGGCCCAGCCGTCGCCCCCCACCAGCCAGACACTGCGCTTCACCAGGGCATCGGCCAGATCGAGCAGGCGTTGGGCACGGCTGCCATCCAGCTCACCTGTCCCATCCGCCCCTGCGGACTCGCCCTGGAGTCGCTCGAGGCGGTGCTGCAGATGCCGCCGCAACTCCTGCACCCGTTGACGCTGGGCCTCGATGCCGGCTTCGTCGCTCTGGTCGGCCTCGCGCAGGGCTTCGGCCAGCGCTGGCGGAGCCAGCGGTTCCAGGAGGTCCAGGGCCATGCGGCGTTGCTGGTCGATCGCCACCCGCATGCCGAAGCCGAATTCGGCGTTGTCTTCGAACAGGGAGTTGCTCCAGGCCGGACCACGCCCGGCGGCATTGGCGCTCCAGGGGGTCGTGGGCAGGTTGCCGCCATAGATCGAGGAGCAGCCCGTGGCGTTGGCCACCACCATGCGATCGCCGAACAGCTGGGTGGCGAGCTTGAGGTAGGGGGTCTCGCCGCAGCCGGCGCAGGCCCCGGAGAATTCGAACAGGGGCTGCTGCAGCTGCTGCTGGCCGATCTTGTGGAGGTTGAGCCCCTGCCGCGGCACCTCGGGCAGGGAGAGGAAGAAGTCCCAGTACTGGCGAGACTGCTGCCGCAGCGGCCGCTGCGGCGCCATGTTGATCGCCTTGCGCTTGGGTTCGCTGCGGTCGCGAGCCGGGCACACCGCTACGCAGAGGGCGCAGCCGGTGCAGTCTTCCGCGCCCACCTGGATCGTGAAGGCCTGCTCGGCGAAGGCCTGGTCGCGGGCCGGGGCCTGGCGGAAGCCCGCTGGAGCAGCGGCCAGGGCCTCGGGAGCCACCACCTTGGCGCGGATCACCGCATGGGGACACACCATCACGCACTTACCGCACTGCACGCAGAGATCGCTCTCCCAGACCGGCACCTCGGCGGCGATGTTGCGCTTCTCCCAGCGGGCCGTGCCCACGGGCCAGGTGCCGTCGCAGGGGAGGGCGCTCACGGGCAGGGTGTCTCCCTGGCGCTCCAGCATCGGCGCGATCACCTGGCGCACGAAATCGGGTGCTGCAGCGAGGCGCTCCACCAGGGACGGGGTGTCCGCCATGGCTGGGTCGACCGGTTGTGCATCAACGGGTTGCGCATCACTGGCTTCTGCATCAAACCCTTGCCAGTCGAGCGGCAGCAGGTGATCGAGCGCCGCGTCCAGGGCGCGCAGGTTCATCGCCACCACTGCTTCCCCTTTGCGTCCATAGGACTTGTGGATCGCGGCGCGGATCCGTTCGATCGCAGCCTGCCTGGGCAGCACCCCGCTCAGGGCGAAGAAGCAGGCCTGCATCACGGTGTTGATGTGGCCGCCCATGCCCGCCTCCTGTGCCACCCGATCGGCTGCGATCACCCAGACCCGCAACCCCTGCCGCCGGATCGGCTGCCGCAGGGAGTCCGGCAGGCGCCGCCAGGTCTCCTGTGGATCAAACGGACTGTTGAGCAGGACGGTGCCGCCGGCTTCGATGCCCTCCAGCAGGGCGAAGCGACCGACGAAATCCCATTGGTGACAGGCCACCAGGGTGGGGCGCTGGATCAGGTAGGTGGAGCGGATCGGCTGCGGCCCGAAGCGCAGGTGCGAGACCGTGACGGAGCCGGATTTCTTGGAGTCGTAGACGAAATAGCCCTGGGCGAACAGATCGGTGCTCTCGCCGATGATCTTGATCGTGCTCTTGTTGGCGCCCACCGTTCCATCGGAGCCGAGGCCGTAGAACACGGCCCGTACCTCCCGGCCGGCTGTCTCACTGCCAACTGTTTCGCTGCTGACTGTCTCGCTGCTGGCCCTGTCGCTGGTGCCTTCGCAGACGAACTCCGGATCGATCGGTAGAGAGCGGTGGGTCACGTCATCGGTGATGCCCACGCTGAAATGGTTCAGCACCACTGCGGTTCGATCAACGGTGGTTGGATCAACGGTCGGCGCAGCCGCTCCCTTGGCCGCAGGGACGCCTGGAGTGGCCGCCAGGCCGCTGCCTCCCGGCAGCAACCGGGCCAGATGGTCGACCACGGCCTTCACCATCGCTGGCGTGAATTCTTTGGAGGAGAGCCCGTAGCGGCCGCCCAGCACCCGTGGCGGCGGCCGATCGGGATGGAGCAGCGGCCAGGCTTCGGCCAGGGCGGCCAGCACATCGAGGTACAGCGGCTCGCCGCTGGCGCCGGGATCCTTGCAGCGATCCAGAACCGCCACGGCCTTCACCGTGGCTGGCAGCGCTGCCACGAAGGTGTCCGCCGCGAAGGGACGGAACAGGCGCACCTTGATCAGCCCCACCCCGCCGGACGCAGGGTGTGCGCGGTTGAGCCACTCCATCGTTTCGTGAGCGGTTTCGCAGCCTGACCCCATCAACACCAGGACCCGCTCGGCATCGGCAGGCCCGACATACTCAAACGGCTGATAGCGCCGCCCACTGAGGGCCGCGAACCGGTCCATCGCCTCGGCCACCAGCTGCGGGGCGACGTCGTAGAAGCGGTTCACCGATTCGCGCGCCTGGAAATACACGTCCGGGTTCTGGCTGGTGCCGCGGATCACCGGATGGTCTGGACTCAGGGCCCGGGCCCGGTGCGCGGCGATGGCGTCGTCTGGAATCAGCTGCCGCAGCAGGGCGTCGTCGATCGGGGCGATCTTCTGGATCTCATGGGAGGTGCGGAAGCCGTCGAACACATGCAGGAACGGCAGGCGGCTGCGCAGGCTGGCGCGGGCGGCGATGGCGGCGAAGTCGCCGGCTTCCTGCACCGAGGCGGAGCAGAGGATGGCGCAGCCAGTGCCGCGGGTGGCCATCACATCGCTGTGGTCGCCGAAGATCGACAGGCCCTGGGCCGCCAGGGAGCGGGCGGCCACGTGCAGCACCACCGGCGTCAGCTCCCCCGCCAGCTTGTAGAGGTTGGGGATCATCAGCAGCAGCCCCTGCGAGGCTGTGAACGTGGTGGTGAGCGCGCCGGCCTGCAGGGCCCCATGCACCGCCCCCGCCGCCCCCGCTTCGCTCTGCAGTTCCACCACCGTGGGCACCGCACCCCAGAGGTTGGGACGCTCCTCATTCGCCCAGGTGTCAGCCCATTCGCCCATCGGCGAGGCCGGCGTGATCGGATAAATGGCGATCACCTCGTTGAGTCGGTAGGCCACCCGTGCCACCGCCTCATTGCCATCCACCGTGATCCTGGTGGCGACTGGGGTCTGGGTCATGGCTCGTCCTCCGCAACGATGCTCAGGGCCAGCCCCACATGCACCAGCACCTGATCGCCGACCCGGGCCTGGGGCAGGCAGGCCAGGCTCACGGCCTGGCGCACCCCGCCGAAATCCACCTCCGCCACCCGCCAGAGCGGATCGCCGCCGCCGGAGAGATCAGGGGGCTCCACCGGCTCCACCGCAGGCGGCTGGTGGGTGATCGAGAGGATGCGACCAGGCAGGGCCAGGCACATGGGCGTGCTGCACGCGGTGGGGCGGCTTCGATTCCGTTGTAGCCATGGCGCTGGAAAGGGCCCAGAGCTGACCCAGGGCCAGGCCGCCGTCGTTGCTGGGCAGAAGTTCTGCGCTGAAGGGTTCCAGGCCTGAGGCGCGCAGGCCGGCGCGGCAACCCTCCAGCAGCAGGCGATTCTGGAAGCAGCCGCCCGCCAGCACGACCCGCTGGCAGCCCCAGCCGGGTGCGGCCGCCTCCGCCATCGCCACCAACCCCCCGATCACGGCCCGATGGAATCGGGCGGCCTGGACGGCGCCCGCTCCTGGGCGGGCCTGGAGCGGCAGCTCCTCCAGCAGGGCCTTGAGCAGTGGCTGCCAGTCGAGCCAGCCGAGCGGCAGGCCCGCCGCCTGCGGGGCCGGCCGCAGCGGCAGGGGATAGGCCCGCTCCGCGGCGCTGGGGTCTCCCTCCAGCACTTCCGCGGCTCGGCCCTGCAGCAGCAGGCCGCCCTGCCCCTCGTAGCTGAGCACCTGGCAGAGGTCGAGCAGGGAGGCCACCGCATCGAAGAGGCGGCCGAGGCTGGAGCAGCGCGGGCTGTTGCAGCCGCCGGCGATCGCCTGCAGCAACAGGTGCCACTCCGCCGCCGTGAAGGCCGCCCGGCAGGCCGCGGCACCGCCGTGCTCCAACGCGGTTTGACCCGCTGCCGCCAGCAGGCCGAGTGCCGCCCGTCGTGGCTCGGCGCTGGCCCGATCCCCACCGGGCAGGGGGAAGGGCCGCAGGCTGGCCAGTCGCCGCCAGCGCAGCAGCGGTTCCGCTGGATTCCGGGTCGGCTTCCCTGCTGGATGCAGCCTGGGCTTGGCGGCCGGATCGATCGCAGGCCCGCCGGCTTCAAGCAGCAGCAGTTCGCAGCCCCAGAGGGGCGCTGTAGGCGCAGTGCCGGATGCGGGCTCGGAGCCGGATCCATCAACCCCGAGGCCGAGGCCGTCGCAGACCAGCAGCAGCAGCGGCGCCTGCTCCAGGCAGGCCGCCAGGCCGTGTTCCGCCACCACCGCCAGGCCATGGGCCAGGTGGTGCGGCACGGGGCACAGCCGCACGCTCCCTGCCCTGCCCTGGCCCGGTGAGGCCGCAGCCACCAGATCAGCGG
>NZ_JAHLYT010000046.1 GCF_025128095.1 Synechococcus sp. CS-1328 | reverse complement strand
GCTGTGGACCCACTCCGATCCATCTCGAACTCGGTTGTGAAACGCAGCAGCGGCAACGATAGTTGGAGGGTAGCCTCCTGCGAAAATAGCTCGATGCCAGGTCAAACTTTGCTCCACGACGACGCCTCCGATCGCAGCCTGCTGGCCGCGATCGGGGGCGTTTTCGTGTGTCTGGGTCATGGATCGCTTGCCCATCAGGCTGTGGTGGATCAGATGTGGCCTGACAATGCCAGATCGACTAAGTGCGCAGATGGCTCGTCTCCAAAGGCCTCGGGGTTGACGCTGCTGTGGATTCGATTTGATGGGTAGTTCGTTGTTCGTTCTGGTGGGATCTCAATGAAAACCATTGGATGTTGCTTGAGATGGGTTGTCGCTGGGGTCACTATCTAAGGATGGCCTGGATGACTGCCTAATGAGAAGCTGCCATGGCGACAGGGATGTGACCATTGTAAAGCCCTGGCTTGAGCAACTTCCTTGACTCCCCAAGTTCTTCCAAGCAGATTATCCTCGGACTTAGCTGCTCTTGGAATTGACAAGCTTTGCTGATCCATAGGCAGTAGTATGCATGGTGCTGTGAATCCGAGTTTTTGAGTTGTAGAGGCTTGTGGAGTTATCGAACTACGTCAAAAGCCTGAATGCTCGTGTATGTGTGTTGAGGTTGGATTGGATTGCCTTCGCGCTCGCTGAGAAGTACTGCATAGCCAGCTTCTGATGCAGCATCTAGTTCGGTCGTGACGTCGCTGATGAAGAGGATCTTGCTGGGATCGGTCTCAAGTCTGGTGCTAATCGACTGGTAGCTTTCAGCCTTCTGTTTGGGACCAATTCGGGTGTCAAACCAGCCAGAGAACCATGGGCGAAGATCTCCAAAGCGGCTGTATTGGTAGATCAGCTGCTGTGCATGCACGGAGCCTGAGGAATAGACTGCTATCCGCAGCCCCTGCTGATTCCAGTCTCGCAGCGCAGGGGGAACATCATCATAGATCGGTCCTTGTAGGTTGCCCTTGGCATAGCCATTCTCCCAGATCAGTCCTTGGAGTTCCTTCAGAGGGGTGAGTTTGCGATCCTGATGGATCAGCCATTCCAGATAGGGCACGAGCGCATGGTTTCTTGTTGAGTCGAGGCTTGCGGAAGGAAACTCATCGGAGAAGGCTCTTCCGAATGTCTGGTTTTTGAAAATCTCTCCAGAACCAGCAATAACATTGCCTGTGCCTGTGCCTGTGCCTGTGCCTGTGCCTGTGCCTGTGCCTGTGCTGGCAATAACAGCCCCTGTCCCTGTCCCTGACTCTTTGCCTGATGGCTTTCTGCGCAGTCTCACCGCTTCGGGATCACTCTCCTGATCCCAGGCTTGCTGTAACTCCTGCACCAGCTGCAAAACGACTGGCTGTTGACCCTGGCTTTCCAGAAAGGACGCGAGGTTGGCTCTGGCATAGGGAAACAGCACCTCGCTGACAAAGCTCACCGGACAGGTGGTTCCTTCAATGTCCAGCAGGATGTGTGTCGTCGTGTCGGGCAAAAGGATGCCTGGGGCGCCGCTGGGTTGGCCGTTGATGGCGCGGTTAGGTTCAGGCATGGTTGGTCTCCTTGCAATCGTCGTGCCGTTGTGTGATGACTGGGTCGGAATGCTCACAGCCGGGCATGGGGTGCATCAGGCTCTGCAACAGCAGGCGCCGCCATTGCTGTTCCAGCAGAAATTCGAGGATCTCAAGATGGCGCTTGGCCTCGCCTAGGCCCGTGCCCCAGGCGTAAAGCCCGTGCCCTCCGATCAGTAGCCCATGGGGTGCCTGGGCCAGGTGAGGCCGAGCGGATGCGCTGAGGGCCCTCAGGTCCTGATTGTTGGGCAGCACGGGGATGTGAATCGTGGTGGCGTGGGTGCTGACGCCTTGCAGGCCTTTGAGCATCTCCAGGCCGCTGATCGCCAGCGCTGCGCAGCCTGATTCGCTCCTTTCCGCCTGGTCCAGAGCCCAGTAGGAGAGAAGGGTGGCCGCCTGGGAGTGGGTGTGCAACACAGCCCCGGCACCAGCCTCGACGACGATCGCCAGATGAAGCAGGGTTTCGGCACTGGCCTTGCCATGCCCGCTGATGACGCGTGCGTTCGCATCGACAAGGATCAACTGATCTGGCTCGACCGAGCCCTTGTCGACGCCGCTGGGTGCCATCAACAGCTGCAGGGGATCCTGCTGCCAGACGCAACTGAAATTGCCTCCCGTGCCATCACACCAGCCGCGCTGATGGATGGCAGCCATGGCCTTGGTGAGTTGGGTCGCCAGGGACTCCAAACCGAATCGATCGGACAGTCCATCCATCCAAGCGTGTCGCGGCTCCTGGGTTCACTGCTGGCAGAGCGGGCACCAGTGGGTGCTGCGCCCGGCCAGCTTGTCGCGGCGCAGCACGGTGCCGCAGCGGCGGCAGGGTTCGCCACCGCGTCGATAGACCCAGGCCACACCGCCGTAGTTGCCGTTAGTGCCTGTGAGATCGCGGAAATCGCTGAAGGTGGTGCCACCGGCGCCGATGCTGGTCTGCAAAATCCTCAGCAGGGCCCCATGCAGGTGTTCCAGCTGGGGGCGCTTCAGCTGACCAGCTGGAGTCTGGGGTCTGATGCCGGCTTCGAACAGCGATTCATCGGCATAGATGTTCCCCACTCCAGCCACAAGGCGTTGATCGAGCAGGGCGTTTTTGATTGGACGCGACGAACCCTGCAGGGCCCGTTCCAGATGGCTGGCTGTGAACTCAGGGCTGAACGGCTCAGGCCCGAGTCGCTGCAGTCCGGTGATCACCTCGGCAGGAGCCTGATCAGGGGGCACCCACCACATCTGACCGAAGCTGCGGGTGTCGACGAAGCGGAGTTCATGGCCGTGTGGATCAAAGATCCGCACCCGTGTGTGGCGGCAGGGTTCTGCTGGCTCTGGACGCCAGAGGAACTGGCCGGTCATGCGTAGGTGCACCCCCCAGGTCCCGGCGCTCACTCCGGCGCTGTCTGCCAGTGCCGCCAGCAGGTATTTGCCGCGCCGTTGCCAATGCTCCAGGCGGCAGCCCTGCAGCGCTGCGCAGAAGAGCTCTGCAGTTTGCGGGTGGGCGATGGTGCGCGCAAGCCGCACCTCAACGGTGGCCACCGTCATGCCGAGGGTCTGCCGCTCCAGGCCGCGGCGCACGGTTTCGACCTCGGGCAGCTCCGGCACGGGTTCTTGGATCTGATCGGACTGCGCCGAGACGCAGGGAATGGCCTCATCGTGCCACCCAGTGGCCTGCTGGCGCGCCCGTGAGGTTGATGGCTCTCCTGATCTTCGGGCCTCGTTACAGCAAAACAGCCTGCCTGGGATCCCAGACAGGCTGAACATGCATGGCAGGCGAAAACATTTTGTTTTGGCCTAGGACGTCTTCGCGTTACAGCTTGAAGCAGAACGGCTTTGCAGGACCGACCTGCCATGAAGACGGATCAAGTCGCTGAGGAAGACTTGTGCCGCAGGCATTGGCCTGCAACTCAGGCCTTCTCGAGTTCGTACTCGGCGAAGTTGTTGGTGTTGATGCCGCCTTCGGAGCCGCTGTAGCCGTTGTAGTTGACTTTCTCGAAACGCACAATCACGGGATAACGGATCCCGGAGCTGTCGATAGACGCCACGGTGCCGACGTCGTTGAACCAGTAGGACTCGGGGCGCTTGATGCGCACCTTGTCGCCGCGGGAGATGGCCATCGCTGCGCGTGAAGTGGGTGGCTGTCAACGGGACGTTACCCGTGGGCCGTGGCGCTGACGGAAGGGCGTCACGATTCGTCGCCGTCCTGGGGCCGTGGCACGATCGCCTTTCCCCCTCCCAGTGTTCGTGCCATGGATCCGCTCGAGGCCCCCGCGCTCAGCCTCGAGCTTCCGGATCCGGACTCCGATGCGATCAGCACCATGGAGTTCCTGGCCCGCCTCGAGGCGGCCTGGCAGGTGTGCGATCGCTTCGACCTGCAGACCGAGATCTGGCGCGGCAGGATCCTGCGGGCGGTGCGCGACCGCGAGAAGCGCGGCGGCGAGGGCCGCGGCACCGGTTTCCTGCAGTGGTTGCGCGAGCAGGAGATCAGCAAGACCCGGGCCTACACCCTCATCCAGCTGGCCGAGTCTGCTGATGGACTGGTGGGTGGCGGCCTGCTGGAGGAGGCCAGCGTCAACCTCTTCTCCAAACGCGCCTTCCTCGAAACGGCCCAGGCGGAGCCGGAGGTGCAGCAGATGGTGAGCGAGGCCGCCAATGAGGGTCAGCAGATCACCCGCAAGCAGGTGAAGCGCCTCGCCGATGAATTCACGGCCGCCACCAGCCCCTTGCTGCCTGAGGAGATCCGTCAGCGCACCGCCGACAACCTGCTGCCGCCCCGGGTGGTGGCTCCCCTGGTCAAGGAGCTGGCCCAGCTGCCCGAGGAGCAGCAGGAGGACCTGCGGCGCGTGCTGCGGGACGAGCCAGAGCTGGATCGGGTCAAGGATGTGACCCTCACGGCCCGTTGGCTGCGCAAGGCTGCTGAAGCCGGATTGGCGGTCCGCGCCTTTCAGCACGACCATCTCGACCTGGAAAAGGCGATGCAGGAGGCGCAGCGCCTCGATGCCCTTGGCCTGCTGGCTGATGCGGTGGGGCAGGCCCAGCAGCTGGAGGCGGCGGTGCTCAAGCTCCACACCAGCTGGCGTCGGCTGGGAGGGTTGTATGAGCGCCTCTGGGTGGAAAGCGGCAGCAGCACGCCCCACCTGCGTGAGCTGCTGAATGCGTTGCAGACCCTCAGCGGTAGCACTTTGAGGGTGTCTCTCGGTGAGCTGGCCGGTGGGAAGCGGCTGCGGTTGCAGCTGGTCGAGGAAGCCCCCGATCAACTGCAGCCCCCGCCGTTGCCCTGAGCCGGCACGATTTGACAGCCGCAGGAACGTGTGTTCTGGTGGAACGAAGAGAAGGTGTTGTTGTTGTGCCTCGAATCCACCCGGTTCTGTCATCGCGTTCAGCCTGTTAGGCCAGATCTTTGGTGTGATCAGGTCGTGCCATCAGGTTCACTCTCCTGCTGCTGGGCGACGCGATCCAGGCATCGCCGCTCACCGCTTGGATGCGCAAGGTTGCGAGTTGGAGCCAGCACAGCCGCGATGTCGGCCTTTCCCGTGGCGCTGTCGCCCTTAAGTCTGGATTCCCGTGTGCCGTCCCATCGCGATACCACCAGGACCTCGACCGCACCTGGCGTTCTGAGGGACGCCGATCTCGGGCTCCGTGCATCCAGCACTCCAGTGCCTTCAGCCCCGTCTGTCTGATCCCTGAGGTTCAGTTGTTGGACCCGTTCTGATTCTTTTTCTTTGTCAGTATGATTGTTCTCGATTCAGTTCGCAATTCGGCGATTCCTCCAAGCGAAGCCAGCAGCCCAAGTGGCAGCCAAGTGGCAGCAGCAACGCAAGCGGCAGCACCAACGGCCACAGCGACTTCGTGCTGGTGTATCACCGCTCCCCCTACGACGAGCAGATCGACGCCGACGGCACCCGCCGCTGGGTGGATCAGACCAGTCCGAATGGAATCATCCCCACCCTGCGGAACCTGTTCCGTGAGCAGCCGCGGGGAAGCTGGATCGCCATCCCGCGCTACGCCATTCACTTCGCCCACGCGGCCATCTGCCTTCACGGCGCGATGGGTGCGGCGGCCTTGCCCGTGGAGGACAAGTTTCGGCGTACCGGTAGTGCCCTCGCTATTCACCGGTGCTTCGGTGGAGCTGCAGGACGCTCTGCTCAGCAACCCGTATTCGCACCGCAGCATGGATGAGGTGATCGCGGCAGCTCTGGTGATGCCGGTGGAGGAGCCGCTGGGCGTTCTGCGGGCCTTGTGACCCGGCCGCCTCGCGAGCTCTGGGCCCGACGCTTGGCGCTGGGGCTGCTGGCGGCCTTGGTGGTGGCATTGCTGCTGCCGGTGTCCATCGCCGTGGCACGGCCCGCGGTCACGATCCGGGTGCTGATGCCAGCGCCCTTCGTCGATGCAACCGCCGCCACGGTGGACGCCTTCAACCGCAGCCATCCCCGGCTGACCATCGCCGTGACCCGTGGCCCCTTCGAGACCGAATCCGTCTCGGATCTGGCGATCAGCAGCCTGCTGCTGGGCGACAGCCCCTACGACCTGCTGCTGATGGACGTGAGCTGGACGGCCAAGTACGCCGCCGCCGGCTGGTTGTTGCCCCTCGACGATCGGCTCGGTCCCGATCCCCTGGCCGGTGTGGTGTCCGGCGCCCGGCAGGGCAACGTGATCGATGGCCATCTCTGGCGGCTGCCGATGGTGGCCTCGATGGGGCTGCTCTACTGGCGCACTGATCTGATGGAGCGTCCACCCCGGACGCCCGCCGAACTCGTTGCTGTCTCCAGGCAGCTGCAGCAACAGGGCCGGGTGCGTTGGGGCTTTGTCTGGCAGGGGCGCCAGTACGAGGGCCTGATCTGTGATTTTCTGGAGGTGCTGCACGGCTTTGGCGGCCGCTGGGAGCCGGATCTGACGCCGGGCCTGGGGCTGGAGCAACCCGAGGCGGCGGCAGCGGCGGGCTGGTTGCGGCAGCTGCTCGTCGACGGCATCAGCCCGGCGGCGGTGGCCAATTTCGCTGAGCCGGAGACCCTGCAGGCGTTCGAGACAGGCGACGCCGCTTTCATGCGCAACTGGCCCTATGCCTGGAGCGAGCTGCAGAAGCCGGGCAGCCACGTGGCCGGCAAAGTGGGTGTCACCACCATGGTGGCCGAGCCTGGCCAGTCCCCCGCCGCGACCCAGGGCAGCTGGGGCTTGTCGGTGTTGCGCGGCAGCTCCCATCCCGATCAGGCGGTGGAGGTGCTGCAGGCCCTCACCGGGGCCGATAGCCAGCGCCGGCTGGTGAAGGACTGGGGCAACACCCCCACCCTGACGGCCCTGTTTGAGGATCCGGAGCTGCTGGCCGCCTCCCCAACCCTGCCGGAGCAGCTCCGGGCCCTTGAATACTCCGTGCTGCGGCCGATCACGCCGGCCTACGCCCAGTTGAGCGACATCCTGCAGCGGCAGCTGAGCGATGTGATCACCGGCGGACTTCCCGCGGCTCAGGCCATGGGGCGGGCGGGCCAGGCCAGCACCCTGTTGCTGGAGTCCACCGGTGGAGAGGGGACGGGGGCATGAGCCGAACGCTGCGCGCCAACCTCGTCACCCTGGTGCTGATCGCCCCGGCGCTGTTGTTGCTGCTGGCGGTGTTCGTGTGGCCGATGGGCTACTACGGCTGGCTGAGTCTGCAGGCCCAGTCGGTGTTCACGGGACTTGAGCCCGTGCCGGTGGGCCTGGCCAACTGGCAGCGGCTGCTCGGGGACGCCCGCTTCTGGCAGGACGCCGCTCAGACGTTGCGCTTCTCCGGGGTTTCCGTGGGACTGGAGCTGCTGCTTGGCCTGGCCATTGCCCTGGTGCTGCATCAGCGCTGGCCGGCACGGGGGGTGGTCCGAAGCCTCACCCTGCTGCCCTGGGCCCTGCCCACCACGGTGATGGCCCTGGGCTGGCGCTGGATCTTCAACGATCCCAACGGGCCGATCAACGGCTTGCTCCAGAGCGTCGGGCTGGCCACGCTGCCCTTCCTGGCGTCTCCGCAGCTCGCCTGGATTGCGGCGGTGGTGGCGGATGTCTGGAAGACGACCCCGTTCGTGGCGCTGGTGTTGCTGGCGGGGCTGCAGATGATCCCCGCCGATCTCTATGAAGCCCTGGCCCTGGAGGGCGGTCACAGTTGGCAGGCCTTGTGGCGCATCACCCTGCCGTTGCTGCGTCCTTACATCTTTCTGGTGCTGCTGTTTCGCCTCGCCCAGGCCTTGGGCGTGTTTGATCTGATCGCGGTGCTCACTGGCGGTGGACCGGCCGGCAGCACCGAGAGCCTGGCGGTGTACGCCTATCTCAATGCCATGCGCTTTCTCGATTTCGGCTACAGCGCCACCGTGATGCTGGGCATGTTCCTGCTGTTGCTGCTCTCTGCCCTGCTGCTGTTGCTGTGGCGGCGAGCCGCCGAGGCCTGAACGCCGCTGATCCCCGCCATGACGTCTCCCTCTCTGCCCTCGGATCCCATCTCTGGAGGCCCCATGTCCAGAGGCCCCAAGGCCAGCAGTGCCGGTTCGACTCCCGCTTCAGCCCTTCTGGGCCGAATCCTGGCGGTGGGGCTGCTGCTGTTCTGGAGTCTCGGGCCGATGGTCTGGCAGCTCTACACGTCGTTGCGGACCCCCGAAGCCCTGCTGGCGGGCTGGGCCGGCTTGGCCAGCGGCTGGACGCTGGCGAATTACACCCAGATCCTCACGGGAGATCCCCCCTTCTGGCGCTATCTGCTCAACAGCTTCCTGGTGGGCGGTGTCAGCACGCTGCTGACCCTGCTGCTGGCCATCCCCTGCGCCTATGGCCTGGCGCGGCGCTCCGGAGCGTTGCGGCTGGTGATGGGGGGAACCCTTCTGGCCACGGCGGTGTTCCCCTACGTGTTGCTGTTCCTGGCCCTGCTGGAGGTGGCCCGTCACTTCGGGCTCGCCAACAACCTGCTGGCGCTCTGCCTGCCCTATGCGGGGCTCTCCCTTCCCCTGGCGGTGCTGTTGTTACAGGCGGCCTTTGCTGAGCTGCCCCCGGAACTGGAGGAAAGCGCCGTGCTGGAGGGGCTCAGCCTGCTGCAGCGCCTGCGCTGGATCCTGCTGCCGCTGCTCGGGCCGGCGGTGTTCAGCACGGCGCTGCTGGTGTTCCTGTTCAGCTGGAATGAGTTCCCCATCGCCCTCACCTGGCTGAGCCGCAGCGAGCTGCTCACCCTGGCGCCGGCCATGGCCCGCATCGCCGGCTCCTCCGTCTACACCGTGCCCTACGGAGCCTTTGCCGCCGCCACGGTGCTGGGCAGCGTGCCGCTGCTGCTGCTGCTACTGGTGTTCCAGCGTCCGATCGTGGCGGGGCTCACCCAGGGGGCGATCAAGGGATGACGACACCCACTCCGGCCACGTCTGCGTCAGTCACGGTGACTTCAGCAACGCCTGGCTCTTCCACGTCCGGGAGCCTGCGGCTTGAACAGCTTCTGCGGCGGATCGGAACGCGAACGATCGTTGATCATCTCGATCTCACCGTCGAAGGCGGCGATTGCCTGGCGCTGCTGGGCCCGAGTGGGTGCGGCAAGAGCAGCATTCTGCGGCTGATCGCTGGCCTGGACTGGCCCGATGCGGGGCGGATCCTGCTGGCGGGCCGCGACATCACGGCCCTGCCACCGGTGCGGCGTCAGGTGGGCATGGTGTTCCAGAGCTATGCCCTCTATCCGCATCTGAGCGTGGCGCGCAATCTTTCGCTCGGGATGGAGATGCGCGGCGTTCCCCGGGCCACGATCGAGCGGGAGTTGGATCGGGTGTTGGTGCTGCTGCAGCTTGAGGAGCTGCGCGGCCGGCGGCCGGCCGATCTGTCGGGGGGGCAGCGGCAGCGGGTCGCCCTGGCCCGGGCGTTGCTGCGCAGGCCGCAGGTCTTCCTGCTGGACGAGCCAATGAGCAATCTCGATGCCCAGCTGCGCGAGGAACTGCGGCCCCAGTTGCGCACGATCCTCTGCGGCGGCAGCGCCCCAGTGGTGTACGTGACCCACGACCAGCAGGAGGCGATGGGCATCGCCGATCGGATCGCCGTGCTGCGGGACGGCCGCCTGCAGCAGTGCGGCACCCCCCAGCAGCTCTATGAGCAGCCCGCCAACGCCTTTGTGGCCCGCTTCATCGGACGGCCGGAGATCAATCTTCTTCCCCAGCCCGATGGATCTCTGCTGGGGGTGCGCCCGGAGCATCTCCATCCCGTTGGGGAGGGGGGGATTGCGGCGCGCCTGCTCAGCCGCGAATGGCATGGCGCCAGCCAGCAGCTGCTGCTGTCCACGTCCTACGGACCGTTGCGCTGGGTGTGCAACGGGGACCAGCCGGTGGAGGCTGAGCTGCGCCTGGGCTGGGAGCCTCGGCGGCTCCATCGCTTCGATGGCCGGTCGAGCCTGCGTCTGCCGGACTGAGGGCCGCGGTGGCCTGTTCGCCCTCACGGCCCATCTGTTTGCAGCCATGCCCAGGAGATGGTGCCCGGCTGCCGCTGGGCGCTGCCGCTGCGCAATCACGACGAGCTCTGGCTCGGTGATGGTCATCTCGTTGGGCAGAGCGTGATCGAGGCGATCCTCAACGGCTTTCCGGGATTGCGGGATCGCGACGCCAGCCGCAAGCCGATGGCCTGGACCCGTGCTGCCAACGGCGGCTTTTCCACGGCTCCCGATCCGTTCTGGCGCTCCCAAGGGGGGCGCGCTGCGGCTGAGCAGCCTCCGGCCGTGGGCGGTGCGAACCGTCCGTGGCCCGGGAGCTGGTGGTTCCCTGATCGAGGGTGAGGAGGAGCGGCTCTGCCATCGAATGTCACCGTTCGCGACCCTTGACCGGTGGTGGCGGCGGCCATCTGCGTGCTGCACGGAATCGATCAGGAATCGATGGGCTTTGCAACAACGGTCGCTCAGGCCCCGCGCTCATGCCCTGGATCAGCTCCTTACCCGGAGGGCGGCGGTAGCCTGTGCCACGGCTGAGCGGTGGCGATGGACACCATCCGGGCGGAGACGGCCGCAGGCAAGGCAGATTCGATCGCTGCAACCGCCGCCGCAACCGCTGAAACGGCCCCAGACCCCCTCACGGCCACCCTGGCGCGCCATTTCGGCTGGTCCAGCTTCCGCCCTGGGCAACGGCCCGTGGTGGAGGCCCTGCTGGCCGGACGCGATTGCCTGGCGGTGTTGCCCACCGGGGGCGGCAAGTCGCTCTGTTATCAGCTGCCGGCCCTGGTCCGAGGCGGCCTGGTGCTGGTCGTCTCCCCCCTGGTGGCCCTGATGCAGGACCAGGTGGATCAGTTGCAGCGCCGCGGCATTGCGGCGGCCAGCCTGCATGGCGGAGTCTCGTTGCCGGAGCGGCGGGCACTGCTGCAGCGCTTGCGGGACAACAGGCTGCGGCTGCTCTATCTCGCCCCCGAACGGCTGCAGGGAGAGGCCAGCCGTCAGCTGCTGGATGAGGTGATGGGCACCGGCCGGGTGGTGGCCCTGGCGGTGGACGAGGCCCACTGCATCAGTGCCTGGGGCCACGATTTCCGGCCCGATTACCGCCGACTGGGCCAGTTGCGGCAGCTCTGTCCCGGCGTGCCTCTGGTGGCCCTCAGCGCAACGGCGGCGCCCCAGGTGCGTGCCGACATCATCCGGCTGCTGCGACTGCAGCGCCCCTTGATTCAGGTGCGCTCCGCCCGGCGGGACAACCTGGCCTACGCCATGCAGCGTCGCCCGGTCGATCCGTTACCGCTGCTGCTGGAGACGGTGCAGCAGGCCCGCGGCGCGGTGCTGATCTATGCCCGCACCCGCCGCTCCGTGGAGCAATGGGCCGAGCGGCTCACGCTGGCGGGAGGGGAAGCGATCGCGTATCACGCCGGCATGGATCCGGAGAGTCGCCAGCTGGCGCTGGAGCATTTCCAGCGCTCGCCCCAGCCGGTGTTGGTGGCCACGATGGCGTTCGGCATGGGCGTGGATCGGCCCGATGTGGGGCTGGTGCTCCATCTCGATCTGCCCGCCAGTCCGGAGGGCTACCTGCAGGAATCAGGTCGGGCCGGCCGCGACGGTCTGCCAGCCCGCTGCCTGGTGCTGTTCGATCCGATCGATCGCACCAGCCTCGGCTGGGCCATCCGGGCCTCCACCCAGCAGGACCGAGGTGGGGTGTCAGGGGCGGGCCGCGAGCCTGAGGATCAGCGGGCGGAGCTGGCCCAGCGGCAGTTGCGCCGTATGGAGGCGGTGGCGGAGGGGGAGGGTTGCCGCGAGCAGGCTCTGCTGATGGCGGTGGGAGAGATCAGCCATCCCTGCGGCCGCTGCGACAACTGCCTGCAGCGGCCCTGCCGGCAGGACTGGTCGGAACCGGCAACGCGGCTGCTCGGGGCCCTGCAGGAACGGCGGGGTCGGGATCTGCGCAGCCTGGTGGAAGACCTGGCTGCGGCCCATGGTGAGCCGGAGGACCGCTGGGCCTGGCTGGTGCGGCGGCTGGTGCAGGAGGAGCTGATCCACGAAAGTGACGACGGTGCCCAGCGCCTGTGGCTGCGGGTCAGCGGCGAGCATTTCCTGCGGGAGCCCTGGCCCCTCCCCTGGGCCGGCTGACTCGGATCGCCGGATCAGATCAGATCAGCTGGTGCGGGTCTTGCAGAGGTCGGTGATCAGCTGCTGTTCGAACTCGCTCTGGGGCAGATCCCAGCTCTTCCACTGTCCTGACTGACCGGTGGCGTTGAGCCGGCGTGCCGAACAGTTGATGGCCAGGTAGAGCGGCTGTCCCTCACCATTGAGGCTGGGGGTCACGAAACTGCCACCCATCGGTTGCCAGTTGGCCCAGTCCACCTGCAGCGGCCCGTAGGTGCGCCAGTCCGGCTGGGCTGGCTTTGCGGCGGCGGTTGCCGTTGCAACTGCCGTTGCAGTTGTGGCCGTGGCCTGGATGGGTTGGGCGGCGGCAGGCTTCGCTGGGGCTGGTTTCACTGCTGGAGTGGTAGTGGCAGTGGCGACCTGGGCTGCGGGTGCTGGCTGTGCAGCAGGGGCCGGCTTTGCTGCAGCGACAGGTTGTGTCGCAACCACCGGTTGCGACGCCGGGACAGGTTTTGCGGTGGCCGTGGCGACGCTGGTCGTCCGTGGGGTGGCGCTGGCCTGGGAGGCCGGTGGTCTGGGGGCGGCGGCTGGTCGGGGCGCGGCTGGTTTGGGGGCGGGAGCGGCAGTGCCCTTGAGGCGCAGGCGGCTACCTGCTTCGACGAGGTTGGGATCGGTGATCCGGTTGATCGCCACCAGGCTGTTCACACTGATGCCGTAGCCATCGGCGATCTGCGACAGGCTCTCGCCGTTACGCACCACGTGTTCGGTGGCCTTGCGGTCATAGGTGCGAGCCGGGGCGGCGGGTTTTGCGGTGGCCTTGGTGACGGGTGTGGCGGGCAACACCAGCCTGGTGCCGGCCTCGACCCGATCGGGATCGGTCAGGCGGTTGAGTTGCAGCAACCGGCTCACGGAGGTGCCGTGGCGATCGGCGATCTCGGAGAGGGTCTCACCCGGCTGCACGCTGATGCTGCTTCCAGCCGGGGGCCGTGCTGCGCTGCTGGAGCCGCTGCGGCTGGTGGTCGTCGACAACGCCAGCCGGCGGCCGGCCTCAACCTGGTTGGCATTGCGGATGCCGTTGATCTGCATCAGCCGGGCCAGGCTGATGCCATGGCGATCGGCGATTTCCGAGAGGCTCTCACCCGGCTGCACGGTCACACTGCCGCCACTGGCGGTGCTCCGGCCTGCGGATGGACCGCCGGGCACGGTCAGGCGGCGGCCGGCCTCGACCTGGTTGGCATCGCGGATGCCGTTGATCTGCATCAGCCGGGTGACGCTGAGGCCATGGCGGCTGGCGATTTCGGACAGGGTCTCGCCCGGTTTGACCACCACCTCGCCAGCGAGAGCCGGCAGGGGCAGAACCAGCGCGAGAACCAGGGCAGCGAGGGGGCGTCGCATGGCTGCACCGGAAAGCTGGCGGCACCATAAGGGTCCCAACCGCTCCCGCCCAGTCCCAGGATTGATCACGGCTGCTGATCGTGAGATTGGTGGCCTGTCCAGCTTCACCAGAGGTGCCTCCGTTCAGCCCCTATCCCATCAGCCGGCGCAGCAGGGCCAGCTTGTCGCCGTAGGGGGCGTAGCGAACGGGGAGATCCAGCCAGAACGGACGTCGCAGCACGCTGCGGCAGTGGGAAAAGGTGAGGAAGCCGCTTTTGCCGTGATAGTGGCCCATGCCGCTCGCCCCCACGCCGCCGAAGGGGAGATCGGGGATGCCAGCCTGCAGCACCACATCGTTGAAGCACACTCCACCGGAGCTACTGCGGGCCAGCACCTGCTCCTGGCTGGCGGTGTCATTGCTGAACAGATAGAGGGCGAGGGGCCGAGCACGTCGACGCACCAGGGCCAGGGCCTCCTCCAGATCCGCCACCGACAGCACGGGCAGGATTGGCCCGAAGATCTCGTCCTGCATCAGTGGATCGTCCGGTCCGCTCACGGCCACCAGGGTCGGCTCGATCCGGCGATTGGCAGCATCGCTGCGTCCCCCCACGAGCACCTGGCCGCGGCTGCGAGCGCCCTGCAGCAACGTCTCCAGCCGCTCGAACTGGGTGGCATTGACGATCCGGCCCAGGTCGGGGCTGGCCAGTGGATCGCTGCCATAGAGCTGGGTGATCGCCGCACCGATGCCCTGTACCAGGGCCTCCCGCACGGGGGCCTGCACCAGCAGGTAGTCCGGGGCGATGCAGGTCTGGCCGGCGTTGAGTCCCTTGCCCCAGGCCAGCCGCCGGGCCGTGATCGCCAGGTCGGCGTTGGCCAGCACGATCGCCGGACTCTTGCCGCCAAGCTCCAGGGTCACCGGCGTGAGCTGCTGGGCTGCGGCGCCCATCACCAGCCGCCCCACCCGTTCGCCGCCGGTGAAGAAGATGTGATCAAACCGTTCCTGCAGCAGGCGCGCCGCCACCGCGCCATCACCGAGCACCACCTGCACCACGGTGGAATCGAAATGGCGCTCAATCAGGGTCGCGATCAGGGCCGCCGTCTGGGGCGCGTGCTCGGAGGGCTTGAGCACCACGCTGTTGCCGGCGGCCAGGGCGCTCACCAGCGGATGCAGGCAGAGCTGGAACGGATAGTTCCAGGGGCCGATGATCAACACACAGCCCAGCGGTTCGGCCTGCCACCAGGCGCGCCCGGGTTTGATCGGAACGGGCGTCGCCACGCGATGGGGGGCCATCCAGCGCCGCAGCTGGCGCTTGCACAGCTTCAGTTCCTGCCGCACGGCCACAAGCTCAAAGAATCCCTCCACGGCGGGTTTGCCCAGATCGGCCGCCAGCGCTTCCAGCACCTCCTCTTCGTGGGTGGCCAGGAGGCGTTCCAGCCGTACGAGCTGCTGCAGCCGCCAGGTCGCGGCCCGGGTGTCACCCCGCTCCACCGGCTCGCGCATCAAGGCCACGGGCACGGCCAGGGGTGATGGGGCCGCGGTGCGGTTGGTCATGGGCGGCGCTGGGGAGTGGCGGGAACGGCCCGGAGCGCGGGCGTGCTTCCAAGCTGGCAAATCGCTGACGCCAGTGCATCCAGCGGCCTGCGGCCCAGCGCAGATGGCCCAGCGCAGACGCCCTGGCCAGTTGCATCTGGTCAGAACCCCTGGAGTTGCGGTCATAGCCCTGCAATCCGGGCTTGCTTCGGTAGGGGGGTGCTGGAGGGAGGCCTGGCAGAGGCCGGCCTTTCTCCAGGTCCTCCTCACGTGTTCACCATGACGACATCCCTCACCGGCGCATCCAGCACCAGAACATCCAGCACCGGCGCATCCATCACGGCTCCTTCCTCCACCGGCAAAGCCTCCGCGCTCCGCCGTGCCCCGTCTCTCCGCTGGCTGGGCCTGGCGGCTGTGGCCACGGCACTGTTCAGCCCACTGGCGGCCACCGCGGCCCCCTGGGACTGGGGCTATGGCCGCCCCACGCCGCCCCCTCCCGTTCCCCAGCCCAGCCAGCGGTGGGGTGAGACCGCCCAGGTGTATGGCCCTGACCCGGTGGTGGAGCAGGCCCAGCTGGATCAACGCTGCAATGTGGGCCGTCTGGTGGGCGGCCTGGTGGGTGGTGGTGTGGGCTATGCCGCCTCGCGCTACGACGGCCGCACCTGGGCCGTCCCCCTCGGTGCACTGCTGGGCTCCCAGATGGGCTGCCAGGTGGGCAGCGGCCGCGGTCCCACGCTCTGGTGAGTCAGCTCGGCAACATCTGCGCGCGCCATCCCGGGGGGCCGGGATGGCGTCATCAGCCTGGGGCCTGCCATCAGACCACCGCTAAAGTGAAATGAAGAGTCGGACAGGAAGGCGTGGTCAAGCTGATCATTGACCGGCGATCCGCGCGTTTCTGGGATCGCCGTCCGCCCGCTTGATCGCTTTGGAGGATCCCCAGAGACTGATCTCGACGCTGCGCTCCACCCTGGGGCGGATGGAAGCGGCCCTCGGTGCGGTGGAAGAGGGTCTGGTCTTCACGGATTCGCAAGGTGTTGTCGAATGGACCAATGCGCCGTTTGAGCGCTTCGTGGATCGGCTCCGGCTTCAATGCCTGGGCATCCCGCTGATCCAGCTGTTGCCGGCGCGCTATCGACTCGGTGATGCTGAGCCGCTGCCGTTGTTGCCGTTCTGGACGATGGACAGCAACGGAACAGTGACCTGGGAGATGACCACAGCGCCGCCACGCCGTGTCATCGAGGTGTCCTGGGCCCCGGTGATCCTGCCGGGCCAGAGTTCCTTGATCTTCACCTTCCGCGATCAGAGCAGCATCGTTCAAGCCCGGGAGCGCTTGATCGCCGCCAGGGATGAGCTGGAGATGCAGGTGGAGCTGCGCACCCGTGAACTCAAGGCGTCGCGGGATGAAGCGATGGCGGCCAACGAGGCCAAGACCAGATTTCTGGCCAGCATGAGCCATGAGATCCGAACGCCGATGAATGTGGTGATCGGCATGACGGAGCTGCTGATGCACACTGATCTAGAGGAACAGCAGCGTGAGCTGACCCAGTCGATCCAGCGGAGTGGTGAGCATCTGCTTGGCCTGATCAACAATATTCTCGACCTTTCCTGCATTGAAGCCGGGCGCTTGAAGCTGGCGTTAAGGCGATTCGATCTCCGGCTGTTGATCAAGGATTGTGAGACTTCATTCCGTCAGGTGGCCGATGCCAAGGGGTTGACGCTCGAGGTTTCGCTGGCTCCAGAGGCGCCGAGATGGCTGCTTGGGGACGAGGTCAAGTTGCGTCAGATCCTCTTCAATCTCCTCGGCAATGCTTGTAAATATACGGATGCTGGAGGCGTCAGTTTTGTTGTCGAGTCTTCGCCACGTGGTGAGGAGAGTGTTGAACTTGGCTTGCGGGTGACGGATACGGGTCTTGGCATCTCCGATGATTTTCAGACCATCCTGTTTGAAGAATTCACCCGTCAGTCCCTGAGGGATCAGGATGGCAGCAGTTCCGGCCTTGGTCTGGCCATCACCCGCCGCCTCTGCAAGCTCATGGGTGGTGATCTCGCCGTGGTTTCAAAACTTGGTGAAGGGAGTTGCTTCACGGCCACGATTCCCTTCAGCCTCGCCTTGGCCCCGGCTCAGTCGGCGCTAGCCCCAGTGACGGAATCTGAACCAGGTAATCCGGGGGATCTGGAAGCCGACGGGCCGGCGACATCGACAGCACGAGCCGAAGCACAAACCGAGGTGCCGTCAGAAACGCAAGTCGAGGTGCCCTCGGAAACGCAAGTCGAGGTGCCCTCGGAAATGCAAGAGGATGGCCTCCAGGATGTCGGAATCCTGGTGGCAGAAGATGGTCGCGTCAATCAGCGGATGATTGAGTTGATGTTGGCCAAGTTGGGCCTCAAGGCTGACTTTGTTGCCGATGGTCAGGCCGCCGTGGAGCGGATCGAGGCCGGTGGGATTGATCTGGTGTTCATGGATATCCAGATGCCCAGATTGGATGGGGTTTCAGCCACGCGTGAGCTGCACCGGCGCGGGTTCCAGGCGCTGTACGTGATCGCCCTGACGGCCTATGCGTTCGAGACCCAGCGTGAGGAATGCCAGGCTGCCGGCATGAATGACTTCCTCACCAAGCCGGTGCGCCTGGAGGATCTCGCTGCAGCGCTGCAGCGTTTCCGGCTCAGGCGGGGGCTGGCCGGCCTCAGCCGGAACCCAGTCTGACCTGGGCTGCGGCTTCGATCAGCGCGCTGCGTTCCGGGTCACAGGTGAGCAGCACCACCTGCAGACCCTGGGCGCTGGCCTCGGTCAGCATCCGCACCACCCCGGCCTGCCGTTCCCGGTCGGAATGGGCGAAGGCGTCGTCGAACAGCAGCGGCAGGCTGCCGTCGTAGGCCCCGGCCAGCACCTCGGCCATCGCCACCCGCAGGGCGGCGGCGAACTGCTCCCGCGCGCCGGTGCTGAGCACCTCGAACGGAAAGGCGGCTTCACTACCGCGGCGCCATTGCAGCTGCTGGAAGCCATGGCGGGCGTCGTAGGAGAGCGCCGTGCGCGGCGCATCCGGGAACACATGGGCCAGATAGGTGGCGATGCGCTCCGTCAGGGGAGCGGCGTACTGGCTGGCCATGGCGTTCTGTTCCTCCTCCAGCAGCTGGCGCAGCAGGTTGAGCGTGCCGGCCTCCTGTTCCAGACGCTCCTGCTCCCCCCGCCGCGATTCCAGTTCGGCCTGTTTCTGCTCCTGTTCGGCCTGCAGGTCGATGCGTCCATCGCCATGCAGCCGGCCCTCGGCACGGATACGGGCTTCATCGGCCTCGCGCTCCTGCTGCTGCAGCGTGGCGATGGCCCGATCGAGGCTCCTGGCCTGCAGATCCAGGTTGTCCGGCTCGAGGGCGGCCCGTTCGGCGGCCAGCGCGGCGAGCCTGGCTTCGCTCTGCTGAGTGCGTTCGGCCAGCTCGGTGATCACCGCCTTCAGGCTGGCGGTGGAACCGCAACGCTGCAGCACGGCATCGATGCGGGTCCGGGCCTCCAGTAGCTGTCTCTCCCCGTCGCGGAGCGCTTGGTTGGTGGCTTCGATCGAGGATCTGAGGGCTTCGAGTGCCTTATCGCTCGCTTCCAGGCTGTGCTGCTGCTGGTGCTCCGCGGCAAGGGCCTGGGTGCGGATGGCGCGGGCGTTCTTCAGGTCCAGCTCCCTTGAAGCGATGCGGGCGGCTGGGTCCGGCTCGGACGCCTGGTCGCCGCTCGGCTCAGCTGGAGACTCTGCGAGCTGCTCCTCCAGGGCCGCCAGGCTCTGGCGAATCAGGGCTGGATCCTCGGCGCCACGCTGAGCCACCAGCCGCTCCCGTTCCGCCAGCAGGTCACTGCGCCGCCGCTCGGCTTTGGCGGCCTCCTCCACGTTGTTGACCGGCCAGAGCTTCAGCGCCTTGCTGAGGGCCGCATCCGCGTCCTGCAGCTTCTGCTGCGCCTCAGCGGCGCTGGTGCCACCACCGGGCACCAGCCGGAGCTCCACCTCGTCGCCCACCGTCAGCACGGCAGGCCCGGCCAGCAGCCGGGTGGTGCCGGCAGCCAGGGCGTCGCCATTCAGCCGGATCGACTGGCCGGCGCGGATCACCTCGAGTCCCGTCGCCATGGCTTCCGCCCGGGCCCGGCTGGTCTGCAGCGACTGCTCCAAGCGGCGGAGGCCCTCCACCGCCCTGGCATCGATCGCGGGCAGCCGCCCCAGATTCTTGTCCAGGGCTGTCAGGTCTGCCTCCAGTTGCTCCACCCTGGACAGCCGCTGGACCAGCTCCTGCCGCTGCAGCTGCAGGCGGGCGCGGCTGAGTTGGTGTTCGATCTGCTCGGCGGCTGCCGTGGCGGTGGCAGTGGCCTGCCGCAGGCCGTCGAGCTGGGCACGCGCCTCCTGCCGCTGCTGCTCAGCCGCCGGCAATGTGCTGATCAGATCGCTCAGCTTCTGGGCGTTGGGAGCCAGCGCGGCTTCCAGCGCGGCCACCCGTTGGCCCTGATGCTGCAGCTCCTGCTGGTCGCGCTGTTGCGCGTCCAGCTGCTGGCGGAGCGCTGCCAGCACGGGACCTTCCTGGTCGATCAGGGTCTGCAGCTCGCGGCTGCGCCCCAGCGTCCCCTCAAGGGCCTGGCGTTGCTGCAGGCGCTGCGGCAGTTCGATGGCCAGGCGCTCCTGGAGCTCGGTCGCGGCCCCATAGGCCTGCTGGGCCTGCTGCTGCTGCTGGAGTGTGTCGCCGATGGCGGCCAGATCCACCTCGGCCTGTTGCACCGCCTCGCGGGCCCGATGCAACGCGGAGCCCCGGCGCAGCTGGGGAGCGCGTGTGGCGCTGCCTGGGGTGAAGACCGTGGCCCAGCGGGTTTGAATGTCGTCGAGCACCGCCAGATCCAGGGGCGATTGCACCCCCAGGTCGGCACCGGCCTGCAGACGCTCCACCAGCCGGTCGTGGTCATAGACGCTGGAGCTGAGCGCCAGGGGGTTGTCGCTGGCGGACCCCTGCCAGACCCAGAGATGGCCCCACCGCTCCTTGAGCTGCTCCGCGGCCGCACGGTTGCGGGCCACGGCGGCGGTGCCGATCAGCTCGGCCAGCCGTTCCTCGGCGGCATCGCCCTGGAGGCTGCGGCCGCCGGAGTCCTGCAGGGCGATGCTGCCGCGGCTGCCCGCGAAGCGTTTGCGCAGCGTCCAGGTGTCGCCGCCGGCGGCGAAGGCCAGCACCACCTCGGGATCGGCCATGAAGGGATCGGTCTTCATGCCCTCGAGCACGGCACCACCGGTCTTGACCGGCAGGAACAGGGCGCGGTGCAGGGCTTCGGCGAGGGTGCTCTTACCCGACTGGTTCGGCCCAGCGATCACCGTGAAGCGGGGATCAAAGTTCACCGTCAGGTCACGGTGCAGGCGGTAGTCGCGGATGCGGGCCGAAAGCAGGCGCATGGGCTGGTGTGTCCTCGTGGATCGTCGGTCTTCAGTCGTGAGTCCGTCAGTCGTCAGTGCATTAGTTGTCAGCGCATCAGTCGTCAGCGAATCATTCGTCAGAGAATCAGTGGCTTTCGCAGGCGCGGTGCAGTTCGCGCAGGCCCATGCGGGCCAGGTCCGCGGTGTCCTCCGGGCCGCTCTCGATCAGCTGCTGCAGCCGCTGGGCCACCCGGGCCACCAACGGATCACCGGAGCGCCGGGTGAGCTGACGCAGTTCGGTCGCATCCGGGGCGACGCGGGTGCGGTCGCGCCGCTTGAGGCGCAGCAAGCGGGCCTCGAGACGCTGCAGCAGATCCTGCAGGCGGCCGGCGGCGGCCAGGCTGAGGCTGCCCTCAAGCTCCAGCAGCAGCAGGTCTTCATTGCTGCGGGGGCCGATGGCATCCCGCAGCAGCTGCTCCAGGCGCTCCAGGTCGGCGTCGCTGTTGAACCGGTGGGAGATCTGATGCCAGCGGATGCCGCCGGTGGGCACCGGAAAGGTTTCAGGCCGCGAGCCTCGCGACACACTCACCACCAGCACCTGGCCGGAACGGTACGCGGCGCTGCGGGGGAAGCGGTCCATCTCATGACAGCCGGCATACCAGGCCTGCGGGCTCACCTGCTTGAGGCCATGCCAGTCGCCGAGGGCGACATAGTCGATCTCCCCGGCCGGCAGGCGGGCCAGATCGATGCGGTTGGTGGGAACCGGCGGATTTTCGTCGTCGGTGTCGTTGCTGTCTTCAGCGCCAAATCCCTGGATCGATCCATGGGCCAGCACGATGCGGGGCTGGTCTGCCCAGGGGGTGAAGTCCAGGTGGCGCAACCAGGCGGTGGGATCGACGGGTTCGGCCTTGCGCAGCAATGGGCAGGGCAGCACCACCCCGGCGCCGAGGCCGAGGCTGGCCAGCTCCAACGGCTGGCGCTCCAGCAGCACATGCAGGTTGGGGGCCAGTTGTTGACGCTCCTCCTTGAAATAGGGCTCCTGCCAGAGGCTGCCGGCGCCGCCGTGGTCGTGGTTGCCCGGAATCACCAGCACCGGTAGGCCCAGGGCCCCGATGGCGCTGCAGGCGGCCGATACGTCGGAGCGGGTGGGCTGATGGGAATCGAACAGATCACCCGCCACCGCGATGAAGGCGGCCCCCTGCTCCTGCGCCACCTGCCCCAGCCGTCCGATGGCGCTCAGACGCTCCTGGCGCAGGCGTGCCCGCTTGTCGGGATCGCTGACCCGGGCGTAGGGCTTGCCGAGCTGCCAATCGGCGGTGTGGAGGAACTGGATCACGGGAATTGGGGCCGCAAGTGGCAGGTGAGGCCAGGGTGGAGGTGCTGGCCAACCCTATGGCGATCCTGGCCGCGGCCTCTCCTTGCTCGGCATTGCGGGCTCGGATGGGCGTCGTAGCTCACCCCTGGTCAATCGCAATGCAGCTGTGGGCTCAGGATCGAATAGGCCATCAACTTCAACCGGTCGTTGACCAAGAACCAAGCCAGGGCATAGCCCCAGACCACCAGGGGCCCAACCCCACCCCAGCGGGGTCATCAGCCATCCATACACCGCGATCAGAGTTGCCACCAGTTGCGTGCCGCAAACCGCCAACAGCAGAACCCGTGCCGGTCGTATGGACCAGAAAGGCCCGCGCGTGCGTGTGAGGAAGATGGTCAGATGTCCAGCCACGGAGAGCTTCAGGTACATCAGGGTCTGACTATGGGCACGGTCAAGATGAAAGACGCGCTCCGCGAGATAAAACAAGCCAAACGCTGAAACGACCCCAATGGCGCCCAAGGCTGCCGCGATCCCCATGACCGTGCGCATGTCCCATCGTTCTGGATTGCTGCTGACATGAACGTTGTCGTAGGCAATCGACAAGATGGCGCCGTCATTCAGTAGGGCCAGCATCACAATCATCGCTGCGGTCACAGGATAAAAATTAAAAACCAGTAATGAGACGGTCATGAACAGCAGAACACG
This sequence comes from Synechococcus sp. CS-1328, assembly GCF_025128095.1. Lineage (GTDB taxonomy): Bacteria > Cyanobacteriota > Cyanobacteriia > PCC-6307 > Cyanobiaceae > CBW1002. The sequence goes on along the minus strand of NZ_JAHLYT010000046.1, from coordinate 9,630 downwards.
CAGCGTTTCGGCGATGCGGTAGATCGCGTAGCTGTTCATCCTCTGGAAGATTTTGCGACTTGCCTTGATGGCCTCAATAATCACGGACAGTCCCGGCTTCATCAGCACGATCGAAGCCGCGCCACGCGCCGCGTCCGTTGCATCCGAAACAGCGATGCCGCAGTCGGCCTTTTTCAGCGCTGGAGCATCGTTGACTCCATCGCCCGTCATGCCGACGATGTGGCCGTGCTGCTGGAGGACATCCACAATCTGAAACTTATGCTCAGGGAACACCTGGGCGAATCCATCCGCCTTCTCGATCGACTCCTCCAATCGCTCCGACTGATCAGGCGTGCTGGCCCCGAACCCACTGGCATCGAGAATCTTGGAACCCATCCCCAGCTTCTTGGCTGTTTCCTGGGCGATCGGCAATTGATCACCCGTCACCATCTTGATCGTCACGCCCATCTGGTGTGCCGTGGCGATGGTCGCTTTGGCTTCGTCGCGAGGAGGATCAAACAGAGGTAAGACCCCATGACACTGCCACTGCTGCTGTGCATCCATGCGGGCCACGCCCAGCGAGCGGAACCCTCGTGCGGCAAACCCGCTGATCGCGCCATCGACGGCGGCCGTCACCTCGGCACGATTGGCCGATAACTCCAGGATCACTTGTGGTGCACCCTTGGTGACCTTGAATTCAAGACCATCCAATCCCCTGATTGTGGCTTCGGTTCGCTTATGCACCGGGTCGAAGGGCTGGAAATGAATCAACTCATAGCCATCCAGTCTCTGGTGATCGCTCAGGCCGTCCAGCACAGCCCGATCGATCGGATCCTTGTTGTCTGCCCGCGATGCCAGGGCCGCCGTAAAGATCACCAGATCCGGATCCCTGTCTCCGCTGGATGAATCGAAGCTGGACGACCTAACGCTGAATGGCTCGCCAAGTGTCAGCTTGTTCTGGGTCAGTGTGCCCGTTTTATCCGAGCACAGCACATCCACGCCAGCCAATTCCTCGATGGCCGCCAACCGCGTCACGATCGCCCCTTGTTTCGTGATCAGGCGCGCTCCCACCGCCATGGTCACAGAGAGCACGGTGGGCATGGCCACGGGAATGGCAGCAACGGTCAAGACCAGGGCGAACTGAAGGGTGGTGAGCAGTGGGTTGCCGCGCAGCAGCGCGACTGTGATGATCACCGAGACCAGAGCCACAGCCAGCAGGATCAGGGCATTGCCGATCTTCAGGACGGCCTGCTGGAAATGGCTGACGCTGTGAGCTGTTTGCACCAGTTCCGCTGTCTTGCCGAAGTATGTGTTCGCTCCTGTGGCGTAGACCATGGCATCGATTTCACCCCGGCGGATGATCGATCCCGAGAACACGGCGTCGCCACAGTGGCGCGTGGCCGCCAACGATTCACCCGTCAGTGCTGACTGATCCACCTGCAGCGGATCACCATCCAGCAAGCGTGAATCCGCTGGCACGATGTCGCCAAGGCGTAGATGGATGACGTCGCCCGGTACCAGTTCCCGCGACTCCAGAGTGGTCCACCGGCCATCCCGTTTCACCTGTGCCTTCATGGCTAACTTGGCTTTGAGTGCCGCGATGGCGTTACCAGCCTGGTGCTCTTCCCAGAACCCGATCACCGCATTGGCGAGAAGCAGCAGCAGGATGATGGCGAAGTCTGGCCAATGCTGGGCCACTGCGGAGAGGAGCACAGCTGCTTCGATCATCCATGGAATCGGAACCCAGAAATAGGTCAGAAGCTTCAGTATCTGATTCGTCTTCTTTTCGTCAAGTTCGTTACTGCCATGCTGAGTCAAGCGACGTAGCGCTTCGCTCTGACTCAGTCCATTTGCTGAAGACTTCAGCTTCTCCTGCAGCTACTGTCCATCCAGGTCGTCCAAGTGCCCAGTGTGCCCATGGCGCTGCTGTGCTGGACTCATCGTCGTTGGGTTTCTTTGTTAGATTTCTTGGGTGGGTTTCTTCGTTGGTGTGAATCCGTCCTTCGGTGGGATTGTTTTGTGGTTCTTCTTGCCTTGGGTCTAAGGCCGGTTGTCTGCGAAATCGTTTGGCATCATCGTGTGTGCATGCTGCTGCTCATGCTGCCGCTGTTCAAACTGCCGCAGCCTGGATGATGGCTGTCGTGGTGGATTCAACGTCATGGGCCACTTCCATCAGGCCTGGTTCTGTGGACAAGTTGCCGAGCATGCCTTCGGGCCGGATCATGCCGATCCTGGTCTGGCCTGCTTCGGTGAAGACGGAGATCCGGCAGGGCAGGGCCATGGTCAGCTTCATATCCTTGTTCAGTACGCTGGCTGCCTGCTGGGGATTGCACACCTCAAACACCTGGCACTGCTCGGAGAAGTTGATGCCTTTGCTGCGCAGGCTGTCGCCGAGATCAAGCACTGCCAACACGCCGAATCCGTTCGCTGTCACAGCGGCATGAAGATCGGCACTTGCCTGATCGAATGCTTTGGCCGTATCAACAATAAAATATGGATTCATGGGATTAGGATGCCTCAAAGAATTCAGATGCCACGCCCGCTGATCAGGCGGAATAGAATCGCAATCACTGCGATTACGAGTAAGATGTGGATCAATCCTCCCAAGGTGAAGCTGGTCAGCAAGCCGAGCAGCCAGAGAATGACCAAAAGTACGGCGATTGACTCCAGCATCATTTCTCTCCGTGAAGGGGAATGAATCGTGATTGGATGAGGTCATGCTCAGCCCAGCGATTGCCAGCCTGAGTTTGGAGTAGTCAGCAGGCGTCGCCATCTTGCAATGGCGACGCCTGTGTGGGTTCAGCTCAGATCGTCTGCCATTTGTCCGGCCGCATCACGAACGTTCCTGGCAACTGATTTTGCGCCTTGTTTCATGTCCTCTCCTGTGTTCATGGCAGAGGCCTGAACCTGCTTGGCTTTTCCTTTGATTTGGTGTCCAGTATCGCCAGTTAAATCACCATAGGCAGATTCCAGCCTGCCTTCTGCATCTTTGGCGGTGGCGTCCACTCTGTTTGACATGGTTCCAATGACGATGGGGTGGGAGACGTGATCGCTGGCCATTGCCATGGCAGGCAATGGAATCAGCAAGGTGGATATCATGAGCGCTAACGCTACTAGCGAAGCAGCAAGACTTCTTGGATGAATCGCCATAGAGTCTGTCTCTTTCTAAGTCACAATCTAAGGTTACCCATGTCTGCGGGCGGTGAATGTTGGTCGATCACCTATGGCATGTTTCTCCGGCGACGAAGGGGCAGATGCAAGCTGCAGCAAGGCATTTCAAGAGCGTAACGAGTGATGAAGCTGAGTCTGCGAAGTGCATCAGACCGCAGAACCATGGTGATGTATCTGATGGTGAAGCTGGTTTCCCCTTTCGGTTTCAAGACCTAGGGGTCCGGTTCATTGTGAAACGGTGGCCTGAGTCGGAGTCAACGATGGAAACGCAACGCGCCCTTCCAGGTATGGGCTCTATCCTCAGTTCAGATGGCGTGGCATTCCGTGTCTGGGCTCCCCATGCACAACGGGTCTCGGTGATCGGAGCATTCAACGACTGGGATGGCAGCGCCAATCCCATGCAGCCAGAACCACGGGGCTACTGGTACGTCAATGTTGAGACTGCCAGAATCGGCGATCACTACAAATATCAGCTCGTCACCCAAGGGGGTGAGATCAAGCAGTGTCTAGATCCTTATGCACGTGAGGTCACGAACTCCGTAGGCAATGCCATTGTTCATGACCCAGACTTTGACTGGGAAGGGGATGAGCTTGCCATGGCGAAATGGAATGAGCTTGTGCTGTATGAATTGCATGTTGGCACCTTCAATGATGACGACTCCAGTAGGCCAGGGCGTTTCATTTCGATTACGTCTCGTCTGGACTATCTGAAACGGCTTGGTATCAATGCCATTCAGATCATGCCTGTCGGCCAGTTTGCCGGCATGCGTTCGTGGGGCTACAATCCTTCTCAGATCTTTGCCGTTGATTCAGATTATGGTGGCTCGCTTGGATTCAAGAGGTTCATCAAGCGATCCCATCAGGAGGGGATCGCCGTAATCCTTGATGTGGTTTATAATCACTTTGGCCCGAGTGATCTCGACCTGTGGCAATTCGACGGTTGGTCTGAGAACGGCAAAGGCGGAATCTATTTCTATAATGACGATCGTGCCATAACTCCTTGGGGGGAGACGCGGCCCGACTATGGCCGAGGGGAAGTGCGTCAATACATCCTCGACAACGTGCGCATGTGGCTTGATGAATATCACATTGATGGGCTACGTTTTGATAGCACTCTCTATATCCGCAACGCTGGTGCATCTGGAACGGAGGAGCTTCCAGATGGCTGGAGCATTCTTCAGGCCATTAACGAAACTGTGGCTGGGCACCATCTTGGTGGAATCACCATTGCCGAAGACCTGCAAAGCAATGATTGGATCACCAAGGATGTAGGCGCTGGCGGTGCAGGGTTTGGATCCCAGTGGGACCCTAACTTCGTCCGACCGATCCGTGAGGCTGTCATCACGCCTGAGGATGACAACCGTTCTTTGGAAAGCATTCGCGATGCCATTTTATTTCGCTACAATGATGACGCGTTTGAGCGTGTGATCTACAGCGAATCCCATGACGACGTTGCCAATGGGCAGGCCCGGATCCCCCAGGAAGTCAATCCCAGTGATCCCACCGGCTGGTATGCCCAGAAGCGCTCCACCATGGCTGCTGCCCTGGTTTTTACGGCTCCTGGAATTCCGATGCTGTTTCAGGGACAGGAGTTTCTTGAGGGCGCCTGGTTCCGCGATTCAGTCCCCGTCGACTGGGATCAACGTGATGAGTTTCGTGGCATTGTTCGCCTGTATCGGGATCTGATTCGCCTGCGCCTGAATCGGCAGGGTTTTTCGCGTGGGCTCTGTGGACAGTTCACGCAGGTCCATCACCTCAACGACGAGCATAAGGTGCTTGCTTTCCATCGTTGGGATCTCGGCGGGCCAGGTGATGACGTTGTTGTGATTGCTAATTTCTTTCGCGACTCCCATGATGAGTATGTCGTGGGCATGCCCGCTGCCGGCACCTGGAAACTTCGTTTTAACAGCGACTGGCATGGTTATAGTGAGTTGTTTGAGGGCTATCCTGGCGGCGACGTAGAGGCGATTCCCGGCGCCTGGGACGGGCTTCCGTTTCACGCGTCCATTCAGATCGCTCCCTATAGCATCTTGATTTACTCGCAGTTGTGATATCTGCCGCTGCGGATGAATCTCCAGCTCGTCGGTGTTCATTGTTGACCAATGGTGATCCTGGATGTGTGCAAGGCTGAGCTGTAGAACGTAACCCATGTCAGCGACCGCTTCTCCTGCAGACCAGATGATCCATCGCTCAGCGGTCAATTCCTGTGTAGTGGGTTGCTGTGTAGTGGCTTTGCAACAGGCTTGGCATCACTCCGCCGAGGCGACGGGCGGTTCAGCACTTGTCCAGCACACTCAGCGCGACCCGCACCTTCGGCTTCGGCTCGAAACGGGGCACCAGGACCAGCCAGACCAGCATGAGGTTTGAGCGTGATCAGCTGCAGGACGGCCCCGCCTTCGATCCAGGAGGCTTGGTTCAGCGATGGTTGGCAGGCCTGTCCGCCCCAGTGAATCCGTTCTGTCCATTCAGCACCGCCTGGATCCGCATCACCGCCTTCTCGCTGCTGGGTCGTTTCCTGTTGTTGCTTCAGACGCTGTTGTTCTTGGTCGTCAGCGGTGGCATGGCTCTGGTGGCTGGCGGCGCCCTGGTCTTTCGCCATGACCGTTGAAGTCGCCCTCGCGATGCTGCAGCAGAAAGGCCGCTGGTTGATGCAGCTACGCGACGAGATCCCCGGCATCGTTGCGCCCGGTTGCTGGGGCCTGTTTGGCGGCCACCTCGATCCTGGCGAGACACCGGAGCAGGCGATGCGGCGGGAGCTGCTGGAGGAGATCAGCTGGCAGCCCCAGGTGCTGGATTACGCCATGGAGCACCGCATCCAGCGACGCACCGCCCATGTCTTTCTCGCTCAGCTGTCCGTGCCGTTGCAGCAACTGCACCTGCTGGAGGGTCAGGACATGGCGCTGGTGACAGCAGAGGAGTTGCTGTCGGGTTCGATCTGGAGCGCCCGTCTTGGCAGCCCGCGCCCGCTGGCCGATGGGCTGTTGGAGGTCATGCAGCAGCTGCTCGGAGCAACGCCCCCACCTCAAGCACTGTGACGGCCTCCTCCAGCCGCAGCTCCTTGAGACCGGGAAGCAGCCACGCGGATCGGCAGGCTTTGTGGCGATCGATCAGCAGGTGCATCACGGGCCTGGCACTGTGCCCCGGATGGAATGGGCCCGCCCTGACAGGGTGATCGGGCCGCTGCCGGCCGGCTGCAGGCGGGCTTGCAGCAACGCGCGGAAGCCGGAGCGTTCCTCCTCGTTCATGGCCGCGAGGGCCTGACCAGCGCTCGGGCCGCCAAGCAGGGTGTCCCAGACGTCGTCGAAGTCGGCGAAGCTGCGTTCCACGGCGATGGCTTTCGTCTGGATGTCGCCCAAGCCGGCGGTGGCCCAGAGGTCTGATAGCACCTCAAGGCGGGAGCACTCGGGGCTGGGTGGCATCGGTGTGCTCCTGCCGACGGCGCTCAGGACTTCAGTCACATCCCGGTAGGGGAAGCCCCCACCCTCGATGTCCCAGGCGTAGGCGGCCACGGTTCCACCCGGGGCAACGACCCGTGCCATCTCTGCCACACCCTGCGCCGGTTCGGGCACGAAAAGGATCACCAATGGCATGACCGCGAGGTCGAACGTGGCGTCGGTGAACGGCAGGGCCATGGCGTCGGCGTTGACAAACGCGACGCTCTGCAGGAGTGGATGCTGCCGGGCGAAGGCGAGTTGCGCCTCCGACGGGTCGATGCCGACGAGCGAGAGCGGGGCGCTCCGTTCAACGATCAGTTGCGTGAAGGCGCCATTGCCACAGCCCACGTCCAGCCAGCGCTGGCCCTGGTTCGGGGCAATCCAATCGAGAAACTCCTGGCCGGCGAGGCGGCTCCAGACCCCCATGAAGCGGTCGTAACCGGCCCCATCGGTGAAGCGGATGGGTTCACTGGTCATGGCCATGAGGGTCCACGGGGTCAAGGCTCCACGTCGTTCACGATGCCAGCGCAGGCTCGCGTCTGGCATCGTCATGGATCACCGGTCTCAGCAGCCTGGGCTGAAACCCCGACCAGAATTCCGTTGGACTCTGTTGACGCGATCAAGCAGACCGTTGCCACCTATGCGGCCAGGACTCTGGAGCAGCGCAGTCACTGGTACGCGCCGACTGCAGCGGCCTATGCCGCCACCCGGCCCGGCTACCCGCCGCATCTGGTGGATGCGGTGGTGGCTCAATCGGGCTTGACGGTTGCATCCACCCTGCTTGAGGTGGGCTGTGGACCGGGTACGGCCACGGTGACCTTCGCGGAGCTGGGTTGCCGGATCGTGGCCATCGAGCCCAATCCGGAGTTCTGTCTGCTGGCTCAGCAGACCTGTCAGCGGTTCCCGAGGGTCGAGCTTGTCAAAACCTCTTTCGAGGACTGGGACCCTCACCAGGAACGGTTCGATGCCGTGGTGGCGGCCACCTCGTTTCACTGGATCCCGCCCGAGATTGCCTATCCGAAAGCGGCCGGTGCCTTGCGCGAGAACGGCTGGTTGATCCTGCTGTGGAACAAGGAACTGCAGCCACCGATCCAGACCCATGAGGCCCTGAGGCCGATCATCCGCTGCCATGCCCCTGCGCTGGAGCGCCCCTATGAGGATGCCGCCAGCGTGGCAGGCATTCTTGCGTCCTTGGGGCAACCCCTGCTGGAGTCGCCCTCGTTTCACCGTGCCCAGCAGGGTCATTGGCTGGTGGAGAGTCTCCTGACGATTGACGACTACCTGACCCTGCTGACCACCTACTCGCCGTTTCTGGCTCTCGATCCGGTGGTGCTGGATGCTCTGTTGGCTGAGCTGAGACCGGCGTTGGAAACACTGCACGGGGAGTCGGTGCCACTGACCCACACCTCCGCCTACGTCATGGCGCAACGGACCCCCTGACCCCACCCGGCCGGCCTTGAGGGGGCGATGTGCCACCGCTCACGCTTGGAGGTAGCGGGGGCAGCGAGGATCACCGTGCTGATGATCGAGATCCCTGGCCCTGGTGGCATCCCAGCAGCAGATCCGTGCCTTTGAGCCGGCCGACTGGCCGGCGGTGTGGATGCTGCTGGGGCCGTGGTGGGCACCTACTACCTCAGGCCCAATTCCCTCTGCCAGCACTCACTCCAGTCCGCCAGACAGCTGGGCTACTGAGCGATGCAGTTCAACCTGGTGGTGAGCAGTAATACCGCCGGCATCCGCTGCTGGCAGAAGAATGGCTTCGAGATCGTCGGCATCCTGCCCGAGGCGTTTCAGCACCGGCAGTTGGGCGATGTGGATGCCCTTGTGATGTTCAAGGGACTGGTGGAGGGGCTGGGCGCATGAGGGTGCTGGAGGCCTGGATGGGCCAGCAGAGCGAGCAGGCGTGCTAGGTCATCACCGCCACCGGCTGCGCCGAGCTGCGGATCAGTCCTCGGGCTCCTGGGTCAGCGGCGGTAGCCGCCGCTCCACCTGCAGAAACACCAGCCAGGCCACCCCGGCGCTGATGCCGCCTGTCCAGTCGTTACGCAGCAGTTCCACGATTGACACCGTGCTGGCACCGATGCGGAGGCCACGCAGCAGAAAGCGACCCAGCTTCTCAAGGTTTGAGGGCATGGGCCGGGGCTTCAACTTGGAGGGAGGGATGATTTTGCCAGTAGCTGCGCGATCGTCTGCGGTATCGCTGAGCTCACTGTGGGGCTTGAGCGCTTATTCGGACGTCAGCGCAACCGCAGGGAATCGCCGTGTATCAGCTGTAAACGTAGAGGGTGTCCTCTGAACCGATCTTAGAAAGCATTGCCGCCACAGGGCTCTTGGCCGCCTGGCTCGGTCATACACCACCATTCACACCACCTCGGCGACTGCTGCTTCCCTGGGGTCAGCATGGAGCAGGCCAGGATGGTTCTGGAACATGCCGCCCGCAGTACGGCTGCGGCCGTGGCTTGATTACGGATCCTGTTTGACCAGGGACCACCGGTGCCACTGCGCCGCTATTGGAATGGCCACAGCGTGGGCACGGCCCCGGCAGGTGCCGCTTTCCGGCCGGTCCGCTACGGCCGCTGGAGCTGGCCCTGAAGGACACCGCTGAGGAGCTGCTTCCGGGTCAGCATGCCCTTCTTCCTATGCAGCGCAAGGACATCAACCGAGTCCCTCCGCTCAGATTGTGAGTTCAGATTTACAACGGGGGCTGGTGTCCATGTCCACGGCAGCAGGAGATGGCCTCGGTATGTGAGTGGGACGAAAGAGGGCTTCAGCTCAGGGGGTTCTCGTCTTTGTGGCCACCCAGTGCCTGCTCCACCAGCAGCTTGAGCAGTAGCGACACCAGACCCCACCTCCCAGCACGAGGGCAGCGCCGTAGGCCAGTTCGGTGTCGTACTGCTTGTAGGCGTCCTCCACGAACAGCGGCAAGGTCTGGGTCTGGCCGGCGATGTTGCCGCTCACCACGGACACGGCACCGAATTCCCCCAGGGCCCGGGCGGTGGTGAGGATCAGGCCGTAGACCACAGCCCAGCGCACCGAAGGCAGGGTG
>NZ_JAHLYT010000045.1 GCF_025128095.1 Synechococcus sp. CS-1328 | reverse complement strand
CCCCCCCCCCCCCACGGCGGAGTCAGTGGAGTGGGGGGCGTCGGTGGCCACAGCGTCGATGGCCACAGTGGTGTCAGTCATGGCGGCCCCTCCACGCCGAACTGGGCCGCGCCAGGGCCAGCGCCGGCTGCGGCGAGATGGGCACGGCCCGCCTCGGTCACCACCCGGCCCCGCGGAGTGCGCTGCAGAAAACCCAGCTGCAGCAGGTAGGGCTCCACCACCGCTTCGAGGGTGGTGGGGTCTTCGCCGAGGCCGGCCGCCAGGGTGTCGAGCCCCACCGGCCCGCCTCCATACCCATCCAGCAGCAGGCCGAGCAGGCGCCGGTCGCTGGCATCAAGACCGCGCCCATCGACCCGATGCAGCCGCAGAGCCTGATCCACCAGGGCCGCGTCGATGCGCCCATGACCCGCCACCTCCGCCACGTCGCGCACACGGCGCAGCAACCGGTTGGCGATGCGGGGCGTGCCCCGGCAGCGACGCGCCACCTCGAGCGCGGCCTCCGGCTCCAGCGCGATCGCCAGCAGCCCCGCCGCCCGCTGCACGATCGCCTGCAGATCGGGCAGGTCATAGAACTCGAGCCGCTGGATCAGGCCGAAACGGTCCCGCAGGGGTGAACTCAGGGCTCCGGCTCTGGTGGTGGCCCCCACCAGGGTGAAGGGCGCCACCGGCAGGCTGCGGGTGCGGGCCGTGGCGCCCTTGCCCACGGTGAGATCGAGGCGGAAGTCTTCCATCGCCGGATAGAGGATTTCCTCCGCCACCCGGTTGAGCCGGTGGATTTCATCGATGAACAGCAGGTCGTGGGGCTGGAGGTTCACCAGCAGCCCGACGATGTCGCGGGGGCGCTCCAGGGCAGGGGCGCTGGTGATGCGGCAGCGCACGCCCAGTTCCTCGGCCAGCACCAGGGCCATGGTGGTCTTGCCCAGGCCCGGTGGGCCGTGCAGCAGCACATGATCGAGGGCCTCCTGGCGGCTGCGGGTGGCTTCCACCGCGATGCCGAGCACCTGCTTGAGCTCGTGCTGGCCGATGTAGTCGGCCAGGCGTTTCGGACGTAGCCCGTCTTCCCGCGGCACGGGAGCAGTCGGATCGGAGGCGGCCGGATCGACCAGGCGGGCGGCGCGGGGGCCATCGGCGGCCATCGCCGCCGTTTCCTGGCAGGAGGCGGCACTGCCCCGGCGGGGAGCCGCACCTGCGCCGGAGGAGACGATCGCCATGGTTGGAGGGTACCGGCCGCTGCCTAGGGTCGGAGGGCAGGCGATACGCAACGGACAGGCGGCAGGAAGATGGCGAAGGGCGGAGGAAAGAAAGCCGCCAAGGCACGGCGCGATGCCGCCAACCGGCTGCTGGCCGACAACCGCTTCGCCCGCCACCAGTACGAGATCCTCGAAACCCTTGAATGCGGCATCGAGCTGCTCGGCACCGAGGTGAAATCGGTGCGGGCCGGCCAGGCCAATCTGCGCGACGGCTTCTGCCTGATCCGCAGCGGCGAGATGCAACTGCACAATGTCCACATCTCGCCCCACAGCCACGCCGGCCGCTTCTTCAACCACGAACCGCTGCGGGTGCGGCGACTGCTGGCCCACCGGCGCGAAATCGACAAGCTGCGCGGTGCCCTCGATCAGAAGGGCCTCACCCTGATCCCTCTTAACTTGCAATTGAAGGGGTCGTGGATCAAGGTAACCATCGGCCTCGGTAAGGGCCGCAAGCTGCACGACAAGCGCCAGGAAGAGAAGAGCAAGCAGGAGGCCAAGGAGGCCCGAGCGGCGATCGCCCGCCTCTGAGCCGCCTGCAATCCCCGGTCTCAGGGGGTGTCTGTGGGCGGCGGCGGTGGCGGGATTGGGGCTGTGGATGGAACCGCGGGACGGCTGGGGGCAGCTGGGCCGGGTGTCGGCGATGGCGTGGAGCCCTGTTCCTGAGGCGAGCCAGGGCTGCGGCCGGCGGGAGGCGCGGCCTCGGGAGCGGCGTTCTGGGGCTCTGGTTCCGGCTCCGGTGGTGGCGGATCAGCCCGCAGCGACAGGACGATCTGGGCCGGCGCAAGCCCCTCGTTCGTGACCAGCAACTGCACGGGCGAGAGGGCCTGGGCCGGCAGACTCACCACCCGCAGCGGGCCACTGGCCTCAAGCACACTGCCATCGGCGGCGAACACGGTCATCTGCATCAGGGGTGAGCCGTTCACGCCCAGCACCAGGCGGTGGTTGGGGGGCAGCTGGATCGGGAACAGACGGGCGCCACCGGCATCCACATCAGCCGAGAGGGCCTGAACCTCCTGGGATCGGGTCTGGATCGACTCAATCCGCATCCCGGCCAGGCCCTGCTCGGCTGCGGCGTACCAGAGCTGGCGGAAGGGCTCCGGCGGAATCTCGATGCCGATCCGACCGGGCAGGAGGTTCTGGGCGCTGCCGGAGACGAGCTGGCGCAGCACGGCGGAACTGAGGCCCTGCCCCACCAGAGCCTGTTGCCGCTGCTCCCAGTCAGCCTGGCTGTAGCTGCCGAGGCGGCGACGCACCGCCAGCGGCAACTGCTCCACCCGTGCCAGCCACTCCTCGGCCAGCTCGTTCCACACCTTGCGCAGCGGCGCGTCTTCGGTGGAATCACTGGGCAGCCGGCCGCGCCGCTCCGGGAACTGTGCCAGCAGGCTGGCATCCACGAGCCGCAGGAACCAGGCCCGATCCACCTGCATGGCCCGCAGGCGGTTGAGCAGCTGCTGGCGTTGGTCCACCTCCTCAGGGGGCAGGCTCTCGCCGGCGGCCAGACCGGCCTCCGGAAGCCTGGGGGTGGCCGTGCGGCCGCGGCTCAGCCACCACCAACCACCGGCCGTGCCCACGATGGCCGAGAGCACCAGGGCCAGCACCACCGGCCAGACCCCGTTCTCGGCCTCCTCCTCCTTGGCCTCCTGGCGGCTGCGCCGCTGGGCCACCGCCCCCACGGCAGGCAGCGTCGCGCTCTCAGCCAGGCCCACGAGGGGCAGTTCCGGCGAGGCGGGACCAGGCAGCGGTGACGGAGGGATCTGGGGCGGCGGCGGGGGCTGCTGCTGCGGCAGGGCGACCGCTGCGACCGGAGCAGGAGCTGCTGCCGGGGCAGGCGCCACCAACACCAGAGTGCGATCCGCACGCGGCACCGGGCCGGTGCTGTCCGGCATGGGGAGACCCTGCAGCGCCGCCAGCGCCTGGGCGGCGCTGGCGAAGCGGCTGGCCGGATCCCGCTGCAGCAGGCGCTCCAGCTGGAGGCGCAGGTCGGGTTCGGCGTCGAGCGTCGCCGGCCAGCGCCAGGCCAGGCTGACCGGATCGAGCAGGGAGGCCGGCGGGTCGCCGCTCAGCAGCACCAGGGCCGTGACACCGAGGGCATGCAGATCCATCCAGGGCTCAGTCACGCCGCCCTGGGCCAGTTCCGGGGGCGCGTAGCCCGCCGTGGCCACGACGCCGCCGCCCACCAGGCCGAAATCCAGCAGCACCGGCTGGCCATCCCGATCGCGGCGGAGCAGGTTGGCCGGGCAGAGATCACCGTGCACCAGCTCCTGCCCGTGCAGGGCCACCAGCACGGGCAGCAGCTGGCGCAGCAGCAGCAAGAGCTCACCCGCGCCGAACACGAGCTGGCGCTCGGCGCGGGCCTGGAGCAGCTCCTGGTAGGTGCGCCCGTCCTGCCACTCCCGCACCAGCCAGAGGTCATCGCCAGCGGTGATCGCGCCACCGAAACGCGGTACCTGCGGGTGCAGCACCGTCTGCAGCTGGCTCCAGCGCCGCCGAGCACCCTCCTGATCCGCCGCAGGACCCAGCTGGCGCAGGGCCATCAAGGCTCCAGCAGCCAGCTGATCGCTGGCCCGCCACAAGCGCCCCTGAACCGGCGCGGCGCCATCGCTGGGGGCACTGAGGCACTGCTCCAGCTGGTAGCGCTCGCCGATCAGACGGCCCACCTCCGGCGGAGCCGGCGCTGCGGCGGGGCTGGGATCGGAAGGGGTCGCCATCAGGACGGGGATTGAGCGCCGTCGCGGTCGGGCTGATGCAGACCGCGGCTCTCCAGCCAAGCGCGGTCGTAGAGGCGGGAACGGTAGCGGTCACCGCTATCGCACAGCACGGTGACGATGCGATGGCCAGGCCCGAGGCGGCGGGCCGTTTCCACGGCCGCGGCCACGTTGATGCCCACCGAGCCGCCCAGGAACAGACCCTCCTGCCAGAGCAACTGGTAGATCGTGTCGAGGGCGGCCTGATCGTCGATGCGCACGGCGTCGTCGATCGGCGCCCCCTCCAGGTTGGCGGTGACGCGACTGTTGCCGATGCCCTCGGTGATCGAGCGGCCCTCGGCCTCCAGAGCGCCGGTCCTGGCCCAGCTGTAGAGGGCACTGCCGTGGGGATCGGCCAGCACGCAGCGCACTGCCGGATTCTTCTCCTTGAGATAGAGGGCCACGCCGGCGTACGTGCCCCCCGTGCCGGTGGCGGCCACCCAGGCATCCACCCGCCCCTCGGTCTGCTCCCAGATCTCCGGAGCGGTGCTGTTGTAGTGGGCGCGGCGATTGGCCAGGTTGTCGAACTGGTTGGCCCAGACAGCGCCTGGGGTTTCGGCGGCGATGCGGCCCGAGAGCCGCACATAGTTGTTGGGGTCGCGGTACGGCACCGCCGGCACGGTGCGCACCTCAGCGCCGAGGCTGCGCAGCAGGCCGATCTTCTCGTCCGACTGGGTGTCCGGGATCACGATCAGGGCCTTGTAGCCCCGGGCATTGCAGAGGTGGGTCAGGCCGATGCCGGTGTTGCCCGCCGTGCCCTCCACCACCGTGCCGCCGGGCTGCAACAGCCCCTGCTCCTCCGCTTCCAGCAGGATGCCGAGGGCGGCGCGATCCTTGACGGAGCCGCCGGGGTTCATGAACTCGGCCTTGCCGAGGATGTCGCAGCCGGTGAGGGCGCTCAGGGCCGCCAGGCGGATCAGGGGGGTGTGGCCGACCGCGCCGACAAACCCCTCAGTCGTACCGCCCATCGCGCTGGCCTTCTCGAACAACGTTGCTGTGGGCGGATCGTAGGCAACTCCCTAGGGTCAGCTCCAGAGGGCTCGGCAGCGATGGTTCCCCGGACGGGCACAGCGAGTGGGCGGCCACCGCTGATGACGCTGCGGCAGCGGCTGCGAGAGGTGCGCCAGATCAGCGAACGCCTGATCGCGCCGCTCGAACCGGAAGACCTCTGCCTGCAGGGCATGGCCGACGCCAGCCCGCCCAAGTGGCACCTGGGCCACACCACCTGGTTCTTCGAGGAATTCCTGCTGCGGCCGGATCCAGCCAGTGGCGCCGCCTCACCGGAGCTGTGGCGCTACCTGTTCAACAGCTACTACGACGCCGTGGGAGCGCGCCATCCGCGGCCGCAGCGGGGCCTGCTCAGCCGGCCACCGATCGCGGAGGTACTGGCCTGGCGGCAGGAGGTGGATCAGGCCCTGGAGCTGCTGCTCGACCGACTGGAGGCCTGGCCCGAGGAACGGGCGCGCCCAGCGCTGGCGCTGCTCGAACTGGGGCTGCAACACGAGCAGCAGCACCAGGAGCTGCTGCTGATGGACCTGCTGGACGGCTTCAGCCGCAATCCCCTGGAACCGGCCTACAGCGGCGCTGGTGGCCGTGACCGGCCCAAGCCAGCCGCTGCACTGATCAGCGATGGCCTCGAAAACAGCGCGGTGGCAGTGCCCGCCTGGCACGACGACCCAGAAGGCCGCTACCGCGCCCTGGCGCGCGCGCACCACACCCCTGACCCTGCAGACGTCACTGGGCGCAGCAGTGGTGGGCAGGCTGGCTGGCTGAGCTTCGCTGAGGGCCTGGTGGCGATCGGCCCCCTACCGGGCAGCGGCGGCCCCGAGGGTTCGCCCGGCGGGTTCGCCTTCGATCACGAGGGCCCCCGTCACCGCGTCTGGCTGGAGGGCTTCCAGATCGCCGAGCGGCTTGTGACCAACGCCGAGATGGCCGCCTTCATCGCGGCTGGGGGTTACGAGCAGCCCGAGTGGTGGATGAGCGAGGGCTGGGCGGTGGCCTGCGACCGCGGCTGGCGGGCTCCCCGCTACTGGCGCGGCGACGATGAATTCAGCCTGGCGGGACGGCAGCCACGGGATCCGCAGGCTCCGGTGCGGCACCTCAGCTGGTTTGAGGCCGATGCCTACGCCCGCTGGGCCGGGGCGCGGCTGCCCAGCGAAGCCGAGTGGGAAGTGGCGGCCACCAGCGGCCGCCTGCCCCAGGCTTTCGGTCTGCTCTGGCAGTGGACCGCCAGCCCCTACCGGCCCTACCCGGGCTTCCAGCCCGCGGCCGGCGCAGTGGGTGAATACAACGGCAAATTCATGAGCTCCCAGATGGTGCTGCGCGGCAGCGGTTTCCTGACGCCACCGGATCACCAGCGGCTCACCTACCGGAACTTCTACCCACCGGCCTGTCGCTGGATGGCTGCCGGCCTTCGGCTGGCCCGCGATGGCGCAGCGCCGGCTGGGGGCGCGGCATGACAGCCCACCTCGAGCAGCGTCAGCAGGACTGCAGCCGTCGGTTCATCGACCTCCACCCAGAGCCCGCCGACATGGCCCGCCTGGTGCGCCACGGCATGGCCCGCAAACCGCGGCAGCTGCCCGCCTGGCTGCTCTACGACGCCGAGGGATCGCGGCTGTTCGAGACGATCTGCGCCCAGCCGGAATACAGCCTCACCCGCACCGAAACAGCCCTGCTGGAGAGCACGGCGCCGCAACTGGCGGCGGCCCTGGGCAACGGCGTACTGGTGGAATTCGGCGCCGGCAACGCCCGCAAGGTGGGTCCGCTGCTGAACGCCCTGCGGCCGGCCGCCTACGTGGCCCTCGACATCAGCGCCGACCACCTGGCCGAAGCCTGCGACGCCCTGCAACGGCGCCATCCACCCGTGCCGGTGCTGGGCATCTGCTGCGACTACAGCCAGATGGAGCAGCTGCCCGACCATCCCCTGCTGGAGGGCCAGCCGCTGCTGGGCTTCTACCCTGGCAGCTCCCTGGGCAACTTCGATCCGGAGGAAGCCCGCGCCCTGCTGCGCCAGTTCGCCCGGCTGCAGGGCCCCAGTGGCCGCCTGCTGATCGGCATCGATCAGCCCAAGGCACCGCAGCGGCTGGAGGCCGCCTACGACGACGCAGCGGGGGTCTCGGCCGCCTTCGCCTTCAACCTGCTGGCCCGGCTCAACCGGGATCTGGGGGGCGACTTCGACCCCGCCCAGTTCCAGTACCAGGCCCGCTGGCAGCCACAGCACAGCCGCATCGCCATGGCGCTGGTGAGCCGGCGGGAGCAGACGGTGCAGCTGGCCGGATCCAGCTGGCGCTTCGCTGCCGGGGAGCCGCTGATCACCGAATACAGCCACAAGTACACGCCTGAGGCGTTCACGGCCCTGGCGGCCACCGCCGGCTGGCGCGGCACCCGCCGTTGGAGTGATCCGGCCAACGACCTGTCCCTGCACCTGCTGGTGCAGGCAGACTCGGAACCAGCGACAACGGTGGGGCGATGAGCCTCCAGGAGCAGTCATGAGCCGGGACGAACAACGGGCGGCGATGCGCCAGGTGCGGGAAGGGCTGATCGAAGACTTGGAGGGTCTCTACCACCAGGCCTTCGATCGGATCGGCCGTGTGGAGCTGGGGGAGGGGGCCGTGGCGCGGCTCACCCAGCTGCTGCTCCGCTCGCGGGAAGCGGCGATCACGCCGCTGCAGGAGGAAATCGAGGCGCCCTTGATCACCCGCGCCCCCGGTGAGCCACTCCCGGTCGCCGCCGCCGACCCCACCGAGGCCTGAGGTCAGACACGCATGGCTAGCAGCTGGTTCGAAGAGCTGGAGGCACGGCTGGAGCAGCAGCTGGAGGCCTTCCTGCAGGCCAACCCCGAGCAGGACGCCCTGCTGGCTGAGCAGGAGGCCCGCGATCGCCAGCTTGAGCTGCAGACGCGGCGACGCAGCCTGCAGGGCCAGGCCGAGCAGCGGCGCCAGGAGCTGCTGCGGCTGGCCGGTGAGATTCGCCAGTGGCAGGAGCGGATCACGCGGGCCCGCGCTGCCGGCGCCACCGAGCTGGCCGATCAGGCCGTCGCTCGCTGCGAGGCCTTGATGGAGCAGGGGCGCCGCGCCTGGCAGGAGCTGGCGAATCTGGGCCAGAGCTTCGCCGCCACCGAGGCCGCCCTCGAGGAGCTGGCCGCCCGCGCTCGCCAGGGCCGGCCAACCCAACAGCCCCGCCAGCAGAGCACCGGCAGACCCGCTGCCGAGGCTCCAGCGGAGCCGGCCCAAACAGCGCGACCCCCCGCCAGCGACAACCTGGAGGCCGCCTGGGCCGCCTTCGAGACCCGGCAGGAGCTGGAGGCCCTCAAGCGCCGCCAGGGCCACACCCCCTGAGGAGGCGTCCGGCCCGATGGGATTTCTGCTGAGCAAGCTGCTGCCGCTGGGGCTCTATCCCCTCGGCCTGGCCCTGTTGCTGCAACTGGTTGGCCTGGCCGGCCGGCGGCGGCGCTGGGGGCCGTGGCTGTCGGGCGGTGGCGTGCTGCTGCTCTGGATCGCGGCGATGCCCTACATCAGCCGCCAGCTGGTCTGGGGGCTGGAGGAACCGGCGGCGGCCCTCACCCCTGCCGTGATCCCCCGCGCCGATGCGGTGGTGGTGCTGGGCAGCGGCCTCAGACCCGCCCTGGCGCCACGACGCCAGGTGGAAGTGAACGAGGCGGGCGACCGGCTGCTCACCGGCCTGCGGCTGCTGCGACAGGGCAAGGCGCCGGTGCTGCTCACCAGCGGCGCCAAGGTGCACTTCGCCAGCGGCGACCCTGCCCCCGCGGAGGCGGAGGTCGCCCGCCAGCTGGCGATCGATCTGGGGGCTCCGCCCGCGGCGATCCTCACCAACCCGGGCTCCCGCACCACCGCCGAGGAAGCCCGCGACATCGGTCAGCTGGGCCGCCAGCGCGGCTGGAAACGGATCCTGCTCGTGACCAGCGCCACCCACATGCCGCGATCCCTGGCCACGTTCCAGCGCCGCAGTGGCCTGGAGGTGATTCCGGTGGCCTGCGATTTCCAGCTGACCAACCGAAGCAACTACGGCAGCCCGACAGCCGCCAGTGTGGCGCTGGATCTGGCTCCCGATGCCGGGGCCCTGCTGCTCACCAGCCAGACCCTCAAGGAACACCTGGGTCTGCTGGTCTACCGGCTCAAGGGCTGGAGCTGAACCCGGCCCGGACTCACTTCTTGGGAACGGGGGGCACCAGGCTGACGCCCTCAGGCGGCGGGGTGGGGTCGGGATCGGCGATCAACATGTGCTGCAGCACGATCTCAGGACGTTCGCTGTCGCGCCAGCGGATCCGATAGGCGGGCATCTTGGTGCCACGGCTGGTGGTCTGCTCCACCGGCTCCATCACCCATCCCCGGCGCGAACGACCCTGGGGGTTGCGCTTCACGACCGCATCTGCGTGCTGGAAGCGGAAACCGACGCGCTCGCCACTCATGGAATCGCTGCCCCCGTTGGGGGTGATTGCCTACCGTAGGGATTATCCCATTGCGCCCTTCAGCCCTCACCGCCCTGCTCTGGGCGGGTCTCCGCCCGCTGCTCCGGCCGCAGCAACGGAAAGGCGATCACGTCGCGGATCGAGGGGCTGTCCGTGAGCAGCATCACCAGCCGGTCGATGCCGATACCAAGACCGCCGGTGGGAGGCATGCCCACCTCGAGGGCCTGCAGAAAATCCTCATCCACACCCTGGGCCTCCAGGTCGCCGGCCGCCTTGCGCTCCTGCTGGGCCTCGAGGCGCTGGCGCTGATCGACCGGGTCGATCAGTTCGCTGAAGGCGTTGGCGGTCTCGCGCCCCACGATGAACAGCTCAAACCGCTCCACCATCCCCGGTTTGCTGCGGTGGGCGCGTGCCAGGGGTGAATTCTCGACGGGGTAATCGAGCACGAAGGTGGGCTGGATCAGGCTCTCCTCCACCCGCTGCTCGAAGGCCTCCACCAGCAGCCGGCCGACGGAATCGGCCAGGGCCGGCGCCACCAGTCCCTGGCTTTCCATGGCGGCGGCGGCCTGCTCCCGCGTGGAGAAGGTGGTGAAGTCGAGCCCGGTGGCGTCCTGCACCAGCGCATGCATGGTGGCGCGGCGCCAGGGCGGCGTCAGATCAATCGCGGTGCCCTGGTAGCTGATCGCGGTGGTGCCGCACACCTGCTGACAGACGTGGGCGATCAGCTGCTCGGTGAGCTCCATCATGTCGGTGTAGTCGGCGTAGGCCTGGTAGACCTCCACCGACGTGAACTCGGGGTTGTGGCGGGTGCTTACCCCCTCGTTGCGGAAGATGCGGCCCAGCTCGTAGACCCGCTCGAAGCCGCCCACCACCAGCCGTTTGAGGTGCAGCTCGGTGGCGATGCGCAGGGTCAGCGGCAGATCGAGGGTGTTGTGGTGGGTCTCGAACGGCCGGGCATCGGCACCGCCGGGCTGGCTCTGCAGCACCGGTGTCTCGATCTCCAGGAAATCCCGCTCATCCAGCCAGCGGCGCATGGCACTCACCGCCAGGGCACGACGCCGGAAGGTCTCGCGGGTGTGGGGCGACACGATCAGATCGAGGTAGCGCTGCCGGTAGCGCTTCTCCACATCGGCCAGGCCGTGCCACTTGTCCGGCAGCGGCTGAAGGCTCTTGCTCAGCATCGACCAGCTCTTCACCTTCACCGAGAGCTCGCCCCGGTCGGTGCGGCGCAGGCTGCCCTCCACACCGATCAGGTCACCGGCATCGACCAGGGAAGTGAGGTGGGCAAAGGCCCCAGGCGGCGGCGAATCAGGAGATGCCGCATCAAGTGTGGCTTTCTCCAGGTACAGCTGGATCGGGCCGCTCTGATCAGCCAGGGTGAAGAAGGCGAGCTTGCCCATCACCCGACGGGTCATCACCCGACCTGCAATCGCAACGCTGAGGTCGCGCTCTTCGCCCTTGGGCAGATCGGCATGGGCGGCCTGGAGCTCGGCGGTGCTGTGGCTGGGCTCGAAGCGCAGGGCGTAGGGACCCTGGCCCAGCGCAGCTAGGGTCCGGGCTTTCTCCAGGCGGGTCTCGCGCAGCTCCGACAAGGGTCTGAGGGCTCTTTGATGGGGCCCCATCCTGCAGGATCGAAGGTCAGGCCATGGCCTGAATCTTCGGCGGTCTGGATCTTCGGAGTCAGCCTGCAGCAGCCAGGCTGGCGTCACCCATGCGCTGGGAGGCGTATCCGGTGCCCCGCACCGTCAGGATCAGCTCGGGGTTGCGCGGATCAGGCTCCAGCTTGCCCCGCAGGCGTGCCACGTAGACATCCACGACGCGCAGGTCGGCGGCGCGGCGCGGCGGGTAACCCCAGAGC
Source organism: Synechococcus sp. CS-1328 (assembly GCF_025128095.1). Lineage (GTDB taxonomy): Bacteria > Cyanobacteriota > Cyanobacteriia > PCC-6307 > Cyanobiaceae > CBW1002. The sequence continues at coordinate 133,329 of NZ_JAHLYT010000045.1, read as the reverse complement.
TGCTCGAGGATCTCGGCCCGTGGCACCACCCGGCCAGGCTCGCGGAACAGCAGCTCCAGCAGGCTGAATTCGGTGTAGGTCAGAGCGATGCGCTCACCATCGCGGGTCACCTGGCGGCGGTTGGTATCCACCACCAGATCGCCCAGCCGCATCACACCGCTGCCCACCGGAACATCGCGGGGTTCACTGCCGGCCGAACCGCGGCCCACCCGGCGCAGGATCGTGGCGATGCGGGCCTCGAGCTCCTTGGGGCTGAAGGGCTTGGGCAGGTAATCGTCAGCCCCCAGATCGAGGCCGGCGACCCGCTCGGCGATGGCATCGAGGGCCGAAAGAAAGATGATCGGCACGCAGGATTCCGCCCGCAGACGGCGGCAGACCGCGAAGCCATCCAGCTTGGGCAGCATCACATCGAGCACCACCAGGTCGGGTTGCTCCTGGTGGAACAGGGCCAGGGCCTCCTCGCCGTCCTCGGCGCAGACCACCCGATAGCCAGCGATCTGCAGGCGCATCACCAGCACCCGTCGCACAGCAGCTTCGTCGTCCACCACCAGGAGGGTGGCCCTGGAATCCGATGGCATCTCCTGATCGGAACTCCCCCCAGGCAAGCCATCAGCCTGCTGCGGTCGCTGCTGAGGCTGAAGCTCCACCGGCATGGGCCACGATCAGAGTGAAGAATCGCAACCCTACCTGCTCACTTTCCCCCACTGGCGCCAGCGGAAGGGGCCAATCCGGTGATTTGGCTGAGGTTTAAGGATTTCTACGGAACTTCGCCTGGGTGATTCAGCTGCGTCTCAGGGCCAGCGGGCCTCGGCGTAGCGGTTCCACTCCTGCTCCGCCGCCGCAAGGGCCTGATCGCTGCCCATCTGCCCCAGCATCGCCCGCTGCAGCTGGGTGTAAAGGATCGCCTGGAGCCGCTTGACGCCAGGGCTGGCCGGCACCAACACCCGCGCCTGGCCCAGGGTTTCGGCGGAGAGCATGCGAGCCTGCCGCACCAGCTGGTCAGGTCGGCCCTGGGGCCGCTCCCGCTCCAGCGCCGCCTCCAGCTGCTCCAGAGCGCCCGTCGCTGAGGGCAGCACCCGTGCCTGCTCGGCGAAGGCCAGCTGGTTGGTGGCGTTCGTGAGGAAGAGGGCGAAGCTGAGGGCCTGCTTCGGCAAGCGGCTCTGGCGCGGCACCGCCAGGTTCATCACGGCCACGTTGGCCTCGCCGCCGGCACCGGTGAGCGGCGGGAACGGAGCCGTGACCGCCGCAATGCCAGGGGCGTTGGTCTGGATGCTGCGCAGGAACTCGGCGCCACTGGCCACCTGGGCCAGCTCCCCGCTCTGGTAGAGCTCGATCGCACGGCGGTAGCCCTGGCTCACCACCTCCCGCGGCAGCAGGCCGCGACGGTAGAGGTCGGTCCAGAAGGCGAAGGCGCGGCGGCCCGCCGGGCTGTTGAAGGCCGCCCGCTGGCGCCCGTCCAGCAGGCGGACATCCATCTGGACCAGGGATTCGAGCAACTCGGCCGAGTCGTCCGGCACCACGGTCACGAACAGGGCGTAGCGACCGGTGCGGCGTTTCACCGCCTCGGCGTAGGCCGGCACGTCCTGCCAACGCAGCGGCGGGCGGCTGTAGCCGGCCTTGGTCAGAAGATCCCGATTGGCCAGGGTGATCCGGGCCGTGAGATACCAGGGCACGGCGAACTGGCTGGGCGGGCCGCCGGGGCCAGGCAGCTGGCCGGCCTTCCAGACCTTGGGCAGATAGGTCTGGGCCGCATCCGGCGGCAGCAGGGGATCGAGGGGCAGCAGGCCCCCCTTGCTGGCCAGGTTGGCGGCGAAGAGCGGATTGAGGTTCACCACGTCCGGCGCGGTGCGGGCGAACACAGCAGCGAGCAGCTTGCGCTCCACCGAACTCCAGGGCAGGTCGGTCCAGCGCACCCGCACGCCTGGATTCCGCTGCTCCCAGGCGGCGATCACACCGCGGATGTGGTCGTTGAAGCGGGGCGCCAGATCCAGGGTCCAGAACTGGATCTCCGGCTCCGGCGGTTGGGCGGGCCTGCAGGCGGCCAGCCCCAGGGCGGCAGCAAGAGCGAGGCTGGCTCCCACGCTGAAGCGGCGCAGCAGCGCCCGCCGCCGCCAGCGCCGGAGTGGGCGCGGCGCCAGTGGACGCATCGGCTCTGGGCGGGGGGCAGCGGGCATCTCGATCAACTCAGCCCCGCAGGGTGGAGGACTGCTGCCGCCAGAGCAGCAGCAACAGCGAACACAGCATGGGGGCCAGCAATGCGGTGATCAGGGTCTGGGCCAGCAGCGTATGCAGCCCCGCCGCCAGCAGGTCGCTCAGATGCCAGCCCGGGGTGGCGAACAGGCCGGGATCGACCCCGAGGTCGGCGCCGACCTCCATTCCGGCGGCCACCTGGGTGGGGGCAGAGTCTCCGGCCAACCCGGAGGTCCGGCCGCCGCGCCAGGCCAGCAGGGCGAGCTGAAGCCAGAGGGTGCCATTGAGGGCCAGGCTCCCCAGCAGGGCCAGCAGGCCGAGATTGAAGCTGCGCTCGATCGGCCGGCCGCGGCGACCGATCCGCCCCCACCACCAGCCCAGCAGCACCAGGGCCGGAATCTGGCTGAGCGAGCCGGGATGAAGACCATCGAGCAGCAGAGCCAGGCCCAGGCCCGCCAGCGCTCCAGACACCGGACCGTCCACCAGGGCCCAGGGCAACAGCCAGAGCACCGCCCAGCTCGGGGACACGCCCGCGACCTTCACCAGGCTGGGCGAGGCGAGACTGAGCCAGGGAACCAGCAGAGCCGTGGCCACACACCAGCGCTGTTGATGAAGACGGGCCATCAGGGCGTGCGGGTCACCACCTGAACCCAGTCCACCGCATCCACCGGGGCGCTGAGCTGCACCACTGCCTCAGGAGCAGGCACCGCCTTGTCGTCGACCGACTGGATCACCCCCACCGTCAGGTTGGGCGGCACCAGGGTGCTGGCGGGGGAGGACACCACCACGTCGCCAGGACGCACCTGGGGGTCTTTCTCGAGGAAGCGCAGCACCGGACGGCTGGTGCCGACCCCGGTGAGCAGCCCATGGCGCTGGGTTCGCCCCACCCAGACGCCCACGTGGCTGTGGGGATCGGTGAGCAGGGTGACGCTGGCGGTAGTGGGGGTGACCTGGGTGATGCGGCCGATCAGCCCACCGGGCGCCAGCACCGCATCGCCGGCATGGAGGCCCGCCAGGGAGCCGCGGCCCAGCAGGAGCTGCTGCCACCAGCCCGCCGCTTCGCGGGAGATCACCGGGGCGGTGATGCGCTGCTCAGCGCCGCGCTGCAGATCCAGCAGGCCCCGCAACCTCTTGTTGTCCTGCTCCAGCTGACCCAGCCGAGCCTGATCGTCAAGCTGCTGAGCCGAACGCAGCCACTCCTCCTGGGCCGTACCGGGCCAGAAGGGACGGCTGAGCAGGGCATAGAGATCGTTGAGGAAGGCCCCCTTGCTGAACCGGATCGCACCGAGGGCCAGAAACAGCAGCAGCCAGGGGGAGGCTTGCTGAATCAGGCGGAGCGAGGGAAGCCGGGGCCAGCGCAGGGCCGGCATCGGCATCAGACCGTGGCGCGGGCGAAGTCAGGGGTGTCGAGCACCCGCTCCAGCCGTTTGTAGTCCTCCAGGACCATGCCGCAGCCATTGACCACGCACAGCAGAGGCTCCTCAGCCACGTGGGTGAGGATGCCGGTCTCGTGGCTGATCAGCTCGCTGATGCCCCGCACCAGGGCACCACCACCAGCGAGCATGATGCCGCGATCGACGATGTCGGCGGCCAGTTCAGGAGGCGTGCGCTCCAGGGTGCGCTTCACCGCCTCGACGATCACATTGAGCGGCTCGGCCATGGCCTCGCGGATGTCGCCGGCGCGTACGTTGATCGTGCGGGGCAGGCCGGAGAGCAGGTGCAGACCCCGCACGTCCATGGAGGTCTCGTCGTGCTCGTCGTCGGGGAAGGCGGAGCCGATCCGGATCTTGATGTCTTCGGCGGTGCGCTCGCCCACCACGAGGTTGTGGACCTTCTTGAGGTAGGTGCCGATCGCATCGCTGAGTTCATCGCCGGCCACCCGCACCGACTCGCTCAGCACCGTGCCGCCCAGGCTCAGCACCGCCACTTCGGTGGTGCCACCGCCGATGTCCACCACCATGGTGCCGACGGGCTCGGTCACCGGCAGGCCGGCACCGATCGCCGCCGCCACGGGCTCATCAATCAGGTGCACTTCCCGGGCACCGGCCAGGCCGGCTTCGCGCACGGCACGGCGCTCCACACCGGTGACGCCACTGGGGATGCCGATCACCAGACGGGGCGCCACGATGCCGCGGCCTTCATTGCCCTTCTGGATGAAGGTCTTGATCATCTGCTCGGCGGCGTCGAAGTCCGCAATCACCCCGTCCCGCAGGGGCCTGACGGCACGGATGTTGCCAGGGGTGCGGCCCAGCATCATCTTGGCTTCATTCCCCACGGCCAGGGGCACGTTGCGCTCCAGATCGAGCGCCACCACGGAGGGTTCCTGGAGCACGATGCCCTTGCCGGACACGTACATGAGGGTGTTGGCCGTTCCCAGATCGATGCCGATATCGCGGGAGAACTGGAAACGTCGGAAAAACACGGGAGAGGTCAGGGGCGTCAAAAAATCATAGGTGGGCCGTTTGACGGCCCCCAGCGGGAAGCCGCCCTGGCCCGATGAGACGGGGGTGGCACTGAAAGGAGGTGGAGGCCCCGGAGCCTGACCGAGGGGTGCCGCATCATTGACCCAACACGATCCAGCAGGAGCAGCGCCATGAGCGTCAATTCCATCACCCTCGTCGGCCGGGCAGGCCGCGATCCCGAAGTGCGCTACTTCGAATCCGGCACCGTCGTCGCCAACCTCACCCTGGCGGTGAACCGCCGCAGCCGCGACGACGAACCCGATTGGTTCAACCTTGAGATCTGGGGCAAGCAGGCCCAGGTGGCGGCCGATTACGTCCGCAAGGGATCCCTGCTCGGCATCATTGGCAGCTTCAAGCTCGACCGCTGGACCGACAAGGCCACCGGCGAGGAGCGCAGCAAGCCGGTGGTACGGGTCGACCGGCTTGAGCTGCTCGGCTCCAAGCGCGACGCCGAGGCCGGTGGCTTCAGCGGTGGCGGCAACTATGGCGGCGGCGCTCCCAGTGAGGAGGAAGTGCCCTTCTGATCTGAGCGCGAGCGGGGGAGACGGTGGTCTCCCCCTGGCTGGGGCTTAAGGCCGGAGCTCAGTAGCGGTAGTGCTCGAGCTTGTAGGGGCCTGCAACCGGCACGTTGATGTAGGCGGCCTGCTCGGAGGTGAGCTCGGTGAGCTTGGCGCCGATCTTCTCGAGGTGGAGGCGAGCCACCATCTCGTCGAGGTGCTTGGGCAGCACGTAGACCTCCTTGCCGTACTGATCAGCCTTGGTGAACAGCTCGATCTGGGCCAGCACCTGGTTGGTGAAGGAGTTGCTCATCACGAAGCTGGGGTGGCCGGTGGCGCAGCCCAGATTCACCAGACGGCCCTCGGCCAGCAGGATGATCTTGTTGCCGCTGGGCAGCACGATGTGATCCACCTGGGGCTTGATGTTGTCCCAGGGGTACTGCTTCAGCGAAGCGACATCGATCTCGTTGTCGAAATGGCCGATGTTGCACACGATTGCCTGATCCTTCATCTGGATCAGGTGCTCGTGCCGGATCACCTTGAAGTTGCCGGTGGCCGTCACGAAGATGTCCACATCGCGCACGACGTCGTTGAGCCGCACGACGCGGTAGCCCTCCATCGCCGCCTGCAGGGCGCAGATCGGATCGATCTCAGCGATCATCACCGTGGCGCCGAGGCCCCGCAGCGACTGGGCCGAGCCCTTGCCCACATCGCCGTAGCCGAGCACCAGAGCCACCTTGCCGGCCACCATCACATCGGTGGCACGCTTGATGGAATCCACCAGCGACTCGCGGCAGCCATAGAGGTTGTCGAACTTGCTCTTGGTGACCGAATCGTTGACGTTGATCGCCGGGAAGGGCAGCTCACCGCTTTTCTGCATCTGGTAGAGGCGGGCCACACCGGTGGTGGTCTCCTCGGTCACGCCCTGGATGTTGGCGTAGATGCGGGAGTAGAAGCCGGGCTGGGCGGCCAGCTTCTGGCGAATCGCGTTGAAGAGGGCCGTTTCCTCTTCGTTGGAGGGGTTCTCGAGAACGGAGGGATCCTGTTCGGCCTTGGTGCCGAGCACCACCAGGCCGGTGGCATCGCCACCGTCGTCGAGGATCATGTTGGGGGTGCCACCATCGCTCCACTCGAGGATGCGGTGGGTGAAGGCCCAGTACTCATCCAGGGTCTCACCCTTGTAGGCAAACACCGGCACACCGGAGGCCGCAATGGCGGCGGCGGCGTGATCCTGGGTGGAGAAGATGTTGCAGCTGGCCCAGCGCACATCGGCGCCAAGGGCCACCAGGGTTTCGATCAGAACGGCCGTCTGGATCGTCATGTGCAGGGACCCCGCGATGCGGGCACCCGCCAGGGGCTGCTCGGCGCCGAACTTGGCGCGCAGAGCCATCAGGCCCGGCATCTCGGTTTCGGCGATCGCGATCTCCTTGCGACCGAAATCGGCCAGGCCGATGTCAGCGATCACGTAGGTCGACGTGGACTGCAGCACAGCTGCCGTGGGCGTTGCCACCATGGGTTGTTCTCCTGGAAACAGCTCACTCCCGGCTGGGAGGGCGTGGGTTGGAAATATCTGCGGAGACGCCGAGGCTTCGGGCTCGCGAAGACGCGAATCTACAGCGATCCTCAAGCCTCTCGAGAGCCCAGGCCCCTGCCATGCGCGACCCGGTTCTGCTGCGTGATCTGGCCGCCACCCGCGCCCTCGGCCGCGCCCTGGCCTGGCAGCTGGCGGCCACCGCACCGATCCTGCTGCTGCAGGGGGAGTTGGGGGCCGGCAAGACCTCCCTGGTGCAGGGCCTGGCCGAAGGGCTCGGCATCAGCGAGCCGATCACCAGCCCCACCTTCGCCCTGGCGCAGCACTACGCCGGCCATGGAGAGGGCGGCGCCACAGCCCTCGTTCATCTGGATCTCTACCGGCTGGACCAGCCGGCGGCGGCCGATGAACTGTTCGCCCAGGAGGAGGAAGAAGCCCGATCCCTGGGGGCCCTGCTGGCGGTGGAATGGCCGGAACGGCTCAGCCAGCTGCCGGCCGAGGCCTGGCGGCTGCAGCTGGAACTGGCCGATCCAGCCGAGCCCCAGCAGGGGCGGATCGCCCGGCTGATCGCCCCTTAGGCCCACGCCTCCAGAAAGCGCTGCACCGCCTCGGCTGAGGGCTGCGGGTCGATCGCACCGGCGCCGCCGCACACCAGCGCGCCACAGGCGTTGGCAAAGCGCATCGCCGCCGTGAGGGCATCGGGCGAGGGACTGTCGAGCAGGTCGGGCTGAAGGCAGAGGCGATGGAGCAGCCCCGCCAGGAAGGCGTCGCCGGCTCCGGTGCTGTCCACCACCGCCACCTCGTAGGGGTCAAGGCTGCCGGAGATGCCAGCGCAGTGCCAGCGCAGCGGGGCGCCGCCATCGGTGACCACCACCGCCGGAGCCTGGGGCAAGGCTGCGGCGATCGCCGCCGGATCGCGGCTCGCGAACAGCCACTCGGCTTCCTCAGCCGCCAGCTTGAGCAGATCGGCCCGCGCCAACAGCGGCCGGATCCGCTCCAGCACCTGCGCAGACGGAGGGTCCGCCGCCGCCACACCCCAGAAGGTGGGTCGCCAGTTCACATCCAGGGCGATCCGCAGGCTGCGGGCCACCGCCCGTGCCAGGGCGCACTCCAGGGCAGCAGCCGCCAAGGGACTGGCCAGGGGAATGGTGCCGATCAGCAACCAGGCCGGGCCCGCTGCCGAGCCAGCCGCCAACAGCGGGTCAATGGCCTCATCAAGCTCGGCCGCCGCGATCGCCTGGTCGGCGAATCCCTCGCCCCGATCCCCGGCGAAACCGCCGAAACTGCGCTCGCCAGAGGGATCACGGCGCACCAGCACGATGCGGCTGGGCCGCTGCGGATCCCACTGCAGCGCCACCCCATTCACGCCCCGTTCGGCCAGCAGGCTCGCGAAGGCCTCACCGATCGGATCGCGGCCGAGCCGACCCAGAAACGCCACCGGCGTGCCCAGCCGCGCCAGGGCACAGGCCACATTGGCCGGAGCCCCGCCGAGCCGGTCATCGCAGCCTGGATCGGTGGCGGGGTCCCCACCCGACGGCCCCAGCCGATCCACCAGGGCCTCGCCGAAACAGAGCACCTGCGGCAGGGAATCCATCGTCAATGGCACGGCGTTCCCTTCAGCGTGCTCCTCCAGCGCGGGTCCGTCAGGCGACGGCCCGGCCCAACCGTTCCAGCAACGCCGCGATGATGCGGGCATTGGCGGCCGGAAAGGGGTAGTCCTTCAGTTCGGAGGGCTCCACCCAGCGCACCTGCTGGGAGGCCAGCGGCTGCGGCTCTCCACTCAGCCAGCGGCAGAGATGCACCACGAAGCGCAGCCGCTTGTGGCTGTAGGCGTGCTCGAGGCTGATCAGCTCCTCGCCCACCTCCACCGTGATCGCCAGCTCCTCGCCCACCTCGCGGGCGATGGTGGAGCCGATCGCCTCCCCAGGCTCCTGCTTACCGCCGGGGAACTCCCACAGACCTCCCAGCAGGCCCTCGTTGAGCCGCTGGTCGATCAGCACCCGGCCGGTGGGGTCGAGCACCACCCCCACGCCGATCACCTGGAACGGCAGAGGTCTGGCGGCATCCTTCACGGGATAGCGGGCGGGGTCGCCGGCAGCGTAGGCAGCGCAGTTCCCCTGCCAGGGACAGGCGCCGCAGCTCGGTTGACGGGGGGTACAGACGGTGGCGCCGAGATCCATCAGAGCCTGGTTGAACGCCCGGGGCCGCTGCGGATCGAGCAGGGCCTCACTGAACCGCCAGAACCCGGCCAGCTGCCGCGCCGGTGGCCGCGGACTCGCCAGCAGCCGCGCCAGCACCCGCTGGACATTGCCATCGAGGATCGCGAAGGGCCGATCAAAGGCCGACGACAGGATGCTGCCGGCAGTGCTGCGGCCGATCCCCGGCAGCACCAACCAGCCCTCGAGCGTGCGGGGGAAGGGGTCGGACTTCAGCCCGTCACCGCCTTCGTCACGGCCAGTACCTCTGCCGCCGCCACCGGCGGCAGAGGCCAGCAGCTGCCGTGCGCCCTGGTGCAACCGGCGGGCGCGGGAGTAATACCCGAGCCCCTGCCAGAGCAACAGCACGTCGTGCTCCTCGGCGGCGGCCAGGGCCTCCAGGGTGGGGAACGCCGCCATCCAGCGGTGCCAGTAGGGCAGCACGACGCGCAGCTGCGTCTGCTGCAGCATCACCTCGGCCACCCAGGCGCGCAGGGCACACCCCTGCTCGCCATCAGCCAGCGGCCGGCCCTCGGAGCTGAGCTTCCAGGGAATGGCATGGCGGCCGTTGATCTCCCACCAGGTCAGCAGGGAGCGGCGAAGGTCAGCGGCATCGGCCTCCACCCACGCCGGAGCGCTGGAGGCGTCAGCCGAAACCACCGGGCCGGGGTCGGGCGATCGAGAGCGATACATTCGCCGGCGGCGCCTGGTCAGCCCTGCCTGGCGCAGCGACACCCAAGCCAGCGGCACCAGGCTGATTCACCGGCCGGGGCACCGCCACCACGTTGAAGGCCATCGACCAGCGCTCCCCCTCGCCGCGGAAGGGGGCCACTGAATGGGGCTGCCAGGCGGGAAACACGTAGAACTCACCGGGCACAGGCAGCACGTAGTGGGCCATGCCGGTGCGGAAGCTCTGGATGTGCCACTCCTCCGGACCGTGGAAGCAGAGCTGACCATCGAAGCGCTCGCTAGTGATCTGGGGGGGCACCTTCAGGAAGAGCACTCCCGAGAAGCTGCCCCCGTGGGTGTGCGTGGGGTTGTAGTCGCCGGCGCGCTGCACGTTCAGCCACACATCGATCATCTGCAGCCCATAGCGCCCAGGAATCCAGGGCCCGCGGCCCTGGGGCGGCTGCTGGTCCATCACATGGCTGATCCAGCGGTCGCAGGCGGGCAGGATCACATCGGCGCAGAGCTCAGCCACGGCCGGGAAGTGGGGACCCAGCTCGCGCTGCAGGGCCAGCTGGCCGGCCAGCTTCACCGAGGCATCGGTGGTGCCTCGCGGATCGGCCAGCACCTGCTCAGCCAGCTGCAGCAGGCCGGTGAGCTGGGAATCGGCCAGGCGGCCTTTGAGCAGATAGCGGGGGAAGAGGCTCTGCACCTCCATCGACAGGTCGTTGGCCACCCGGCCCTGATCAGCTGAACGGACCCTAACGGCCATGCCCCTGGCCTTCGGCTCGCTGCGGGTGGCGCCGACCCTTGCCAGCGTCGTCGCTGGATCGACAGCGCAGCAACTGCCAGCCGCCGGCTACGTCGACAGGCCGGCAGGCCCAGGCGGGAGAAGCGGTGCCGTCCTGGCTGAGCACCCAGGCGCCGCCGCCGGGCCCGGCAGCCGGCAGATCCCGGGCCTTCGCCAGCCGACGCACCGGCAAGCCCGCGTACCAGTTGAGGCTGGGGCGCGCATCCTGGCGCCACATCCCGGCGGCCTCAACCTGATGGCGCTGCAACAGCGCCGCCACCGGCCGCACCGGCCAGGCTTCATTCAGTTCCCACAGCCAGAACGGGCTGCAGAACAGGACCAGCAGGGCCAGCACGGACCCAGCCCCAACCACGGCGACACCCAGGCTGCGGCCCCCAGGGGCACGGGCCCGCAGCAGCAGAGCGCCACCCAGGCTCCAGCCTCCACCCATGGCCAGCAGAATCATCCGATTGGGCGCCAGCGCTTCCGCCGAAGGCCAGCCTGGCGGCAGCAGTGCCGGGGGGATGGCCGAGGCCAGGGCCAGCAACAGGCCGGCCATCCCGAGCACCATCCAGAGCAGGGGGATGCGACGCACCACGCTGCGCAGCGGCGGCGCCACGGGCTGACCGGCCGGATCGATCAGCCAGGCCAGCAGCGGCCCGCAGACCAGGGCGAAGGGCAGCCAGAGGGGATGGCTGTACCAGGGCAGCTGGGTGCGCAGGGGTAGCACCGTGGCCGCCATTCCCAGCTGCAGCACCAGCAACCAGCGGCCAGCGGCGCGATGACGCTCGCGCCAGGCCAGCCCCATGGCGAAGGGCCAGAGCGGCAACCAGGGCCAGCCGCCCTCGAGCACCTCGGTGAAGGGAACACGCCAACCCAGATCGCTGCCTTCACCGGCCGAGAGCAGAACCCGCCCTGCCCCGTCGCCGAACCACATCCAGGCGGCGGCACTGCCCTGGGCCAGGGCATGCCAGAGATGCCAGCCCAGCCCAGGCAGCAGCCCCAGCAGCAGACCAGTGCCGAGCACCCGCCAGCGGCGCCAGTCCATGGCGCCATCGCAGGCCAGAGCCAGAAGCCCCACCGCCAGCACCGGCAGCAGCAGTGGCGCCTTGAGCAGCACCTGGGCGCTGCCGGCCAGGCCGGCGATGGCGCTCCAGCGCCAGAGCCGCCGCTGCGGCGCACGCACCTGCAACAGGCTCCACCACAGCAGCGCCGTGGCCGAGAGCTGGGTGCCATCGAGCATGGCGAGGCGGCCATGGCGCGCCACCGGCAACAGGCACAGCAGGATCAGTGCCGTGGCCAGGGCGGCACGGCGCTGGCCCGGCCGCAACTGCCACTGGATCAGGCCCGCCAGGGGCACCACCAGGGTGGACAGCAGGGCCGGCACCAGCCGCACCACCCATTCGGGAGGCAGGCTGGAGACCGCAGCCTGGCCAGGCAACAGGCGCCAGAGCTGCACCGCCTGGGCGATCAGCAGATGCAGCCCCGGGGCCTTGTTGGCGTAGGGCTCGCCCCAGTAGGTGGGCAACAGATCGCCGTAGCGGGGGGCCTGGCTCAGCTCCAGGGCCACCCGGGCCACGATGCCCTCGTCCCAGTCGCGCAAGGGCAGGTTGCCCAGGCCCACCAGGGCCAGCAGCACCGCCACACCCCAGAGCAGGAGAAGGCCAAGCAAGAGAGGGATCCGGCCACCATCTCCACGCCCAACTGCGCCACGGGCAAGGCCACCACGGCCAATTCCACTCAGGCCCCCACCGTCACGGCGGGCAGCAGCAGCAAAGCGCTCGAACACGCTCATGGCTTCTGGCCGGGGGGTGCGCCGGCCGATTGAGCCTTGCCTGGAGGGGCCTTGAGGGCCTGATCAATGTGGGCATAGGCCTGCGGCAACGTGCGGCGGGCCGAGCCGATCGCCGTGAGATCGCCCCCCAGCACAGCGGCCAGATCGGCGAGACCCTGCAGGACCGGCTCCTGGTCGTGGCGGGGATGGGTGCGGGCCACCTGGCCCGCTGGCCAGGGCTTCCAGTCGATCAGCAACACGGCGCTGCGGTAGGCGGCGGGCCAGGGGTTATCCGGCAGCAGCCGCTCCAGCCGCGCCAGCCATTGCTCCGCCTGTTGCGGCCGCTCCTGCAGGATCGCGAGCAGGGTGAGGCTCCAGAGGGCCTCGGTGTCGTTGGGATCGCGGCCAAGGCGCTGGCGCGCCCAGTCCTCCACCCGGCGCTGGTAGAGGAAATGGGCATCGAGCTGGTGCTGGGGCCCGATCGCCTCGAACACCCGCGCCAGCCCCTGCGGTCCATCGGCAAGTCCCGACGCCATCGCGATGAAGCTGCGATCGAAGGGCGGCACCGGCGGTGCGCTCGGGGTTCGGCGCCACAGCTCCACCTGGCGGCCCTTGCTCCAGGGCCACTCCGCCACCCGCTCGAAGCGACCGTCCTGGCGCACCTGCCTGCTGAGCTGGCGCACCACGCCGCGGCGGTGGCCCTGATCGCCCGTGGCCAGCAGCAGCCACTCGGCCCGCTGCAGCACCAGCGCGTGGTCGGCGGGGTTGCGGCCGAGGCTGCGGGCCAGCACCTGGCCTCCCTGCAGACGGCCGTAGAAGGTGGCGGTGTGGTCGTTGAGATCGCTGACGCCGGGCAGCACCAGCAGGGTGAGCGGCTGGCCCGGCTGGATCCGGTTGAGCGTGGCCATCACCTGCGGCAACGGCGACACCTGGCGCCGGGCGATCGCGTCTGCCCGCGGCTGGGCAACGGCGGCGGCGGTGGAGCCGAGGCCGGCGACCAGAGCCGCGGCCGCCAGCCGCGCGCCGCCCCGCTGTCTGAGGACCAAGCCGAGGCTCCACCAGCCACGGGCCAGCAGCAGGGCCAGCAGCGGCAGCAGCGGCGCGATGTAGCGGGGATCCTTGTTGGGGCTGAGGGTGATCAGCACCCAGCCAGAGAGGCTGCAGCCGATCAGCCAGGGCCAGCCCAACGGCAGCTGGAGCACGGGTCGCCGCAGTGCCTGAAGGGGTTCCCAACGGCGTTGGGGATCGCGCAGCACGGGCAGCAGGCCGATCAGCCCACCGATCAGGGCGATGGCCAGCACGGGCAGTCCCAGCTGCTGGGGCCAGAGCCGCGGGTACCACAGCAGGCTGGTCAGGCTGAAGACGGCCGGATCCCCCTCCGCCGCCGCCGATTCGATCACGGCCCGGTTGGTGCCACCGATCGTGGTGATCCAGTTGTGGTGCAGCCAGGGGATACAGACCGCCAGCACCAGCGCCAGCGCCGCCAGCGCCTGCAGCCGTCGGCCGGGCTGGCCCAATCCGCGCAACGCCGCCCAGCAGCAGGGCCCGAGCAGCACCAGCAGGGCGCTTTGCTTGACCAGCACCGCCGCGGCCACCGCCAAGGCCGCCAGCAGGCTCTGACGCCACCGCCCACCCTGGGGCGCCTGCCAGCGACCCAGCAGCCACAGCGCCAAAGTCGTGGTGGCGGCCAGGGACAGATCGAGGGTGAAGACCAGGCGCAGCTCGGCCAGGCCGGGCAGCAGGGCGGTGAGGGCCGCGGCCAGCAGCCCGAAGCCGGGCGACACCAGCTGCCGCCCCCAGCAGGCCACCACCACCAGCAACAGGCCGTGCCACACCGCCAGGCCGCCGACCGCCTGATCCGGCCGATCCCCCACCAGGGCCATGACGCTGCCGTTCACCAGGGAGGCCAGGGGGGGAATCTTGGGGGAGAGATCCAGCAGCCCGTCCCAGCCCGGCCAGCCACCGCCGGGCAACAGCCCAAGGGCCCGGCCGTGGTCCACCGCGCTGTTGAGGTAGTCGGCCTCATCCCAGTCCGGGATGGAACGATCGGCAGCGAGCCAGCTGCGATCCCACAGCGTCGCCAACAGCCAAATCGCCAGCAGGATGAGCCACCAGAACCAGGCCCTGCGGTGCAGCGGCGGCCGGGGGGTCGAAACGGAGGAAGCCAGAACCAAGCGTCCGTGGTCGCCTCACTCTGGCTTCAAGCCTTCCCCAGCGAAACCGCCCACTCCGCCACGCTGCACTGGCGACCGTAGCCCTGGAAACAGGCCAGGGCGGCCCCATGGCGCTCCGGTGTTTCCGCCTGGCAGGCATCCGTCAGGCAGATCACCTGGTAGCCGCGATCGGCCGCGTCCTTGACGGTGTGATCAATGCACTGATCCGTGAGCAGACCGGCCACGATCAGCTCGCGCACCCCGAGGTTGCGCAGCAGATAGTCGAGCACCGTGGAGGAGAAGGGGGAGGAGGAACTCTTCGGCAGCACGATCTCGTCGGGGCCGGGGGTGAGCGGTGCAATCACCTGCGCCTCCCTGGAGCCCGGCGCAAAGCCCATGCCGCAGCGCTGATAATCGAGGCTGCGGTCGCGGCCATCGCGGGTGAGGTTGGCGATCACCGTGTGAATCACCTCGATCTGGTGCTCCCGGGCCAGGGCCAGGGCCCGCTCCACGCACGGCAGTGTGCTGGCCTGGAAGCGCTCCAGGAAGGCCGGCCGCCGCGCTGCCAGCTCAGGCCCACAGGTGCCGTTCTGCAGATCGACCAGCAGCAGGGCCCTCTGGCCGGTCGTGTGCGCACGGTCAGGAGTCAGCGGCCTGGGAGGCAGGGGCGAGGGATCCATCACTGGCGTTGGTGCTTAGCCCAGGCTGACGAGCGCAGGGCGGCGGCGCCATCCTGAACGTTCCAGCCTGCCTGCCCATGGCCATCCCCGGGAGCCGCAACCCGAGCCTCGCCCTGCATGCGGAGGCCCGCGCCAGGCGCCTGCTGCCGGAGCTGCAGCAACGCGGCCTGCGCCAGCTGGCGATCACCTTCGTGAATCACGGCGGCCTGCCCCTGGTCAAAGGGATCCCCCTGGCCCGGCTGCCGCAGGTGGCCGCCAGTGGGGTGGGCTTCTCGCCGGTGTCCGATGGCTTCGGTGCCACCGGCGGCATCGATGGCCTCCAGTCCCTGGCCCGGCCGGATGGGGACCTGCGGCTGATCCCGGATCTCGACAGCCTGGTGCTGCTGGATGTGGAGGCCGGCTGGGGCTGGCTGGCCGGCGATCGCTTCGAGCAGGACGGCAGTCCCTACGCGGCCGACCAGCGCAGTTTCTGCCGCCTCCAGAGCGAGGCGGCGGCAGCGGCGGGCCTAACGGTGAACGCCGGGTTCGAGATCGAGTGGGTGGTGGGCAGTCCCACCGGTGTGGCCGGCTACCTCAACCCCACGATCGGCGGCAGCCCCTATGGCGCCGACCGCCTGATCGAGGGGCTCGACTACCTCAGCGCCATCACCGCCGCCCTGGACGCCGCCGGCCTGCCCTGGCTCCAGATCCACCCGGAATACGGCGCCAGCCAGTTCGAACTGTCCCTGGCGGCGGCCGATCCGCTCCAGGCCGCCGACCAGCTGGTCTGCACGCGGCTGATCATCCAGCGGGTGAGTCTCCGTTTCGGTTGGCGGGCCTCCTTCAGCCCGATGGTGTCGTCGGAGCGGGTGGGTAACGGCGGCCACGTGCATCTCAGCCTCGAACAGGGCGGCGTGCCCCTGTTCAGCGGCGGCGACGGCCCGGGCGGCCTCACCACCCCAGGCCAGGGCGCCCTGGCAGCGCTGCTGGAGCGGCTGCCAGCCCTGCTGGCGATCACCTGCCCGCTGGCGATCTCCTACCGGCGCCTGGTGCCAGGGCGCTGGGCAGCACCCTTCCATGTCTGGGGGGTGGAAAACCGGGAAGCTGCCCTGCGGCTGATCCCGGGCAGCGCCGAGGAGAGCAGCCACCTGGAGCTGAAGGTGGTGGATGCCGCGGCCAATCCCTACCTGCTGCTGGGCGCCCTGATGGCGGTGATGGCCCATGGGATTGACCATCCCACCCCTCTGCCACCGCCCGTGGCCGGCGATCCCGCCCGCCAGTCGGTTGATCAGACCACTGCCGCTCCAGCCCGGCTGCCTCGCCAGCTGAGCGAAGCCGTGGAACATCTCCGCCGAGACAACCTGCTCGCGGGCGTGATGGGAGAGACCCTGCATCGCACGGTGATCGAAAGCCGCGAGGCGGAGCTGCGCCGCAGCGCCACGCTCTCGGAAGCGGACCTGATCGCCACCACCTGTTGGTGGCCACCAATCCAGGCCTGAGCTCAGCAGGCCACGTAGTCCTCGACCGCCTCACTGAGGCGGCGCAGCCCGGCCAGGGCATCGCGCTCCAGATTGCGGACCCGGTCGCGGCTGATCCCCAGGACCCGTCCGATGCCGGTGAGGCTCATCGGCTCCTCCACATCGATGCCGTAGCGCATCTTCAGCACCCGGCCCTGGATGACGGGCAGACGATCGATCAGGGCCCGCAGGTCACCGCGCAGGCACTCGCCATCCACCAGCTCTTCAGGAAGCACACCATCGCCGGCCAGCAGGTCGATCAGTTCGGTGTCCTCGCCATCGCCCACCTTGGTCTCGAGGCTCACGGGCTGGCGGGCACGGCAGAGCAGGTCCTTGACCTCGTCTTCCGGCAGTTCGACAAACACCGCCAGCTCGGTGACGCTGGGGGTGCGGCCCAGCTCCTGGCTGAGCTCCCGCTGCCCCTTCTTGAGCTTGTTGAGGGTTTCGGTGATGTGGATCGGCAGGCGGATCGTGCGGCTCTTCTCGGCAATCGCCCGGGTGATCCCCTGGCGGATCCACCAGTAGGCGTAGGTGGAGAACTTGTAACCGCGGGTGGGGTCGAATTTCTCGACACCGCGCACCAGGCCGATCGTGCCCTCCTGGATCAGATCCAGCAGTTCCATGTTCCGCTTGGTGTACTTCTTCGCCACACTCACCACCAGGCGCAGGTTGGCGGCCACCATCCGCTCCTTGGCGCGGCGGCCGTTGTGCAGCCGCCGCTTCAGCACAGCCGGATCCAGACCCGCCGCCTCGGCGAGCTGCAACTGGCTGGGCTTGCTGCCGAGGCTGCCCTCCAGATCGGTCTCGAGCTCCTCGAGCGCCATCAACTCCTGAACCTGGCGGCCGAAGGTGATCTCCTGCTCATGGGTGAGCAGCGGCACCCGGCCGATGTCGCGCAGGTAGGAGCGCACCAGATCGCCATCGACCGGAGCGGGGCGAGAGGCAGGACGACCGCCGGGCAAGGGCACCACCCTGGAAGCCGGGGCGTTTTCGAGCGAGAGGGCTACGGCCACGGCACAGAACTTCACGATCTGGTCAGCATAACCTGAAGAACTGTGAACTCCTCTCAGAAAAGGTCGGAGCTGCCGGTCGGATCGGAGCAAAAACCGCCCAGGCCCGATCAGGCAGCACCGTCAACCCGCTCAGCCCTGGCCCATCCAGCTCAGCAGCCAGGACGCGGTCTGCAGGTAGATGAACACGCCGGCCACGTCGGTGGCGGTGGTGATGAAAGGGGCCGACATCAGGGCCGGATCCAGCTTCAGTCGATCGAACAACAGCGGCAGGGCCGCGCCCGCCGTGGCGGCCAGGGTGGTGATTGCCAGCAGGCTGATCCCCACCGACAGACCCACCAGCGGTCCCTCGCCCCGCCACCAGGCCCAGGGCACCACCACCACCAGCATCAGCAGACCAAGCAAGGCGCCGGCAATGCCTTCGCGGACAATCGTGCGCCAGGGCCCCAGGCTCTGAATGCGCTGCGTGCTGAGGCCCCGGATCACCACGGTGGAGCTCTGGGCCCCCACGTTGCCGCCGGTGCCGATCAGCAGCGGGATGAAGGCTGCCAGCAGCACCACTTGGTGGAGCACCTTCCCCTGCATGGCAATCACTTCGGAGGTGAAGCCATTGGCCACCACCAGCACCGACAACCACACCACGCGGCGACGGGCCACGGTGAACAGGTTGCTCTGGAAGTAGTCGTCCTCATCGCCCGCCTGCACGGCGCCGGCGGCGTAGAGGTCCCGGGTGGCCTCCTGCTGGATCACGTCGATCACGTCGTCGACCGTGACGATCCCCACCAGCCGCTGTTCGCGGTCCACCACCGGCACGGCCAGAAAGTCGTAGCGCTGGATCGCCCGGGCCACCTCCTCCTGGTTGGTCTCGGTGGAGACGCTCACCACATCGCGGGTCATCA
This sequence comes from Synechococcus sp. CS-1328, assembly GCF_025128095.1. Taxonomy (GTDB): domain Bacteria; phylum Cyanobacteriota; class Cyanobacteriia; order PCC-6307; family Cyanobiaceae; genus CBW1002. Next base: position 114,986 of record NZ_JAHLYT010000045.1, on the reverse strand, counting down.
CATCGCCGATGCGGTCGTCGGGATCGGCCGTCACCAGATCCCGCAGCGACAGGATGCCGGTGAGGTGCCGCGAGGCGTCGGTCACATAGAGGCTGTAGACGGTCTCGGTGTCGCGGGCGCGGCGACGCACGATGTTGAGCGCCTGAGCGGCGCTGTGGAATTCCTTGAGATCGATGAATTCGGTCGTCATCAGACGACCGGCCGTTTCCGGCTCATAGCCCAGCAGCTGAGCGGTGACACGCCGTTCGGCCGGGCTCAGTTCCACCAGCAGGCGGCGCACCACCTTGGCCGGCAGTTCGTCGAACAGCCGCACCCGATCATCGGGCGACATCTCCTCCACAAGCTCCAGCACCTCGCTGGAGCGCAGGCGCTCCAGCAGGCTCTGCTGCACGCTCGGATCGAGGTACTCGTACACCTCGATCGCTTCGTCCTTGGGCAGCAGGCGAAAGGCCAGGGCCTGCAGGGTCTGCGGCAGCAGCCCGATCGCCTCGGCCGCATCCACCTCCTGCACCGGCTGCAGCAACAGCTTGACGGCGTCGTAGTTGCCAGCCTCCAGCAGGCGCAGCAACTGCTGCGAGACCACGTCGGCCAGCGGAGTGCCGTTGGCCAACGTGGTGGTGACCGTTCCGCTGGCCTCGTTCATGGAGCGGAGGGCGCCGGTGCATCGAGTGTATGGGGCTAGCCGCTAGCGTCCGCCTCGATTCCTGCCGAGTTCAGACCCAGCCATGGCGATCACTGTGAAGGATGTGACGGTACGCACCGCCAACGGCGCTGAGCGGAGCCTGAGCGAGTGGAACGGCCAGGTGCTGCTGATCGTGAATGTGGCCAGCCGCTGCGGCTTCACGCGCCAGTACGCCGGTCTCCAGGCCCTGCAGGAGCAGTACGGGGCTCAGGGGTTTGCCGTCCTGGGCTTCCCCTGTAACGACTTTGGCGCCCAGGAGCCCGGCAGCCTGCCCGAGATCCAGCAGTTCTGTTCCACCACCTACGGCGCCAGCTTCGAGCTGTTCGACAAGGTGCACGCCACCGGCGCCAAGACCGAGCCCTACACCACCCTCACCCAGGCCGAACCCGCCGGTGATGTGGCCTGGAACTTCGAGAAGTTCCTGATCGGCAAGGACGGCACTGTGCTGGCCCGCTTCAAGAGCAACGTTGAACCGGATGCCGCTGAACTCACCGCCGCGGTCGAGACGGCCCTGGCGGCCTGAGTCAGGCGCGCCAGAGGCGGCGGCTGGTGGCCAGTCCCAGAGCGGCGGCCGCCACGCCGCCGGCCAGGCTCCCGAGCAACAGCAGCAGGGCAAGCCTGGGCTGAGCCGTCTGCAACAGCCGCACCAGGTCGAGCATCCAGCTGCTGAAGGTGGTGAGGGCTCCGCAGAAGCCGACCCCCAGAGCCAGCAGCAGAGTGGTGCGCCGCGGGATCGGTCCGCTCAGCAGGCCCAGCAGGAAGGAGCCCACCAGGTTGACCAGGACGTTGGTCCAGGCCGTCCCCCCCAGCCACGGACCCAGCTGCAGCCCCGCCTGCCAGCGCAACCAGGCTCCGGGCACCGCCCCCACCCCCACCAGCGCCAGTTCCCGCAGGGCGAAGCGAAGCCGGCGGCGGCGCAGCAGGTCGGGATCAGCCACCGATCACCAGACCCAGGGCCACCGCTGCCAGACCGGCCAGCAGCGAGGCGGCCGCCAGCAGCAACGCCTGCCGCGCCTGGCCGGACTGCAAGGCCTGCAGCAGTTCAACGCTGAAGCTGGAAAAGGTACTGAGACTTCCCAGAAAGCCCACGGTCAGCAGCAAAGCCAGCCGTGGCCCCGCCGGCCCGCAGCGCGCGTCCAGGGCAGTGAGCAGACCCAGCACGAAGCAGGCCACCACATTGACCCCGAAGGTGCCCCAATGACGCCGCGGCACCAGGGGCTGGAAGTGGTTCACCAGCCGGAAACGCAGCCAGGCTCCGGGCACCGCCCCAAGGGCCACCAGCAGGGCGTCTCGCATCAGCAGGCGACGAGGAGGCTCAGGCTCGTTCACCGCAGCCAACGTCTGTCAACCAGCCACAAGCCGATCCGCTCCTGACACGCAACCATCGCCGCCCACCCGAGCCCGACCAGATCCTCAGCACGTGCAGGGGTTGACCCACGGCCACCGTGGCCAGGGCCGGTGCACTCCGCTCAGGGGCAATGCGCAGCGACAGTACCGAAGACGACACCAAAGGTTCATCCAGCTGACGCCGTCGCACGGCGGGCACACTGCGCTCAGCTCCTCCCGCCGGCAAGCCCACCGGAGCAATCAGGGCGAAGCCCAGCAACACAGACCAACGCCAACCTGAAGATGCAGGGGGATGGATGATGTCAGCGCCCATTCAGATATCGAGCTGGGCGAGATCCAGCTCGGCGCTGTGGGTTTCGATGAATTCGCGGCGCGGGGCCACCTTGTCGCCCATCAGGATGGTGAAGATGCGATCGGCTTCGAGGGTATCTTCGATCTCCACCCGCTTCATCGTGCGCGTGACGGGGTCCATGGTGGTTTCCCAGAGCTGCTTGGGCATCATCTCGCCGAGGCCCTTGAAGCGCTGGATCGTGTAATTGGCCTTCTCACCAAAACCATCAATGGTCTTCCTGAGGTCGGCTTCGTTATAACAATAGGAATGCTTCTTGCCCCGTTCCACCTTGTAGAGTGGCGGGCAAGCAATGTAGATATAACCACCCTCGACCAGCGCCTTCTGATAGCGGTAGAAGAAGGTCAGCAGCAAGGTGCGGATGTGGGCGCCGTCTACATCGGCGTCGGTCATGATCACGATCCGGTGATAGCGCAGATTCTTTTCGTCGAAGTCTTCGCCTTTGATGCCGAGCCCCAGCGCCGTGATCAGGGCCTGGATTTCGGTGTTTTTGTAGATCTTGGCGTCGTCGGTCTTCTCGATGTTGAGGATCTTGCCCCGCAGCGGCAGGATCGCCTGGAATCGGCGGTCGCGGCCCTGCTTGGCCGAGCCACCAGCTGAATCCCCCTCAACGATATAGATCTCCGATTCGCTCGGATCGCGGGTGGAGCAGTCGGCCAGCTTGCCGGGCAGGGTGGAGCTCTCGAGCACGCTCTTGCGCCGCACCAACTCGCGAGCCCGCCGGGCCGCCTCGGCGGCATTGAAGGCCTGGATCGCCTTCTCCAGGATCAGATCGATCACGGCGGGATGAAATTCCAGGTATTGGCTCAGCTGCTCGCCCACCAGAGAATCGACAATGCCGCGCACCTCGGTGTTGCCGAGCTTGGTCTTGGTCTGGCCCTCGAATTCGGGTTCGGGCACCTTGACAGACAACACGGCCGTGAGCCCCTCGCGGATGTTCTCCCCGGCGAGGTTGGCGTCGGCATCCTTGCGTTTGCCGCGCTTCTTGGCAAAGGTGTTGAGGGTGCGGGTCAGCACCGTCTTGAGGCCCTCGATGTGGGTGCCCCCATCAACGGTGCGGATGTTGTTGGCGAAGCCGAGGATGCTGTCGGAGTAGGCATCCACGCACCACTGCAGGGCCGCTTCAACCTGAACGCCTTCCTTTTCAGCGTTGACGTAAATGATGTCGGGATGGAGCGGATCCTTGCCGGCATTCATGTAAGCGACGTACTCCTTGATGCCGCCTTCGTAGAAGTAAATTTCCTCATGGGCGGCATCGTCTGCGCCCCGGGCCGTGGCCCGCTCGTCTCGGAAGACAATCCGCACGCCGCCGTTGAGGTAGGCCAGCTCCCGCAGACGAGCCGACAGGGTGGCGTAGTCGAAGACGATGCCGGTGGAGAAGATCTGCAGGTCGGGAAGAAAACGCACCGAGGTGCCGGTGCGGCCTTCCTCGCCGGGCTCGGACCGGAGCGAACCGATCGGGTTGCCGCGCTCGAAGCGTTGGCGGTGCACCTGATTCTGGCGAAACACCGTCACTTCCACCCATTCACTCAGGGCGTTCACCACCGACACGCCAACGCCGTGCAGGCCGCCGGACACCTTGTAACCACCGGAGCCGAACTTGCCGCCGGCGTGGAGCACGGTGAGCACCGTTTCCAGGGCACTCTTGCCGGTGCGGGGATGGATATCGGTTGGGATGCCGCGGCCGTTGTCGGTCACCGCGCAGGAGCCATCCTCATGCAGCACCACCAGGATCTCGGTGCAGTGCCCAGCCAGGGCCTCATCGACCGAGTTATCCACCACCTCATAGACAAGGTGGTGCAGGCCCCGCGGACCGGTGGTACCGATGTACATACCCGGCCGCTTGCGCACCGGCTCCAGGCCTTCCAGCACCTGGATCTGCTCGGCGCCGTAGGCGGCCTGGACTTTGGTGGCGTCGCTCATGCGGTTGGGTGTCCCCAGGGAGTGGGCACAGGACGGCGAGATCCCGGGGCAGAAAGGCGCGGAAGCCCTGCTCAGGCCTTGCCGCGGCAGGCAATCTATCACCGGCTTCCTGCAGGGGCTCTCAGCCGCTTCTGCGGTCCGATTTGAACCAGGGATGCAGAGTGACCCTGGTTGCCCACTTCCGCCGTGCCCCTCGCGCCCGCCGGTGCCGCCGCCGGGGACCCACGCCCCCTGGTGATCGTGCTGCTCGGCCCCACCGCCAGCGGCAAGACAGACCTGGCGATTGAGCTGGCCGAACACTTCGATCTGGCCGTGCTGTCGGTGGATTCGCGCCAGCTCTATGCCGAGATGGACCTGGGCACCGCCAAGCCCACAGCGGAGCAGCGGCGGCGGGTGCGCCATGAGCTGCTCGATCTGCGGCGCCCCGACCAACCGATCAACCTGCAGGAGTTCCGCGTTCTGGCCCTGGAGGCCATCGCCCAGGAGCACGCCCGCCGCGGCGTGGCCCTGCTGGTGGGGGGCAGCGGCCTCTATCTCCAGGCCCTCACCCAGGGGCTGGAACCGCCGCGGGTGCCGCCCCAGCCCGCCCTGCGGGCCCAGCTCACCGCCCTGGGCCAGCCCACCTGCCACCAGCTCCTGAGCCAGGCCGATCCGGAGGCCGCAGCCCGCATCGCCCCGGCCGACGCGGTGCGCACCCAGCGCGCCCTGGAGGTGCTCTACGCCAGTGGCCGGCCCCTCGCCAGCCAGCAGAGCCGCAACCCACCCCCCTGGCGCGTGCTGGAACTGGGCCTCAATCCGGCCGACCTGCATCAGCGCATCGCCCGCCGCACCGGCCTGATCTACGAGGCCGGTCTGGTGAGCGAAACCGAACGGCTGATCGGGCGCTACGGCAGCACTCTGCCCCTGCTGGACACGATCGGCTATGGCGAGGCGCGCAGCCTGCTGCAGGGCAGCCTGAGCGAGGCGGAGGCCCGCGCCCTCACCGAGCAACGCACCCGTCAGTTCGCCAAGCGGCAGCACACCTGGTTCCGGCGCCAGCACCAGCCCCACTGGCTGGGCCAAGCCGATCAGGCTGGTGATCTCCCGCAACAGGCCAGACAGACGATCGCGGCCGTTCTAAGGTGAAGGCCTGCAGACCCTGAGCTGTCCTCAGGTGTCCAAGCCAGCAAACCTTCGCCCCTCTGAATGCCTCCCCGTCCCCGTTTTGACCGCCGTGCTCCCGTCCGGGAGCTGCCCAACATCAACGACCGGATCAATTACCCCAATCTGAGGGTGGTCGATGCCGACGGCAGTCAGCTGGGGGTGATCACGCGGGAGGCGGCCCTGGCGGTGGCCGTGGATCGGGAACTGGATCTGGTGCTGGTGAGCGAGAAGGCCGATCCTCCGGTCTGCCGGATCATGGACTACGGCAAGTTCAAATTCGAGCAGGAAAAAAAGGCCAAGGAAGCCAAGAAGAAATCGCATCAGACCGAAGTCAAAGAGGTCAAGATGCGTTACAAGATCGATTCGCACGACTACCAAGTGCGGATCGGTCAGGCCCTGCGGTTCCTCAAGGCCGGCGACAAGGTCAAGTGCACGGTGATCTTCCGCGGCCGCGAGATCCAGCACACCGCCCTGGCGGAGCAGTTGCTGTTCCGGATGGCCAAAGACCTGGAGGAAATGGCCGAGATCCAGCAGTCTCCCAAGCGGGAGGGCCGCAACATGATCATGTTCCTGACGCCGCGCAAGCAGGCCGTCGCCAAGACGGGCGGCGGCGGCGCCAGCCCCAAACCGAAGGCGGAGATCAGCAAGCCCGAGAAGACGGAAGCCAGGGTGATCGAATCCAGGGTGCAAGCCACCGCCGGCTGAAACCCCTGACTCAGAGGCTCGCCGCGAAGAACTCCAGCAGGGCAGCCCAACCGATGGCAGCCGCGTCGGCGTTGTAGTCGACGCGGGCGTCGCACATGAAGCCATGGCCGGCCTCCACCTCCAGATAGCGGTGTCGGGCCTCAGGCGATCCGTCAGCGCTGAGCCGATTGGCCGCGTTGGCCGCCTCCAGGGCGGAGCGAATCGCGGCCGCATCGGCCGGCGGGATCAGTGGATCCTGGCGCCCACACACGCACAGCAGCCGGCCCGGAATCCGCTCCACCTCGCTGAGGCTGGGGGGACCGCCACCGGGGCGGCCGCTGGCCACGCCGGCGCCATAGAAATCCGCTGTGGCGGTAATGGCCGGCAGGGTTGCGCTCAGCAGGGCGGCATGGCCGCCGAAGCAGAAGCCCACACAGCCCAGCCCCACGGACTGCCCCGCAGACGCGCTGAGGCCCTGGGCCTCCAGCTGCCCAGCCAGCCAGGCGGTGGCCACCGCGCCATCGGCAAGGATCTGGGCGGTGGTGGTCTGGTCCTTGTGGTGTCTCCCCTCCACCAGGCTGGCGGTGTCGTAAGGGAGATCCAGCTCCGGCGCCGTGCGGGAGAACAGGGGCATCGCCAGGGCGGCATAGCCCTCGGCCGCCAGACGGCCCGCCGTGCCGCGCACCCAGCCATTCACACCGAACACCTCCGGCAACACCAGCACTCCACCCCGGCAGTACCCGCCCCTGGCCGGTTCCCACCAGCAGCGCAGGCCTGTGGGAGCCACTGCAGCGGCGGCCGCGACCGGGATCGTCACCCAGCCGGCAGCATCCGGAGCAGCAGGGGCCGGAGCGGGGGTGGCATCGGAAGCCATGGCAGCAGGAAGCGCAGCCGCCATTGTGCGGTCGCCCCAACGGCAGAACCGGACCAGACCGGCACATGACCGTATGCCAACGGGACAATTGTCACGGGGGGGTTTGATCCTTAGGGTGGCCGGCGAAAGCTCTGTCCCCTCCGGCGTGCGATTCCACATTCAGCAGGAAAGCGACATCCCGGCGTCGACCCAGCTCTACAACCAGATCTGTTTCGCGATCGCGGCACGCCATTACCCCCCCGGCCACCGCTTACCCAGTACCCGCCAGCTGGCGATGCAGACCGGCCTGCACCGCAACACGATCAGCAAGGTCTACCGCCAGCTCGAGAACGACGGCGTGGTGGAGGCCATGGCCGGCTCTGGCATCTACGTGCGCGACCAGCAGAACCCGCGCGAGATCCGCCTGCCCCCCGGCCCGCGCCAGAAGGCCCTGCCGGACATCGACCGGGAGGTGCGGCAGGGCGTGGATGGGTTGCTCAACGCCGGTTGCACCCTGCAGCAGGCCCGCGATCTGTTCACCCGCGAGATCGACTGGCGGCTGCGCTGCGGCGCCCGGGTGCTGGTGAGCACCCCCCGGGAAGACATCGGTGCCTCCCACCTGATCGCTGAGGAACTGGCCCCCAACCTGGAGGTGCCGGTGGAGGTGGTGCCGATGGAGGAGCTGGAATCGGTGCTGGAGAGCTCCAACAACGGCACGGTGGTGACCAGCCGCTATTTCCTGCAGCCGGTGGAGGAGATCGCCAAACGCCACGGCGTGCGGGCGGTGCCGGTGGACCTCAACGACTTCCGCCACGAACTCAACCTGCTCAAGGAGCTGCGGGCCGGCAGCTGCGTGGGCCTGGTCAGCATCAGCCCAGGGATCCTCAGGGCCGCCGAGGTGATCCTGCACAGCATGCGCGGCAATGAACTGCTGGTGATGACCGCCAATCCCGACACCGGCAGCCGCCTGCTGGCCCTGCTACGCGCCGCCAGCCACGTGCTCTGCGACCGACCCAGCCTGCCGCTGGTGGAACAGACTCTGCGCCAGAACCGGGCCCAGCTGATGCGGCTGCCGGTGGTGCACTGCGCCCAGAGCTACCTGGGCACTGCCACGATCGATCAGCTGCGCAAGGAGATCGGCCTGCTGTCTGCTGCAGCATGATCGCTGCCGCCGCATGATCTCCGCATGCTGAACGCGATCCGGGCCGATCTGGCGATCATCAAGGAACGGGATCCGGCCGCCCGCGGCACCCTGGAGATCCTGCTCTGCTACCCCGGCTTCCACGCCCTGGTGCTGCACCGCCTCAGCCACCGGCTCTGGGGGATGGGGGTTCCCTTGCTGCCGAGGCTGCTCAGCCAGCTCTCGCGCCTGCTCACCGGCGTGGAGATCCACCCCGGTGCCCGCATCGGCCGGGGCGTGTTCATCGACCACGGCATGGGCGTGGTGATCGGCGAAACCAGCGTGGTGGGCCACAACTGCCTGCTGTATCAGGGCGTGACCCTGGGGGGCACCGGCAAGGAGCACGGCAAGCGCCATCCCACCCTGGAGAACAACGTGGTGGTGGGGGCCGGCGCCAAGGTGCTCGGGGCGATCACGGTGGGGGCCAACACCCGCATCGGCGCTGGGTCGGTGGTGCTGCGCAGCGTGGAGCCCAACTGCACCGTCGTGGGCATCCCCGGCCGGGTGGTGCATCAATCCGGCGTTCGCATCGACCCGCTGGCCCACTCGGCCCTGCCGGACACCGAAGCGCGCGTGATTCGCAACCTGATGGAGCGCATCGACACGCTCGAGAATGAACTGGCGCGGCTGCAGGCCTGCCTGCGGGAGGTGGCAGCCGGCCGCCCCCTGCAGGAACCCTGCAGCGGCTTGTCCCAGAATCTGATGGACCGGGAAATCCTGGAATTTCTTGGCGACGAGTCTGGGTGAACGGCAACGCGTAACCTGCCGCGATGGATGGCGGCTGGCAACAACGGATCACCCCGCGATTCTGGCGTGCCCTGTGGAAACAGCGGGAGCTGGCCTGGCGCCTGACGTTGCGTGAAGTCCAGGGGCGCTATCGCGGCTCGGTGCTGGGCTGGGGATGGAGCTTTCTGACGCCGTTGCTGATGCTGGCCGTCTACACCTTCGTGTTTTCCGAGGTGTTCCAGGCGCGCTGGGGGGATCTGGAGCAGGCCGGCCCACTCGGTTTCGCGATCAACCTGTTCGCCGGGCTGATCGTGTTCAATCTCTTCTCAGAAAGCGCCACCAAGGCCCCCGGGCTGATCCTCGAGAATGCCAATCTGGTCACCAAGGTGATCTTTCCCCTCGAGATTCTGGCTGCCGTGAGCGTGGCCACGGCCTGTTTCCATGCTCTGACCAGCCTGGTGGTGCTGGCCCTGTTCGAGCTGGTGGCCCAGGGGGCGATTCCGCCCACCCTGCTGTGGCTGCCCCTGATCTGGCTGCCCCTGGTGAGCGGCTGCCTGGCCCTGAGCTGGCTGCTCTCGGCACTGGGGGTCTACGTGCGCGATCTCGGTCAGGTGCTGGGCACCGTGGTGAGCATGCTGATGTTTCTGAGCGCGGTGTTTTATCCCCTCAGCGCCCTGCCGTTGCGCTGGCAGCCCCTGCTGCGCCTCAACCCGCTGGTGGCGGTGATCGAGCAGACCCGCGATGTGGCCATCAAGGGCCTGCCCCCTTCCGCCAGCTACCTGGTGATCGGCACCGCCCTGGGCCTGCTGGCCTGTGAGCTCAGCTTCCGCCTGTTCCAGAAGGCGCGGCGCGGCTTCGCTGACGTGCTCTGACTCCCATGACCTCCAGACCACAGACCCCCAGTACAGAGGTTCCGATGACGCAGCCGGCTGACGCGGTCGTGGCCGAGGGGATCAGCAAGTGTTACCACATCTACGACCACCCCCGCGACCGGCTGCTGCAGGCCTTCTGGGGGAGCACTCGTCAGCTCTACAGGCCGTTCTGGGCTCTGCAGGAGGTGAGCTTCCGCCTGGCCCGCGGCCAGACCCTGGGGGTGGTGGGCCGCAACGGCTCCGGCAAGAGCACCCTGCTGCAGCTGCTCTGCGGCACCCTCACCCCCACCAGCGGCACGGTGCAGGTGCGCGGGCGACTGGGGGCACTGCTGGAGCTGGGCAGCGGCTTCAACCCGGAATTCAGCGGCCTTGAGAACGTCTACCTCAACGCCTCCGTGCTGGGGCTGAGCCGGGTCGAAACCGACGAACGGCTGGACCGCATCCTCGGCTTCGCCGACATCGGCGATTTCCTCAATCAACCGGTGAAGACCTACTCCAGCGGCATGGCCGTACGGCTGGCTTTCGCGGTGCAGGCCCATGTGGATCCAGACGTGCTGGTGGTGGATGAGGCCCTGGCGGTAGGCGATGAGCTGTTCCAGAAGAAGTGCTATGCCCACCTCGAGCGGCTCAAGGAGAACGGCACCTCGGTGTTGCTGGTGACTCACAGTTGCCCCCAGATTCTTCAGCACTGCGACCGGGCCCTGCTGCTGCACAAGGGCCGCGCCCGCCGGCTGGATGAGCCGGCGCGGATCACCGTGCTGTATCAGCGCCTGATCACGGCCAGCGATGCCGAATGGGACGCCGTGCTGGCTCCCCCTCTCGCCCAAACCCTGCAGGCAGCCACCGCCAAGCCCAACACCGAAAACGCATTCGAGACAACAGGCCTCCCCAAGGCGGCCGGATTGATCGACAACACGGACGCCACGATCGCCAACCCCGAGCCCGAAAGCGGCCCTGGCCCGCTTGAGGCCTGGTTCGATGCGTCCCTGCAGCCCCAGAGCACCGAGGTGTATCCCAGCCATGGCGCCCGCATCACCGAGGCCTGGTTCGAGACCCTGGAGGGCCAGCGCGCCAACGTGCTGCCCTTCGGCGAAGGCTTTGCCCTCTGCTTCGACTACGCCGCCGACACCGACCTAGAGGGGGTGTGCTTCGCCTGCCACCTGGCCAGCCACACCGGCCAACGGATCAGTGGCCAGATGTACCCTGAGCACCCCAACCAGCCCTCCCTCAGCGGCAGCACCAGCTATCCCACTGGACATCACTGGAGCCTGCGATTTAGTTTTCAGGGGGGCCTCTGGCCTGGGCTTTACTTTGCCGGGGGAGGGATCCTCACCCACCATCGTCAAGGGCGCAGTTTCATTCACCGAGTCGTGGATTACCGCGCCCTGCGGGTCGTGGAGGCTGAGCAGGTCCAGGTGATCGGGGCCTGCAGCCTGCAGCTGGCTCCGCCGGAGCTCATGACTGACGAACCAGTGCGGCCATCAGAAGCCTCGTCATTACACGCTCCGTAACGATGCCAAGAGCTCAGAGAAGCAGGGGACTTGAGCTCAACCTCAACCAAGGAAAAGCAGCCTCTGCGTCAAACCAAGAATGGCAGATAGCGGCGCTGACGATCCAGCATCACCAACGCAATCCAGATGCCAGCCAGATTCACAGCAAGGATCAGAAACGACTGCCCTGCCTTGAACTCGCCCTCAATCAACGCATGACGAAAAGGGCTCAGGAGCCGATAGAAAGGATTAAAATCAGCCATCCAGACCAAGGAGCCGAGATTCTTCCTTTGATAAAGAATAGGCGACACCAGGAAAAGCAACTGCAAGGCAATTGGCACGAGCTGGAAGAGGTCGCGATAGCGAGCGCCGATCAGGCAAATAATCAAGGGGACCCAATAGATAAAAAGCAAAAGATTCAGCATCGGCAGCAAGCCAACGCGAAAAAAATGCAGATAGAGCGTCGGCTGAAAAACAGATAAAGCCAGCAAGACCAGCCCAAACGACTGAACGAACGTTTGGACCTGAAATGCCCACTCTTCCAGAGTGTAGAAAATAGGGTTTATGTTGGTATTCTTCAAACGCCCAGCATTGTACTCAAAGAGGCTGGGGGCCGAGCCTATTGCCGCCGCAATTGCATTCCAGATCACGAGGCCAGTGCCAAGATAGACGACATATCGGCTGAAATCCTGAACCCCGAAAACAGTGCCATAGACAATCGCCAAGGCAGCGATTGAAAACAGGTTCGAAAGCCCCAACCAGAAGCCCCCTAGCGCCGTTCGAGCAAACCTGGCCTTGGTGCGCGCTGTGGCGGTAAACCACCAAGCCCTGCGAGAGGACCAGGCGTATCGCAACGACTTAGAAACAACGTTCATGGTAGAAAGCCAAGGCTTCCTCAAGGGGTGCATCACAAGCAATCCTCCCTTGGTCGAAGACCAGTCCTCGCGTACAGAACTGGCGCAACAGACCATCAGAGTGGCTGGCAAGCAACAAGGTTCCGGCGGCGTCAATGAACTCTTCCATGCGCCGCTGGGCCCTTCCAAAGAAGCTGGCATCGCCGGCACCAAACCCCTCATCCAGCGCTAGGCAATCATGCTGCGATGCAGTCAGCATCGAGAACAGCAATCGCGCACTCATCCCCTCGCTATATCCCTTCATGGGCAAATGGATGAAATCCCCCAGCCCAGAGAAATCAAGCACATCCTCCAGAAAAGCCTCAAAGCCTCGTAGATTGCCATGCATCAATAGATAATGTCCCTTTGCGGCGTGGACACCGCTGAGATCGGGGCTGGTAATGAAATTCTTCTGGATCATTGGGAACACTGGGCAATGGGCACGGAAAGTGCCACTGCTGGGCTGATAAATACCCGAGACCAGCCTGAGGAAAGTGGACTTGCCGGCACCGTTGTGACCAATCAATGCAACCCTCTCGCCATGAGAGATCATGCAGCTGATACCACGAAGGGCTTCAATCTCTGCCCCAGAGCCTGCCTTGCGCAGTGCACCGCCAGTCACGGAACGAATCAAGGCCTTTTTCAGGCTACGGGTTTCCGTGGTATGGACGGGGATACGCAACCACACATCATGCAGCTCCAACACCGGTGATACCGTATCGGCCATCGCAACAGGGACCACGGCAATGTTGCCATCAGGATCAGCACTCATGCGAGAATTCGCCCGCCACAAAAGACAAGAACAATCAGTGATTGCAATCGCTGAGGCGACACAAGCTGCATGGCTACCCTGCCGAACTCAGGCCGTCACCGAAGACGCCGGGGCCGGCTGACGCGGCTGGAACATGAACATGGAGTAGATCACGTTGCGACGCATCTGGGTCATCATCTCCAGGAACATGTCGTAGCCCTCGTTCTTGTATTCGATCAGCGGATCCTTCTGGCCGTAGCCGCGCAGACCCACCGATTCGCGCAGCGCATCCATCGCCTGCAGATGCTCGCGCCAGAGCGTATCGATCTGCTGGAGAATGAAGAAGCGCTCAGCATCACGCATCAAACCGGCGTTCTGCTGCTCGATCTGGCCTTCCTTGAGATCGTAGGCATTGCGCATCTGCTCCTGCAGGAAGGCCTTGAGCTCCTCCATCGAGAGTCCCTGCACATCCTTGGGCTGCAGATCCTCGAGCAGATAGATGAATTCCTTCACCTTGCCCACCAGGCGCTCCAGATCCCATTCCTCGGGCGGCAGATCGGGGTTGACGTAGGCCTCCACGATGTCGTCGATCGTGCGTTCGCCGTAGCCGATCACCTGCTGCTTGAGCTCGCGGCCCTCGAGTACACGGCGGCGCTCGGCATAGACGGCCTTGCGCTGATTATTCATCACTTCATCATATTCGAACACCTGCTTGCGGATGTCGTAGTAATAGGTTTCCACCTTCTTCTGAGCCCCCTCCAGCGAGCGGTTGAGCATGCCGGATTCGATCGGCATATCTTCCTCCACCCGGAAGGCATTCATCAGGCCAGCCACCCGATCGCCACCGAAGATCCGCAGCAGGTTGTCTTCCAGCGACAGGAAGAAGCGGGTGCTGCCGGGGTCTCCCTGCCGACCCGCCCGGCCGCGCAGCTGGTTGTCCACCCGGCGCGATTCATGCCGTTCGGTGCCGACCACATGCAGGCCGCCGGCCTCGCGCACCCGCTGCTCCTCCTGCTTCACCACCGCGTCGTACTCCGCCTTCACCTGGGCGATCCGTTCGCGCAGCAGCTGGATGCTGGGGTCGTCGGTGGGGGCCTTCTCGGCCGCCTGGGCGATGCGATCCTCCAGCTCCAGCACCGTGAGGGCCCGATCTCCCCAGGTCGCCACCAGCTCCTTCACCAGTACGGAGAGGTCGGATTCGGTATCGGGGCTGAGTTCGCAGGGATAGAGGCTGCCGATCGCCCGGGCTTCGCTCGGGGCCTGGAACGCATCACCACCCGCTCCTTGGCCGCCACCACCACTCGCACCGCTGCCACCGAAACCGCCGCCACCGTCGGCGGAGCGCTGCAGGGGCACCGGCGGCCGATGCCCCTCCTCGGGGCGCACAAGCCGGGGCAGCAGCACCTCCCGCAGCTTGAGGCGGGCCATGTAATCGCTGTTGCCGCCCAGGATGATGTCCGTACCGCGGCCGGCCATGTTGGTGGCGATGGTCACGGCGCCGGCACGACCGGCCTGGGCCACGATCTCCGCCTCCCGCTCCACGTTCTCGGGCTTGGCGTTGAGCAGGTTGTGGGGGATCTGCTGTTCGGCCAGCAGGGCGCTGAGCAATTCAGACTTCTCCACGCTGGTGGTACCCACCAGCACAGGGCGACCGGCCTTGTGGATCTCGGCGGTTTCCAGGGCCACGGCCCGCCACTTGGCGGTTTCGGTCTTGTACACCTGATCGGTCCAGTCGGCCCGGGAGCGGGGCCGGTTGGTGGGCACGATCGTGACCTCCAACTTGTAGGTCTTCTCGAACTCCACCTCCTCGGTCTTGGCGGTGCCGGTCATGCCCGCCAGGCGCGGATAGAGCAGGAAGAAGTTCTGATAGGTGATCGAGGCCAGGGTCTGGGTTTCGGGCTGGATCGGCAGCTGCTCCTTGGCCTCAATCGCCTGGTGCAGACCATCACTCCAGCGGCGGCCCGGCATCACCCGGCCGGTGAATTCATCAACGATCACGGCATCCTCGCCGCGCACGATGTAGTTGACATCCTTGACGAACAGTTCCTTCGCCTTCAGCGCATTGTTGATGAAATGCGCCCAGGGGTCAGCAGGATCAAACAGATCGCTCACGCCGAGGACCTGCTCGGCCTTGGCGTAGCCCTCATCGGTGAGGGTCACGTTGCGCTGCTTCTCATCCACCTCATAGTCACCTTCCGGGTCAATGCCGTCTTTGCCCAGCTCAGCGGCACGCTCCAGCTGGGCGGCCACTTCGGAGGCACTGCGGTATTTCTCCTGCGGACGCTCGATTTGACCGGAGATGATCAGGGGCGTGCGGGCTTCATCAACCAGGATCGAGTCGACTTCGTCGATCACGCAGTAGTGAAAGTCGCGCTGCACCACCTCGGCGATGTCGTTCGCCATGTTGTCGCGCAGATAATCGAAGCCCAGCTCCGAGTTGGTGGCGTAGGTGATGTCGCAGTTGTAGTTGCGTCGCCGCTCGGTGGGGGCCATCTCCTGCTGGATCAGGCCCACGCTCAGCCCGAGGAAGCGGTGGATCTGCCCCATCCACTCGGCGTCGCGCCGGGCCAGGTAGTCGTTCACGGTCACCACGTGCACGCCGCGGCCGGTGAGGGCATTGAGGTAAGCCGGCAGGGTGGCCACCAGGGTTTTGCCCTCGCCGGTCTTCATCTCGGCGATCGTGCCGTCGTGCAGCACCATGCCGCCGATCAGCTGCACATCGAAGTGGCGCATGCCGAGCACGCGCTTGCCCGCTTCCCGCACCACGGCGAAGGCCTGGGGCAACAGCTCATCGAGCAGCTTGCGTTCCCGGGCGGCAACGGCCTCGGCGGAGCCGCCGGCGCCGCGGGCGGTCTCCAGCTTCTGGCGGAATTCGGCCGTCAGGCCCCGGAGATCGTCGTCGGAGAGGGGAGCCACCTCCTCTTCCAGCAGATTGATGTCAGAAACAATCGGCTGGTAACGCTTCAGCTTGCGGGCATTGGGATCACCCAGCAGCAGCTTGAGCATGGGAAGGCCGACTGGTTGAATCGGTCACCCTATCACCGCGGGCCGGCCACTGCGATCCACAAAAGCCAGATGCCGCAAGGGATCTGGCGACATGGCCCGCCGGCCGAATCGCTGGCGTGCCGGCGCAGACCTGCCGCCGCAGCACGGGAGCCGCCAGGCCGGAGGCGAGGATTTGCCCAAACCCGTGCAACCTGCCTTGTGCGCCGTCGCCCCATCCCCCGCTGAGGCCGCGGCCATCCGCCTGATCCGCCACGGTCCCCTGGTCCTGCGCCTGCGCTGGCGGCTGGAGGCCCTGCGGCAGCTGTTTGACCAGCACAGCTTCTGGGCCTGCCACCGCCGGCCCCGCCAGCTCGCCCGGATGCTGGGCCAGAGCCAGGCGGTGGTGAGCGCCTGGCGCGGCCAGGAGCTGGTGGGGTTCGGCCGCGCCACCAGCGACGGTGTGTTCCGCGCCGTGCTCTGGGACGTGGTGGTGGCCACCGAACATCAGGGCCTGGGTCTGGGCCGGCGCATCGTCGAGGAGCTGCTGCTCTGCTCTGCGGTTCGCCAGGCCGAGCGCGTCTATCTGATGACGACCAACAGCGCCGGCTTCTACCGGCGGCTCGGATTCGACGCCAGCCACAGCCAGCATCTGCTGGTGTGGCACCGGGATCACCGGCAAGCGCCCCACTGAAAGATCAGCTCAAATCAAGCGGATGAAGAGATTCGAACTCTCGACCCTCTCCTTGGCAAGGAGATGCTCTACCACTGAGCTACATCCGCGCTTCGGCTGCGTCGCCGACCCAGTGAGCATGCACCACCGCCGGGCCCTTGGTCAATCCGGCGGGCACCTGTCAGAAGTGGCAGCGACCTGGCGCTCCTAGGGTGGTTCGAATGAACGATGCGCCTCTCCCCATCGACCCGGCGGCCCTGCAGCTGCTGCAGCGCAACAACCTGCTGCGCTCGCTCGTACAGCGCCTCGTGGTGGAAGAAGCCGTGGGCAACGAGCCCCTCAGCCTGGAGGAGCAGCAACAGGCCCTGCAGGCCTTCCACCAGCAGGCCGGCCTTCAGAACGAAGCCGCGCGGGATGAGTACCTCAAGGTTCAGGGCTTACGGCCTGAGGATCTGGTGCACCAGGCCGAGCTGCCGCTGCGGATGCGCCGCTATTGCCAGGAGCACTACGGTCCCAAGGCCGAAGCCCACTTCCTCACCCGCAAGAACCAGCTGGATCGGGTGGTGTACAGCCTGCTGCGGGTACGGGATGGCTTCCTGGCCCGGGAGCTCTACTTGCGCATCGCTGCCCGCGAGGCCAACTTCGCCGACCTGGCCGGCCAGTACTCCGAAGGCCCGGAAAAAGCCACCAAGGGCGTGGTGGGACCGGTGCCGCTCACCCAGGCCCATCCGCAGCTGGCGGAACGGCTGCGCACCAGCCCTCCCGGCCTGCTGCTGGAGCCCTTCGCCATCGCCGAGTGGTGGCTGGTGGTGCGGCTGGAGAGTTACACCCCCGCCAGCTTCGATGCGGCCATAGCCCAGCAGATGGCCGCGGAGCTGATGGATCAATGGGTGCAGCAGGAGACCACGCGTAAGATCGGCGCACTTTGCAATCAGGACGAGGGCGTCCCATCGGTTCCAGCATGACCCAGGCGCCCATCGCACCCGTTCTCGCCCATCCGGCTTTCGCAGGACTGGGAGCTGCATCCCGTCGCCGCCTGGAGGCGGAGGTGGAGGTGCTGCGCTTCCGCCCGGGGCAGACCCTGGTGGATGGCCAGGTGCTGCCAGCCCATGTCTATCTGCTGCTGCAGGGGGAGTGCCGCCTGCTGGGCCGAGAGCGCGGCCGGCTCGACACCCTGGCCAAGCTCGGCCCTGGAAACCTGGTGGGCTTGCCTTCGCTGCTGCGGGCGGCTTCCTGCGAAGACGTGACGTCCGCCGGTGATGTGATCGCCGCCCGGATCAGCGACGAGCTGGTGGTGGAGCTTTATAAGAACGAGACCAGCTTCCGTCAGTGGTGCGACAGCACCCTGTGGCCCGCCGAGGTGGCGGCCCTGCTGATGGCGATCCAGAACCGCCAGGCCCAGAGCGACCTCTCGATGCAGCGGGTGCTGGGTCCAGCGGTGCAGCAGGCCCGGCTGGTGGATGCCGCCTGCCTGGCCCAAACCCAGCCTGAAGAGCACGCCGATCCACGGGTGGTGCTGCTGGCCAGCGCCAACACCGCAGACGGTGAGATCGGCAAGGTGCTGAGCGCCGGGACAGCAGCACCGGTGGCGCGCCCACCCTTCAGCCTGCGACTGATCAGCCTGCCCGCCTCCCTGCTGGAGGAGAGCGGCGTTGCCAAACAGCAAACCAGCCCAGCCACCAGCTCATCGGCCCTGGCCCTGGCACCGGAACTGCCGACCGGCAGCCACCTCGATCTGGGCCAGGACAATCCGCTCGAAGGCTTCCGCCTTATCGAGGGCAAGGGTCCGGTGGAGTCGACCCTGGCCTGCTTCCAGATGCTGGCCCGCCAGCTGAAGCTGCCCTTCCGCCGCGACGCGATCGACAAGGTGCTGCGCGACAGCCTGCGCCGCGGCCAGGCGCCGAACCTGCAGCTCTGCGGCCAGCTGGGCGCCAGCCTGGGCCTGCATGTGATCGCCGCCCGCGTGCCCGCCTCGATGGGCACCCGCCTGCAGGTGCCCTCTCTCCTTCCTTGGGAGGGTGGCTTCGCGGTGGCGATCGCCAGCAACGGCCGCGGCCTCACCCTGGCCTCACCGGAACAGGGGCGGGTGCAGCTCAGCCCCGAACAGCTCGAGCAGCTGTTCCCCGAGGGCATCGAGCTGCTGGTGATGGAGCGCTCCACGATGACGCCGGAGCAGCGCTTCGGGCCGGAGTGGTTCCTGCCGGCGCTGACGCGCTATCGCGGCGTGCTGATGCAGGTGCTGCTGGCCTCGTTCGTGGTGCAGCTGTTCACCCTGGCCAACCCGCTGCTGATCCAGGTGATCATCGACAAGGTGATCAGCCAGCGCAGCCTCGACACCCTGCAGGTGCTCGGCTTCGCCCTGGTGGTGGTGACCCTGCTGGAGGGCGTGCTGGGCAGCCTGCGCACCTTCCTGTTCACCGAAACCACCAACCGGATCGACCAACGCCTCGGCGCTGAGGTGATCGATCACCTGCTGCGGCTGCCGCTGCACTATTTCGACCAACGCCCGGTGGGTGAACTCGGCTCCCGCCTGGCCGAACTGGAAAAGATCCGCGGCTTCCTCACCGGCCAGGCGCTCACCACGATCCTCGATGCGGCCTTCTCGCTGATCTACATCGTGGTGATGGCGATCTACAGCTGGCTGCTCACCCTGGTGGCCCTGGTGGTGCTGCCGATCCAGATCGGCCTCACCCTGCTGGGGGCACCGCTGTTCCGCCGCCAGTTCCGCCAGGCCGCCGAAGAAAACGCCCGCACCCAGAGCCATCTGGTGGAGGTGCTCACCGGCATCCAGACGGTGAAAGCCCAGAACGTGGAGATGGTGAGCCGCTGGAAGTGGCAGGAGCGCTACGGCCAGTACATCGCCCGCACCTTCGAAAAAACGATCACCGGCACGGCCCTGAACGAAACGGGCCAGGTGCTGCAGAAGCTCTCGCAGCTGATGGTGCTCTGGGTGGGGGCCTCGCTGGTGCTCAAGGGCGAGCTCACCCTGGGCCAGCTGATCGCCTTCCGGATCATCAGCAGTTACGTGACCCAGCCGCTGCTGCGCCTCTCGAACATCTGGCAGAACATCCAGGAGCTGCGGGTGAGCTTCGAGCGGCTGGCCGATGTGATCGACACGCCGCAGGAGTCCGACGAAGCCGACCAGGCCAAGATCCCCCTGCCGCCCCTGGATGGCGATGTGACCTTCGAGGATGTGACCTTCAGCTTCCAGCCCGGCACACCGCCGGTGCTGAAGCACATCGATCTGCACATCGCCCAGGGCACCTTTGTGGGGATCGTGGGCCAGAGCGGCAGTGGCAAGAGCACCTTGATGAAATTGCTGCCCCGCCTCTACCGGCCCGATTCGGGCCGGGTGCTGATCGATCAATACGACATCGACAAGGTGGAGCTCTATTCGCTGCGCCGCCAGATCGGCATCGTGCCGCAGGATCCGCTGCTGTTTTCCGGCACGGTGGCTGAAAACATCGCCCTCACCCAGCCGGATGCGGACACCGAGCAGATCGTGCGAGCCGCCCGGATCGCCTGCGCCCACGATTTCATCATGGAGCTGCCGGGTGGCTACAGCACCTCGGTGGGCGAACGAGGTGGTTCGCTCAGCGGCGGCCAGCGCCAGCGGATCGCCATCGCCCGCACCCTGCTCAGCAACCCGAAGCTGCTGGTGATGGATGAGGCCACCAGCGCCCTGGATTACGAAACCGAGCGGCGGGTGTGCGACAACCTGATCGACACCCTGCACGACCGCACGGTCTTCTTCATCACCCACCGTCTCTCGACGATCCGGCGGGCCCATCGCATCGTGATGCTGCATCAGGGCGCGGTGGTGGAAACCGGCACCCATGAGGAACTCATCGACCTGCGCGGCCGCTACTACGCCTTGTATTGCCAGCAGGAGGCGGGCTGATGAATTTGCTGCGCAAGGCCCAGACCGCCATCGAGCAACGGGTGGCCGTTCCCAACCACGACGAAACCGTGCTGCAGCAAAGCCGCCACTGGATGCGGCTCACCCTCTGGAGCCTGATGGGCACGGCCGCCTTCGGCGTGGGCTGGCTGGCCTTAGCCCAGACCGAGGAGATCGTGGTGGCCAAGGGCAAGCTGGAGCCGATCGGAGCGGTGAAGGAGGTGCAGATGCCGGTGGGGGGCATCGCCTCGAAGATCCTGGTGAAAGACGGCGACCAAGTGAAGGCCGGCCAGATCCTGATGCAGCTCGATACCGAAACCAGCGCTCAGAACCAGAAATCCCTGCAGCAGGCCCAGAAGCAGAAACGGGATCAACTGCTGCGCAAAGAAGAGCAACTGACCCTGAAAGACAAGGAACTGGCCCGTTACCTGGAGATGAATGGCGAGGAGGTCAACATGCTCGAGCAGAATCTGGCCCTCGAGAAGGAAATCCTCAGCCGTTTCGAGCGCCTGGCCAAAGAAGGTGCCTCGGCGGAGCTGCAATACCTGCAGCAGCGCAACAAGGTGCAGGAAACCCAGGGCCGCCTGATGCAGACCCGGGTTGACCGGCTGCGCCAGAAGGCGATCCTCGAGCAGGGCATGGAGCAGCTGCAGGGGGAGGTCTCTGGTCTGCGCGGCGAACTGGCCGACCTACAGGGCCGGCTCACCGAGGCAACGGTGACCCTGCGCTACCAGGCGCTGCGCTCCCCGGTGAACGGGGTGGTGTTTGATCTCAAACCCACTGCCGTTGGCTACGCGGCCCAGAGCGCCGCCACCGTGATGAAGATCGTGCCGTTCGACAAGCTCCAGGCCAATGTGGAAATCGACACCAACGACATCGGCTTCGTGCGGGTCGGCATGCCGGCTGACCTCAACATCGACTCCTTCCCCGCCACCGATTTCGGCGTTCTGGAAGGAAGCGTGAAGCGGGTGGGGTCCGATGCCCTCGCCCCGGACCCCCAGAAGCAACGGGAGCTGTATCGGTTTCCCGCCACAATCCAACTGGCCAGCCAGCAGCTCAAACTCAAGAGCGGCCGCCAGCTGCCCCTGCAGGTGGGCATGAGCCTGACGGCCCACATCAAGCTGCGGAAAGTCACCTACCTGCAGCTGCTGCTCAGCGACTTTAAGGACAAGGCCGATTCTCTGCGACGTATCTGATTCTTGCTAGTCTTAGACTGGGTGGACTCAAGCGGGCTATCTTTTCTCATCGGTCTCGGCTGTTGGCGCTGTGACTGTCAGGGTCCTGGCACAGAGCCGTCCCCCCTCTCTTGACCTGCGCTGGGGCGGGCTCCTACTGTAGTCGGGAGTCCTCTTCATTCAGGAACCTTGGCTTTCACAACCATCCCAGGTGCCGGACAGATCGACTTCATCGGTACGGATGAAGTGGATGCTCTGGTTGCCGTCAACATTGACCAGCCTTCTTTCGTCGGTGGACGCAAGGCTGGCGATTCCATCACCTACATTCAAGTTGCAACTGGCGTCACCCGCAACGCAACTGTTCAAGGCGGCGAAGGGGCCGACCTCCTTGCCACCTTTGCCATCTCGGCAGACAGCATTTTCAACGGCAACAAGGGCGATGACACCATTAACATCAATGGCATCGTCACCAACACCTTGATCGCTGGTGGTGATGGCAACGACACCTTCACCCCGCCGGCCAGCATGGTGTCCAGCACCCTGAATGGCAACTTGGGTAACGACACGATTGCCATTGCCGCTCCGGTAGCAAGCAGCAACATTCTGGGTGGACAAGGCAACGACACCTTGACCGTAACTCCTTTCGTTGGCGGTGCTGCCTACAGCAACTCAAGCATCAATGGTAACGATGGTACTGACACTATTACCATCACCAGCGCCGCTACCGACACCTTTGCCAACGTCACCTTCTTCGGCGGCCAAGGCGGCGACACCATCAATGCTGCTGCAGGTGTGAATGGTGGAAGTGGCGAAGGCTTTACCCTCAGCGGCGACAAGGCCAACGACAACGTCATCGGCTCTGCCGGCAAGGACACCATTTACCTTGGGGAAGGCGACGACACTGCTGTTGGGAATGCCGGCAACGACACCATCTGGGGCGGTGTCGGCAATGACAACATTTCCGGCGGTACTGGTACCAATCGGATGTTGGGCGGCGATGGTGCTGACGAGTATGCTGTCAGTGCTGGCACTGACACCTACGTGATCGAAGCTATCAGCAACTCCGCTGCTACCACCAGCGGAACCACTAGGGGCTTCGACTCTTACGCCGCTGCCGGCTCCTTCGTTACCGGCACTGATAAGCTTAATATCACTGCAGTATCCTCAGCTCTCGCTGGTGGTGCCGTTAGCGGTGCTACAGGCTTCTTCACCAATGCCGTTGCAGTGGCCACTGCCGCTGACTTTGGTGCCCTGAAGACCGCCCTTGATGCCGCCGCCATCGTGGGTTCCACCACTGGCACCATCCAGATCACCAACGTGACGGTTGCTGCCGGCGCAATGACTGGCACCTACCTCTGGATCAACGACAACCAGTCCGCCTACAACGTCGGAGACTTGATGTTCAAGACCGCGGCAGCCGGTCAAATCGCCTTTGGAGATATTACAATCGTCTGATTCCCTATCTGATTTGGTACCATCAAAAGGGTCCCTTCGGGGACCCTTTTTCTTTTGGCTTGTTGCACTAGAGCGTGAATTTTCTCTTTGTACACCAAGGATTTCCCGGCCAATACGGACACATCCTCGAACACCTCTGCCGGCATACCCATCACACAATCATCGGCCTTGGGATTCATTCCCCCACTCGCCCCTTTCCGGAAGCAGTTCAATACCTTCGCTATCGCCTCAATCGGGTCAATGCCGCCGGAATTCATCCGTGGGCAGTGGAAACCGAATCCAAACTCATCCGCGCCGAAGCCTGTGCCAAGGCTGCCTTTGAACTGAAAGAGCAAGGATTCAAGCCCGATCTGATCTGTGCCCACCCGGGCTGGGGTGAATCCCTGTTTCTGCATGCGGTGTGGCCGGATGTGCCGCTGCTGTGTTATCAGGAGTTCTTCTATCAAACCGAAGGGTTTGATCTGAATTTCGATCCCGAACTCCAGGGCCATTTGGGCTGGCACGACAAGGCCCGTACCCAGATGAAGAATGCCTATCTGCTGATGACCCTGGAATCAGCCACCTGGAATGTGAGCGCCACCGCTTTCCAGCGCAGCAGCTTTCCGCAACATTGGCAGCAACGGATCAGCGTGATCCACGACGGCATCGATACCAACCGCGCCCAGCCCAATCCCGGCGCGGCTCCCCTGCTGTTGCCGGATAGCACCGAGCTCCAGCAGGGGCAGCCGATCGTGACCTTCGTGAACCGCCGCTTCGAGCCCTACCGCGGCTGCCACACCTTCCTGCGGGCCATTCCTGCGCTGCAACAGCTGGCGCCGGAAGCACGGATCGTGATCGTAGGCGCCACCGAAGGAGTGAGCTATGGCGCCGAATGCCCGGAAGGCGAATGGAAGGAGGCGTTTCTGCAGGACATCGAGGGCCGATACGACGCCAGCCGCGTCCACTTCACCGGCCCCTTGCCCTACGAAGCTTTTCTGCAGCTGCTGCAGCTCTCGGCCTGCCACGTGTATCTCACCTACCCCTTCGTGCTGAGCTGGAGCCTGCTGGAGGCGATGAGCAGCGGCTGCGCCGTGGTGGGCTCCGCCACCGCCCCTGTGCAGGAGGTGATCCGCGATGGCGAGAACGGCCTGCTGGTGGATTTCTTCAAACCCGATGATCTGGCCATCGCCGTGGCCGAGTTGCTCCACAACTGTGAACGAGCCGCCGCCCTGGGGCAGAAGGCCCGCGACACGATCCTGCGCCACTACCGCCTGGAGCAGTGCGTGCCGCGCCATCTGGCCCTGATGGAACTGGTGGCCTCGGGCGCCATCGGGCGCTGAAGATTTCAGTGCTGCACCGGCGGCCACCAATGGGGCAGCCTTGGCCATCGCCCCTAACCTGCATCCACTGCTTCTTGGCCGACCTTGACCTTCACGACCATCCGTGGTGCCACGCAGGTGGACTTCATCGGCAGCGATGAGCTTGATGTGCTCGCGGCCGTGGATGAAACCCTGCCGATCTATGCGGGCGGCCAGAAGAACAACGATTTCATTACCCTGATCCGCATCGGCAACGGCCTGATCAGCCCCTCCACCGTGCAGGGGGGAGAAGGCGCCGACACGATCAACACCCTGGGGGAGGTGCAGAGTTCCCTGTTCAGCGGCAACAAGGGCAATGATTTCATCAACATCAACAGCATCATTTCCTTCAGCACCCTCTCCGGCGGCGACGGCGACGATTTCTTCACCTCCCCCACCTCCCTGCTCTCCAGCACCCTGAATGGCAACCAGGGCAGCGACACGATTCTGTTCAGCGGCAGTGCCGACAATGCCGCCGTCCTCGGCGGCCAGGACAACGACAGCCTCACCATCTCCGGCTCCAAAGCCTTCAGCAACAGCCGCTTCAACGGCAATGCCGGCAACGATCTGCTCAGCCTCAGTGGCTATGGCAGCAGCGATGCGGCCACTCTGCTCACGGCAGTGACCTTCTACGGCGGCCAGGGCAACGACTTCATCACCGCCAGCGGCGGCGTGAACGGCATTGGGACAACCGGCTTCGTGCTCAGTGGCGACAACGACAACGACCAGATCACCGGGTCCGCCCAGGCGGACACCCTGCTGGGCGGCTCCGGCCTCGACACCATCATCGGCAGCGGCGGCGCCGATCGGACGATCGGGGGCAGCGGAGCCGACACCTACAGCGGCAGCGTGACGGACACCCGTTATCAGATCACCGCCATCACCGATTCCGCCGCCACCACCACTGGCACCGTGGCCGGATTTGATCGCTTCGCGGATGCCGGCGCCTTCGTGAAGACCAAGAGCAAACTCGACATCAGCGCCGTGGCCACCACCCTGGCCGGTGGCAGCCTCGCCAGCGGGGTGATCACCACCAAGACCAGCCTCACGGTGGCCAGTGCCAACGACTTCACCACCCTCAAGGCCGCCCTTGATCCCCTCGGCGGAGCCTCCACCACCGCCTTCATCGCCACCTTCGAGGTGACCGTAACGGCCGGGTCGCTGACGGGCACCTACCTCTGGATCAACAACACCACAGCCGCGTACGACAGCGGCGACCTGTTCTTCCAGACCGTGGCGGCCGGCCAGATCGACCCCAGCACCGATCTGATCCTGCTGAACAGCTGAAAGCTGGTCAGCACAACGCTGGCCGGCTGAACCTCAGACCCGCGGCAGCACCGGCCGGTGAATCAGGAACGAGGGGTGGCCGTGCTCGATCAGCAGGAAATCGCGGCAGGCCCAGGCGGGCTTCACCACCGGAAAGTGCCGCAGCACCGTGTAAGTAGCCACGGTTTCCAGCGGCCCCACAAAACCGTCGTCTGGAACGCCTTGCTCGCGCAGCAGCTGCCTCTGGGGCCCGCTCACCGCAAAGCATCCGGCATGAGGATTGCTGGCCAGATCGAACACCACCTCCTGCCCATCCCAGAAGCGCCCCTGGGCCACACCCTCCTGGGGCGCTCGGCCCAGGCGCTGCAGTGTCTCCAGTGCAATCGGGCCATCCACAAACAGGCGCGGCATCCGCGGATCGCCGGTGAGTTCGTAGCGGTGAGGCATCAGGGCCAGCTGGTGGCCGGTGCGCTCCAGGAACCAGAGCAACTTGTCAACAAAGAGGCGATCCGCCACCACCAGATCGTCTTCGAGGTAGAGATACAGATCGGCATCGGGCTCGGAATCCAGCAGGAAGCGGCGCGCCTCGTGGGGCAAGCGCCGGGGATCCTCAAGCTCCACCTGGTGCACCTGGATCCGGCGGCCGTAGTGCTTCAGCACCGGCGCCAGGCAGCGGTCGCCCGTCACGAACACATGCAGCTCCACCTGCACGCCGCTGAGCCGCCGCTCCGGGTAGGTGCTGCCCGGCGTGAGGCCGATGGCGCGGAGGTCGATCAGCAGCAATTCATCGCGCTCGGCCCGGTTCAGGGCCAGCAGGCCCCCCAGGCAGCGAGACAGGGCAATCTGGCGCTCCAGCAGCGAATCGGCGCGGGTGGAGCCGTAGCCGATGTGGCCAGGACCCTGGTGGTAGTAGTGCGGCACCACCACCCGCACCCGGCAGGGCCGCAGCCCCTGCTCGTCCGCCGTCACGTCCGCCGTCATCCCGCGCCCGCCCGCTGATCGGCGCATTGTGGCCCGGCTCAGGGCCAGCTGATCCCGTAGCGAGCGGCCATCGCCCGGTAAGTGGGCTCCAGCTCCTGGCGCAGCCGCCGCCGCAGCGCCTCCGGCACGTGGCCGGCTTCGCCGCGGCCGGCATTGGCCCGCAGGGAGGCGGCCTCCGCCGGCAGCGGGCAGGGATCCAGGGCAAGGAACTCCAGCAGCAGCGGCCAGATCCGCTCCGGCGCCGCGAACAGGTCCTCACTGCGCAGCAGCAGCAGCTGGCCGGGCGGAAACAGGGCCTCGTAGCGGTCCAGCTGCTGCTCGTAGCGGCTGCGGCTGAGGTAGCTGTGCTCCTGGTGGCTGCGGTGCCGCCCCACCACCACTCCATCCCCCGCCGCCAGCAGCGCCTCTGCACCGGCCAGGCGCTGGGGCTCGGCGGCGAGGGCGGCGTCGAGATCGAGGGGTTCCAGCCCCAGGCGGCGCGAGTGGAAATACTGGGAGAGGGCGCGCTCCACCGGATCCCGCAGCAGCACGATCAGCCGCGCCTGCGGCAGCAGCGCCTGGATCCGCCCGGGCGCGGCGGGGTGGAACAGGTAATACGGCGTGATGTCGCCGCAGCGCTGGTGGGGGGCCGCAGCGGCGTAGTGATGCCGGTACCAGGCCTCCCCTTCGCCGTAGTGCAGGCTGAAGAAGTGCACCTCCTTTCCCGCCGGCAGAAACACCTGCGGATGCCGTTCCAGCAGCCGCTGCAGGGTGGTGGTGCCCCCTTTCTGCACGCCGAGGCCGAGGAAATCGGGCAGGGGCGCCGCTGTTGGATCGATCTCTCTCGCCCCAGCCATCTCTCCGCCAGTTGCCCCAGATACTCTCGCTCAGGTCAGTCGCACGTCGGCAGCGGAGCACGGAATGATCATTGCCGACTCCTTTCTGTGGCTGCATCTGCCCAAGACCGGCGGCACCAGCATGACCAGGCTCTTCCGTGAGCTGGCCCTGCCGGGCATTGCGGTCGACGCCGACGACACCTCCGCCAAGCACGATTCGATCGCACTGCGCGAGGGCCGTGGCTCCTGGCAGGCCGGGCCGCGGCGCCGCTTCATCACCGCCCGGCGGCTGGAGCAGTGGCTGGTGAGCGACTGGCAGCACAAACGGCGACACATGGACCTGGCGGACCTGCCCTTTGAGCCGGTGCGCAGCGGCCTCTTCTATTCCCTCCGCCTGGGTGGCACGTGGGTGGCGGCCGACTGGTGGCTGCAGTATTTCGCGGTGGATCAGGGCACGGAGGCCCTGCGGCTCGAGCATCTCGCCTCAGACTTCAACCGCCTGCTCCTCCCCCTGCTGCCCGCCGGCACCCTGCCCCTGGAAACGCCACCACGGGAGAACGCCAAACCCACCGAAGTCGTCGAAGACGAACCCGGCTTCAGCTCCAGCGACCGGCAGCGCCTGCGGGCTGTGAATCCCCGCTGGAGCGACTGGGAGCGCTCCCTTTACCCTGAGTCGTCCGCCGCCCCAGCCCCGGATTGAGCAGCTCGGCGCACCCTCCCCTGATCCTGTTGGTGGGCATGCACCGCAGCGGCACCTCACTGCTGGGTTCGCTGCTGCCGGCCCTGGGGGTGCCACTGCCGGGGGATCTGATCGCTGCTGATCCCCACAACCCTGAGGGCTACTACGAACGTGCCGACTTGACAGCCCTGCAGGAGCAGCTGCTGATCAGCCTCGGCCAGTGGTGGCCCGCCGAGGCGGGAGTGATGGAGCTCACCGAGGGCTGGCTCGGCTTTCCGGCGGTGCGGCGGTGCGCCGCCAGCCTGACCCGGCTGCTGGCCGAGGAACAGCGGTGCCAGCCGGGCCCCTGGGCCCTGAAAGATCCCCGCACCTCCCTGCTGCTGCCCCTCTGGCGCCAGGTGGCAGCCGAGCTGGACCAGCCCCTGAAGCTGGTGCTCAGCGTGCGGGATCCGGCCGAGGTGATGGTGTCGCTCCTGCAGCGCGACCGGCTGGCCGCCGGCATGACCGCCTGGCGAGCCCAACGGCTCTGGTGGCGCCACCACCAGGCACTGCTGAACGGTGGCGACAACCTGCCCCTGCTGGTGGTGGACTACGCCGCCTGGTTCGAGCCCACCGCCTGCCGCCGCCAGCTGGAGGCCCTGGCGCGCTTCTGCCGGTGCAGCGAGCCCTCGCAGGAGACTCTCGATGCGGCCGCCGCCCGTATCCGCCCCGCCCATCGCCGCAGCCGCCGCGCCGCGGCCGAGCTGCCACTGCCCATCCATCCAGAGCTGTGCCGGTTGCACCAGCATCTGCGCACCCTGGCGCATCTGGATCGAAGCCGATCCGACGCAAAGACCCGCGAGCCGGGCGAACTGAAGCTTTGGCTGAATGATCCCCGTCCACGGCCTCTACCTGCCTGCCCTCCGTTTCGCAGCGGCCTGCGGGCGCGGCTGCTGCGCCGCCGGGCTGCGCTGGTGCCCTGCCCGGATCCAGGTCCCTGGTTCGATCCCGGCCACTACCGCCGCCGCTCACCTGGCCTCTCCAGCGACCATGAGCCACTGGAGCACTACAGCTGGCGGGGCTGGCGGGAGGGGCGCTCCGTCCATCCCCTCTTCGACACGGCCTTCTACCTGCAGGCGTGCCGCGAGCGGGGGCTGACGGTGGCGGGAGCGCCGCTCTTCCATTTCCTGCAGGTCGGTCTGGCGGCGGAGCTGCCGCCCTGCCCAGTGGCCGAACCCCGTTGGCTGGCGGGGACCCCGCAGCGGCAGGCCCTCTGGCGCACGGCCCGGCTCGAGGGCCTGCATCCCTGGGGTGCCGCCGCCCTGGCCCTGAGCGACCAAGACCCCGAACAAGCCGTGGCCCGGATCCTGCAATGGCAGCGGCAGGGCTTCAGCGCCGAGGAGCTGGAGGCCATTGCAGCGGCGGCGCCGGAGAGCTTCCTCCTGCCGGAGGCGCTGCTGAACGATCCACCACCGATCCCCCGGCGCTGCCGCGTGCTGGTGCCCGACGGCGACCTGCTCGACTGGCAGGTGCATGCCTGGCTGCAGCACCTGCCGCTGCCCCCCGGCTTCGACTGTCTCGACGGGGAGACCGCCGCCACCACCGCCGGTGATGACGATGGCGCGCTGGCCCTGCTGCTGGAGCCGCTGCCGCCAGGCGCCGCCAGCCTGCAGCTGCTCGGGCTGGCCCTGCTGCCCTGGGTGTTCGCCCGGTCCGACCTGGTGCCGCTGCTGCGCCGCCTTGGGGTGAATGCCCGACCCATCGAGCCCCAGGGCAACGCCAACGGCTGGCTCAGCCAGGACGGTATGGCAGCCGAGGCCTGCCTCCAGCTCGGCCTGCCGCCCGCAGAGGCTCTGGCCGCAGAACCTCTGGCCGCAGAGGCGCCCATCCTGACCCTGGGCAGCGCGGGCGCGAGCTGGGAGCGAGAGTTGCAGCCGCCCCTGTGGGGCTGGCCTGAGTTCGAGGCGGTGGCGATCGCCGGGGTGCAGCAGGCTCGCCTGCTGGCCAGCTGGCTGCAGGGCTGCAACCGGGCCGGCCTCCAGCTGGTGCGGCTCACTCCGCCAGAGGCCGAACGGCGGCTGAGGGGTTGGCAGGCCCTCAGCCCCCCGGCAGATCCCCGCACTGGATGGCTGCCACCCCAGGCCTTCACAGCTCCTCTCAGCGCGGCAGAACTGGTGAAAGAGCTGGTCTGGCGAGCCCAGGGCGCGCTGCCTCCCCCCCCGGTGATCACCCCCGAACCCAGAGCCCGCTCCCTGTGGGAGCAGCAAATGGCGGAACCCACCGCGGCAGTTTGCATCAGCCTGCACAACTACGCCGAGCGGATCGTGACGGCGCTGGAGAGCGTGCGGGCCCAGAGCCACGGTCACCTGGAGCTGATCGTGGTGGACGACGCCTCCGCAGACGGCGGCGAGGAACGCGTCCGCGTCTGGCTTGACCAGCACGGACACCGATTCGCGCGGACCCTGCTGTTGCGGCATGACCAGAACGGCGGCCTGGCCGCAGCCCGCAACACAGCCTTCCGCTGGGCCCGCTCCCCCTGGTGCTTCGTGCTCGACGCCGACAACCTTCTCCAACCTGAAGCCGTAGCCACCTGCCTGGCCGTGGGCAACGCCAGCCCAAGTGCGGTGGCGGTGGTGCATCCCTTGGTGGAGGTGGTCGACGAAACCGGCGCCGCAGCCTCTCCCTCCACCCTGATCAGCGGCCTCAGCTGGCAGCGGACCCACTTCCGTCAGCGCAACGTGGTCGATGCCATGGCCCTGGTGCGGCGCAGCAGCTGGGAAGCCGTGGGCGGCTATGAGCACATCCCCGGTGGATGGGAGGATTACGACTTCTGGTGCAAGCTGATGGAAGCCGGGCACCAGGGTGTGCTGGCCCCCCAGGTGCTGGCCACTTACCACCGCCACGGCGCCTCCATGCTGGCCACCTCCACCCACCGTCACCTGCGGGCCGTGAGTCGGCAGCTGCAGCAGCGCCACCCCTGGTTGGAGCTGCCCCTGGCCGCCGGCCTTCAGGAGGGTTGGACCTGACTCCGATGCTGCCGCCCGACCCCACGAGCTCGCGTCCATCCAGCTCCGGCGATGCCGGATCCACCGGCCTCTCCTGCCTGGTGATCTCCCGCACACCGGCACTGCTCAACCGCATGCTCGCCAGCCTCCAGCAGGCGCGCGCTTTCTGGCACCCCGGCGATGAGGTGCTCTGCTCCTGGAACGGCAGCGCCGAAGCGGAGGCGGATCTGGCGCCCGCCTCTGCGGCCTCACCCGGTTTTCGCATCGCCCAGCGGGAGCCTTATCACTTCGCCAGCAACATGAACGCCCTGGCCCACCAGGCGCAGGGCCGCTGGCTGCTCCTGCTGAACGATGATCTGATCCTCGATCCTGGCAGCATCGATCGGGCTCTGCATCAACTGGACCAACATCCGGAGGTGGGGGTACTGGGGGGCCAGCTGCGCTGCTCCGACGGTCGACTCGGCCATGCCGGGCTGCTGTTCTCCAACCAAGGGCTTCCTTACAACCGTCTCCGCCCGCAGTTGGGGTCCTTGATCGACCCCAACAGTCCAGAGGCGCTCGAATCGGGGCCAATTCCAGCCGTGACGGGAGCCTTGATGCTGCTCCGACGCTCCGATTTCTTAGCCGTGGGCGGGCTGCGTGAGACGTTCAGAGTCTGCGGCGAAGACATCGCCCTCTGCCTGGATCTCTGGCATCAGCTCAACAAGACGCCTTACTACGCCAGTGATGTCACCGCCATCCACGACGAGAAAAGTACCCGAGGGAACACTCCCGATCAGCACGACATTCTGGCGGTCGGACAGCTGGCAGCTCCCCACATTCAGAGCGATTCCGCCTTTCAGGCCAGCCAATGTCACTGGGCACTCCAAGAGGCTGAGCTGCTCTATCGCCTTTGCGAGGTGAGCCGCCAGCAACTTGCCCAGCGTGAGGATCAATGGGCTGCCCGTGAGCGGGATTGGGCAGACAAGCAACGACATTGGGCAGAGCGGCAGCGGCACTGGGCCAACGAAAGCGAGATGCTGCAGGCCAAGATCATGGATTTGGGCCAGCAGATCGAAGCCATGCTGCGCAGCAGCTCCTGGGTCATGACCAGACCTTGGCGCGCCCTGGGACGCTGCTTGACTTCAACCTCGAAACGGTCGTCCTGACAGCCCCCCCTGAGGCAGCTCATCGACCACTACAGGCTGACCTGCCTCGACTGGAGCGTATGGAAGGGGATTAATCCATGCTTGCCGGAGGAGTGTTGACCCTGCCGAGGATCCGGGGACGCCGAAGATAAGCCCGACGCGAGACGAGAGAGCGTAAAAGGGTCCGAAGTGGCATACGCCGACGCAAAAGAAGCCAGAGAATCAATCGGCAGACATTCGCCAGATTCTTGACTGCAGACAGCGACTGCTTGACACTGCGCAATAACTGGCTAGCGGCAAAATATAATTGGCGCTTGGCTTCTGAAAGCGTTGGCACAACTGCAATGGCAGCAGGTGTCCGGGCCGCCACTGCCTTGGAGAGGCTGGCTCGGTGAACCGAAACAGCTTGAGCCTGACTCACCAATAGATCTTGGAGGACTGAAACGATGGTTGTCGACTGAACCGGGATCACAGAGCCGGAAACAGCGTCTACAGGCTGTGTGTTTGAAAGCAAAGAAACCTGTGCAATGCACTCGCGCAAACCACGGCCAAAATCCACCTGATCTGGCTCGGCCCAGAGCAGAGAATCCGTCATGCCCTTAAGATAAGGCTGATAAACAAGCGAGCCGGAGGATATGGGCTCCTTGCGGTATCCCACCCTGAAGTGTGGACCCGGCCCAAAAAATGGATAATCTGAAATTCCGCCATAATTGGTCGTAACCGTCGCCAAACCACTGGCATCGGCCTCAATGATGTTGAGACCCAAGCCTTCGGCCCGATGAGGAGAAACGTAGATCTGGCATGCGCTGAAAAGCCTGCCCAGATCAGCCTCACTGAGCCGTTTATCTAGGAGGAAGACATTAGGCATGGCAGCAACCCTCTCAATCAAGCGCACATACTGATCAGCCATTGCAGCCCCGCCAGAGCATTTGATGATCAAAGCATGATCAGTAAAATCAGCTTCAGAGAAAATATCCAGCACCGTCCAGGGGTTTTTCCTTTCGATACAACTATGGAAGTCAAACACCATCAAAGTCAGCGTAGCAAACTTTTTGAGCTCTAAATCCAAGCCCAATCCATAAAGAAAGCCCTGGGCTCCATGGTCTTGCCCTTGATCCTCAATCAACTTATCGCTGGAAGCATTTAGACTGCTGTAAAGCTCATGATAATCAAGTGGAGCATAGACGAGCTTGCGAGATGGAACTGCATGAGCAAGGCTGTCAAAAATAAATCGAGTTGGCGCTAACACTTTGTCCAGAAAGCGGGCCGCCTCGCTATGGACAGGCACGGGGCGCTCCAGCTCCCACCACCAATAGCCCAGATTGCAGACCCTGGAAAAGCAGTGCTCAGCGATGCCCGTATTAATATAGTGGAGAAGCTGATCAGCATTGATCAAAAATAGTGTTGGAACCTCAGGGTTAAAAGACGAAAGAGAAGAAAGAGATTCAACCCATGCAAGGTCACCTGGCAGGACAGACTTAGCATTGGCAGGATCTACCACGAATGAAATTCTAATCCCTGCATTCGTTAGCCCTTCAAGAATCAATGCCGTAATTCTCCCGATCCCGAACGAGAAGTTGGGATAGCCCACAATGTTGAGCTGGGCTTTGGGTCCCCGCTCAACATCCCCACCGGCCTGGGCAGGGTGCAAGCTGAGTCCAGGAATCTGGAGACCAATTGCTCCAAATATATTTAAGGCTGATTGACGAATGAGACTGTCGGATTGCGAAGCAAACCCGTGGAGTGAACTGAGAAAAGAGTCTTCATCAACAAACCGAGAGGGAGGAAGGCACAGGGCATTCATTGCAGCTCGAGCCTTAAGAAACCGATTGAGATCCCGGCGTTGCTGGGGTTTCAGTCGATAGACTTTCTGGATACCGGCATGATCAAAGCCAATGGCGCCAATCAGATCAGGCCGCAGAAGAAGAGCCAGGTCCTCAATCTTCTGACGATGAAGGGCTATGGCTGCTTCATAATTAGTCATAAGACATTCAATCGTCTTATTGCTACCGCGCGCGTATCTTGGCTGCACCCCTCCATGCCTTGAAATTCCTATTGAGCCATGAGGGCTTAAAGCACTGAAATGAAAGAAAATCAGGGGATGATCACGTTGCTGTTCTTGTCCACCACTGACAAGCCGAACAGAGGGGAGATCTGGAGGGATCCCATGAACCAGGCGCTCCTGCAGATTCCAGTAGGCAACATTAAGAGCAGGATTATGACTGACACGAACGCTGCAGAGACAGGGAAACAAATCGCCAAATCTCTGATCAGTAAATAAATTCTCTTCAAAACTTATTAGAGCATCGTAAACGAGTTGTCGCCTCCAGAAATCAATCACCCGCATCGAAGGTGAAGTATTCTCAAAGTGAACAAAGCCAAAATTATAGGATCCACAAGATCGGATGTTCTGGAGTGTTGGCTGCTGCACAGAATTCAATGAGTCTGTCAGAACATGCGGCGTTACCAAGCAATCAAATTCACCAAAGAAAATCTCCTCGCGGGGAAAGGAACCGAAGAACTGAATATCCGGGTCAATATAAGTAGCCGAGGCGGGGGCAAAGTGTTCAAACACATAGGAAAAAATCCATGGCTTTAGGGCGGTACTGTATTCTGTTATATCATAATATAGGCTCATGCCAGAGACATCTTTGGATCCCGAGAAAATATCCGAAACCGCGAAGATCTTGCTTTTATCAGAAGACAATATCTGCCTCAGCGCATTCACGTCATGCGGCAGCAATCGCGGGTGATCCACCAAAAATATCAGAAACGTCCAGCCGCTCTGGTGATGGGCTAAAAACGAGCGCTCGCACTCAATCGCATACGGAAGATAGCTCGCATTGCAAATCGTAAACGCAATCCGCTCCAAGCTCATCAACCGTGTTTTTTTGCGATTGTATCACGAAGGTTGAAACCACTGCCCCTGCCAGGCAGCCCCGAAGGCGATAAAACAAGCACTGGATTCAGCCATCAGGTTGGCCCCAGCTCACTGGTCAAAACGATTTGAGTGAAGACTGAAGATACCGACAGGAAAAGATCTGCTCCAAGCCTGCAGGGAAAGGACTGATGGGCCTGCTCTGCAAAGTGCTCTCCATCTGACAGTCCCCTCGGCAGGTCATCTCCCAAGTGCTGAACTGAGTCCAGAATACAAATCGTCCATCTGGATTTCAGTGAACACTAACCAAGCGATGACGCCTCTCCAGGCTGCCCGCTTCCGCATAGAGATCCAGGAGCTGCCCAGTGCTCTCCTCCCAGCTGAATCCGGCAGCCCGCTGCCGGGCCGCCACCGCCAAGGCCTCGCGCCGCCGCGGCTCCGCGACCAGGCTCTCGATGGCCTCCACCCAGCCGTCGCGATCATCCGGCGCCAGCAGCAGGCCGGCATCGGCCACGATCTCGGGCAGGGAGGTGCTGTTGGAGGAGATCACGGGAGCCCCCTGCCCCATCCCCTCCAGCACCGGCAGCCCGAAACCCTCGTAGTGGCTGGGATAGAGATTGACCAGGCAGTGGCGGTACAGCCAGACCAGTTCCCGATCTCTCACATAGCCGAGCAGGTGGATGTCGGCAGCCCAGGGGGAGGCGGCCAGATCCTTCTCGAAGCCCTCCATCAACCAGCCCTTGCCACCCGCCAGCACCAGCGGAATCGCGGCACCACCACGCTCCCGGAAGCGGTTGTAGACCTCCAGCAGGAAGCGCTGATTCTTGCGCGGTTCGATCGTGCCGGTGGAGAGCAGAAAGGGCTGGCCGCTGCGGAACAACTCACCACGCGGCTGGGCGGGTTGCACATCGAAGCCGGGCTGATCAAAGCGGGAGGCGGGATGAATCACCCGCACCCGCTCTGGCACCACGTGGGGGTAATGGCGCAGGAACGCACGCTTCGAGGCGTGGGAGATGGCCACCAGCCAGTCCGCATGCAGGGAGGCCTGCAACACGCCCTGGAAGCAACCAAGTCGATTCTTCTCGGTGGTCCATTCCGGGTGCTCCGCGAAGCTCATGTCGTAGAGCGTGTAGATCAAGCGGCAGGGCAACCGCCAGGGGGGACACCAGAAGTTATTGGCGTGCACCAGATCGAAACCGCCGAGCCGTTCGTTCACCCGCTGCTGATCCCGCCAGAAGGCCTCCGCATCACTGCGGCGCAGCAGGCGCGGCCCGTAGGCCACCCCCTGGCGGCGATGCGGAAAGGCCGCCGCCTGGGTGGGATCGTGAAAGAAATCGCCGAAGCTGGTCAGCAGGGTGAAGTGGTGCGCTGCACCCGAGGCCAGCAGGCCGTCGATCAGGGCGGCGGCGTAGAACCCACAACCAGCCTTGCGCCGACCCGTCTGGCTCACATCGAAGGCGATGTTCAGCGGCGCCACCCCTCCACTCCTGGACAATCGGGCAAGGGTATCGGAGCCGGCCGCGGCCCCAGCCGCAGGCGCAGCTTGCCCCAGTAGCGCCGCCAGGCCGGCGCCACGATCCCCAGCTCCCGGTTGATCGCGAGCAACTGCCGCCGGCCCCGCAGGATCGCCCGCCAGCCGCCGGTGGCCCCGCCCTCCGCCATCGCCACCAGTGGGTCCGAGCAGATCTGGACGCGATCCGCGAGCTCGGGTCGCAGCAGCAGCGTCTGCATCAGCTTGTAATCGGCGGAGAGGCTGTAGCGCTCATCGAACCCGGTGGTTCGGTATAAAGCGGTTTCGGCCAGAAAGCCGGGATGGGGATAGTGCAGCCCCCTGCGGAGCTGCTGATGCCAGAGCGCCGGATCCCGTGGCGGGGATGGCACCATCCAGCGGGCCCGCAGCCAACGGTCAGGCCGGCGGAAGTAACCGATCGAGGCCAGCAGCAGAGCGGCTTGCTGCCGCCGAGCCTGCAGGAGGAAGGCCGCGTAGGCGCCTGGATCCAGCAGGAGATCGTCGGCGTTGAGCACATGGCTGTAGTGGCCGCGCGCCAGCCGCAGACCCACATTCATGGCGGCATAGGGGCCGCCGCCGATATCCGTCTGCCAGCAGCAGAAGGAATGACGGGCTGCATGCCGCTCCAGCAGTCGTTGGGTGCCGTCCCGGGAGCCGCCATCAAGCACCAGATGCTCCAGCTCCTCACCGCTCTGCTGCAGGATCTGCCGGGCCCGCGCCACGCTCATGAGCGTCTCGGGCAAGGTGCTCGCGGCTTCGAGGCAGGGGGTGATCAGCGTCACCAGCGGCAGCCCGGCTTTCAAATCGGAAGCGGCGGAGTTGGGATCGGCGGCAGGGCGGGGGTCCATGGGCACGCTGTGACCCGGGATACCGGAGACTGAAGCATGCCCTCTCGCCCCTCCCCGAGCGTCAGCATCGGCTTCGATGGCCAGATCTTCCGGCGGCAGCGGCGCGGGGGGATCAGCCGCTACTTCCGCGAACTGGCCCAGGAGCTGGGCACCGCCGGCGCCGAGGTGTGGATGGCCGGCGAGCGCCGCTGGCCCGCGCACCAGCCCTGGCGCCAGGCGGATGTGGTGCACGCCACCTACTACGGCGGTCGGCCCTACCGGCTGCGCCGCCATCAACGCCTGGTCAGCAGCCTGTTCGACATGACGCCGGAGCGCCATCCCGAGCACTTCTTCCTGCCGGGCCTGCGCTCCCCCCATGCCAACAAGGCGGGGTGGCTGGAGGCTTCCGACCTGATCCTCAGCATCAGCGCTGCCAGCGCCGACGACCTGGCCTTCTTCCAGCCGAACCTGCGGGCGCCCCTGCGGGTGATCCACCTGGCCACCGCCATCGACAGGCTGGTCCCCCAGCCCGTGGCGGCGCTGGAAGGGCGACGGTTCTGGCTGATGGTGGGCAAGCGCCACGCCTACAAGAACGGCCTGACGCTGCTGCGGGCCCTGAGCCTGCTGCACCGCGGCGACGCCAACCGGGCGGGCCACAGGGATCAGCCCCTGCTGGTCTGTGCCGGTGGAGGCCCCTGGAGAACAGAGGAACGGCGCTGGATCAGCGGCCAGGGGCTCGAAGGTGCCGTGCTGCAGCTGGCCGCGACGGATCCGCTGCTGGCCTGGCTCTACCGCCACGCCGAAGCCGTGCTGGTGCCGTCGCTGGCTGAGGGGTTCTCCCTCCCCCTGATCGAAGCCCTCGCCTGCGACACCCCGGTGGTGGCCTCCGATCTGGAGGTGCACCGGGAGGTGGGCCAGAGCTACGCCACCCTGCTGCCGGCCCTCAATGCCGGCGCCTGGGCCGAGTGGCTGGCCGAGGGCCCCAGAGCTGACCTCGACCGGCCCCGGCAGCGGCTCGGTGGCGAGGCCTACGAGCGCCTGCGGCAGCACTACGGCATGGAGCGGCTGGTCGAGGAGCACCTCGAGGCCTATGGCGGTCTGCGGTCTGGGGCGTAGGGGGAAGCTCAGAGCCGCCGAATCAGGGCAGCGACGCCTGCCGGGCATGGGCGATCAGGGCCGTGATCACCCCGTCCACATCCCGGCGGGCCCGCCAGCCATGGCGGTCCTGCATCGGCGCCGGATCGCCGACGCTGCAGAGAATTTCCGAGGGACGCCGCAGGCTTGCCACCAGATCCACGTGGTCGTGCCAATCGAGATCAAGCTCACGGAACACCCGGGCCACGAAATACTCCAGTGTTTCCATCCGCCCCGTGCAGATCACCTGATCCTGCAGCGGATCGGCATGCAGGATCAGCTGCATCGCCTCGATGTATTCCTCCGCCCAGCCCCAGTCACGCGCCACGGAGAGATCGCCCAGTTGCAGGCGGAAACCCGGATCACGCAGACAACGCAGGGCCCCATCGACGATCTTGCGGGTCACGAAGGTGGCTGAGCGATAAGGCGATTCGTGGTTGAACAGCACGCCGGTGACGCACTTCAGTCCATAGGCCTGGCGGTACACCTGCACGGTGTTGAAGCTGGCATCCTTGGCGATGGCGTAGGGGCTGAGCGGATGGCGGAGGCTGCCCACACCGGCTGGTTGGTCGGTGTTGCCGAAGATCTCGCTGCTGCCGGCGAAGTAGAGGCGGCCGTCAAAGGAGGCAAAGCGCGCCACCTCCAGCAGATTGATAGTGCCGTTGATGATGCTGTTGAAGGTATCGACCGGCTGGCGGAAGGAGAGGCCCACGGACGACTGAGCCGCCAGGTTGTAGATCGCGTCGGGCTGGTGGCGTGTGATCAGCTCCAGGATCTCGCGGAAATCACAGAGATCGGCGGTGGTGAGTTCCAGGTCCCCAGCGATGCCGAGCTGCTGATGGGTGGCGAGGTTGGGATTACTGGAACGCGATAGCCCCACCACCTCCACCCCCTGGCGCAGCAGCGAGCGACATAGGAGCGAGCCATCCTGGCCCGTGCAGCCGAACACCAGTGCCTTCATCTCAGCGTCCTCCTGCCTTGAGCACGATCTTGATGGTCTTGAACAGAATCAACAGATCCAGGGCGGTGCTCCAGTTGTGGAGGTAATAGAGGTCGTAGCTGAGCTTGAGTTCGGCTTCCTCCAGGCTGGCGGCATAGGGTGCCGACACCTGGGCCCAGCCGCTCAGGCCGGGTCGCATCCAGTGCCGCTTGCGGTAGTGGGGGATGTGGGCCTCAAGGTCGGCCTCGTGCTCGGGACGTTCCGGCCGGGGACCGATCAGGCTCATGTCGCCGCTGAGCACATTGACCAGCTGCGGCAGCTCATCGAGCCGCACCCGGCGCAACACCTGCCCGACTCTGGTGATGCGGCCATCACCGGGAACGGTCCAGCTGGCGGGGGCATCCGCATCTGCATCCGTCATGGTGCGCAGCTTCAGC
Organism: Synechococcus sp. CS-1328; assembly: GCF_025128095.1. Classification (GTDB taxonomy): domain Bacteria; phylum Cyanobacteriota; class Cyanobacteriia; order PCC-6307; family Cyanobiaceae; genus CBW1002. Next base: position 74,995 of record NZ_JAHLYT010000045.1, on the reverse strand, counting down.
AGGCGGAAGGTCTTGCCCATCCAGCCGCTGCGGGCCTGCACGTAGAACACCGGGCCGCGGTCCTCCAACCAGATCAACAGGCCGGCCAGCAGCATCACCGGCAGCGCGAGCAGCAGCAGCAGCAGCGCCACCACCACATCGGCGGCACGCTTGAGCTGACGCTGGACGCTGAAGGTGTCAGACCAGGGGATGTCGGCCTGGGAGAGCCAATCCCCAGGCAACAGAGCCGGCGGCAGGCGCTCCAGCTCCCGCTCCGCCAGCTCGATCACCGTGGTGATCGGCACGCCCCCCTCCCCCAGGGCGCGCAGCTGACGCTCCTGGTCGGGGGCCAGGCGCAGGTCACTGCCGAGCACCACCCCACCGGGGGAGACGGCATGACCAGAGAGGGGCAGCACCCGGGGCGTGACAGCAAACGGCGTGCGTTGCCATTCACGCAGGATCGACGGGGTTTCGTGGGGGGCGGCCATCAGACCCCAGTCCCGCTGGGGATAGCGGCGGCCAACCCAGCGCAGAGCGAGACGCACCAACAGAGCCCAGACGCTGAGGGAACCCAGCAGATAAACCTGAGTACTGCGGTGGCTGAGGAACAAACCAGCCGGCAGGTTGAGAAACCAGTCCACCAGGGCCACCAGCAGCATGGTGGCCAGGGCGGTGATCGCCAGCCGCAGGATCACCAGCCGCAGCCGCAGCCAGGGCCAGCGCAGCACCGTATAGGTGCCAAGCAGCCAGCCGAACAGCAGGTAGACCAGCCCGAATGCCACCAGCCAGCCAGGCTGTGCCAGCAGATCGGTTCCCCGCAGCGCATCGATCGCGGCAGCCAGCACCAGGCAGGCGGCCAGGTCGAGACCGGCGCATAACGCCAGCAGATGACGGGGCCTACGCCAGGGCAAACCGCTCATACGACAGAAGCAAAACCTAAGGGCAGACCGGTGTTCCCATCCGCCGGCGTCGTCAGCTTGGCCGGCGGCACAGGCCGGAACCTCAGGGCAGGGCCGCCATCAGGCTGCCCATCTCCAGAGCCTGCAGGCCATAACTCCAGCCCAGGTTGCTCTTGATGCCGGCCCGCTCCAGGGCCTGCTGCAGGGTGTCGGTGGTGAGCACGCCGAAGATCACCGGCACACCGGTGTCGCGGGCGACGCTGGCCACGCCCTTGCTCACTTCGGCCACCACCACATCGAAGTGGGGGGTGTCGCCGCGGATCACGGCGCCGAGGGTGACCACCACTTGATAGCGGCCACTGGCAGCGAGCCGCTGAGCCACCAGGGGGATCTCAAAACTGCCGGGAACCCAGGCCACATCCAACTGGGCGCTCGCCTCGCCCACATCAATGCCGTGGCGGGACAGGCAATCCAGGCAGCCGCTAAGCAACTTGCCGGTCACCAGGTCGTTGAACCGCGCCACCACTACGGCGATGCGGAGGCTGGCAGCGTCGGTGAAGCGACCTTCAAAACTGGCCAAAGGGATCAGACCACGAAATAGCTCATGCCCCAGTTGAGCAGCACCAAGGCCACCCAGGCGGCCCCGCCCAGCAGGATGATGCGATTGGAGCGGCCGCTGTCGTCGCTGCTGGCGTAAAGCACGGGCACCGCCACCACCAGCGCGAACGACATCACCACCAGGGCCAGAACGGTGAGGGTGTTGAGGATCTGCATGGGTGCGGCAACGGAGATGGCCGGCAGCGGCAGGGGGTCGCCGACGGTCAGTTTCGGGATTCTCACACGACGATTCCTGCCCCCGGCCCGGGGCCGGCAGGTTCCTTCACAAGTTGTCGGGAGCGGGACGGCCAGGCCCCCTACGATCGAGCCTCGTTCGTCCTGCCAGCGTGGCCGCGGGAGCCGAGCAGCAGCTGTCGCTGGTGGCCGATCTGGGTCTGCAGGGAGACCTGTTCGGCGCAGCTCCGGCCGCGCTTCCCTGCTCAGATCAGGCCCCAGCCGAGGCAAGCGGCAGCGGTGATGGGGAGGCGCTGGACGACGCCCAGCTGGAGGCCGATGCCACGGCCCGGCCCCGCCGGCGCCGGCCAGCCAGAGCGGCTGGCGGCATGGGCCTCGCCTCCGGTGACGGCAACGGCAATGACCTCGGTGGTCTGGAAACGGAGCCCAGTGGCTCCGCCAGTGCAGCAACCCCTGACGGATCCTGTGCCGCAGCCGCTGGTCTGGCCGACACCGACGACCTGCCCGATCACGACCTGCCCCGCTGGCATCACCACAGCCTGGTGGATCCGGCCCAGCTGACGCCGGTGCTGCGCCACTACGTTGAACTCAAGGCGGCCCATCCCGAGCGGGTGCTGCTCTACCGCCTGGGGGATTTCTTCGAGTGCTTCTTTGAAGACGCGATCACGCTCTCGCGCCTGCTGGAGCTCACCCTCACCGGCAAGGAGGCCGGCAAGGCGATCGGGCGCGTCCCGATGGCGGGCCTGCCCCACCACGCGGCCGAGCGTCATTGCAGCGAACTGGTGCGCCACGGCCTCAGCGTTGCCCTCTGCGACCAACTGGAGACCACCCCAGCCAAGGGGGCCCTGCTCAAGCGGGACATCACCCGCGTGCTCACGCCGGGCACGGTGCTGGACGAGGGCATGCTCAGCGCCCGCCGCAACAACTGGCTGGTGGCCGTGGTGCGGGAGGGCAACCACTGGGGACTGGCCGTGGCCGACGTAAGCACCGGCGAATTCCGGCTCACCGAGCGGCAGGGAACGGATCTGCTGCACCAGGAGCTGCTGCAGCAGGACGCCGCCGAAGTGCTCTGGAGCGGGGAGCCCGAACCGGCCTGGTGCCCTGAGGGCCTGCTGCTCACCACCCAGCCCCGCACGCCGTTTGCGGCACCGGAGGCGCGGGCACGACTGCTGGCGCGCTTCCGCCTGGCCAGCCTCGATGGCCTGGGCCTGGCCGAAGCCCCCCTGGCCCTGCGCGCCGCCGGTGGACTGCTCGCCTATCTGGAGGGCACCGAAACCGGCCGGCTGGTGCCCCTGGACATGCCTCGGCTCTGGCATGCCGGCGACCAGCTGGTGCTCGACGCCCAGACCCGCCGCAACCTGGAGCTGACCCGCACCCAGCTGGGGGGCAGCCTGCAGGGCTCCCTGCTCTGGGCCCTGGATCGCTCCATGACCGCCATGGGAGGGCGCTGTCTGCGCCGCTGGATCGAGGCTCCCCTGGTGGATCGGGCCGCGATCAGCGCCCGTCAGGACGGCGTGGGCGAACTGGTGGCCAGCCGTTCGCTGCGCTTGAGCGTGCGGCGCCTGCTGCGGCCCATGGGTGATCTGGAGCGGCTGGCGGGCCGGGCCGGCGCCGGCACCGCCTCGGCCAGGGATCTGGTGGCCCTGGCCGACGGCCTGGAGCGGCTGCCGCTGCTGGCCGGCCTGCTCGCCCAGGCCAGCAGCCCTCCCTTGGCGGCGCTGCAACGCACCTGGCCGGAGCTGGTGGAGCTGGCGGCGGTGCTGCGCCACACCCTGGTGGACGATCCACCGCTGAACCTCAGCGATGGCGGCCTGATCCACGACAGCGTCGATGCCCGCCTCGACGGCCTGCGCAACCAGCTCGACGACCAGGACAGCTGGCTGGAGCAGCAGGAGGCCCTGGAGCGCCGCGCCAGCGGCAACCCCAACCTGCGCCTGCAGTACCACCGCACCTTCGGCTACTTCCTCTCGGTCAGCCGCGCCAAGGCCGCCTCGGTACCAACGCACTGGATCCGCCGCCAGACCCTGGCCAACGAAGAACGCTTCGTGACCCCCGAGCTCAAGGGCCGCGAAGGCCGCATCCTGCAGCTGCGGACCCGGGCCGCCCAGCGGGAGTACGACCTGTTCTGCGCCCTGCGCGAGCAAGTTGGGGAGCGCGCCGCCGTGATCCGGGAGGCGGCGCGACGGGTGGCCGAGCTGGATGGGATCGCCTCGCTGGCGGAAGTGGCGGCCATCGGCGGCTACTGCCGCCCGGAGATCGTCGAGGGGCGCGAGCTCTGGATCGAAGCGGGGCGCCATCCGGTGGTGGAGCAGCTGCTGGTGGAAGAGCCCTTCACGGCCAACAGCCTGCGGCTGGGGTCTGCGCCGCCATCGCCGCTCGACCCGCCGGCCGAGTCGGCCACCTCGGCGCCCCCTTCCACCGCCATTCCGGATCTGCTGGTGCTCACCGGTCCGAATGCCAGCGGCAAGAGCTGCTATCTGCGCCAGAGCGGGCTGCTGCAGCTGATGGCCCAGATCGGCAGCTGGATTCCAGCCCGCAGCGCCCGCCTCGGCATTGCCGATCGGATCTTCACCCGCGTCGGCGCCGTCGACGACCTGGCCAGCGGCCAGTCCACCTTCATGGTGGAGATGGCCGAAACCGCCAACATCCTGCATCACGCCACCAGCCACTCCCTGGTGCTGCTCGATGAGATCGGCCGGGGCACCGCCACTTTCGATGGACTCTCGATCGCCTGGGCCGTGGCCGAGCACCTGGCCGAACGCATCGGTGCCCGCACGATCTTCGCCACTCACTACCACGAGCTCAATGAGCTGGCCGATCTGCTGCCCAACGTGGCCAATGCCCAGGTGCTGGTGCAGGAAACCGGCGACGACCTGGTGTTCCTGCATCGGGTGGTGACCGGCGGCGCCAGCCGCAGCTACGGCATCGAGGCGGCCCGCCTGGCCGGGGTGCCGCCGGTGGTGGTGCAGCGGGCCCGCCAGGTGCTCGATCGGATCGAGGCCAACAGCCACGTGGCGGTGGGGCTGGATCGAGAACCAGGCCCGGTCGCGTCGACCTGAGCGACCGGCCTGACGCCCTCAGGGCAGGGCTCAGGCGTTCGCGGTCAGCCAGGCGTGGCGCAGCAGGGCATTGGCAGCCGCCCCGACCAGGCCAGCACCCCCACGGCTGCCTTCCAGTCGGATCTGGGCCAGGCCGCTGCGGGCCAGGCGGCGCTTGCTTTCGAGCACCCCCACGAAGCCCACCGGCATGCCGATCACCAGGGCTGGCGCCATCGGATCGTGAGCAGCAGATGGGCCGGCCAGATCGATCAGGCACTCCAGCGCGGTGGGGGCACTGCCGATCAGCACCACGGCGCCGGGATGCTCCGCCAGGGCCCGCGCCATGCCCGCCGCCGCGCGGGTGCAGCCGGCCGGCGCCACCGCCGGAGCCCAGGCCAGCACGCTGTGCACGGGGTTGGCGAAGGTGCGCCGCGCCATTGGCGCCACCGCCGCCGCAGCCATGGCCGTGTCGGTGAGGATCGCCGTTCCGGCCGACAGTGCCGCCAGTCCGGCGTCGCAGGCCCCCGTGCTGAAGCGCAGCAAGGGCGCCAGCGCCGGATCGCCGCTGCTGTGCACCAGCCGTTCGAGCACCTCCTGCTCCACCCCGCGGAAACCCGTCTCCCCCAACCAGGCGTGGATGCGGCGCAGGCTTTCGGTGAAGATCGGATGGTCGAAACCGGCCAGCGCGCCAGGCACGCGCTCCGCTCCCTGTTCCTGTTCCTGCTCCAGCCTCTGCCGCTCCATCCGGCCGCGCCGCACCGATGCCGATCCATCTCTACTGGGGCGACGACGAAGCCGCCCGCCAGCGGGCCGTGGAGGCCCTGGTGACCGAGCTGGTGGATCCGGCCTGGGCGTCGATCAACCTCAGCCGCCTCGACGGCAACGATGCCGGCCAGGCCGCCCGGGCCCTGGAGGAGGCACGCACCCCGCCCTTCGGCAGCGGAGCGCGGCTGGTGGTGCTGCAGCGCAGCCCCTTCACCAGCCAGTGTCCGGCGGAGCTGGCGGCCCAGATGGAGGCCTGCCTGGAGCTGGTGCCCGAGACCTGCCACCTGCTGCTGGTGAGCAGCAACAAACCCGACGCCCGCCTGCGCATCACCAAGGCGCTCAAGGCGGTGGCCCGGGAACGGAGCTTCACTCTGCCGGCCGCCTGGGACGGAGCCGGCCAGCTGGATCTGGTGACACGCACCGCCCATGAGCTGGGCCTGAGCCTGGAGCCGGCCGCCGCCGAGGCCCTGTGCGAGGCGATCGGCAGCGACAGCGCCCGCCTGGCCAGCGAGCTGGAAAAACTGGCGCTCTATGCCGGCACCGCCCCGGGACCCTCAGCGGCGACACCCACAGCCCGCCCGATCAACGTCGCTGCAGTGCGGGCCCTGATTGGCAGCCACGCCACCACCAGCCTGGCGGTGGGCGACGCCCTGCTGGCGGGGCGTCCCGCCGACGCGATCGCCCTGGTGGACAGCCTGCTGGAGGTGAACGAACCGGCCCTGCGGATCGTGGCGGCACTGACCAGTCAGATCCGGGGCTGGCTGTGGGTGAGCCTGCTGGACAAAACCGGCGAGACCGACGTGGCCACCATCGCCAAGGCCGCCGGCATCGGCAACCCCAAGCGGATCTACGTGATGCGCAAGCAGCTCCGTGGCCGAGGCCCGGGGCCGCTGCTGAAGCTGCTCAGCCAGCTGCTGGACGTGGAGGCCGCCCTGAAGCGGGGCGCAACGCCGGGTGATGCCTTCCGCGATGGTTTCCTGCTTGCCGGGGGCATCACCCTTGACCATGCGGGCCGATAATCGCCCGTTCCCGCCGCGTCCGACCCGCCGATGGCCCTGCTCGTTCAGAAGTTCGGGGGCACCTCGGTGGCCGACGTGGAGCGGATCCGGGCCGTGGCCCGGCGCGTGGCCGCCTGCCGCGAGGAGGGCCACGACCTGGTCGTGGTGGTCTCGGCGATGGGCCACACCACTGACGAACTCTCCAGCCTGGCCCAGGCCATCAGCAGCGATCCGCCCCAGCGCGAGATGGACATGTTGCTATCCACGGGCGAGCAGGTCTCCATCGCCCTGCTCTCGATGGCCCTGCACGCCGAAGGGGTACCGGCCGTCTCGATGACCGGCACCCAGGCGGGAATCATCACCGAGTCGTCCCACGGGCGGGCCCGCATCCTCGAGATCCGCACCGAGCGGCTGCAGCGGCTGCTGGCCGATGGCCAGGTGGTGGTGGTGGCCGGCTTCCAGGGCACCAGCAGCGGCCGGGCCGGCACCCCCGAGATCACCACCCTGGGCCGGGGCGGCTCCGATACCTCGGCCGTGGCCCTGGCCGCCGCCCTCGGGGCCGCCGCCTGCGAGATCTACACCGATGTGCCCGGCGTGCTCACCACCGATCCCCGCAAGGTGGCCGACGCCCAGCTGATGGACACGGTCACCTGCGACGAGATGCTGGAGCTGGCCAGCCTCGGCGCGGCGGTGCTGCACCCGCGGGCGGTGGAGATTGCCCGCAACTACGGCATGCCCCTGGTGGTCCGCTCCAGCTGGAGCGACGCCCCAGGCACCCGCCTGACCAGCGGCGCCCCCCGGTCGATCGGCAGCGAAGGCCTGGAGCTGGGCAAGCCGGTGGACGCGGCGGAGCTGCAGGTCGATCAGGCCGTGCTGGCCCTGGCCCATGTGCCCGACTGCCCCGGCGTGGCCGCCCAACTGTTCGAGGCCCTGGGGACTGCGGGGCTTAACGTCGATCTGATCGTGCAGGCCACCCACGAAGGCGCCAGCAACGACATCGCCTTCACCCTCCACCAATCCGAGATGGAGGCAGCCCGCACGGTCTGTGAACAGGTGCTGGCGGCCATGGGCGCCGGGGCAGCCCTGCTCAGCGCCGAAGGCGGCATGGCGAAGCTCAGCATCGCCGGGGCCGGCATCATGGGCCGCCCCGGAGTGGCCGCCCGCCTGTTCGACACCCTCGCCCGCGACGGCATCAATCTGCGGCTGATCGCCACCAGTGAGGTGAAGGTGAGCTGCCTGGTGGAGGCCCCCCAGGGCAGCAAGGCCCTGCGGTCGGCGGCCCAGGCCTTTGAGCTGGGCGAGCATCAGCTGCGCCATGATCCGCCGCCCTGCCACCTGGGCGATCCGGCCGTCCGTGGCGTGGCCCTTGATCGCGATCAGGCCCAGGTGACAGTGCGGCAGGTGCCGGACCGGCCCGGCACCGCCGCCGCGATCTGCCGCGCCCTGGCCGACAACGGCATCAGCCTCGACGCCATCGTGCAGTCGGAGCGCACCCACGGCAGCCCCGGCCAGCTCAGCCGCGACATGAGCTTCATCCTGCGCAAGGGCGACCTGATCCAGGCGGAACGGGCCCTGGCGCCGCTGCTGAAGCAATGGCCCGGCACCCGCTTCGAGGAAGGTCCGGCGATCGCCCGGGTGAGTGCGGTGGGCGCGGGCATGCCCTGCACCGCCGGCACCGCCGCCCGCATGTTCCGCAGCCTGGCTGACGCCGGCATCAACATCGAGCTGATCGCCACCAGCGAAATCCGCACCAGTTGCGTGGTGGCCGAGGCCGATGGCGTCGAGGCCCTGCGGGTGGTCCACGGCGCCTTCGGCCTGGGCGGTGGCGTGCAGCACCGAGCCGAAGGCAGTGAAGCCCCGGCCTGAGCTGCCTCAACGCCGCAACAGAAACGGCAACGCGATCAACAGCAGCCCCACGATCAGCTGGGGCAGCACGCCGGGCAGGAAATACGGCACGATCATCAGCAGGATGCCGCTCACCAGCGGCACCAGCGCATCCTGCTTGCGGCCATACAGCACGTAGGCCATGCCCACGAAGCCGAGCATGAGGTTGAGCATCAGCTCGGCGGGGGTTGGCATCAGGCCCTCCCCACCAACTTCTGGCGCAGCTGCTTGATCCGATCGCGGAGATTGGCCGCCTCCTCGAACTCGAGATTCTTCGCCGCGGCTTTCATCTTGTCCTCCAGCTGGGTGATCAGTTCGGGGAGCGATTCCAGCGGCACCGCATTGTTCTCAGCCTGCTCGGTCGCCTCTTCAAGCTGTTCATCGCTCAGCCGGCGGGATAGCTCCAGGAAAGCGAGGATGGCATTGCCAGCCCGCTTTCCAGCCGGGGTGGGGATAATGCCGTTGGCCACGTTGTAGGCATGCTGGATGGCGCGGCGGCGCTCGGTTTCAGAGATCGCCTTCTCCATGCTCTCGGTGAGGTTGTCGGCATAGAGCAGCGCCACCCCTTCCACGTGGCGCGCCGCCCGCCCGATCGTCTGGATCAAGGAGCGTTCGGCCCGCAGGAAGCCTTCCTTGTCGGCGTCGAGAATCGCCACCAGCGACACCTCCGGCAGGTCAAGACCTTCGCGCAGCAGGTTCACCCCCACCAGCACGTCGTACACCCCGTTGCGCAGGTCCTGGATGATCTCGATCCGCTCGATCGAGTGAATCTCGGAGTGCAGATACCGCACCCGCACGCCGTTCTCGGCCAGGTAGTCGCTGAGGTCTTCAGCCATCCGCTTGGTCAGGGTGGTGATCAGCACCCGCTCCTGCTTCTCGGCCCGGACGCGGATTTCCCCCAAGAGGTCGTCCACCTGACCCTCGGTGGGACGCACCTCCACGATCGGGTCAAGCACGCCGGTGGGGCGAATCACCTGCTGCACCACCTGATCCTGGCTCTGGGCCAGCTCCCAGCTACCCGGGGTGGCACTCACGAAGATGGTCTGCTGCGCCTTCTGCCAGAACTCCTCCCCCTTGAGCGGGCGGTTGTCGGCGGCGCTGGGCAAACGGAACCCATGCTCGATCAACACACCCTTACGGCTCTGGTCGCCGTTGTACATGGCCTGCAGCTGCGAACAGGTCACATGGCTCTCGTCCACCACCAGCAGCCAGTCGTCTGGGAAGTAATCGATCAGGCACTCCGGCGGCGTGCCGGCCGGCCGACCGGCGAGGTGACGGGCGTAGTTCTCCACGCCGTTGCAGTAGCCCACCTGTTCCAGCATCTCGAGGTCGTAGGTGGTGCGTTGCTCGAGGCGCTGGGCCTCCAGCAAGCGACCCTGGCTATTGAGCAGGTCAAGCCGCTGGCGCAGCTCGGCGCGGATCTCGCCAATGGCTTCGGCCAACCGCTCCTTCGGCGTCACGAAGTGCTTGGCCGGATAGATGTTGATGGTTTCGAGACTTTGCAGAATCTCGCCGGTGGTGGGATCGACGTAGCGGATCGCCTCTACCTCATCGCCGAACAGCTCCACCCGCACCAGACGGTCTTCATAGGCGGGGCCGATCTCCAGCACATCGCCGCGCACACGGAAGCGGCCGCGGGAGATCTCCAGATCGTTGCGGGAGTATTGATTGTTGACCAGCTCCCGTAGCGAGGCGCGGAGATTGAGCGTGTCGCCCACCTGAAACTTCACCGCCGCCTTGAGGTATTCCGACGGGATGCCGAGACCATAGATGCAGCTGATCGAGGCCACCACGATCACATCGCGCCGCTCGAACAACGAGCGGGTGGCCGAGTGGCGCAGCATGTCGATCTCCTCGTTGATCGACGCCGTTTTGGCGATGTAGGTATCGCTGACCGGCACGTAGGCTTCGGGTTGGTAGTAGTCGTAATAGGAGATGAAATATTCGACCGCGTTCTTCGGGAAAAACTCGCGCAGCTCATTGCAGAGCTGCGCCGCCAGGGTCTTGTTATGGGCCAGCACCAGGGCCGGCCGACCGGTGCGAGCGATCACATTGGCGATCGTGAAGGTCTTGCCGGTGCCGGTGGCTCCCAGCAGGGTCTGATAGCGCTCACCGCCTTCAACCCCATCCACGAGGGCCTCGATGGCGGTGGGCTGGTCGCCCTTGGGCTCGTAGGGAGCGTGCAGCTGAAAGGCCATCAGGCCATTCTCACGGTTGGGGCCGATCGGTGCTGCCTGCCCCGCTACGGGTTGCCGGCCTCAGCCCCGCTCCAACCCGAACACCCTCAGAACCGCGCCGGTGAGCAAGGTGTAGACCAACGCTCCCAGCACGGCGCTGAGCAGGCCGTTGCGCAGCCGGAACTCCGGGATCAGAGAGGCCGCCAGGGCAAACAGCGCCACGGTGATCAGGCCGTCGAACAGCCAGCTGATCGGCGCGATCAGCCCGCCCAGGCTGGTGATCACCCAGAGGGGCGCCAGCAGCAACTTCAGCAGCGGCGCCAGCAGCGCCCCCAGCAGGCTGATCACGATCACAGCCAGCACCGCCGCCCCGAAACCCTGCATCTCCACCCCCAGGGGCAACTGGGCAACGATCAGCAGCACCACGGCCCGGATCGGCCACTGCAACAGCCAGGCCAGCGAACCCATCGATCCTTCGACGCAGGGAATGCCTCGACGGTAGACAGGACCCCTGCCAGGCGCCAGCCCATCAGCCGGCGCCGGAGAAGGACCTGCGATCAGCGATCGGCTGGCACAGCCGTCGTCGCAGTCGCCGGCGCCAGGGCATCGCGCAAACTGCGCACCACCGCCACCATCGCCAGCTCATCACCGAGGCGGTTCACGGCGGAGCCCACACCCACGCCGGCGGCACCGGCGGCGATGGCCAGCGGCAGGGTGACGGCGGAGAGGCCGGAGGCGCAGAGCACCGGCACGGTCACGGCACGGCTGAGGGCATGGGCGGCCGCCAGGGTGGGTGCCGCCTTCTCGATCAGGCCAAGGCTGCCGGGGCTGAACGGCCGGGCACTGGTGCCGCCTTCGGTCTGGATCAGATCGGCGCCGGCGGCGACCAGATCGATGGCGAGTTGCTCCTGCTGATCCAGGGGCAGCACGTGGGGCACGGTCACCGAGAGCACCACATCGCCGAGCAGCTCGCGGCTGCGGCGGGTGAGCGCCAGCACTTCCTCGGCTCCGAAGATGCGGCCCTGGGGGTAGAAGCTGTCGTAGTTGCCGATCTCCACCATGGCGGCGCCAGCGGCCACCGCTGCGGGGAACAGCTCGGGATCCACCGCAGACACGCAGATCGGCAGGCCCGAGGCGGCGGCCGCCAGGGTCACCAGCTCCGGATCGCAGGCCACATCGATCAGGTCGGCGCCACCGGCACCGGCGGCTCGGCTGATCCACTGCACTGCAGCGGCATCGAAATTGGAGAGACCGGCGATCACCTTCAGGGCCCGGCGCTCGGCGATGGCGCGCTGCAGGGAGCTGGGCAGGCTGGACAGACGCGACATCGGCGGCGCAGAGAGCTGGATTCGTGATTCTCCCATCTGAAACCGTGAACCCCCACGAGGCACCACCTGGGGCCCCGGCCCATGCCCAGCCGCACTGGAGCCCGGATCATCTGCGGCTGCACCAGCTGCTACGCCGGCAGCCCCAGCTGCTGCCCGCCGGCACACCGCTGCTGCTGGCCGTCTCCGGCGGGCAGGATTCGATGGCAATGACGGGCCTGCTGGAGGATTTATCGCGTCTGCATGGCTGGTCGCTGCAGCTGTGGCATGGCGACCATGGCTGGCGGCCCGAGTCGGGCCAGCAGGCCGCTGAACTGGCCCAGTGGGCCCAGCAGCACGAACTGCCGCTGCAGATCGATCGCGCCGAAGCGCTGGCACCCAAGGAAGCGGCGGCGCGGCGCTGGCGGTACGAACGGCTGGCCCACTGGGCCGAGCGGCTGGGCTGCCGTCGGGTGGTGACGGCCCACACCGCCAGCGACCGGGCCGAAACCCTGCTGCTGCACCTGGCCCGCGGCAGCCACCGGCGCGGCCTGGCCAGCCTGCGGCGCCAGCGCCCCCTGCTGGAGCCAGCGCCGCCGGGCAGCGCCGCCGAGCCAGCGATCCAACTGGTGCGGCCGCTGTTGCTGTTCAGCCGCAGCGACACCGCCCGCCTCTGCCGGGAGCTCGGCCTGCCGATCTGGACGGACCCAAGCAATGCCGACTCGCGCTTCGCCCGCAATCGGGTGCGGCAGGAGGTGCTGCCCGTGCTGGAGCAGCTCCATCCCGGTGCCAGCCAACGGATCGGCGCCCAGGCCGAACGGCTGGCCGAGGAACTGGAACGGGATGACGAACTTGTGGCCCTGGCCCTGGCTGGCCTGCAGGCCACCTCGACCCGGCAACTGCCACGGGCGCCGCTGGTGGCCCTCAGCCTGGCCAGCCAACGGGCCCTGCTGCAGCACTGGCTGAGCCAGCACACCCAGCAGCCGCTGTCCAGCCGTCAGCTGGAGACCCTGCTGGCCCGCCTGGCGCCGCGCCGCGGTCCGGGCCGGCTGGATCTGGCCGGTGGCTGGCGCTTGTGCTGGGATCGCAGCACACTGGCCCTGCTTGGGCCCACCACAGGATCGCCGCTGCATGACTGAGACCCAGGAGCCCCTCTACGCCGCCGTGGAGCTGGCCTACAGCGAGGCCCACTGGGCTGAAGCCCTCTCCCTCGGGCAGCAGCTGCTGGGGCAACTGGATCCAGCAGCAAACCCCTCACTGAGCGTGCGGCTGGAATTGCTGCTGGGCCACACCCAGCTCTATGGCTTCGGCAACGCCAGCGCCGCCGCCGAGCACTACACCACGGTGCAGCAGGCCAGGCCGGAACCGATCCTGCTGGACATCGCCCAGCAGGGGCTGGAGCATTGCCAGGTGTTGCTCAGCAGCACCGCGGCAGCCGAACCGGTACTGGACGGCACCGAGCACGTCGACGTCGTTCCTGGTGGCGCGGTGCAGGGGACATCCGACGCTGAGCAGGAGCGTGGAGAAGCAGAGGGTCCGCAGACTGCAGCCACTGGTTCAGCCGCAGCTCTGGGCGTCGCAGCGGCCGATGCAGCTGGCGCGGCGTTCCCGTTCACGCCAACCGCCGTAGGCAACAGCGGAGTCGAAACTCCCGCGTCGGCCATGCCCTGGATGGTGGATCTGGGCGGCAGCGACCCCGGAGCCCAGCCCGCGGCAGATGGCGCCGGCGCCGTTTCGATGGCCTCCAATCCCTTTCTGCAGGCCTCAGCGGTGATGCCGGCCTCAGCGGCCGCAGGCAGCCTGGCCCTGGCGCCGACTGGCCCCGCAGGCATCGCCGTGCCGGACTCGCAGGCGGATCGTGAACAAGCCGCAGCTGCACCAATCCCTTCGGGACCGATCGCGGTGGAGGTGGTGGATGAACCCGAGCTGATCGAAGTGCACCAAGCCGATCCCGCCCGAGCCGAGGAGATCGAGGTGGTGCCGATCGAAGCGAATGGCACTCCAACCCTCACTCTGGAGAAGGCGCAGGCGCAGGAAGATCCAATGGCGCCACCCCTGTTCACTCCGGAGGAAGAGGAGGAGCTGGGCCGCGGCCTGCTGCGGGTGGTGCTGCGCTGAGGGCGCGCACCACTCCTGACAGCAGCAAGGTTCAAGCGGCGATCAACCGGCCACGGCGGCGGAGCGGCGGCGGCGAGTGCGACCGGCCGGCTCCTCCTCCTTGACTGCCACCTCACGCACAACTGCGGCAGGCACAGCCACCGGCGGGGCTACCGCGACGGCAGCGGCGGATGGGGCGGCTGATGCGGGCGCTGACGCGACGGCAGCTGCAGCGGCCACCGGTTGACGCTGGGGCTGGGAGGCGCCGTTGCGGACGATCTCCCGACCGCCATCACGGCGACCCCGCGACGCAGGCCGGGAATCGGGCTCGACATCGGCGCGCCCCTTGTAGGCGGGCGTACCGGCCGGGGCGGGCTGCACCAGGCAGATGATCAGCGGCTCCACCTGCAGCTCGCGGCGCAGGCGACGCTGCAGCCCCAGCTCGATCTCGCGCTGCACACCAACCCAGTCCACGTCAGGGGCGTTGCCGCCGCTGTTACGCGCCAGCTGGCTCCAGCGATTCTCGAGCACCCAGTTGATCTCGCGCTCTGTCCAGACCGAGAGTTTGCGGGCATCGGCAGTGGTGACCACACCGCGCAGATTCACCCGGGGCGGGGCCGCCATCACACCATCGGTGCTGATCACGGTGAGCAGGTTGATCACGCCGTCTTCCGCCAGCTGCTGGCGTTCCTTGAGCACGCGCGCATCGACGATGCCGTTGCGGGAGGCATCGAGCAGTTCGATGCCGGCCTTGACCGGTTCGCCCTTGCGGATCGAATCGGGGGTGAGTTCGACCACATCGCCGTTATCGATCAGCAGCATGTTGTCGGCGGGCACCCCCATCGACTGGGCCGTTTTGCTGTGGCAGACGAGCATGCGGTGCTCACCGTGCACCGGCACGAAGTACTTGGGCCGGGTGAGGGCCAGCATCAACTTGTGGTCTTCCTGGCAACCATGCCCAGATACGTGGATGCCTTCACCCTTGCCATACACCACCTTGGCGCCAAGCATCATCAGGCGATCAATCGTGTTCACCACGGAGATGGTGTTGCCCGGAATCGGGCTGGCCGAGAAGATGATCGTGTCGCTGCTCTTCACCTGCACCTGCGGATGTTCACCGCGTGAGATGCGGCTCAGCGCGGCCAGTGGCTCACCCTGACTGCCCGTCATCAGCAGCAGGGTTTCGCGATCGGGCAGATCGCGGATCTGTTTGATCGGCACGAACAGTTCATCGGGGGCACGCATGTAGCCGAGCTCCCGGGCCTTGGCGATCACGTTCAGCATCGAACGACCCAGCAGACCGACCTTGCGACCGTTCTTGAGCGCCAGTTCCAGGATCATCGACACCCGATGGATCGAGCTGGCGAAGGTGGTGATGATCACCCGACCCTCAGCCTGAGCGATGTGCTGATCGAGCTTGGGGAACACAGCCCGCTCCGATGGCGTGAAGCCAGGAACCTCCGCATTGGTGGAGTCGCTGAACAGACACAGCACCCCCTGCTCGCCGTGGTGGGCCAGACGAGCCATGTCGAAGTGCTCGCCATCGACCGGCGTGTGATCGAATTTAAAATCACCGGTGAACACCACCACGCCGACCGGCGTGGTGATCGCCAGGGTGAAGCTATCCGCCATCGAGTGGGTGTTGCGGATGAACTCCACCTTAAAGTGCTGACCCATCTGCACCACATCACGCGGACCCACCGTCTGAATCACCGTGCGATCGGTGACACCGGCTTCCTCCATTTTTCCCTGTAACAGGGACATGGCCAGGCGGGGGCCATAGATGACGGGGATCGTGAAGTTCTTGAGGTGGTGGGGGATGCCACCGATGTGGTCTTCGTGACCGTGGGTCACGATCATCCCGCGGATGCGTTTCTGATTCTCGCGCAGATAGCTGGTATCGGGCAGCACCACGTTGACGCCGTGCATGCCATCGCTGGGGAAGGCCAGGCCGGCATCGACCAGCATGATGTCGTCGCCGTATTCGAACACGCAGGTGTTCTTGCCGATCTCATGCAGGCCCCCCAGGGGAATCACCCGCAGGGCCGGCGTCTTGCCGTTGGTGCCGGGGGAGGAACTTGGACGAGCGTGGCCGTTCTGATTGGTCATGTAGGAAAAAGGAGAGAAGAAAAGAGAAAGAGACCGATGAAGCGAGCGTAAGGACGGACGGCGGTCCGTCGTCGGGCAGCGCAAGCCTTGGCGTCAGGTAGGACGCAGGGCAGCCAGGACAGAAATGAGGCGTTGACGCACGTCGGTATCGGCGGAAAGAAGGGGAAGACGGGGGGCACCCACCGGCCAGCCGCTGATCTCAAGGGCGGCTTTGACGGGGATGGGATTGGTGGTGCAGAACAAGGCCTTGCACAGGGGCAGCAGCTGCTCATGCAGGGCCAGGGCCCCGGCGGCATCGCCGGCAAGGAAGGACTGGATCATGGCCCTGATCTGGGGTCCGGCCACGTGGCTGGCGACGCTGACCACGCCGACCGCTCCCACCGCCAGCATCGGCAGGGTGAGGGCATCGTCGCCGCTGTAGATGGCCAGGCGATCGCCACAGAGCAGGCGCAGCTGGCTCACTTCTTCGGTGGTGCCGCTGGCAGCCTTGAAGCTGACCACGTTGGGCAGATCCAGCAGGCGCACCACGGTGTCGGGGGCCAGGCTGCAGGCGGTGCGTCCGGGGATGTTGTAAAGCATCAGCGGCAGCTGAGGTGCTGCCTCGGCCACAGCCCGGAAATGGGCTTCCAGGCCCTCCTGGGGAGGCTTGTTGTAATACGGCACCACCACCAGGGCGGCATCGGCACCCAAGGCAGCCGCGGCACGGGTGGCCTCCACCGCCTCCGCGGTGCAGTTGCTGCCGGAGCCGGCAATCAGTTGGGCCCGGCCGTCGATCGCCTCCTTCACCGCGGCGAACAGACGGTGCTCCTCCTCCCAGCTGAGGGTGGGAGATTCGCCGGTGGTTCCGCAGACCAGCACGCCATCGGAGCCATGGCTGACCAGGTGATCGGCGAGGCGGCCGGCCAGCGCCAGGTCCACCGACCCATCGGCGGCGAAGGGGGTCACCATGGCGGTGACGACCCGGCCGAAGGGCGCGTTCAACCAAGGCGATGCTGCCGCGTTCCCAGGGCTCAAGCGGCACCTCCGGCAGAAACGGGTGCCGCCGGCATGGCGGCGGGATCGCGCAGCAGCTCGGCGATCTGGATGGCGTTGAGGGCCGCGCCCTTGCGGATCTGATCACCGCAGAGCCAGAGTTCGAGCGCGTTGGGATCGCTCAGGTCCTGGCGGATCCGACCCACCGCCACCGGGTCGCGGCCGGTCACATCGGTGGGCATCGGGAAGCGGTTGGTCTCGAAGTTCTCGAGCAGTTCCACCCCGGGCGCCCGCGCCAGAAGCTGCCGCGCCTCCTCCACCGGGAAGGGCTCGGCAAATTCAATGTTCACCGCCTCGGAGTGGGCCCGCAGCACCGGCACCCGCACACAGGTGGCCGTGAGCCGCAGATCGGGCAGCCCCATGATCTTGCGGGTCTCGTTCAGCATCTTCAGCTCTTCCTCGCAGTAGCCACTGGGCTGCAGGGGGGAGTTGTGCAGGAAGAGGTTGAAGGCGAGGGAATGGGGCAACACCGTGCTCACCGGCTCACCACCGTCGAGCACCGTGCGGCTGAGGCGCTGCAGTTCCTCCATGGCACGGGCGCCGGCGCCGCTGGCTGACTGATACGTGCTCACCACCACCCGGCGGATCGGGCGCCGCGCCGCCAGCGGTGCCAGCGCCAGGGTGAGCAGGATCGTGGTGCAGTTTGGGTTGGCGATGATGCCGCCGTGGCTGAAGGCGGCCTCGGGATTCACCTCCGGCACCACCAGCGGCACCGATGGATCCATGCGGAAGGCGCTGGAGTTGTCGATCACCACGGCGCCGGCCGCGGCCGCCAGCGGCGCCCATTGCTTCGACACCGAACCACCGGCAGAGGCCAGCACCAGATCAACGCCGTCGAAAGCCTCCTCCGTCACCGGTTCGATCGTGAGGCTGCGTCCTTGCCAGGTCAGGGTCTGGCCGGCAGAGCGGGGCGATGCCAGGGGCCGCAGCTCCGCCACGGGGA
The DNA here is from genome assembly GCF_025128095.1 of Synechococcus sp. CS-1328. Classification (GTDB taxonomy): domain Bacteria; phylum Cyanobacteriota; class Cyanobacteriia; order PCC-6307; family Cyanobiaceae; genus CBW1002. The sequence goes on along the minus strand of NZ_JAHLYT010000045.1, from coordinate 56,978 downwards.
AGCGGCGCTCCTCCAGCAGCTGCAGCAGCTCCTGGCCAACGGCGCCGGTGGCACCAAGGATCGCGATCCGCAGGGGGCGCTGCGGCAGGGCGGCAGAGCTGGCAGCGGTGGTGAGGGGGTGAGAAACGGTCAAGAGCGGCGGGAACGGGAGGGATCCATGACGTCAACGGCCAGAGCTGTGGATGAGAACGTGGCTGTCAACGAAAACCGGGTGGTCGATCAAGGAGCGCTGCGGGGCAGGAGCGCCGTGCCGACGCAGTTCGGGCAGGGCGGAGTGGCGGAGTGCGATCGAGGAGAGCGGCGGCAGAGGCCGGCCGAACCGGTCGACAGGGTGGGGGAGGGGAGGTTGGGGAGTGGGTGAACGTGAAGTGAAAAAACTGGCGGCGACGAATCGGATGTCGTGACCGGAGTGGGGAGCTGTCTCCAGGCTGGGCTCGAGCCGTGGCAGATGCTGCTGAGAGGTGGGGCGCCGGGGGTATGCGTCAGGCGAGGTCGCCTGAGACCAAATCAACTGCGAGCAAACAATTGCAAGCAATTAATTGTGTCGCTTCAAGAATCGCTGCAAAGGGCGATCTTGTTCAGGCGGGCTCAACCGGAATCGAGACCGTTGCTGCAGTTCCGGCCATAGGGCAAGAAGCCCGGTCCGGACCGGCAGCAGGGATATGGACGTCGTCGTCGTCCTCCGCACAATACGTGGCGCGGCGTGTCCTGGGCCACTTTCTAGGATGAGGGGCTGCCTGTTGATCCGCCCCCTTCATGCCTGCCACCGCCGAGTCCGCCAATCCCACGGACCGCAGCCCAGAGCTGACGGTCAACACCAGTCCAAGGCCCGGCAGCCGCATCGCCGTGGAGGTGGCCGTCCCTGCTGCGCGCTGCCAGGCCAGCTACGACACCGCCCTCGAGAAACTCAGCCGCAGCATCAAGCTGCCTGGTTTCCGCAAAGGCAAGGTGCCGCGGCCGGTGCTGCTCCAGCAGATCGGACCGGTGCGGATCCGTGCCACGGCCCTCGAGGAGCTGGTGGAGGCCATCGTGCAGGAGGCGATCCGGCAGGAGGCGATCGAAGCGATCGGCCGCCCCGAACTGAGCGAAGGCTTCGAGCAGCTGCTGGAGCGCTTCAGCCCCGGCAGTGAGCTCACCCTCACCCTCGTGATGGATGTGGAGCCCAGCCCGAGCCTCAAGGTCACCCGGGGCCTGAAGGCGGCAGCCGAGAGCGTGCCCTTCGATCCGGCCCGGGTCGACGAGCTGATCGAGGAGCAGCGCAAGCGACTGGCCACCCTGGTGCCGGTGGAAGGCCGCCCGGCCGCCGCCGGTGACGTGGCCGTGATGAGCTTCGAAGGCGTCTATGCCGACACCGATGAGCCGATCACCGGTGGCAGCAGCGAGACCATGGAGGTCGAACTCGAAGTTGATCGGATGATCCCCGGTTTCGTGGAGGGGGTGATCGGCATGGCCGTGGGCGAGAACCGCACGATTGAGTGCCAGTTCCCCGACAGCTACCCCCAGGAGGAGGCCCGCGGCCGCCAGGCCCGTTTCGCGATCAGTCTGAAGGAGCTCAAGACCCACGAACTGCCGGCCCTGGACGACTCCTTCGCCCAGCAGGCCAGCGACAAGCAGACCCTGGCCGAGCTGCGCCAGGACCTGGAGCAACGGCTGCAGGAGGATGCCGAGCAACGCACCCGCAACAACCGCCACAACGCCCTGCTCACCGCCCTGGTGGAGCAGCTGGAGGTGGAACTGCCGGAAACCCTCGTGCAGGAGGAGATCCGCGCCCTGATCGAGCAGACCGCCGGCCAGATCGCCCAGCAGGGCATGGACGTGAAGAAGCTCTTCACTCCCGAACTGGTACGCAGCCTGATGGAGACCTCAAGGCCGGAGGCGGAGCAGCGTCTGCGCCGCAACCTGGCCCTCCAGGCCCTGGCCGCCGCCGAAGCGATCGAGGTGGCCGCCGAGGAGATCCAGGAGAAGCTGCGGGAGGTGAGCCGCAGCCTCAGCGACAGCGACGCGATCGATCCGGAGCGCCTGCGGCTGGCGGTGACCGACGACCTGCTGCGCAGCAAACTGCTGGAGTGGCTGGAGGAGAACAGCACCATCTCCGAGGCTCCGCCGCAGCAGGAGAGCGACGACAGCCCGGCAACCGAGGCCACCACGGAGACCGATCCTGCGGCCCCGGCGGAGGCCTGACTTCCCAGGCCTGAGGGAATCCCGAACCGGCCTGAATCCACAGGCCTGGGATTCCCCATAGATTGACCGACCAGTCCGACAGCCCGGCAGCCACCGCGTGATCGACGCCCCTCTCAGCACCCTGCGCCCCCACCCGGTTCAAAACCGCTGGCAGGGGGAGCGTCCCTGGAACGGCCTGCCCAGCGTCAGCGCGGGCGGTTCGCCGATGGCCAGTCCCGGCGTGCTGCCCACGGTGGTGGAGCAATCCGGCCGGGGCGAGCGGGCCTTCGACATCTATTCGCGCCTGCTGCGGGAGCGGATCATCTTCATGGGCACCGGCATCGACGACGCCGTCGCCGATGCCCTTGTGGCCCAACTGCTCTTCCTCGAAGCGGAAGACCCTGAGAAGGACATCCAGATCTATATCAATTCGCCGGGGGGATCGGTCACGGCAGGTCTGGCCATCTACGACACCATGCAGCAGGTCGCTCCCGACGTGGTGACCATCTGCTACGGCCTCGCGGCCAGCATGGGGGCCTTCCTGCTCTCCGGCGGCGCCAAGGGCAAGCGCCTGGCCCTGCCCAATGCGCGGATCATGATCCACCAGCCCCTCGGCGGTGCCCAGGGTCAGGCCGTGGACATCGAGATCCAGGCCCGCGAGATCCTCTTCCTGAAGGACACCCTCAACGGCCTGATGGCCGACCACACCGGCCAACCTCTGGCAAAGATCGCCGAAGACACCGACCGCGACTACTTCCTTTCTCCGGCAGAAGCGGTTGAATACGGCCTGATCGACAGGGTCGTCGAGGAGGGATCGGCCACCACCGGCCAACCGGTACCGGTCTGATCTCTACCGGTTTGATCCTTAAGGACTGCCCCACCACGGGCGGTTTGCGTTGATCCTGGAGATTCGGGGTCACCCTGCCAGCCCCGGCACCCAACCCTGACCCGAACGCCCCCTGCGCGATGGCCAAGTTCGATGCTCACCTGAAGTGCTCGTTCTGCGGTAAGTCGCAGGAACAGGTGCGCAAGCTGATTGCCGGGCCAGGCGTCTACATCTGCGACGAGTGCATCGATCTCTGCAACGAGATCCTTGATGAGGAACTGGTCGACTCGCCGGCGGGGTCTGCCAGCCGCAGCAGCCCCGACAACAGCCGCAAGGGCGGGGCCAAGAAGGCTCCCAAGCCGGCGCCGACCCTGGCCTCGATCCCCAAGCCCCAGCAGATCAAGACCTTTCTCGACCAGCAGGTGGTCGGCCAGGAGGACGCCAAGAAGGTGCTCTCGGTCGCCGTGTACAACCACTACAAGCGCCTGGCCTGGCAGGGCGATGGCCAGGGAGAGACCGACCGCACCGCCACCCGGCTGCACAAGTCCAACATCCTGCTGATCGGCCCCACCGGCTGCGGCAAGACCCTGCTGGCCCAGACCCTGGCCGAGCTGCTGGACGTGCCCTTCGCCGTGGCGGACGCCACCACCCTGACCGAAGCGGGCTATGTGGGCGAGGACGTGGAGAACATCCTGCTGCGGCTGTTGCAGAAGGCCGACATGGATGTGGAGGTGGCCCAGCGGGGCATCATCTACATCGATGAGATCGACAAGATCGCCCGCAAGAGCGAGAACCCCTCGATCACCCGCGACGTCTCCGGCGAAGGCGTGCAGCAGGCGCTGCTGAAGATGCTGGAGGGCACGGTCGCCAACGTGCCACCCCAGGGGGGCCGCAAGCACCCCTATCAGGACTGCATCCAGATCGACACCAGCCAGATCCTGTTCATCTGCGGCGGCGCCTTCGTGGGCCTCGAAGACGTGGTGCAGCGGCGCCTCGGCCGCAACGCGATCGGGTTCCTGCAGGCCGACGGACGGGCTCGCCCTCGCGGCAAGGACCATCAATCCGCCCAGGTGCTGCGGCATCTCGAGCCGGATGATCTGGTGCGTTACGGCCTGATCCCCGAATTCATCGGCCGCCTGCCGGTCAGTGCCGTGCTCGAACCGCTCGATACCCGCGCCCTCAAGGCGATCCTCACCGAGCCGCGCGATGCCTTGGTCAAGCAGTTCCAGACCCTGATGAGCATGGATGACGTGCGGCTGGAGTTCGAACCGGACGCGATAGAGGCGATCGCCATCGAGGCGCACCGCCGCAAGACCGGTGCGCGCGCCCTGCGCGGCATCGTCGAGGAGCTGATGCTGGAGTTGATGTACGACCTTCCCTCCCGCCAGGACGTGAAGACCTTCACGATCAGCCGGGATCTGGTCGAGCAGCGCAGCCTGGCCAAGGTGGTGCCCTACCCCAGCGGCAATCTCGAGCGGGAGCAGAGCGAGAAGACCGCCTGACGGGGCAAGCGGCGATGGCTGCAGCTGATCATCTGGAGGTACCCCGCCAGCACGGCCTGTTCCACCACCACGGCATCGACCTGGGCGATGGCACGGTGGCCCACTACCTGGAGGGCAAGGCCATCCTGCGCAGCCCCCTGGAGGAGTTCAGCAGCGGCCAGCCGGTGAGCCTGGTGACCTATCCACCGCAGGCCTGCTCCCCGTGCGGCGTGACCCTGCGGCGCGCCATGAGCCGGCTGGGGGAGCAGAACTACAACCTGCTGTTCAACAACTGCGAGCATTTCGCCCACTGGTGCAAGACCGGCCGCCATCGCAGCGGCCAGGTGGAGGACTGGCTCCAGACCGGCAGCCGCGGCCTTCAGGTCTTCGGGCAGGCGGTGCCGGCAGCCCTGATCGGCGCCGTGCGCCTGCTGCTGCGCCAGGGCCTCAACCTCGATGCCCGGCAGCTCGAGCAGGGGCGCGCCCTGGCCCGCAGAAGCCTTGAGCAGCTCGATGGGCTACGGCTCAACCTGCAGCGGCGCCTGGAGACCGAGCTGGCCAGGGCCGAGGAACGCTGGGGCCAGGGCAGCGGCAGCGACCAGTTCGCCGCCCTGCGCCTGGCCGCCCAGAAGCTGGCCGATCAGCTCAGCGAGGTCGAGGAGCTGGAAGGGCGTCTGGAGCGACTGCTGGAGCAGGGGGGCGGCCAGTAGCCTCGAATCTTCGGCCGCCCCATCCGGACGGAACGACGCAGCGAGCGGCGATGCAGCGATCAGTGATGCAGCGATCAGCGATGCAGCGATCCATGAGCCCGCCATGAGCCAGGCGTACCAGCCGCTGCACCACAAGTACCGGCCCCAGCGCTTCGACCAGCTGGTGGGACAGGAGGCGATCGCCGCCACCCTGGGCAATGCCCTGCGCACCGGGCGGATCGCGCCGGCCTACCTGTTCAGCGGCCCGCGTGGCACCGGCAAAACCTCCAGCGCCCGCATCCTGGCCCGCTCGCTCAACTGCATCGCCCATGCGGGGCCCACGCCCGAGCCCTGCGGCGTCTGCGAGCTGTGCGTCTCGATCGCCGCGGGCAATGCCCTGGACGTGATCGAGATCGACGCCGCCTCCAACACCGGTGTCGACAACATCCGCGAGCTGATCGAACGCTCCCGCTTCGCGCCGGTGCAGGCCCGCTGGAAGGTCTACGTGGTGGACGAGTGCCACATGCTCTCCACCGCAGCCTTCAACGCCCTGCTCAAAACCCTCGAGGAGCCGCCGCCACGGGTGGTGTTCGTGCTCGCCACCACCGACCCCCAGCGGGTGCTGCCCACGATCCTGAGCCGCTGCCAGCGCTTCGATTTCCGCCGCATCCCCCTGGAGGCCCTGGAGCAGCACCTGCGCTGGATCGCCGAGCAGGAGTCGATCGGCATCACCCCCGAAGCGCTGCACGTGGTGTGCCAGCGGGCCCAGGGGGGACTGCGGGATGCGGAAAGCCTGCTCGATCAGCTCAGCCTGCTGCCCCCACCGATCGAGGCCGGTGCGGTCTGGGAGCTGCTGGGGGCCGTGCCCGAGCAGGAGCTGCTGGAGCTGGCGAGGGCCATGGCGACATCGGAGCCGCTGGGGGTGATCGACGCCAGCCGCCAGTTGCTGGAACGGGGCCGCGAACCGGGCGCGGTGCTGCAGGGACTGGCCGGCCTGCTGCGCGATCTGGTGCTGGCCGGTGTGGCACCGGAGCGGCTCGAGCTCACCAGTTTTTCACCGCAGTTCCGGCCCCAGCTCCCCGACCTGGCAAGGCAGATCGGCAAGGCCCGCCTGCTGCAGTGGCAGGCGCAGCTGCGCGGCAGCGAACAGCAACTGCGCCAGAGCGTGCAGCCGCGGCTGTGGCTGGAAGTGCTGCTGCTGGGTCTGCTGGCGGAACCCACCATCACCGCCGCCGCCGCACCCCCCAGGCCGGCCGTAGCCACGGCGACCGCGACTGCGACGGGCACGGGCACGGTCACAGGAAGCCGCGCGGGATCGGCCGAACCAGCCACCACACCCGAGCGCACGACCCACCCCACGGCCCAGCCAACCGTGAACCCGGCCGCACCGATGGCCACCACTAACCCAGCGACTGCAGCCAACCCCACGGCCATCGCCCACCCGATCGCCAGCCCTGCAGCGGCAGCAGCAGCGACAGCACCCCAGCCGAACGACACCACGACTGCCTTGCCGGAACTCTGGCAACAGATCCTGGCGGGGCTGGAACTGCCCTCGACCCGCATGCTGCTCTCCCAGCAGGCCCAGCTGGTGCGCCTCGACGGGCAGCGAGCCGTCGTGCGTGTGGCCAGCACCTGGATCGCGATGGTGCAGAGCCGCCTGCCGCTGCTGGAGCGGGCGATCACGTCCGTTGTGGGCAGTCCGCGCCAGCTGGTGCTGGAAAGCAGTGATCAGGGTCCGGCGGCCGGCGCCGAAACCAGCCCTGCCGCCGCCCCCCCATCACCAGCCCAGGCCTTCCATACCAGCGGCCGATCCGTTCCAGGCCCATCCACTTCCAGTGTGTCAGCAGCGCCTCGCCCCGAGGCGGCTCCAGCCCAGCCTGCGGCGCAGCCAGCCCGGCCTGAGGAACAGCCGGCTCTGGAACCGGCTCAGCCACGAGCAGCGCCACCCCGCCCGGTTCAGGGGCCAGCTGGCGCCATGGCCCCCGCGCCACAGCAGCAGGCCGCCAGCCTGGTGCCGCCGCCAACCTCATCCTCCCCAGGGCCAGCCACTCCCACCCCGCCGCGCCTCGACCCAGGCGCTGGCCGACTGGATGAGAAGGCGCGGCGACTGGCCGACTTCTTCCAGGGGGAAGTGGTGGAGCTGGACGGCCCCCTCGAGGGGGAGGAGCTGTCGGTTGAAAGCCTGGCGACAAGCGGGAGCGAGTCGACAGCCTGAGCTGCGCTCAGAGCCTGACCGCTTCGGGTTCGAGGCCGGGCTGATCGATCGAGCCGGCCCGGATTGCCCCCGCCGACCAGAGCGGCATTGGCGGTGTTCTACGTGCTGCGGTGCTCTACGTGCTGACGGCGTCTTCGACACTGGCGTCATCGCCGAGGTGAAGGGTCTTAACCCAGACCAGACGCTTCGGCAACACAGCCATGCGCAGGCTCACCCAGGGGATCACCACGAACCAGTGCACCAGATAGAGGATGCCCAGACCCATCGCCAGCGGACCCATGGCCGGCAGGGCAGGCCCCTCGCTGGGGCGCCGGCAGCCACTCACGATCGCCAGGCCAGAGAGACCAAGGGCCACGATCGAGAGCGGCCAGATCGTGGGCAGGGTGCGGGTGATCAGAGCGCCGGCCAGATCCGCGATCGAGACCACCGGCAGCATGTATTGCAGCAGGAAGAAGCAGGTCAGATCAAGTTTCTGGCTGAACCGGAGCGGCCCGAACACCAGGCCCTGGCCGTAGTCGAAGAAGCGTTGCAGGCCTCCTTCCGCCCAACGCTGCCGCTGGCGCCAGAGGGCGGCGAGGCTGAGCACCGCCTCTTCCTCCACCGGAGGATCCCAGAGCACGCCGATCGGCTGGTTGGCCAGCAGCAAGCGGAAACTGAGATCGAGGTCGTCGGTCACCGTGGCCTCGTTGAAGCCGCCGCAGGCCTGCACGGCGTCGCGCAGCAACAGCTGGCCGTTGCCTCGCAGCTCGGGCACACCGCCCACGGAAAGGCGACCTTCCTGGATCACCGCATCGAGGGCCATCTCCATGGCTTGGGCGCGGGTGAGCAGGTTGACAGGGCCGTTCACCACCGCCTTGCGCAGCTGCACCGCCGACCAGCCACTGGCCTCGGCGGCAGGAATGACGCGCTCCAGCAGGTCCGGCTGCAAGCCGGCATCGGCATCGAGCACCAGCATCCAGCGACCCCGCAGCAGGGTCATCACCTCATTGAGAGCGCCGGATTTGCCCCCACCCGCATCGCGGGGGCGGCGCAGCACCCGCAACAGCGGCGTGGTCTGCTCCAGCTCCCGCAGCAACTCGGGGGTGGCATCGTCGCTGCCGTCGTCGATCACCCAGAGCCGCAACTGGCCCTGCGGATAGCGCAGTTGCCGGATCCGATCCACCAGGCGACCGATCACCGCCTGCTCGTCGCGGGCGGCCACCACGAGATCCACGGCCGGCAAGTCCCCCGCAGACACGTCCGCAGAAGCCAGGTCCACCGCAGGAAGCCCAACAGAAGGCAGTGGATCAGGGGCGGATGCCCGGCCAGTCGGGGCCATCTCGCGGCTGCGGCGACCCTGACGCAGGGCCTGCAGCAGCACCGTGCGCAGGCTGTAACTGCCTAGCAGCACCGCCAGGCTGAGGGCCGGCAGAAGGCTCCGCCCCGGCGCCAGCCAATGGGGCGCCAGGCCGGCCCAGGTGCAGCCCAGCAGGAACAGAGCCGATTTGGCGCGACGATCTGTGCCATGACCGGCAGTGCCATGGCTGCCAGTGCCATGGCCGGCAGTGCTCCGGCCGGACGTGGCACTGTCGCTGGCAGTGGCACTGTCGCCGGCAGCCATGGACACCCCGTGAGTGGCCAGACTTTAAGGGTGACGCTCCGGAATCACAGGCGGAGCCTCAGACTGCAGCCCCGTCAGCGGCAGCAGCGCCGTGCCCGGGTAGTAGTGCTGCAGGATCCGCTGCAGGCCCCAGCCGCGGCGGGCCAGATCGATGGCGCCGGCCTGGGACAGACCAGCGCCATGGCCGAAGCCACCCCCCACGACGCGCCACTGGCCCGCCGTCACGGGCCGCACCTCAAACAAAGTGCTGGGCAACGTGCGCAGGTTGCGGCGGATCGCATCGAGCCGCAGCACCGTGGTGTCGCCACTGCCGACAATCTCCAGGGCCAGCACCCGGCCACTGGGCCCCCGCTGCAGCACCTTCACACTGCGGGGCTCTCCAAGCCTTGGGGCCACCCCCCGCAGAGCGGCGCTGATCTGGGCGGCGGAGAGCTGGCGCTGCCAGCGGAAGACGGGATGGTTGGCGCCATAGGCGGTCCCGCCCTGGCGGAGCAACAGGGCAAGACCCTCCGGCTGCAGCGGCAGGGGCAGGGAGGCCTGCAGGGAGGAGGGGGCGTCCACAAAAGCCTTGAGATAGGGAAGCGGCGCACCGCTCCACACCTCCTCAAAGCCCGCCGCCACACCACCGTTGGTGGCGTGATAGACGGCATGGATCGGCCGACCGCCATAGCTGAGCACCTGGTGGCGGGTGCTGGCGATCGCCTGGCGCACCGCCCCGCCGGCCTGGCGTGGATCGCCATACACCTGGCACTGGGTGTCAGCACAGAGGTGATAGCCATCCACCCGGTAGCGATGCTGATTGCGCAGCGCCCAGGTGCGCGCCAGCACCGCCTGGGCGGCCAGGGCCGCCGCCGGCGAGCCAGCTCCGATTTCATGGGGCACCACACCTTCGAGATAACGCTCCAGCGGCACCTCCTCCAGCAGCGCCCAGCTGCCGTAGGCATCGGGCTGCAGCCGGAAGGGTCCGCCGTACACCCCGTTCTGCCAGCGCAATCCACCGGGAGCCTCGATCCGGATCGGCTCCTGCAGCCGCCGCGCCCCCTCGGCCGGCCGCAGCTCCGGCAACCAGCGGCCCAGCAGCCGGCGTTCCTGCAGCCGGGGCTGGAGCCCGAGCGGCGGCAGGGCGGAGGCGGGCGCCCACACCTCCCAGTCGCCCGGGTGGGCGATCACCGCTTCCACCCCCAGCTGCCGCCACTGGTCGGCGGCCTGCTCGGCACTTTCGAAGCTGGCGAAGGGCCCAAGCACCTGGCGCCGCCAGATCCGGGGCTGGGCCAGTGTCTGCCAGCGCCAGTGCAGCACCAGATCGGCTGCCTGGACTCTGTGGCCAGCGGCATCGGTGAGGGTGAGGGCACCACGGGCACTGCGCAGCCTCAGCGGCACCGGAGCGGCGGCCTGGGTCGCCGGGGCCAGCCGGGCGGCCAGGGCCACCCAGAGGCGGGGATCGCGCGGATCGGGGTTGGGCGGCGGCGGCACGGGCCAGTGCAGCTCCGACTCCATGGCCACTGCCCCCGGCGGGGGCGGAGCGGCCGGAATTGCCACGGTCGGGGTTATCGCCTCCGGAGTGGCCGCCGCCGGGGTCGTTGCGGTTGAAGCGTGATCGGTTGGAAGCGAGGCCCGGCAGCCACCCCCGGCCAGCATCAGGGGCAGCAGCGCGCTGACCGCAAGACCCCGCAGCGGCGGTGAAGGGGCAAGGAGACGGGAGGCTGCAGCCATGGCAGAGACGGGTTGCTTGGCGAAAGGGAGGGCCGCGTCGTACTTTGCTTGTTTGCGTCCGCGCCGCGAGACATGCCGAAGCTCAAGACCCGCAAAGCTGCCGCCAAGCGGTTCAAGGTGACCGGCAGCGGCAAGTTCATGCGCCGGCGCGCCTTCCTCAACCACCTGCTCGATCACAAGAGCCCGAAGCGGAAGCGCTATCTCGGCACGATGGCCGTGGTGGATGAGCGCGACGCCGAAAACGTGGCCCGCATGATGCCTTACGCCTGAGCCAGCAGCGTCCGGCTCGCCTGATTCCTGATCCTTTCCAACCCGATTCCTCCCCATGGCCCGCGTCAAGAGGGGCAACGTAGCCCGCAAACGTCGCAATAAAATTCTTCGCCTGGCCCGGGGTTTCCGCGGCGGTAACGGCTCGCTCTTCCGCACCGCCAACCAGCGGGTGATGAAGGCCCTCTGCAACGCCTATCGGGACCGTCGTCGTCGCAAGCGTGATTTCCGCCGCCTCTGGATTGCCCGCATCAACGCCGCCGCTCGCATCAACGGCCTCAGCTACAGCCGCCTGATGGGTGGTCTCAAGAAGGCAGACGTGCGTCTCAACCGCAAGATGCTGGCCCAGCTGGCTGTGGTCGATCCCGGTAGCTTCACCAGCGTCGCCAGCGCCGTCAAAGCCTGACGGCGGCGGTCGTCCCCATGGATCTTCTTCTGCCTCAGGCCTATCTGATTGGTCTGGTGGTTCTGCTCGGCGGTGCCGCCGTTGTGGTGACACGCCAGATCCTGCGGGTACGCCGGGATGAATCAACCCTGGCCCGACTGGAGGGTCAGGGTGTTGAGCGCGATGCGGCAACCCTGTACGAGCTCGGCTCCGTTCAACTGCGCAAACGGCTGTACGGCCAGGCCGTCGACACCCTCAAGCGCGCGCTCAAACAGGTGGATGCGGAACAATCCCCCGGAGAAGCCCGCGCCTTGATTGCCAACGCGATTGGTTTCGGTCTGGCTGCGCAGGGGAATTATAAATCGGCGATTCGTCACTACGAATCCGCCTTGCGGGCTAAACCGGCTTACCCGGTGGCACTGAATAACTTTGCTTACGCCCTTGAGAAGCAGCAGAAACTCGAGGAAGCCTGTGAGGCCTACAAGCAAGCCCTGGCTCTTGAGCCCACCAACAAAACAGCCCAGCGCCGGCTGAAGCGTCTGGAGCGCAGCCAATCTGCCCTCAAGACCAGCCTTCCCAATCCGGAAGCCTGATCGGTCAGAGACGCCAGGGGCTCCCAGCCATGGTCAGTTCCAAGAACCGTGCATCTGCACAGACCGTGCGGCTTGCGAAACTTGTGTGCAGGAGCACCATCGAGCCAGCCAAACCATGGCCCTGAGGCCTAGGGGGCCATGGCCGCCGCTTGTGCAGGACGGCCGATGAGCAGGACGGCCGATGAGCAGGACGGGCTGAACGTGTGGCCTCGACCTCAGTCCGTCACCAGAGTCCGCGGATTGGTGTGCCGACGGACGCCGGGGCGGCAGGCCTGGGAGCACTGCTCACAGCCGGCTGGAGCTCAAGGCGACCCCCCATGCTGGTGAGGCGGGGCGCGTTCCAGCCACTCAGCTGAAGACCCTGCAGGCCCTGGAACTCACCACCCGCCTCCAGGCCGGCCACGTCGCACTGGCTGCAGAGCAGCAACAGATCGATCTGGTCAGACTTGGCATTGAGATTGCCCTGCACCGGCCAGGTGACGGAGCCCACGGTGATCTGGCCCCGCAGGTCGACCATCTGGCCGATGGCGGTGGTGGAGGCCAGGCGCAGATCCACGGACACGGGAGTACCGCCGAACGGCTGGTAGGTGCCGACCCAGTCCCGTGGCATCTGCTGGGCCATCACCTGGGCCCGGGCGATCGGGTCGAACGTCTCCACCGGCTCGAGCATGCCCAGGGGCCGGGAAGAGTCGTAGGGGGTGGGCGTCGTGAAGGGAACAAATTCATTCCCGGGAAGGGCCGGCGTCGCCGTGAGAGGCATGGCGGCCAGCAACAGGGCGAGCGGCATGGAATGGAGTGGATCGTGTGGCCCAAGGGTAAAGGCGGGAACCCCATCGCGATACGGTCGATGGACCAGCTCGCCCAATGCATCCGGCCGTGTCCCAGCCTGAGCCCAGCAACCCTCCGGCCGATGCCCTGGTGATCGGCGGGCGGACGTTCCGCAGCCGCCTGATGACCGGCACCGGCAAATACCCCAGCCTGGCGGCGATGCAGGCCAGCCTCGAAGCCAGCGCCTGCGAGATCGTGACCGTGGCCGTGCGTCGGGTGCAGAGCGTGGCGGCCGGCCATGAGGGGCTGATCGAGGCGATCGACTGGCAACGCCTCTGGATGCTGCCCAACACGGCGGGCTGCGCCACCGCGGACGAAGCGGTGCGGGTGGCCCGTCTGGGCCGCGAACTGGCCAAGCTGGCCGGCCAGGAAGACAACACGTTCGTGAAGCTGGAGGTGATTCCAGACCCGAAATATCTGCTGCCGGACCCGATCGGCACCCTGGAGGCCGCCGAGCAACTGGTCAAGGAAGGGTTCACCGTGCTCCCCTACATCAACGCCGATCCTCTGCTGGCCAAACGGCTGGAAGAGGCCGGCTGTGCCACGGTGATGCCACTCGGCTCACCGATCGGCTCCGGCCAGGGCATCCGCAACGCCGCCAACATCGCCCTGATCATCGAGAACTCCGGCATTCCCGTGGTGGTGGATGCCGGCATCGGCGTTCCCAGCGAAGCCGCCCAGGCCATGGAGATGGGGGCGGATGCCCTGCTGGTCAACAGCGCCATCGCCCTGGCGGGAGATCCAGCGGCCATGGCCAGGGCGATGGCGATGGCCTGCGAGGCCGGCCGGATTGCCCATGCCGCCGGCCGACTGCCGGTGCGGCAGGACGCACGGGCCAGCTCGCCGCTGCAGGGCCGGGTGGGCAGCTGACACTGTGAGTCGCACCGCCGCCAAGCGCCCTGAAACCCCAGAGCCGTGAAGTTCCATAGAGGAAGCGCGAAGCCTCCCGTGGCACTCCATAAGGTGCGTGCTCTTACCTACGCGAGGGCGTCATGCAGGTCACGGAAGAAGACGGTGGACGGCTGAACGCCTTCGCCAAGGAGCCACGCATGGAAGTGATGGAAGCGGGCCAGGGCACCAGCCGCAGCTCCATGGCCCTGATCGTGGGCGGCAGCGTTCTGGTGCTGCTGCTGGTGGCCGTGGCGGTGGGCATCAGCTGAATCCGCTGCGAGACCGCAGGGCTCGGATCCACAAACCTGCGGGTCAGGATCCGGGCCGGATGCCTGTAGTAGCTTGCCATCCGGAGCACGTGCTCGTACAGCAGGAGTCTGGCGTGAAGGTTTTCGTTCTCGGCGGCGACGGCTTCTGCGGTTGGCCCTGTGCGGTGAATCTGGCGGACGCCGGCCACGATGTGGTGATCATCGACAACCTCAGCCGCCGCAAGATCGACATCGATCTGGAGGTGGAGTCGCTGACGCCGATTGCCACGATCGGCGACCGGCTCAAGGCCTGGCACCAGGTGGGCGGCAGGGCGATGCGCTTCGTCCACCTCGACATCGCCCACGAGTACACCCGGCTGCTGGATCTGCTGCGGGACGAGCGGCCGGCGGCGGTGGTGCACTTCGCCGAGCAACGGGCCGCGCCCTACTCGATGAAGAGCAGCGCCACCAAGCGCTACACGGTCGACAACAACGTCAACGGCACCCACAACCTGCTGGCCGCCATCGTCGAGAGCGGCCTCGACATCCACATCGTGCACCTGGGCACGATGGGCGTCTACGGCTACGGCTCCCACCGCGGCGCCACGATTCCCGAGGGCTACCTGACGGTGGAGGTGCCCCAGCCCGATGGCAGCCGCTTCACCGAGAAGATCCTGCACCCTGCCAGCCCAGGCAGCGTGTATCACATGACCAAGACGCTGGATCAGCTGCTTTTCCTTTACTACAACAAAAACGATCAGATCCGCATCACCGATCTGCACCAGGGCATCGTCTGGGGAACCAATACAGACCTCACCGAAAAGGATCCGCGCCTCACCAACCGCTTCGATTACGACGGCGACTACGGCACGGTGCTGAACCGTTTCCTGATGCAGGCGGCCATCGGCTACCCCCTCACCGTGCACGGCACCGGCGGCCAGACCCGTGCCTTCATCCACATTCGCGACTCGGTGCGCTGCGTGCAGTTGGCCCTGGAGAACCCGCCTGAGGCCGGTGAGAAGGTGAAGATCTTCAACCAGATGACCGAGAGCCATCAGGTCGGCGAACTGGCCCGCAAGGTGTCAGCCCTCACCGGGGCGGAGATCAACTACCTGCCCAATCCCCGTAACGAGGCGGTGGAGAACGACCTGATCGTCGACAACCGCTGCTTCATCGAGCTGGGCCTCAAGCCCACCACCCTCGACGACGGCCTGCTGGCTGAAGTGGTGGATGTGGCGCGCCGCTGGGCGGATCGCTGCGATCGCAGCCGCATTCCCTGCGTGTCCGCCTGGACCAACAAGCAGGCTGAGGCCATCCACAGCGTGCCGGTTGCCTGATCCCTTGAAGATCGCCTTCTTCACCGAAACCTTCCTGCCCAAGGTGGACGGGATCGTGACCCGCCTCACCAAGACCGTGGAGCATCTGGTCGCGGCGGGCGACGAGGTGCTGATCTTCTGCCCGGAGGGGGCACCACCGACCTACAGGGGAGCCCAGGTGGTGGGGGTGCCGGCGATGCCGTTGCCGCTCTATCCCGAACTGAAGCTGGCCTTGCCGCGGCCCGCCGTGTCCGAGGCCCTGGAAAGCTTCGCCCCCGATCTGGTGCATGTGGTGAACCCCGCCGTGCTGGGGCTGGGCGGCATCTGGCTCGCCAAGACGCGGGACATCCCCCTGGTGGCGAGTTACCACACCCATCTGCCCAAATACCTGGAGCACTACGGCATGGGCATGTTGGAGCCCCTGCTCTGGGAACTGCTCAAGGCGGCCCACAACCAGGCCCGCCTCAACCTCTGCACCTCCACGGCCATGGTGGAGGAACTCAGCGAGAAAGGAATCCAGTCCACCGCCCTGTGGCAGCGGGGTGTGGATACCGATCTGTTCCGTCCCGAGCTGCGCAGCCCGGCGATGCGGCAGCGGCTGCTGGGCGGCCGCAGCGATACCGGCCAGCTGCTGCTCTATATCGGCCGTCTCTCGGCTGAGAAACAGATCGAACGCATCAAGCCGGTGCTGCAGGCCCTGCCCGACGCACGCCTGGCGCTGGTGGGGGATGGCCCCTACCGCAGCCAGCTGGAGCGAATCTTCGCCGGCACTCCCACCACTTTCGTGGGCTATCTGGCTGGGGAAGAGCTGGCCTCTGCCTATGCCAGCGGCGATGCCTTTCTGTTCCCTTCCAGCACCGAAACCCTGGGCCTGGTACTGCTCGAGGCCATGGCCGCCGGCTGTCCGGTGGTGGGCGCCAACCGTGGCGGCATTCCGGACATCGTGACCGATGGCGAAAATGGCTGCCTCTACGAACCCGAGGGCGCCGACGGCGGAGCTGCCAGCCTCACCGCCGCAGTCCAACGCCTGCTCGGCGATGCCAGCCGTCTGGAGCAGCTGCGCCGCAACGCTCGCCAGGAGGCCGAGCGCTGGGGCTGGGCCGGCGCCACCGCCCAGCTGCGGGCGTATTACCACCAGGTGCTGGGGCAACCGCAGCTGCAGCTGGTCGCCTGAGGCTCAACTCTTCTGGTGAGGATCAGTTTTTCTGGCTGGTTGGCTGGGGAACTGCACCCCTGAACCAGGTGGTCATCAGCGCCTTCACCATCGGCGCCGCCACGGTGCCGCCGTAGCCGCCGCTGTTCTCGCCGAAGGCAATGATCACCAGGGTGGGCTTGCCGGCAGGGGCATAGCCGCCAAACCAGGCATGGTCAGGACGGGGGGGATCCTCACCGGTGCCGGTCTTGCCTGCCACCGGTGGCAGGGAAGGATCATTGAGGATCGTGGCGGTCCCGCTGGTCACCACATCGCGCAGCCCCTGGCGCAGCACCCGCAGGGTGTCGGGCCGCAGGCCGATCCAGGTGCGTGGCGTGGGGCGCTCCACCAGGTGGGGCGTCACCAGCCAGCCACCGTTGGCCACCGCCGCATAGAGCCGGGCCATCTGGATCGGCGTCACCGTCACCGCCCCCTGGCCGATCGCGGAGGTGATCGTGTCCACCGGCGTCCAGGGTTCACCCAGCGCCTCCTTCTTCCAGGCCTGATCCCCCAGCAGCCCAGGCGTGTCTTCCTCGGTCAGCTCCACCCCGGTGAGGCTGCCGTAGCCCATGCGGCGGGCCGCCTTGAACAGCTCATCGGGACCCACCTTGAGACCCACCTGGTAGTAGAAACTGTTGCTGCTCACAGCCAGGGCAAAGGGAAACCCGATGGCCCCAAAGGCCCCGTGATCGGCGTAGCACTGGCCGTAGTAGCAGAACGAATTCATCGTGGGCACCGTCGACCCGGCGGTGTACTTGCCCGATTCGATCCCGGCGATCGTGGTGACGATCTTGAAGGTGCTGGCCGGGGGAAATCCCTGGAAGGCACGGTTCAGCAGCGGCGCTTCCGGACGGTTGAGATCGTTCCACTGGGCCGTGGTGGGCCCATCGGAGAACACATTGGGATCGAAAGTAGGCCGGCTGGCCAGGGCACGAATCGAGCCAGTCTGGGGATCCATCGCCACGATCGCCCCCTTGCGCACGCCGTTGAGGGCCCGTTCGGCCGCGCGTTGCAGATCGAGATCCAGGGTGAGGAGCAGATCCTTGCCCGCCTTGGCGGGCTTGTCGCCCAGCACGCGCTGCACCTGGCCGGCGGCGTTCACCTCCAGCTGCTGCCCGCCCCATTCACCGCGCAGGTGCGACTCATACACCTTCTCGACACCGCTGCGACCGATGCGATCGCGGATGCGGTAGCCCTCGCTGCGCAGCCGGTCGTATTCCTCGCCGGTGATGCCGCTGGTGTAGCCGAGCACATGGGCCGCCAGGCTGCCATTGGGATAACTGCGCAGCACGTCAACGTCGACCTCGGCGCCACGCAGCTGATCAGCCTGTTCGCGAAAGCGCAGCACCTGCTGGGGCGTGAGCGGACCGGCCAGCTCGATGCGGTAGCCCTCCGGGTTGGCGCCACTGCGCCGATTCTCATCGAGCGCGGAAGCTCCAACACCCACCACCCGCACCAGCTGATCGCGCAGCACCGGCCAACGGTCATCGCCCACCTCCCGCGGCTGGATGTAGAGGTTGTAGGTGAGACGGTTGGTGGCCAGGACGCGGCCATGGCGATCCAGCAACCGACCCCGCATCGGGCTGCGGGGCATCAGACGGATCCGATTCTCATCGGCCATCTCGCGGAATTCGGGGCCGTGCAGCAACTGCAGCCACACCAGCCGGGCCCCCATGGCGCTGCAGCAGGCCAGCACAAGCAGCAGCAGCCAGAGGGGCTGCTGGCCCATACCGGAATGCCGCACTGAAGCCTGTCCGATCGCCATCGCTCAGGACACCGAGCCCTCAAGCCGCTGCTCCAGCAGCCGCAACCGCCCGGAGATCCGCTCCAGGGTGCGGGCCAGGGCCGCATCATCGGCCGCCGTGGCGGCGGATGGCTCGGTCGGCACGTCCCGCACCTCCACCTTCATCACCGGATTGCCGAGACCGGGCTGGACGCGGTCGAGCCCCTCACGCACCTGGCTGGCCACCGGTTCTCCCTCCTCGCGCAGCTGGCCGAGGGGGTCACTGGTGTCGTTGAAGGCGGCCAGCACCTCAGCCGGACCCCCCTTGCGAGCCCGCTCCACCACTGCCAGACCCACCGGCAGCACGTCCTGCATCAGCGTCAGTCGCAGCGCGTCGAAGGGATCGGCAGCCATCGCGGACGCGGGCAGAGAGCACATTCCCCAGTCTGCCCCGCAGGCTTCCGCTCTGCGGGCATCAGGTCAGGGCGCAGCCCGCTGCACGCCTGGAGTCACGACCACCTGCCGGCAGCTCTGCTGACTGCCCCACCACCAGCCGGCTCCCACGGCCATCACGAGCAAGGCCATCAGCGGAACCAAGGCCTGACGGGTGGTATCGAGCACAATCCACTCACCCCAGCCCCGCCAGAAGCGTTCGCGATCAAAGCGACGACGCTCCTTCTGCTCGGCCTGCTCGCGGCGGCGCAGGGCCTTCTCGACCCAGCGCTCGAAACTGCGCTTCTTGGTGACGGCCATCTTGCGCTCGACCTCGAGCAGATGGCCGGAACTGAGCTCGGGGTTGAACGTGGTGATCAACTCCATGGTCTTGAGAAACATCTCCACCGCCCCTTCCTTGATCCTGTATTCGGCCGGATCGAGCAGGTCCCAGTCGAGTTCGGGATAGAAGCGGCTGCGGTTGACCCGGATCTGCTCCTCGGGAAGCTGGCCGGGCTGACGCAGCCAGCGGTCGGTGTTGGCGTCGAAGCGGCGCCAGTACAGGAAGGGGTTGAGGTAGACCACCTTGCCGGCCAGCTGGATGCTGTCCTGCTGGAGCCGCCGCTGGATCTGGGAATCCGACTCGGCAGCGGCGCCTGCAGCGGTCACACCGGAGCTGGTGACGGTCAAGGGAAATCAGCCGGGGCCCGATGGTATCGGAGCTCCCCCGCGGCGACCAGTCACCCCTATTCCCATTCGATCGTGCCGGGGGGCTTGCTGGTGATGTCGAGCACCACCCGGTTGACTCCCTTGACTTCGTTGACGATGCGGTTGGAGATGGTTTCGAGCAGGTCGTAGGGCAGGCGCGACCAGTCGGCGGTCATGCCGTCTTCCGAAGAGACGCAGCGCACGACCACCGGGAAGGCATAGGTGCGCTTATCGCCCATCACGCCGACACTGCGCACCGGCAACAGCACCGCGAACGCCTGCCAGATCTCGTGGTAGAGGCCAGCATTGCTGACTTCCTCCCGCACAACAAGATCCGCATCGCGGAGGATGTTGAGCTTGTCGGCGGTCACCTCGCCGAGGATGCGGATCGCCAGGCCCGGCCCCGGGAAGGGGTGACGGCGCACGATCTCCTCCGGCAGGCCGAGGCTGCGACCCACCTTGCGCACCTCATCCTTGAACAGCCGGCGCAGGGGCTCCACCAGCTTGAACTGCAGATCCTTGGGCAAGCCACCGACGTTGTGGTGGCTTTTGATCTTCACGGCGACCCGTTCGCCGGTCTTGGGGTCGACGTTGGTACCGGCACTTTCGATCACGTCGGGATAGAGGGTGCCCTGGGCGAGGTAATCAAAGGGACCGAGGCGCTTGCTTTCCTCTTCGAAGACGCGGATGAATTCTGCACCGATGATCTTGCGTTTCTGCTCTGGATCGGTGATGCCGGCGAGCTTGTTGATGAAGCGTTCACGGGCATTGATGTATTCGACATTGATGTGGAACTGCCGATCGAAGAACTCCACCAGAAACTCTGGCTCGCCCTTACGCATGAAGCCCTGGTCGATGAACATGCAGGTGAGCTGATCCCCGATCGCCCGGTGCAGCAGAAACGCCAGGGTGGAGGAATCCACCCCGCCTGAGAGGGCCAGCAGCACCCGCTTGTCGCCCACCTGGGCCCGGACATCAGCGATGGCTTCGTCGATGAAGGCGGCGGTGGTCCAGTCGGGCTCGCAGCCGCAGATGTGATACACGAAGTTGCGGATCATCGCCATGCCGCAGGTGGAATGCACCACCTCGGGATGGAACTGCACGCCGTACAGGTGCCGCTGGTGATTGGCGATCGCCGCTTCCGGCGTGTTGTCGGTATGGGCCAGGCGCACGAAGCCTGCGGGGAGGCGCTCCACCGAATCGCCGTGGCTCATCCACATGGTGGAACCCTGGTCCACGTTGGTGAGCAGGTCGGTGGGATCGTCCACCTGCAGCGGCGCCTTGCCGTATTCGGCCCGGCCCGCCGCCACGACGGCGCCACCGAGCTGCTGCACCATCAACTGCATGCCGTAACAGACGCCCAGCACCGGAATGCCGAGATCCCAGATGGCGGGGTCGCAGACCGGCGCCCCCTCTTCATAGACCGAACTGGGGCCACCGCTGAGGATGATGCCCTTCGGAGCCATGGCGCGCAGCTCCTCGGCGCTGGTGGCATAGCCGAGCACCAGGGAGAACACCTCCGTCTCCCGGACCCGGCGGGCGATCAGCTCCGAATACTGGGAGCCGAAATCGAGGATCACGATCGCCGGATAGCGGGACGACTGGGAGGACTCGGACATCGGGGCCTGCGGCCGTTTGAGCATTCGGGCCAGCCTAGGTGTCACTGCCGTGGGCACCCACCCGTTCCGGCGGCAACGGCGTTGCTCCAGCCCGAGCCCAGTGCGCCGCGCCCACCGGTCCCGCCGCCACGATCTGCCGCCCCCGGTCAAACAGCACGGCACCCACCGCCATGGAGAGGTGGCCGTAGTGGGCCAGGTAGGCGCGGCTCCGCTGCTCCACCGTGGCGGCGATCCGCTGCCGCAGCCGGCCGGCCGCGTCTGGATCCACCGCCATCAGCTCGGCCAGGGCCGCCTCGACGGTGGGCGCGGCATGGAGTGCCTTCAACTGCGGCCCTGGCAGGCCCTCCAGGGCCGCCAGGGCCGTGAGCACCTCGGCGCGGCCATCGGCCAGGTGGTGGTGGGTGTGGAAGATGCCGCCGGCCAATTTGATCAGCTTGCCCTGATAGCCGAACAGCAGCAGCCGCTGCGCGCCCCCCTCCGCCGCGGCCACCAGCAGGGGGCCGAGCCAGTTGCCGGCCTTGATCACCTGGGCCGCGGCCAGACCCAGCCGGGCGGCCAGATCCAGTCCGTTCTCGCCGATCACCAGCACAAGATCGCCGCCGAAGTCTTGTGCCGACAGGCGCTCCGCCAGTTCGGCCAGGGCCTGCTCGAGGCGATCGGGGGCGGCACTGCGCTGCACCTCGGCCTGGGTGCCGATCAGGGCGAGGCCGTCCACCACCCCGAAGGCCGCGTTGCTGGTGCGCTCGGCCAGGCGCCGGCCCTCCGGCAGCACCACCTTCAGCCGCAGCCCCTGCCCCTCGGGCACGAGGGGCCGCAGGGTGCGCTCCAGCAGACCCTGGGCATAGGCCGACAGGCAGAGGCGTCCGCTGGCCTGCTCCACCCCGGCCCCCTCACCCGCCTCCAGTCGCAGCCAGTGGGGGGACGGGGCCGTTGCGATCGGATCAGCAGAGGCGACAGACCCTGGATCCCACCAGCGCAGCAGGGCCCAGACAGCCAGACCACGGGTGAGATCCAGCACCTCCTCACCGGGGTCGCAGCGGCTGATGCCCAGGGCCCAGCCATCGGCCAGCAGGGCTGCCGACTCCACTGGAATCGCCGTTGCGACGTCATCGGGTTCCTCGAGCAGCAGCGGCTGCTGAGGACTGAACGCCTCCCCCCGCAGGGCCAGCAGAGCCACCCTGGCTGCGGCGGCAAGCCACACCGGCAGCGTGTAGCCCGTGCCGGTGTCTGCAGAACCGACGGCACTGGTGTCAGCTGGGGTCGTAGCGGTGAGGCCGGCGGCCGAGGGGAGCATGGCCTGGGGAGAACGTTTTTTTACAGTGATTGATTGCGCCGCTGTCGCGTCGCGCCGCGTTTCGCCCCAGCCCCATGCAGGACAAGCTCACTCTGATGATCCCCGGCCCCACCCCGGTGCCGGAAACCGTCCTGCTGGCGATGAGTCGCCATCCGATCGGGCATCGCAGCGCCGAGTTCCAGAAGATTGTCAAGCGCACCACCGAGCAGCTGAAGTGGCTGCACCAGACCAGCGGCGACGTGCTGGTGATGAGCGGCAGCGGCACCGCCGCCATGGAGGCCGGCATCATCAACGTGCTCAGCCGGGGCGACAAGGTGCTCTGCGGCGATAACGGCAAGTTCGGCGAACGCTGGGTGAAGCTGTCCAAGGCCTTTGGCCTTGAGGTGCAGGTGATCAAGGCCGAATGGGGCCAGCCCCTGGATCCGGAGGCTTTCCGTGCCGCCCTGGAGGCCGACACGGCCAAGGAGATCCGGGCCGTGATCCTCACCCACTCGGAAACCTCCACCGGGGTGATCAACGACCTGCAGACCATCGCCGCCCACGTGCGTGCCCACGGCACCGCCCTCACCATCGCCGATTGCGTCACCAGCCTGGGAGCCTGCGATGTGCCCATGGATGCCTGGGGCCTGGACGTGGTGGGCTCCGGCTCCCAGAAGGGCTACATGATGCCTCCGGGCCTGGCCTTCGTTGGCATGAGCGATCGGGCCTGGACGGCCTACGAGCGCTCCGATCTGCCGAAGTTCTATCTGGATCTGGGCAAGTACCGCAAAGCTGCCCATGCCGACAGCAACCCCTTCACCCCGCCGGTGAATCTCTACTTCGCCCTCGAGGCAGCCCTCGAGATGATGCAACAGGAAGGCCTGGAATCCATCGTCGCCCGCCATGCCCGCCACCGGGCCGCCGCCCAGGCCGGCATGACGGCCATGGGCCTGCCGCTCTATGCCGCCGCCGGCCATGGCAGCCCCGCCATCACCGCCGTGGCGCCGGAGGGCGTCGACGCAGAGGTGCTGCGCAAGGCCGTGAAGGAGCGCTTCGACATCCTGCTGGCCGGCGGCCAGGACCACCTCAAGGGCAAGGTGTTCCGCATCGGCCACCTCGGCTTCGTGTGTGATCGCGACGTGCTCACGGCCGTGGCGGCAATCGAAGCGACTCTGCAGGGTCTGGGGCTGCACAAGGGCACCCCGGGGGCGGGGATGGCGGCCACGGCGGCGGCTCTGGCCGGCTGACGGCTTCCATCCGGGCGGTGGGTCCCCGGGAGGGGCCCACCTACCGTTGAAGCACTTGCGTGTTCGCGATGCGTCGCACAGTCCTGGCCCTCGGGGCCGTTCTCTCCCTTGCTCTGGCCGCCTGCCAGAAGCAGGACACAGCCAAGATGGAACAGAAGACCGAAGGGGAGATCTGCACCCAGCTGGCAGCCGTTGGTGTGGCCCTCGAGAAGACGGCGGCCCTCACCCCCCAGTCGACTGTGGGCGATGCCGAAGCCGCCAACAAGGAACTCGGCAGCTCCCTCAAGGCCCTGTCTGATGAAGAGAAGAAGTTGCAGGAAATCCGCCTGCAGGACTTCCGCAAGCAGGTGAAGGCCTTCAAGAAAGACGTGGCCACGGTGGCCAAGACCAAGAAGCTCACCCTGGAGGAGGCCGCCGGCCAACTGAAGGGCAAGGCCCAGCCCCTGCTTGCCGCCCACAAGCAACTCACCGCCGAGGTGAACTGCAGCCCCGCCAAACCCTGAGGAGGCAACAGCAAGCCGGGCACCCAGAGCGAATGGATGCCCGGCTTGCTAGGATTAAATGATGCGGGTGTAATTCAGTGGTAGAATGTCAGCTTCCCAAGCTGAACGTCGCCGGTTCGAGTCCGGTCACCCGCTTTTAGAGAAAGACAAGCCTTCTCATCGAACTGTTTTAACGGTTCTGCTTGCAATATCCGTCCGTCGCGGGCCAGACTCAAAGGCCAGGTCTGCAAGATCACCATGCCTTGGGCCAGCCGAGCGGGCAGCGTGATCGCCGCTATCGCACTGCTCTCGGGAGCGGCAGGGTGGGCGCAATCAGTGACCACTCCGCTGGAGACGAAGACCCTGCAGCAGGAGACCCTGCAACAATCCGTCCAACGTCGCCAGGCCTTCCCCTTCCGCCCCGACTGCAACGGCAACACCCAGGAGATGGCGGCCTGCCTCTGGCAGGAGCGGGACCAGGCCGATCAGCGTCTGTCGCCCCTGCTGGGCGGCAGCCTGACGCTGGAGCGCTGGAGGAGCACCCGCCATTCCGTGTGTGAGCGCTCGGCCCAGCGGGGACAGGGGGGCAGCATTCTGCCGATCCTGTGGCTTGAGTGTGAAAACACCCTCAACGCAACCCTTCTCCAACAGCTGACCACCCCGCTCGGCCGCTGATGCCGGCCCAGACCCTTGCCACCACCGCCTGCTCTGACTCAACACCATGGATGAAGCCAGCCTGCGAGCCCTGTTCACCAAGCCCTACGGCACACCGGCCCCGGCAGAAGCGCAATGGCGCGCCCTCTATGCCGACGACGTTCACTTTCAGGACCCCACCCAGGAGCGCCAGGGGATCGCGTCGTACATCGAGGCTCAGAAGGGTCTGGTGAAACGCTGCGATGACGTCTACCTCACCGCAGGGGCGATCGCGATTCAGGGGAAGACCGCGTTCATTGAATGGGAGATGGGCCTGATGATCAAGGGCATCACATTCACCTATCCCGGCACCACACGGCTACTTCTCAACGACGCCGGCAAGATCATCGACCACCGTGACTACTTCGACTTCGTGGGGCCGACCTTTGCGCCGGTGCCTGTGGTGGGCGGCTTCGTGCGCTGGCTGTACAAACGCTTCGTCGACTGAGCCTTGAGGCTGGGGCTCAGGCTGCGGATCCGTCCGGTCCCACGCTGACCGGCAGGTGACCCGTTTTCACCCAGATGGTGCAGCCCGAGTCACTCCAGGGACGATGCACACTGCCAGGGGGATTGCGCAACCAGCTGCCGGCCGGATAGGTGCCCTGCTCATCCTGAAACACCCCCTCCAGCACCAGGATTTCCTCGCCACCGGGATGGCCGTGCGGTTGGAACACCGTGCCGGGCGCCCAGCGCACCAGGGCCACATGCTCCGAGCCGAAGGCGTGCAAGGGCATCACCTCCAGCCCCGGCACCAGGCCAGGCAGCCAGTCGACGCTTGGGGTTGCGATCCCCACGGTCTGCTGATCGGCCGGATGCATCTGGTGCAGCTTCACCAGGAGCGTGCAGCCCTCTGTGCTGAAGGGCGCATGGCTGGAGCCGGTGGGGTTGCGCAGGTAGGTGCCGACCGGATGGTCGCCGGCCTCGTCGGAGAAGGTGCCCTGCAGCACCAGGATTTCCTCGCCACCGCCGTGGCTGTGGCGATCGAAGCGGCTGCAGGGGGCATAGCGCACGATCGATGTGGCGCGGGCCACTTCACCGCCGAGCCGATCGAGCAGGCGCCGCTCGACTCCGGCCAGCGGCGATGGCGTCCAGGGAAGGGAAGTGGTGTCCAGCATCACCCGCTGGGCCAGATCGGCATGAAGCTCCATGGGCTGATTCTGCTCAACGGCCAACCGCAGTGCGGCGGAGCCTGGGGACGTGAGCAGGCCCGAGAATGGGGCGGCGATCCCCACACACACCAGGCCTGCCCGTGTCTGTTTCCTCCTGGCTGGCACAGCCCTGGAACGCCGGGAAAGGTCATGGGGCGCTCACCACCGCGGCGGCAGTCCCCCTGGTGGCAGCCGCTGCTGCTGGTGCCGTCACGCTGCTCAGCGGCGCCGCAGCACCAGCGGCAGCCGCAGACGCTCTGGTCTGGAAACCCTGCGGCGGCCCGTTCCAGTGCGCCTCCCTCGAAGTACCGCGGGATTACACCGATCCCAGCGGCCCTCGCTGGCAACTCCCCCTGATTCGCCTGCCGGCCACCGGTGCGGGCGAGCGTCTGGGAACGCTCGTCTACAACCCCGGCGGCCCGGGCCTGTCCGGCGTGATGGAACTGCGTCAGCGGCCGGCGGAGCTGGAGGCGCTGCGCAGTCGCTACGACCTGGTGAGTTTCGACCTGCGCGGCACCGCCGGCAGCGTGCCGGCGATCCAGTGCCTCTCGGCCGCCGAGCAGGCGGACATCCAGAACCAGGTGAGTGCGCCCCGCACTCCGCTCCAGATCGCCAGCGCCAACCGGCTGGCCCGGATGGTGGCCGACCGCTGCCAGGAGCGCTTCAGCGCCTGGCTGCCCTTCGTGGGCACCCGCGATGGGGCCCGCGACCTCGACCGGGTGCGTGCGGCCCTCGGCGAAACACGGCTCACCTACCTGGGGGTCTCCTACGGCACCTATCTCGGGGCGATCTACGCCGAACTCTTCCCCGAGCGGGTGGGGCGATTCGTGCTCGATGGCGCCCTCGATCCCTCGCTGCCCTACGGGCCCTTCCGCCGCGATCAGGCCCTGGCCATGGATCAGGCCCTCGGGCGCTTCCTCGCCGATTGCCACAGCCAGCCGGACTGCCCGCTGCCATCGGAGTCCGGGCAGGCGATCGCCGCCATCCATGGCGTCGTGGCGGGTCTCGATGCGCGGCCCTACCGCAGCAGCGATGGCCGGCAGCTGTCCGGCGCCAGGGCGCTGGGGGTGATCCAGTCGTCGATGTACGACCCGCCCAGTGCCTGGAAGCCGCTCCAGCAGGCGCTCGCTGCGGCGCTGCGAGGCGATCCTGAGCCGATGCTGACCCTGGCCGATGGCCCCGATCTGATGGTGAACCCGGCGGACACCCCCTATCTGGCAGTGATGTGCCACGACCTGGCCACGAACCGCGATCCAGCCCTGGTGCCCCTCGAGGCGGCGGCCTGGCGGCGGGACGCCCCCGTGAACGGGGCCTCACGGGCCTGGTCCACCCTGCCCTGCGCCTACTGGCCGGTCCGCACTGCCCTTCCCCCACGGCCCCTGCAGGCACGGGGTGTGCCGCCGGTGCTGGTGATCGGCACCACCTACGACCCCTCCACCACCGTGGGCTGGGCGCGGGCCCTGCATCGCCAGTTGCCGGATTCGCGGATGGTGGAGTGGAACGGCGATGGCCATCTGGCCTATGGGCGCGGTGTGGCCTGCGTGGATCAGACCGTGACCCGGTTCTTGTTCGAGGGGGTCCTGCCGGAGCAGTCCCTGCGCTGCCCATGAAACAGATTCGGCAGGCGCGCGCTTCCCCTGGCTCGTCGTGGCACCAGGGCCAGGCGACGCCCTGAGGGCAGGCTCAGCGTTGACCACCCTCCGCCTTGGCCAGGGCGGCAGAGGGATCTCCACTCAGATCGGCCGCCAGAAACGCCGGGGTTTCCGGCAAGGCCAGCTGGAGATGGTTGTCCGTGTGCAACTCCACCGTGAGCTCGGCGGCGACAAGATCGAGCACGTGCCCCCCGTGGGCGTGGTCATCACTGAGCAGATGCAGGTGATAGCCGGGCACATTGATCGTGCGTGCAAACTGCGGCGTCCAGAAGCCCACCAGCACGCCATCCAGGTCCTCGAGGCTGAATTCGGCCTGGTGGGCCGTGGCGCTGACCAGATCGGTGCCCGGAGCCGATCGGCAGGCGACCCGCACCTTGATGCAGGCGAAGTGGCCACGGATCCGGATGGCGGTGAACACATTGGCGCTGGGGCGGACCGCATCCAGCCGGGTTGTGAGGTCGGCCCAGCTGGTGATGCCGCTCAGCTGCAGGGTCTCATCCGCCTGGAAGCGGGTGGCGACCCAGAAGGGGGCCAGGGCATCGAGCGGCGCCCGCCGCACACTGCCATCGCCGCAGGCCTGCCAGCAGAGTCCATCCAGAAGGATGCCCTCGCCATCGAGGCCGTCGAAGGTGCCGAGGCCGAAATCGCCATGGCGCAGGATGTCGCTGACCCGCACGCAGCCCTGGTAGACCCCCTCCACCAGGGCCCCCGAGGTGGACACCTGGTAGAGGGTGTGATGGTCGAGATCGAGGGCCTCGGCCAGGGCGACACTGATCACGTGGTCGGTGCTTTCACCGGTGCGACGACAGCGCTCCTGCAGGGCCTGCCAGAGGCCCTCACCCAGCCGCAGGCGCAGGTGATGGGTGGCGTCGGGGGAATGGGTCATGGCGCTGGGGTGTTGCTGGCTGGGGTATTTGTTGCTCAGTGAATGAAGTCCTGGTGGACGTTCTGCATCAGCTTCAGGTTCTGGGAATAGTCGATCGGGATGTCGATCAGCACCGGCACCGGCTGGGTGAGGGCCTCCCGCAGCACAGGCCCCAGCTGGTCGGCGGCCGTGATCCGATAGCCCTTGCAGCCGAAAGCCTCGGCAAAGGCCGGCACGCCGTAGTCACCGAGCTGCACGCCGGCGGTGCGGCCGTAGTGGGCCTGCTCCTGAAACGAGACCATGTCGTAAGAATGGCTGTTCCAGATCAGGTGCACGAAACGGCAGCCCAGGCGCCGGGCCGTTTCCAGCTCCGTGGCCGTGAACAGGAAACCACCATCCCCGGAGCTGGAGATCACCGGCATGCCTGGCCTGCAGAGATTGCAGGCCATCGCCCAGGGCAAGGCCACGCCCAGGGTCTGCTGACCATTGCTCACCAGCACCTGACGGGCGTGGGCGGCAGGGAAATAGCGGTTCATCCAGATGTAGTGGGAGCCCACATCCAGGGCCAGGGTGGTGTCGGGGGTCACCACCTGCCGGAGTTCATGGATCACCCGCAGCGGATGAACCGGCATGCCGTCCATGGCGGCCCCCTCGGCGGCGGTGGCCATCAGCTCCGCATGTAGGGCATCACCGCTGCGGCGATAGGCCTCCTCCACGCTGACGTGGAGCTGGGGGCTGAGGGCCTCCAGGGTGGCCGCCAGATCACCGATCAACTCCACCGCCGGCAGAAAGGCCTGGTCCTGTTCGACCGGCAGCACGTCGATCGCCACCACGGGCCTCGGATTGCCCGTGTTCCAGAGGCTGGGGTCGAACTCGATCGCATCGAAGCCCACCGTGATCACGCAGTCGGCGGCATCCAGCAGCTGGTTGGCGGGTTGGTTGACGAAGAGGCCCAACCGACCCACGAACTGATCCGGAGCCGCCCACTCCCCCGCCCCCTGAAAGGTGGAGCCGTAGGGGATCCCGGCAGCCTGCAGAAAGGCCTGCAGACTCGTCGCCAGGCCAGCCCGGGAGGATTGCAGGCCGAGCAGCACCATCGGGCGGCTGGCGGCGTTGATCAGGGCCGCGGCCCGCTCGATCGCCGCTGGAGCGGCGGCACCAAGACACACCGGCTGGCCCCATGCCGGTGAGGGCTCGGTCGGGAAGTCCGCCAGCCCCACATCCCTGGGAAGCCCGAGGAAGGCCGCGCCGGGGCGCCCGCCTTCGGCGGCCCGCACGGCATTGCCGAACACCTCCGGCAGATCGTGGATCATCAGGGCGGACTGGGCGTATTTGGTGACGGGCCGCATCACATCCACGCCATCGAGGACCTGGTGGGTGTGCTTGAAGCGATCCTCCAGGGGGACCTCTCCCCCGATCGCCAGCACCGGATCCCCCTCGGAGGTGGCCGTGGCCATACCGGTCAGGAGGTTGGTGACCCCCGGCCCGGAGGTCACCGCGCAGACCCCCACCCGGCCGGTGAGGCGCCCCATCGCCTGGGCCATGAAGGCGGCGTTCTGTTCATGGCGGCAGAGCACCAGCTTGATCGGGGAATCGAGCAACGCAATGAACAGGCTGTCGACCTTGGCGCCGGGAATGCCGAACACGTGCGTGACCCCGTGCTGTTCGAGCATGCGCACCAGGGCCTGAGCACCGTTCATCGGACAAGGGCGGGATGCCTGAATCCTGGAAAGCCCTCCAGGGAGCGTCAATGCCGGTGTTGCGGAGCTTGCGCGCAAGTCACACCGGCTGGGCCTGCGGCACCCTCAGGGGTTAAGCCGCTCCTCCTGCCAGCCGCCAGCGTGGCACCAGCGACGGCGGCAATGCGGCTGATCACTGAGCTCCAGCAGTTCCACCTGCTCCAGCCCGATGCGCAGCAGCTGGAAGTGACCAGGCAGCGGGGTGTCGTCGGCCAGCTCGGCCGGAAAGGCCGCAGCGGCATTGAGCG
Organism: Synechococcus sp. CS-1328; assembly: GCF_025128095.1. GTDB lineage: Bacteria > Cyanobacteriota > Cyanobacteriia > PCC-6307 > Cyanobiaceae > CBW1002. Next base: position 26,745 of record NZ_JAHLYT010000045.1, on the reverse strand, counting down.
GTGCTGGCCGCGCAGGCGGAACTGACTGCGGGCTCTGGGCAGCAGATCCAGCGCGGCGTCCTCAGCCCAGCCGCGGAACACCAGGGTGCGCAGCCGCGGGGTGCCATCGGCCGCAACGCTGGCAAGCTGCAGCCAACGGGCCGATGGTGCGCGACCCTCCCGCTGGCGGGCAGCGCGCAGCAAGGGGCGCCACGGTGGCAACGGCGTCACGCCGCCTGGGGCTGGCGGCGGCTGAACGCAACGACCCCAGCCGCGAGGGCTGCGATGCCCAGGGCTCCACTGGCGGCCAGGAAGACCAGCGTCTGCAGGGCCAGCAGGAACACCCCCAGCGCCGACGCGGCCTTGATCTGAATCCTCGACTTGATCAGCAGGGTGAGCAGCAGCAGCACCGTGGCCTGCAGTCCGGCGATCCTGACGGCAGTGAAGGGGCAGAGGGGGTTGGGCAGCAGCATGGTGCAGGTGCGGGGCTCCAATCCTGGCGAAGCGGTGGATCGGGCGCGTCCGCAGCAGGATGACGGCCTGGCAATTCTGCAGTTGCTCTGGCGCAGAGGCATGCACGAATGGCCTGGAGAGACCCTCTACATCGCATCAGAGCAGGACGCATGGCGTTGTTTAGGCCCAGCTGAGAGAGGAGGATCCGAGCGGCTGGGTCGAGCGGTCGAAACCGGGTTTGATGTCCGTCATCTCCAGAAGACTGGGCAGGTAGGTGATCGTGCCGAATGGACCGTCGATGGTTTCAACCGGAAGCTGGGCTTCGCGAATCAGATCAGCCCATGGCCGGCTTCCATTGAGGGCGGCAGCATCCAGCAAGCCGACGTCCTGGGCCCACATGCACATGCGGGTGAGGGAGACCCGCACCTGGTAGCTGCCCCCCTCTTCGGCACGTTTGAGCAAGGCCGCCGTGATCGCAGCGGCGCCGACATAACCAGCCAGGTAGTCAGCGAAGATATTCTGCACAGGCATCAAGGGGGCATCCACGGCACCTTCCTCGTCCACATAGCCGGAAACGGCCACGGCCAACATGTCGAAACCGCGGAAGTCTGCCCATTCACCTTCAAAGTCAAAGCAGCGCAACTCATGCGCGATGATCCCGGGCTTGCTGGTAGCCAGAGCCTTAGGTGAGATGCCTTTCTTATCGAGATTCAGGTAAGAGCAGGTAAAGACATCGGCATCCTGGAGCAGGCGGAAGAAATCCTGACGGTCCGTACTGTCCCGCAGGTCGCAGTAGGCGGCGCGTTTACCGATATCCGTTTCAAGTCGCCAGTTGAGGTGATCGGGATAATCAACCCGTGAGAGATGCAGCACATTCGCCCCGAACTCAGCCAGCGTGCGGGCAGTGATCGGTCCGCCGATCACATGGGTGCAATCGAGAACGTTGATGCCGCGCAGTGGGCGACCATCCGCGGGAAGATTCGGCGGCAAGGGAATCGGATCACTCTCGCCAATCTTGATCAGCTCAACCACAGGTTTAGCCGCCAGTCGGGCTCCGACTGGATGGCGGCGCCATTCCTCAGCGCTGCGCACCACCCCTACGGCAGCTCCCTCATCGCGCAAGGCCCGCTCCAGTGCTTCAGCGTCCCATGTGCTGACAGCCTGCTCAACGGCCCGTGCGCTCGGAGCACACTTCAGCACACGATACACAGCATCACGCAGGCGTGGATACAGCGTTTCGAACTTGATGAAATGTTCATCGCGAGTGGTGTAGAACTCACTTCCCACTGGATCATCAAAGGATCCCGGTGCGCCGTAATCAGTGAAGCCGAGCTCACGGCCATTCTGGCGTAAGTAGGCGATGCCATGGTGCTGGTGCACGCCAGCATGGGCATCGGTGATCACGTCCTGAACGGCTCCTCCACGCCGCTGCCAGATGTCGCCAAGACACATTCCGAGACTGGCCTGCGCTGCCGCCATCAACTCTCCAAACCGATGACGCGAGGCCAGCAGCGGATCGCGATTTCGAATCGTGACACGACCTGGATAACTACCTTCTCGCCTCCCCAGGGCCTTCTGGATCATATCCAGGGCACGTTGGGCGGATTCAGCTTCAACCTGGGCCATAGTTTGAATGGTTTTGGCAGTTGGATTGCCGCCAACAGGTGAGAACACAATCATGCTAGTGGTGCCTAGGCACCACGTCCATGGGCAGCAAACACAACCGAGATTTCGCAGCTCCCTCAGCACTCAACCGCAGCGTCCCAAACGGCAAGGCGGATCATCGCGATCGGGACGTTTCCAGCTGACGGTCGGCCACCGCCTGCTCAGTCATGGCTCGGAGGATTTTGGTACACTGCCGCAGCAGTCAGGCTGTGTCGGATACCTTCAGGAGCCGTGGCACGCGGCCAAGCATCGACTCCAGCCGACTACGTGGCATCAACAATCCAGATCTGACGCAAGGGCTGGGGCATGATCACGAATACGGCCTCAATGGATGAGAAGATTACGAGTCCGACTGACTGGCTGGGTACCATGTCGAGAGTTCGGAACTGAGTAGCATCCTGATGGCAATCTTGTAGCCATCCATCGCTAAGAAAGAGCAGAATCACACCCAGGTGATCGTCTCAAGCAACATATCTCAGGCAACACGTCCCAGGCAAAAGTTCCCCACCTGGAACCTGGTCAACCTCCTGCGGTTCGTCCCAGAATCCTGATGATCTCACCCAGCATCTGGATCATGTGCAAGACGCAGAGTCAGTCGGACCCCAATGGTTGACTTCACGCCGCAATCCGCTTGCAGCCAAGCGATCACGAGCACTCGATCGCTGTTCACCGGTGGCAGCTGCCAGTTATCCAGTGGCCGTTACCCAGGAGCAATCGCCATCCTCGGCAGCGCTTCACTGCGAAAACAGTCAGACTGTGCTAACTATCATGCAGCACCTGGCTTCTTCCGTGGCGCCTCTGCCCCTCGCTGCCGTACCGCGCCTCCTGGTGCGATGGCTTGGGCTGACTGTGCTCGCGCTTGGGACCGTCGGCTGCAGTTCCAGCATCACCACTCTCACGGTGCCGGTGAGTCGCTGGCCGGGATTTGAATTTTTTCCACTGGCCCAGGAGCTGGGCCTGGACCGGCGCCATGGGCTGTCCCTCAACCTGAAGGTCTACGCCAATCCTCAGGACATCGTGCATGCCTATCTACGCGGTGATCTCCATCTGGCCCAGCTGACCACCGTGGAGGCCGTGGACCTCTGCAACCGTGTTCCGAAACGCTGCCCGGTGGTGGTGCTGGTACTGGATGAATCCCGTGGAGGTGATCAGCTGGTGGTGGAACGCTCCCTTGATTCCATTACCCAGCTCCGCGGCCGGACCGTGGCCATCACCCCGTCCACCTTGGGCCCGTTCGTCCTGAGCCGTGCCTTGGCCCGTCATGGCCTCAAGCTTGATGATGTCGAGTTGAGCCCCATGCCGCCTGAGGCCATGACGGAGGCCCTGGCCCGTGGTGATGTGGCTGCCGCTGCCCTGTTCCCGCCCTTTCTGGAAAAGGCCATCGCTACCGGCAAAGTCCGTCCCCTGTTCACCAGCCGCGAGATTCCGGGCGAGATCTTCGACATCCTTGTGGTGGATCCAGACTTCCTGGCGAGCAATCGGCAAGCGATGGCCCGCTTGGTGCGTGTCTGGCAGGACGCCCACGATGAGGCTGATGAGCGGCCCCAGCCGGCGATTGCCATCATGGCCCGGCATGAAGGTGTGACGGAGCAGGCCTTCCGCAACTCCCTGGAGGGCCTGGTCTTCCTGTCCCTCTACCAACAGGAACGACTGTTCGCCCCGAACGGAGTTCTTGAGCGCAACCTCATCACCTTGCGGGAGGTTCAGGCCTATCTGGATCTGCTTCCCGCCGATGCACCCCTGCCCCCCGTGGACAGCTCGGTCATTCGCGCGGCTCTGCAACGTTAGGCATCGCTTGTTCAGCCCAGGGTTACAGGGCTGATCGGCGCCGCCTCGACTTCCAGCTCGGTGGCGAGATCGACATCGGGCTCAGCCACGGTCACGCCGTGACGGCCCTGGCGGTCCTTGCGGATGTACAGCGCCTGGTCAGCCCGTTCCATCAGCAGGCTTGGGGAGTCATCGTGCTGCGGGATGGCGCAGGCGACGCCGATGCTGGCGGTGATCCAACCGACCACGGGGCTCGAGCCATGGACGAGCGCCAGGGCATCCAGCGCCGCGAGGATGTCGTGGGCCATCTGGGTGGCTTCAGGTAGGGCGGTATCGGGCAAGAGCACCGCAAATTCCTCGCCGCCGATCCGGCACACCAGGTCGGAGCTGCGCCGGGCCTGGCGGCGGATGACATCGGCGACGGTCTTCAAGCAAGCGTCCCCCTGCACGTGTCCGTAGAGATCGTTGTAGAGCTTGAAGTGGTCCACATCCAGGATCAGCAGACTTAACGGCTGTCCACTGCGGAGCCCTCGGCTCCATTCCTCACTGAATCCCTCATCAAAACGGCGGCGGTTGCCGACAGCGGTGAGGCCATCGGTACTGGCCAGGGATTTCAACTGTGCCGTGAGTTCCTGTCCCTCAGCCACCAACTTCAAGAAGCTGCGAATCAGGCTGCCGATCTCCGAGGGGGCATGGTTGATCGTCGAGCTCTGAATGGCGAGGTTCACGTCTTCCCCAGGCGCCTGCATCAGCTTCTCGAGCTGCAGCAAGGGGTGCAGAATCCGATCCGCAGTTCGCCAGGCGAACAGCAGGCCCACAAGCCAGCCCAGCGCCAGTCCGGTCAACCAGAAGGCAAAGCCGGTCCTGAGCGCCTGATCCTCCTCGCGTTTGAGGGTGTCGCGCTGGTCATCGAGTTTGCGCTGCAGCGTCGCCAGCACCTCCCCGTGGCGGCGGATGGCGGTGATGGCCGGGTCGCTCAGCATGCTTTCCAGAACCGCGATCGGCACCGGCTGCTGCCTGGCCTGGGCAGCTCGGACCTCCACGGCCGTTCTCTCCAGGTTGCGTTGCACCTGAACCGTGAGCAGGCGGATGGCTTCCAGTTCCCGATGCAGAGCGGGATCGCCTGAGGCCAGGGTCAACGAGGCCAGCTGTTCATCCAGGGTGGTGCCGAAACCCCTGAGCCCCTCGACGTCGCTGTCGAGTTGGTGAAGCAGCTGGGTGGGGGTGCCTGGCAGCAAGTATTGGCCGGTGTGGGGCACAGCCTGGAGCAGTTTGAAACTGAGGTGGGTGAGGCTGTCGGACTGGAACGCCACCCGGCGTGCCTGGACCGAGACCCGATGGCTGGACCACGAGCTCAGGGCCCAGCCCCCCATGGCGGCCACGGTGACAATCGCCAGGGTGGTTGCCTGAATCGCAAACAGTCGCCGACGAAGTCCCACACCCCATGGCGTCTTTGTGGACTTAGCCTAGGACCCAATCTACGCAGCATCAGACAGCCGTATCAGACTGTCCGTTGCTCCGGCCGCTGGAAGCCTGGTCCCGAGCAGCCGTTGAGCCACTCGGCCAACTTGGTGTAGCGCTTGCGACCCAGGTAATTCTTCACGGCCATGGCCAGAGCTTTCTTCTGGCCCACCAGATTGCGCTGCAGCATGGCGTGGTACTGCGTCAGCAGGGGGATCACCACTGCCGGATATTCACTACCCTGACTTTCGTGAATCGTGCAGGCATAAGCCGGCACCAGGTTGTCGAGTTCACCCCAGCCGTAGATCACCGCCCGCCCGTCGAACCACACGGTCATTTCGCTACAAACAGTCCGCTACGGTCAGTCCGCTGTTATCGGCATCCAGCCCATCAATGGTGCCCACATCACCGTTGAAACCTCCTTGTCGTAGTCGTTGGCGATCTGCATCACCTTGTCGCCGGCGGCAAAGCGCCAGCCGAAGCGCTCCACCTGCTCGGCCGGATCAGGGTTGAGCAACTGCTGCAACGCCAGGTTGAGCGATCGTGAGCCGCAACCACCGCGGGCCATGGGGGTGAGCACCTGCACCTGGGCGATCGGATCGAAACCGAACCGGGCCGGGATGCGCTCGCCCACCAGCTTGAGGATCAGGGCCACGGCCTGCTCGGGCATTTCGGCCGGCAGGAAGTAAAAGTCGGTGGGGACATCAGCCTCCGGGCTGCGCAGATCGGGGATCATGCCGGCATTGATGGCATGGGCGGTGGTGATAATGCGGCTGCTGGCCGCCTGCCGAAACACCTCGCTCAGCCGCGCCACCGGCAGGGCGCTGCTGCGGATTCCATCGGCCAGCACCTGGCCTGGTCCCACCGAGGGCAACTGGTCCACATCCACCACCCGCAGGTCGCACTCCAGCGGCAGCTCGCGGCCCCGCCGGAAGCCGCAGGCCGCCGGGTCGAATCCAGCAGCAGGTGGATGGTTTTCGCCTCCAAACCGGTGGCCTCGGCCATCCGCTTGGCGGCCTGGTGATCACAAGCACCTTGCTGACGAGGGCCTGCTGCACCGCCGCTGACTGGCTGGCGCTCACCGCGGTGTCATCGGCTCGCTCGACGGCGAGCAAGGCACCGGCGAGCCGGAGCAGCTCCGCGGCCGGATGATCGCGGTGGGTTCGATCCCGAGCCGGGCGGCGATCGCATCAGCGGTGCGGAAACCGATGCCGCGGATCATCCCCGAACCGAGGTACTTCTCGATCCCCTCGGCCGTGGTGGGCGCCGAAGCACGCAGGACAGCGGCCTTGAACTGCTGGCCGTGCTCACGGCTGTTCACCCAGACGCCACTCAGGGTGACCCATTCACCGGCACTGATCTCGGCGGCATGGCCCACCACCGTGACCAGATCGCGGTGGCCGCGCGCCTTGATGCGCAGCACGCAGAAGCCTGTACTGGGGTTGTCAAAGGTGACCCGCTCGATCGACCCAGCCAGCACCTCGGTGGGTTCGGTGTCGCGGATCGCCCCGGCGCCGAATCAAAGTGCCCGGACTTCAAGCGGCCCCCATCGGCAGCGTGACGATCATCACCCGCCTCGACAACGATCCGGCCCTGGATCCGCTGGTCCAGCCGCGCCTCAGTGTGATCATCCCGCTGCTGAATGAGGCCCGGGCTGTCCGGCAGTTCGGCGCTGCCTGGCAAACCATGGCAGCCAGCGGCGCTGAGGTGCTGCTGGTCGATGGCGGCAGCGAAGACGGCACGCTCGTATTGATTCAGCAGCTCGGCCTCCAGGTCGTTGCGGCGGAGCGGGGCCGGGGCCGGCAGCTGCAGGCGGGCGCCGAGCGCTCCAGGGGCGAGATCCTGCTCTTTCTGCACGCCGATACGCAGCTGCCCGCCGATGGCCTGGAGCTGGTGCGCCGCAGCCTGCACAGCCCTCACTGTTGGGGCCGGTTCGATGTGCGCATCGACGGGCAGCAACGGATGCTGGCGGTGGTGGCCTGGGCCATGAACCTGCGCTCCCGCCTCAGTGGCATCGCCACCGGCGATCAGGCCATGTTCATGACCCGCGAGGCGTACCGGCAGAGCGGCGGTTTCACGCCGCAACCGCTGATGGAAGACGTGGATCTCTCAGCCCGGCTGAAGGCCCTCGCCCCACCCGTCTGCCTCAAGGCCCAGGTGACGACCTCAGGCCGGCGCTGGGAGCGCAACGGCGTCGTTCGCACGATCCTGCTGATGTGGAGCCTGCGGCTGGCCTATCGGCTTGGGGTGCCGGCCTCGACCCTGGCCCGGCTGTATCGCTGAGGGTCGGTTGGTTGCCGGGGCTGCGCGCCTCGATTCAGCAACAGGAGCTGCCCGTTGAGGCTGTTGCGGCAACTGCTGCCTCTGCTGACACGCCGCCTGCTGTCGCCGTCGCGCTGGAGGTGAAGGGCAGGGCTCCGCCGCAGCCGGGGAACAGGCCGTAATGGCGGCTGAAGTCGCCGATGAAGCTGAAATGGGGCGCCAGGCGGCTCTCGGCGAGCATGCGGTAGGTGTTGCCACACACCGGAAAGACCCGGCCGGTCTCGATGGTGTGGTGCTGATCGAAGCGCAGCAGATGGGGGTGGGCAGGAATCGTGCCGCGATAGATCACCGCCTGGCCGTGATCTTCACAGGCATCCTCCAAGCCATCGATCCGGAACAGGCGATAGGTGGCAGAGAAAAAGCGGATCTCTCCGGTCTTGGAGGCCAGGTCAGGGTCGGTGATCGCCAGGGGACGATCCGCCACCAGACGTGGATCCAGGAAGCCGGTCTGTTGAGACAGCCGCCGGAAATCGTTCCAGTAGAGGGCGCCGCTGAGGCATTCGCCATAGAGCACCGGATCCTGCCGCAGGGCCTCAGGGATGCGCCGGTCGGCATACACATCGGCGAAGTAGAACTCCCCGCCAGGCTTGAGCAGCCGCCGCACCCCCTGCAACACCGCCAGCTTGTCGGTGGAGAGATTCACCACACAGTTGGAGATCACCAGATCGAAACTGGCGGGCTCGAGATGGAGCTGATCCAGCTGCTCGATGGTGCCGGCGACAAAGCGCACATTCGCGTAGCCGAACTGGTCGGCGTGGTACTCGCGATGGCGGTTGGCGACGGCCAGCTGTTCGGGCGTCATGTCGACACCCACCACCTCACCGCTGGGCCCCACCAGCTGGGCGAGAAGGTAGGCATCCCGACCACTGCCACAGCCGAGGTCCAGCACCCGGGCCCCCTCCAGCAGGGGCGGCGCCACCAGGCCGCAGCCGTAGTAGCGCGACAGCACCTCGGGGTGGAGGCGCGCCAGCAGAGGCCTGAGCTCCGGCGGCACGGCAGTGGCATCGCAGCAGGCGTTGGTGCGCAGGTCGTCGCTGCTGGTGAGGGTGGAGCCGTAGTACTGCCGCACCACGCTGCTGAGTTCAGCGGCGCCACTGGAGCAGGTGGAGGGATCGGCAGGCATGGGGTCTCAGGGGAGCGGCGCAGGGCGCAAAGGGGTCAGGCCTGATGGAAAGAACTGACCGCTGACGGAAGGACTTCACTCTGGATCAAGGGTTCGACCGCTGTGGCGCTACTCCGGAACCGCTCTGCCACTGCCAGGGTTGGCGGCAGCCCGCCGGGTCCCTCCGCCGATCACCGCCGTGAGCGAAACCTGTCGCACGATCCTCTTCGCCAAGGCGCCCGTACCCGGCCAGGTCAAGACCCGGCTGATCCCCGCCCTCGGCCCCCGGGGGGCGGCGACCCTAGCGGCCGCGATGCTGGAACGCGCGGCGGCCATGGCGATCGAGGCCGCCCTCGGCCCGGTGGAGCTCTGCGTGGCGCCCTCGCGGCAGTTGCCCCTGTGGCAGGAGCTCAACCTGCCGCCGAATCTGGCCTGGAGCGAGCAGGGGGAGGGAGATCTGGGGGCGCGGATGGCGCGGGCGGCGCGGCGAGCCCTGGAGAGGGGTGAACCGGTGCTGCTGATCGGTATGGATTGCCCCGCTCTGGGCAGCAGCGAACTGCGCACCGCCGCTCACCATCTGCGGGATCACGACGCAACGCTGCTGCCCAGCCATGATGGGGGCTACGTGCTGCTGGGCCTGCGGCGGTTTGAGATCAGCCTGTTCGAGGCGATGCCGTGGAGCACCCCGGTGGTTCTGGAGCAGACGCGGCGGCGCCTGGCAGCGGCGGGTTGGGTCTGGCAGGAGCAACCGCAACTGGTCGACATCGACACCCCCGCAGACCTGAGCCGCCTGGATCCGCAACTTCTGGACCTGGCGCAGCACTGGGCCCCGGACCTGATCGGCTGCCAGACCTCGCCGCCCGAATGAGGGGGCTCACTCCAGCGCCCCGCCGCAGCTGGAGCCGCTGCCGGCCGTGCAACCGAAGCAATGGTTTGCCACCGCGATCGGCTCAGAGGCTGGATCCCAGTGCAGCAGATCCTCCAGGTGAGCGCGGCGACCCTCAGCCCCCGAGGCGCCGCCGAGGGGAAGCTGCAGCTGCTGGTTGAAATCACAGTCGTAGAGCGTTCCCTGCCAATCGACACTGATCAGCGAGCGGCACATCACCTGGGCCAGATTCGCCTCACGGTGGCTAGTGCGAAGCCTCTGCTGGTAGGCCTCCAGTTCGCCGCTGGCCCGCAGCACGGCCGCATAGCGCTGAATCGGCATGTTGGCCAGGGCATAGAGCTGGTTGAACACGATGCCGAAGTCGGCCGCCAGCACCCGTTTGTAGTCGGCCTCCAGGCGCGCCTGGGGTGGCGGCAGCACTGGGCCCTGGGGGTTGTAGACGAGGTGAAGCTCGAGACCGGAGCCAGGCCGGCCATAGCCGAGGGCGTTGAGCTGGCGCAGACCCGCGATGCTGCGCACGAACACACCATCGCCCCGCTGCCGGTCGACATTGCTGGCCGAATAGCAGGGCAGCGACGCCACCACCGTGACGCCCTGCTGGGCAAGAAAGACCGCCAGATCCCCCTGGCCCGGTTCACACAGGATCGTGAGATTGCAGCGGTCGATCACCCTCACCCCCAGCTGTCTGGCGGCCACCACCAGCTCGCGGAAGCGGGGGTGCAGCTCCGGCGCGCCACCCGTGAGATCGAGCGTGTCGAGCCGGCGAGCCTCCAGCACCTGGGGGATCAACGCCAGGGAGGCGTCATCCATCATCTCGGTGCGGCTGGGACCGGCATTCACATGGCAATGGCTGCAGGTCTGATTGCAGCGGTAGCCGAGATTGACCTGAAGGGTGGTGAGGGCACCGCGGCGGATGGCCGGGAACGTGGTGGTTGGCGTGGGTGCTGCATCCTCCAGCGGCTCGGCCCTTCTCTGGTGCACGGCCGTTCTCTGGTGCAAGGCCGTTCTCTGCTGCTCTGACAAGGCCATCTCAGATGCTGGGGAGGATGCGGGGACGCTTGGGTTGCGCGTCTGATCTTGGCCAACCCTGCTGCTCGCTGTGCCAGCAAGCCGAGAGACCACCAACATCACCCTTGACTCTCCAGTGAAGGGGAGCCCATACGGTGGCGTCATTCGCCTTGTTTTGATGCCAGCAGGCACGCTTCGGATCAGCTTCACGGCCCTGGCTGCAGCTGTGCTGTTGTCTTCCACGATGTCGTCCACGGCCTTCGCCCAGGGGGATCCCCACGAGGGTCATCGCGGCATGGACGACATGCCAGGCATGACGACTCCAACCGGAGTGGATCCTGCCCATGCCGGTCATGCCCATGACGTGGGCCCGGCCGGCGTCACCTACGACCTGCGCTTCATCGACGGCATGGTGCAGCACCACACCGGTGCCCTGCGCATGAGCGAATTCGTGTTCGACATCGGCCAACCCGGTGTCGGGGCCCTGGGCAAGACGATCTGGCGGGATCAGGCCCAGGAGATCCGCGCCATGGGCCTCTGGCGCAAGGCCTGGTACCCCCAGGCTCCCGTCTATCCGGTGGCGCTGGCGGCCGGCGGCGATCCCAACAGCCTGTCTGGTCTGACCCGGATGAGCCAGGCCCAGATCGACGGCATGCGGATGATGGGCGACGGACCCACCAGGGAGAACCGGGTGGTGTGGTTCCTCGAAGGGATGCTCGACCACCACGGCGGCGCGCTGATCATGGCCCACGACGCTCTGGCCAAGAGCACGAACCCCACGATCCGGCGCTTTGCCCGGGCCGTGATCGTGGCCCAACGGGCCGAGATCAGAGAGCTGCGCCGGATGCTGGCGGTGGAGGGGTTGCGCAAGCCGGAATACCACAACTACGACGCGCTCTTTGCCCTCTAGTCCACAACCTCCAGCACGCCTCGCACCATGTTCATGCCGCAGTGGAAGGGATAGCTGCCGGCTTCGGTAGGCGGCAATTCCAGGGTTGTTGTGGCATCAAGGGGCAGATCAAGGGTCTTGTGGAAATCGGGGAAGATCACCTGGGCCACGCAGCCGCTCGGATCGATCCGGTGAAACGCCAGCCGCAGCGGCCGGCCGGCCTTCACTTTGATTCTTGAGGGCGCATAGCCGCCATCCACGGTGATGGTGATGTCCTGCACGCCCGCCTCGCCGTCGCGGGCCGCCACACCACCGCCATGGCGGCCGAGGAACCACCACAGTTCCCAGGCGATCAGCAACACACCAACGGTGGCGACCAGGGCCTTCAGCACCACGGGCTGATCAATGGCACGCCAGAGCGGTTCGGCTTTGACCAGGTCGGCAGCAAAGAGATGGGTCATCAACTGGCGGCAACGGGCAGGGGCTTGGGCCGAAAGTTCCGCAGCCTCAGGGCATTGCTCACCACCGACACGGAGCTGAAGGCCATGGCGCCGCCGGCGATCATCGGGCTCAGCAGCCAGCCGGTGAGGGGGAACAGCAGGCCGGCGGCGATCGGGATGCCGGCCACGTTGTAGGCGAAGGCGAAGAACAGGTTCTGGCGGATGTTGGCCATGGCAGCGCGGCTGAGCTCGATCGCCGCCGGCACGCCGGCCAGGTTGCCGGAGATCAGGGTGATGTCGCTGGCGGCGATCGCCACATCGGTGCCGGTGCCCATGGCGATGCCCACGTCGGCCTGGGCCAGGGCGGGGGCGTCGTTGATGCCGTCGCCCACCATCGCCACCGGGCCCTCTCCCTGCTCCTGCAGCTTGCGAATCACCGAGGCCTTGTCGGCGGGGCGCACCTCGGCGATCACCCGCTCGATCCCCACCTGGGCGGCCACCACCTCGGCGGTGCGGCGGGCGTCGCCGCTGAGCATCACCACCTGCAGACCCAGGCGCCGCAGGGCGGCCACGGCAGCCGCTGAACTCGCTTTGAGGGGATCGGCCACCCCGAAGCAGGCCTCGATCCTCCCGTCCACCACCACGGCCGCCACACTGCAGGCGGCCGCCTCGAGGCGCTCCACCAGGGGCTTGAGGGCGGCGGTGTCGATGCCGAGCTCCTCGAACCAGCGGGGGGTGCCGACCCGCACCTGCTGGCCGGCGATCGATCCCTGCACGCCGCGGCCGGCCACGGCCTCGAAGCCCTCCACCGCAGGCAGTGCGCCGTCCTTCAACTGGCTGCGGGCATAGGTCACGATCGCTTCAGCCAGGGGGTGTTCGGAACGTGATTCGATCGCGGCGGTGAGGGCCAGCAGGGTGCGGGCCGGAAGTCCACCACCGTTCAGCCGCTCGAAATCGGTCACCTCCGGCTGGCCGCGGGTGAGGGTGCCGGTCTTGTCGAGCACGACGGTGCGCAGCTTGCCGGCCGTCTCCAGAGCCTCGGCGCTGCGAAAGATCAGGCCGTTCTCGGCCCCCTTGCCGGAGGCCACCATGATCGAGGTGGGGGTGGCCAGGCCCAGGGCGCAGGGGCAGGCGATCACCAGCACGCTCACCAGAAACAGCATCGCCAGCACGGGATTGCCGCTCACCAGGAACCACACCACGAAGGCGGCGATGGCCAGGGCGATCACCACCGGCACGAACCAGCCCACCACCTGATCGGCCAGGCGCTGCACCTGGGTGCGGGAGCTCTGGGCCTGGCGCACCAGCTCCACGATCTGGGCCAGCACCGTGTCGCCGCCCACCCGGCTGACCCGGAAGGTGAAACTGCCGCTGCGGTTCATTGAGGCGCCGATCACCGCATCGCCAGGCGCTTTGGCGACAGGTGTGGGTTCACCGGTGAGCATCGATTCCTCCACCCAGGAGCTGCCCTCTTCGACCACCCCATCGACGGGCAGCTTCTCGCCCGGTCGTACCTGCACCAGGTCCCCCACCACCACCAGCGACACCGGCACGTCAACCGGTTGTCCTTCCCGCAGCACTCGGGCGGTGGGGGGCTGCAGCTGCAGCAGCAGCCGGATCGCTTCTGAGGTCTGGCCGCGGGCCCGGGCCTCCAGCAGCCGGCCCAGCAGCACCAGGGTGAGGATCACCGCCACGGTTTCGTAGTAGACGTCGGCCGGCAGGCCTTCAGCGATCAGCACCTGCGGGAACAGGGTGGTGAACAGCGAGGTGAGGTAAGCGATGCCGGTGCCGGCCGCCACCAGGGTGTTCATGTCGGCGGAGTGCTGCCGCAAAGCCGACACGGCGCCGGTGAAGAAGTCACGTCCGCACCAGAACAACACCGGGGTGGTGAGGATCAACTGGGTCCAGGGGCTGCTGAACCAGAGCGGCAGGAACGCAAGGCTGTGAAGCCCCAGCATGTGGGGCAGGCTGGAGAACATCACCAAAACGGTGAGCACGGCAGCCACGCTGACCTTGCGGCGCAGCAGGGTGCGCTCCCGGGCCAGCTCCCGCTCCATGCCGTCCGCCGATCCAGACATACTGTCCGCTGATCCGGCTGGGCCCTCGGCATGGCAGCAGGGTGGGCCGGGGGAAGGGGCGCTCATTGGGTGCGTGACATCAGGGGCCTGGCGTTGGCGCGGGGCTATGGCTTCAAGTTAGTGATGTCCAGTCAGATAGAGAGCTATGTCCGGTGATTTTCGTATCTTGATTCCGGATCTTTCGCCTCTGGGCTCTGTGATGTTGGTTGCTTGCGGCGACCGCCGAACATCAGGCCGACGCCGGAGATGGCAATCATCAACGTCAGAATTCCGATGATCGCCGAGTAATAGGGCTGCAGATTGAGCATCCCGAAGTTGCCCGTGTGGACCTTGAGCAGCCAGAAGGCATCGATGTTGTTCGCCAGCATCAGTCCATAGATCGAGCCCGACAGCGCGGTGATGATCAGGGGGACCGCTGCGATCGGCACCAGGGCTCGATGGATGCGGCGGCGCAGATGACGTCGGCTCAAGGGGATCCCCTGCGTTGGGTCAGTTGTTCTGCAGAGCCTTGTGGAGCGCCTGCTCATTGGCACAGGGCATCCACAGCGAGCCCATGGCAAAAGCTCCCTTGCACTTGAGCTCGGCGGCACGTTTTTCAGCGTCCTGCTTGGTCTTGAACATGCCCTTCATATGCGCCTCAGCGGCTGAGGTGGTGAGCAACGGGGCGAAGGCCGCAGCTGCCAGGGCAGTCAGCAGGGCCCAACGGTTGGGCTGCTGGAAGGGGCCGCTGATGTGCGGGGTCATCGTGGTCTCGCGGGGATGGTCAGAAAGGAACTGATGGTGTCACTTCTCCTGGGAGACGGCCTTCTCGTACACATCAAAGTTCTGGCAGGGCATCCATTCCTTTCCCATCGCGAAGGCACCACTGCACTGGAGTTCCTTGGCTCGCTGTTCGGCAGCGGCCCGGCTCGGAAACATGTCGTTGGCCTGGGCACGGGCCTCGCTGCTGCCCAGGCAGACGCCAGCCGATACCAGGAGAGCGAGAGCGAAGCGGTTCACGGAGTGAGGGGGGAGCACAGATCCGTCACCTTAGAGTCTCCCCACGAGAGGAGAGTCAAGCCCATGACCGCCGTTGGCATGAAGATCGGGGCCCTCGCCAGCCGCAGTGGCCTGCCGATCAAGACCCTCCGCTACTACGAAGATCTCGGCCTGCTGCCGGCGTTGGGCCGCAGCGAAGGCGGTTACCGCCTGTTCGCCGAGGAGAGCCTGCGGCGCCTGGACTTCATCCGGCGGCTCAAGAGCCTCGGTCTGACTCTTGATGAAATTCAGGAGTGTCTGGCGGTGCACGATGCCGGCGAGCTCCCCTGCGGCGACATCCAGCGGCAGCTCCAACGGCAGATCGATCTGGTGGACAAAAGGCTTCGGGAGCTGCGTCTGTTCAGGAAGGAACTGCAAAGCCTGCTTACGAACTGGCAAAGCGATCCAGCGCCGAACATTGCCGTGATCTGCCCGAATCTCAACGTCTGAGCAGCCCCCGGCCGGCGGAGGGCGCGTGAACATTCGGCTGACTTGTCAATCCACTAGCTAGCCCGTGGCCACCTTGGAAATGGACGATTAGCGAGCGGTGTTCAAAGGATGACCACCAACGATCCACGCCGAAGACTCTTCGGACGGCCAGCCCTACTGCTGCTGGGCGCAGGAGGAGTGATCACGATCTGCCTGTGGCCCGGCGCCCAGTGCCTGTCCCAGGGTTGGGGCGGTGCAGGCATGCATGGAACTGGAGGAGCACCAGGCATGCCCGGGTACGGAGGCGGGGCGGGCATGCCCGGGACTGGAGGAGGCGTGGGAGGCCCGGGCCGGATGGGGATGGGCTATTCGGACCAGCAGTTCATCGTGATGATGATCCCCCACCACGACGGTGCGATTGCCATGGCCGATCTCGCCCTCACCCGCGCGCAGCGGCCTGAGATCAAGGCCCTGGCGAAGAGCATCAAGACCAGTCAGACCGAAGAAAACGCCCAGATGCGCGCCTGGTATCAGCAATGGTTCGGCCAAAGCGTGCCCACCTGGGGACCTGGCGCGGGCTGGGGCTGGCAGGGCGGGATGGGAGCGATGGGAATGGGGATGGGAATGGGGGGCGGGCCCATGGGTTGGGGCACCAACCTGGTCGCCCTGAGCCAGGCTCCAGACTTCGATCGAGCCTTCATTGAACAGATGATTCCCCACCATCAGATGGGCGTGATGATGGCCTCCATGGCCCAGATCAACGCCCAACACCCCGAGCTGCGCAAGCTGCAGCAAGCCATGGTGCGGGTACAGAGCGAGGAGATTGAACAGATGGAGCAGTGGTACCGAAAGTGGTACGGAACTCAGCAGGCGCCACGCTGAGAGCCTGCGCCCGGATCAATCGATTCGACTGTGGATCAATCAGTTCTTGATTGATCCGTTAGTGATCAATCCGTTGTGGGTCAATCAGCGATTGATCGATTAATTGCCAATCAATCAAATGCTGATCAATCAGTGATTGATCGCTGCCAGCCTCTGCAGACGCACCACCAGATCATCGATCGAGTCGTCCTTGGCTGGATTGGCGCGATTGCTCACCAGCTGCCGGCCGACCAGATTGGCACCGAGATGGGCCAACTGCAGCCGCAGCGCGGTGAGCACCGTGTAGCCACCACCGCCAGAGTGGGTGGCAATCGCGATCGGCCGATGGTTGAACAACCTGCGAAAATCGTCCCCCTGCACCGATAGCCAGGCGACGGCACTGGTGAACAGTGGCGGGATCGAGCCGTTGTACTCCGGTGTGCAGATCACCCAGCGGGGAGATGCATCCAGCCGTGCATTGAGCTCGGCAACCCCGGCGGGGATGCCGCTCTCCGCCAGGGTCAGAGGATTGAACAGAGGCAGTGGCAGCTCCGTCAGGCCGAACACCTCCGCGGACAGGTCGTGCCCGCGTGCCGCTGCCGCAAAGCGCTCAGCGAGCCGGAGATTCTCGCCGGCACTGACGGAGATCACGAGGACATCGGCGGACATGGAGAACCGGATGAAGGGCAAGGAGTGGGCGAGAACGCCAGGATCAGCGCACCAAGGGATCAGCGCACCAGCTGCCCGATGGGCTCCAGGGCGATCACGCCCCCACAGAGGGCAAGCAGCAGGGCGAGTCCCTGGGTCAAGCCCAGGGGCAGGCGTCGCAGCAGCAGGAAACTGCCGCCACTCACCAGCAGCGAGGCTCCGAAGGCGCCCAGCCACCACAGCGCGGCAGAGCCGTCCGCCGGGGCCTCCAGGCCGTGCAGCATGGCGTGAACGGCCACAGCAGTGCCCACCAGGGCACCACAGCCACTGATCTGGGGTGCCTGGCGGGCGCCCAGGCTGCGCAGCGCCAGCACCGCCACCGCCGTGATCGCCAGGGCCGCCAGCAGTTCCTGGGCCGGCAAGCTGCCTCCCATCGCCCCGAACACCCCACCGGCCATGGCACCAGCCAGGCCCCAGAGCAGCAGCTGACTGGAGATGCAGGAGGCGGCCGCCCCCACACCGATCAGCAGCAACAAGTGATCGGCACCGCTGATCGGATGCAGGAAGCCGGCAGCGACGCCGCCCTGAGCGATGCCGTGGGCCTGGGCCGGCTGATCCAGCAGCAGCATCGCCAGGCAGGAAGCGCCCACGATCGAGGCCAGGGATCGGAAGGAGAAGGAGGGTGTCATCGAATGAGCCGGTCCGCGCCGGTGATGGTGGTTGAACACGGCGAGCGTTCTGACTGAGAAAGCCGGAGGGCCTCCATCACAGCTGCGGGACAGTGCCGGACTCAGCGCAGGACGAACCCGCACCCCACCGGACTTTCCTCCTTGCCTCCAGGGAGTGACCCTCTGGAACCGTTCGCGCCATTCTGCTGCCCCTCATCCCTCAGGGGAACCAACGCTCCCCTTACTGCGGATGTCGCCACAGCCAGCCGAGCATCAGCAGGCCGGCAGCGGCGATCCAGCTGCCGCCCACCCGCAGGCCGATGGCCAGCCAGCGCGGCTGGGGCGGGGCCAGGGGCAACAACAGCAGACTGACGAGCACGGCGATCGCCACCACCTCGCCCAGCAGAGCCGGCAGAGCACCCTGATGACCGGCCAGGGTGGAGCCCACCACCATCGCGAAGGCGATCGTGAGGCTGGTGCTGAGCACCAGGACGACCAGCCGACCCAGCCGAACCCCCAGGGCAGTGAGACACCCGATCAGGGTGATCACGGCCATACAGGGGAAGGCCAGCAGCACCAGACAAACAATCAGCAGAAGATCTGTGGGGTCCAGCAGGAGCCGGGCGATGCCGTCACCCCAGGGACCCAGCCCGGTGGGAACCAGATGGGCCAGGATGCTCACGTGAGGGCCCGCTCCAGAAACCACAGTCCCACCAGAGTCACGCCACCCCCAGTTGTTCGCACGAAGGAGCGCCCACCTGGCCAGCGGCGAGTCTCGCCCAGCAGAACCCCCAGAGCAGGGGGACCAAGCACGGCACCCCAGAGGCCCACGGCCACCATCGCCACCACATGATCGAGCCCGGCGATGGGGTGCAGAAAACCGGCCACAAAGCCACCGCCGTGGCCACTCTCGGCATGGGCCCAGGCGGGGGGAGACAGCCCAACCGCCGCCGTGCGGGCCAGGGACAACCAGCAGGCTCGGCGCATCGGCTGCTCGCGGATGCCGTCAAGGTTGCCGCATCTGGGACCAGAACTCGCCCCGCGGCCAGGGGGCTCAGGGGCAAAGCAGAGTTGGTCGTCGTTCATCTGAGCGGGGGCGCACGTCTGAAATCAGCGTGCAGGCGAGGGCGGGCTGCCGAGCGAATCTTCCTGCGAAGAACAGTGCGGGGACCTGGACTGCTATTGCGCCCACTCGCCCTGGGCAGAAACAAATGCACAGCGAAAAAGAATGCACAGCAAAACCGTCCTGGCCCAGAGGCAGGACGGGCAAGCCCTTCAGGATCTTGTTGCCAGAACCAGCCATGCCCATGAAGAAGCGCCCCTAGTCTCCAACCAGGCAGCAGCCGACCATTTTGAAGGAACTGACCAACCGCCAGCCCGATCTTGCACGGATTCCTGATCCCGAGGGAGACCTGCACGGCTGGGAGCACTTCGCCCACACGATCAATGGTTACGAAGCAGCCGGGTCATTCGAGGCCTGCGCCGATCTGGCCAACAACAATGGTGCAACCACGCTCACGGAACTGCGCTGCGCCCTGTTCTTCGTGGCCAGGAGCGCTCGCCACGGTGGGATGTTTTATGACTGCACCCCCCAGGTGCGGGAACTGCTGAAGAAGATTCGGGCGCGGGTAGAAGCAGGAGATCTGCAGTGAGTCTCCATCGGCACCCACCACATTGACGATCAGAATGTGATCGTAGGCTTACGGCACCTCGTTGAGAAAGAGTGAGCGCATGGGTGTTTTTCGTTTCGCTCTGGTCGTTGTCTTCCTTGTGATCGCGGGCTACACAGGAGTTGTTGCCTCCAGCCATGGGATGGGCCTGCTGTCATTGTTGATTGGCGACATGGCCGAGGTGGGATGGCCGGGTCAATTCGACCTCGATTTCCTTTGCATGCTTGGCCTGTCCGGGACCTGGGTGGCATGGCGGCACCACTTCTCGCCTGCCGGCCTAGGCCTGGCACTCCTTGCTGCCTTCGGAGGCTCACTGTTTCTGAGCCTCTATCTCCTGATCGAGAGCATTCGGCTGGAGGGAAACACCAAGGCACTGTTGCTTGGTCCCGACCGGGCAGCCAGGTGATCAAGACAGCAGCCCCTATTCATTGGGGAGACGAAAAGCGATGCTTCAACAGTTGGCTGGCCAGTTGACACAAGTCCTCAACAGTTAACCACTCGGCCCGAGGAGGACATATGGAAGTTCTGATCAGCGACAGGGTCAGCAAGAACGCCTGAGGCGAATGGGGATCCGTCAGCGGTGGACCTCAGGTTGGCGGAGGAATTGCTAAAGAGTGGCCCAATCGCGCACCACCTGTGCTCACGGAGCCCGCCAGGGAGAACGGCAGCATCGAGGCTTTGCCCTCCGACGTGATTGCCCTGCGCAACGTGAGCCGGCGCTACGGCGACGCCGCCGCCATTGAGGACCTGAGCCTCTCGATCGCCGCGGGGGAGTTCTTTTCCCTGCTGGGCCCCTCCGGCTGCGGCAAGACCACCACCCTGCGCCTGATCGCGGGTTTCGATCGCCCCCAGGCGGGCCGGATCCTGCTGCAGGGCCGCGACCTCACCGAGGCGCCACCACACCGGCGGCCCGTGAACCTGGTGTTTCAGAACTACGCCCTCTTCCCCCATCTCAGCGTCTGGGACAACGTGGCCTTCGGGCCCCGCTCGCAACGCCTGACGGAACCGGAGATCCGCCGGAGAGTGGGGGAGGTGCTCGAGGTGGTGCGACTGCCTGAGCTGGCGCGGCGGCGGCCCCACCAGCTTTCCGGCGGCCAACAGCAGCGGGTGGCCCTGGCGCGGGCGCTGGTGAATGCACCGGCCGCCCTGCTGCTCGACGAACCGCTGGCCGCCCTCGACCCCGACCTGCGCCGCACGATGCGCTCCGAGCTCAAGCGCATCCAGCGGGAGGTGGGCATCACCTTCCTGCTGGTGACCCACGACCGGGAGGAAGCCCTCAGCCTCAGCGACCGCCTGGCGGTGCTGCATGGAGGCCGGCTGGAGCAGGTGGGCACGCCACGGCAGCTGTACGACCACCCCCGCAGCGCCGTGGTGGCCACCTTCCTGGGCGCCGCCAACCTGCTGCCCGAAGGTGCCGCGGGCGGATTGCGGCTGCTGCGGCCCGAGCGTCTGCGGCTCAGTGCCAGCCCACCAACGGAGGGCGAGCGGGGGCTGCGGGCACGGGTGCGCGAGCTCGCCTTTCAGGGAGCCACGGTGGAGGTGCGGCTGTGCTGCGCCGATGACCTACCCCTGATCGCCATAGACACCAGCGCCGCCCTGCCGGAGAATCTGCGCATCGGAACGGAACTCTGGTGCCGCTGGGATCCGGCCGACAGTCATCTCCTGGAGGCCTCGTTGCCTTGATGTCCCACGTTTCGCCCCCGTACGGCCGTCGAACCTTCCTGAAACGGCTGGCCTGGGGGGCCTCAGGCGCCGTTCTGGCACCGGCGCTGCTGCAGGCCTGCGGGCGGGGACCCGGCGGGAACACGGGTGATGGCGCCGGGGATGGCGGAGGTGATCGCGGTGGCGAGCTGGTGATCTCCACTTTTCCGCTCTACATCGATCCGGGCGCCCCAGGCGCCCCCGGCAGTGTCGAGCGCTTCAGCAAGGACACCGGCATCCGTCTGCGCTACGTCGAAGATGTCAACGACGTGCGCCAGTTCTTCGCACGCATCCGGCCCCAGCTGGCCGCCGGCCAGCCCCTCTCCCAGGACCTGGTGGTGCTCACCTCCTGGATGGCCGAGCGGCTGATCCGGCTCGGCTGGGTGGAGCCGCTACCCCTGGCCGACGTGCCCAACGCCCGCAACCTCATCCCCTCCCTGCGCAACCCCTCCTGGGATCCGCAGCAGCGCTACAGCCTGCCCTGGCAGTCCGGCATCGCAGGCATCGCATACAACATCAAGGCCACAGGTCGCGAACTGCGCGGCATCGACGACCTATTCGATCCTGCCCTGAAGGGTCGGGTGTCAGCACTGCTGGAGATGCGCGACACCATGGGGCTGCTGATGCTGGCCGACGGCAAGGACATCAGGCGCCCCACCTGGGAGGAGGCCCAACCGTCGTTCGATCGGCTGGAGAAGGCCCGCCGCGATGGGCAGATCCGCCGCTTCACCGGCAACGACTATCAGAACGATCTGCTGGCCGGGAATCTGGCCGCCTGCATCGGCTGGTCGGGGGATGTGGCCCAGCTGGCTCTGGAGCAGCCCGACCTGCGCTTCCTGGTGCCGGAAAGCGGTGGCGTGCTCTGGGCCGACGTGATGCTGATGCCCAAGGGCGCCCGCCACCGCAAGGAAGTGGCCCAATGGCTCAACTGGGTCTACGACCCGATCGAGGCGGCCCGCATCGCCGCTGCCGTGCAATACATCTCACCGGTGGAGGGGGTGCGCGACATCCTGGCCAAGGATCCGGCCACAGCCGCCCTGGCCGCCAGTCCGCTGATGTTCCCGGATGCGGCGGAGCAGAAAAGACTCCACATTTTCGGCCCCCTGAGCGATTCCGAGGAGGCCCGCTGGGAGGAGCGCTTTGCCCGCATCACCGAGGGCTGAGGGGAGGGCTGGGGCCCGCCGGCGGCGGTGCTGGTGGCCGTGGGCACTGCTGGCGCCAGGCCTGCTCTGGCTCCTGGGGCTGTACGTGCTGCCCCTGCTGGCCCTGGTGCCGCTGTCGCTGTCGGAACCCCTCAGCCGTTTCGGCCTGGACACGGTGTTCAACGGCCGGATAGCCAACTACCTGGAGGTGCTGCAGACCTATGGCCCGATCCTGGTGCGCTCCTTCGGCTTTGCCGCTATCGCCACGGCCCTGGGCCTGGTGCTGGCCTACCCACTGGCCTTTGCGATCCGCTTCCGAGGCGGGCGCTGGCAACCGCTGCTGATCGGACTGGTGGTACTGCCCTCACTCACCTCCTATCTGGTGCGAGCGATCGCCTGGACCAGCCTGCTGGGTGACAACGGACCGGTGCTGGCTCTGGTGGAGGCCCTGGGGCTCACGGGTGTGCTCGATGGGTTGGGGGTGCTGCGCGATGGACGGCTGCTGAACACCGCCGCCGCGGTGATCCTGGGACTAACCAACAACCTGCTGCCGTTCCTGGTGCTGCCCCTGGTGGTGGCGATGGAACGGATTGATCCACGGCTGCTGGAGGCCGCCAACGATCTGCACGCCGGTCCGCTGCGGAGTTTTGTGCAGGTGGTATGGCCCCTGTCGTTGCCGGGGCTCGGTGCCGGCATCCTGCTGAGCCTGATCCCCGCCGCCGGCGATGTGGTGAATCCACTGTTCCTGGGTGGGCCGAACGAGCGGATGATCGCCAACACAATCGACAACCTGCTGCTGGTGCAACTGCAGGCACCGCGGGCGGCAGCCCTGACGCTGGTGCTGATGGCGCTGATCACGCTGGCAGTGCTGCTGCAGCTGCGCGGCCGTGGCATTGAGGAGCTGCCGCTGCCATGAACCGCCTGGGATCGTTGGCGCTGGGAGTGTGGAGTGCGTTGGCCTACGGGTTGCTCTATGCGCCGGTGGTGGTCACGGTGCTGTTCAGCTTCAACGCGCCCCGCGGGCGCTTCAACCTGGTGTGGCAGGGCTTCACCCTGGAGAACTGGCGCCATCCCCTGCGCGATGCCGCGCTCACCGAGGCGTTCTTCACGAGCCTCGGCCTGGCCGTGGCGGCGGCGCTGTTGGCGGTGCTGCTGGGGGGGCTGATGGCCCTGGCACTGGGCCGTGCCCGGGTGCGCGGCAGTCGTTCGATTGAGCTGCTGCTGGCCCTGCCGCTCACCAACCCGGAGATCGTGCTGGCCACAGCACTGCTGAACCTGTTCGTGGGCATCGATCTACCGCGTGGACCACTCACCTTGCTGCTGTCCCACAGCCTGTTCTGCCTCAGCTACGCGGCGCTGATCCTCAAGGCCCGACTGGCAGGATTCGATCCAACCCTGGAGCTGGCCGCCCAGGATCTGGGGGCACCGCCGCTGGCGGCCTTCCGCCGGGTCACCCTGCCGCTGCTGGCGCCGGGAATCCTGGCGGCCACCCTGCTCTGCTTCTCCCTGTCATTCGACGACTACGTCGTGAGCAGCTTCACCGCCGGCGAGATCGTGACCTTGCCGCTCTATCTGGCCGGAGCCTTTCAGAGGGAGATCTCTCCCCAGATCCAGGTACTCTCCACTCTGGTGCTATTGGTGAGCGCGGCGCTGCTGGTGTTGGCGACACCATCCCGGCAGAGCCGGTCTTGAGAGCTGAGGCGTGGGTGGCCTGCATCCTCGACCAAGGCGAGAACCTCAAGCGCGTCAAAGCTGAGGGTCTGAAAAAACACTGAGTCGATCATCCAGGTCGGCCAGTCCTTGGCTGGCTGGATTGCCGTGTTCTCCCCATCCTGCTGCTACTTCTACGCGATGGCAGGCAACCCTTCTCAGGAAAACGATCAGAAACCACAGATCAAACTGGGGTTGAGTAACACCATGAACGGTCATAGGCGGACCCGCATAAGTCACCAGAGCCTGGAAGCGTCCATCCAAGAACCTGTGCCATCACAGCGATTCAGCAGTTCTGCACTCAGGGCAATGCGCTCCTATGCTGCAGACGACAGCGAGAAGGAGGTTTGATGCGAGCCTTCCAAATCAGCGTTTGACGACAACAACCTTCCAGGGAGGCCTGATGAATCGCATTGCCACCCGACTCACCATCCTTGGGGCCATGATCGCTCCCAGCTTCCACACCTTCAGCGATGTCCTGGAATGGATCTATCGGGGCTTCTCGCCTATCCAGCCCTGGTTGAACTACTTGGCCCTTCTGCCGCTACCAGCGGTCATGCTTGGGCTCTATCCGTCACAACGTCCGCGCATCTCTTCCCTGGGTCTCCTCGGGGCGGGTGGCTGTCTGTTGTTTACCGGTGGTGAGGAACCGGGCCAATGTAAGGGCTCGATAGGACCTCATGTCAATGCGATCGATCACTACAGCCTGGGTAGAGCTGGATACACGGCATTGCTTGCTGCCAACGGCATGAAAGAGGTGTGGGCAGAGGCCCGAGAAGACGGCAACTTCACATACCTCTACAAGAAGATGCCCAACAACAGCGTTGCACGCCGACGCGGCAAATCGCGTGCGTGACCCCCGATCGTTGGCGCATGTCCAAGCCGACGGCTGGGTCTTCGATCGCCGCTTGGGATAGGCTGGACATGAACATTTCTAGATTTTGATGATGAAACTCGGATACACAATTTTGTACGTCGCCGATGTTGCTTCATCCCTGAGTTTCTACGAGCGTGCATTCGGACTGAAGCGACGCTTCCTCCATGAATCCGGAACATATGGAGAACTTGAGACCGGAGAAACAACGCTAGCATTTGCTGCACATACACTTGGCAATACGAATTTCGCTGGTGGCCATATTCGTGCAAATGAATCAACAATACCGCTAGGGATGGAAATCGGTTTAGTAACGCTTGACGTCGCTTCTGCCCATGCACATGCATTAGGAGAAGGTGCCATTGAATTGAGCGCGCCTGTCACGAAACCCTGGGGGCAAATCGTCTCGTATATCCGAGCGCCGGATGGCTGCCTCATTGAACTCTGCACACCAGTCGGCGAGCAAATGCAACACCTAACTCAAGATCCAGAGGCCGGTGCCAAAATGCCTGGTCATTTCATCCGGCCCCTACCCGCCGCGCCACCTTGAGCGTGATCCGACTGAAATCCCCACTTAGTTCAGATCCAAGATTCGCTGCTTTCAATGCCGATGAGTCCCGCTACATCGAAGATCGAACTACCGCTCAACAGTGATGCCGAGATCGCGCGTTTAGTCGACCAGTTTGAGGTACAGGAACTTCCTTACAAACACTGGACGCACCGCGCCCACCTCGCTGTAGCCGTCTACTATTTGCACAATCATACTTTCAATGAAACGCTAAAAACAATCCGACGCAAAATCAATGATTACAACCGAGCGCGCGGCGATCCTAACGGTTACAATGAAACTGTGACGATTGCATTTCTTGCAAAGATCCGTGAACAACTAACGCAGCCAAGTTCCCGAATTTCTGCTTGGCAAGACTTTACGCTTGCTGTATCCACATGCACGATCGCCTGGCTATACAATCACTACTCTCCGGAGCTCGTTTGGTCGGATGAAGCGAAGGCACGATGGGTGCCACCAGACCTCACTGATTTTCCATTCCCTACACAATAATTACAAATAGACCTGTCCTGCACATATAAGCACTTCAAAGAAGAACTTCATACAGAATGGGAGCTGAGTTCACTCGGCGAATTGGCCCACGACTGCACGCTCCGCAGGACCTCGGCAGAAACGGGCTAGCAATCCTGTGGCGAACCACCCAGACTTCTGGGTGACGAAGACCTCCCATGCCCGTGCGTGCAACAACAAGGTCCCAGGCGCGGCTCAAGAACCGACAGCGCTGGCTCGCTCTGCTGCTGATCGGTGGCAGCCTGCTATGGGCAGGACCAAGGGCATTGGCGGATGGGGAGCCCGCCGCGGTCAAGGTGCAGACGCTGGTCCGCTCAGGCCAGGCATGGAATGGAACACAGCTGCCCGCCTATCCCAGCGGCGAGCCGGAAGTGACCGTGCTGCACATCACGATTCCCCCGGGGGTGAGACTACCCATGCACATCCACCCGGTGATCAACGCTGGCATGCTGATTCGCGGGCAGCTGCTGGTGATCAGTGAGGCGGGCTCCAGGGTGCAGCTGAAGGCAGGGGACGGGCTGATCGAGATGGTGAATCAGCCCCACTACGGCAGCAACAACGGCACAGAACCCGCCGAGATTGTGGTGGTTTACGCGGGGGTGAAGGGGAAGCCGATCACCGTACTCGAACCTTCTCCAAATGAAAGTCCGAGACTTCGTCTACCCGAACCGGCCAGGTCATCGCCAAATGCGGTGGATGGACAATGAAGTGAATAGCTGCTTGGGATGAGTTTTTGATCATGACAACCGATTCAGTTAAGGAACCTCTGGACAACGAGTCCTAAAAGAGAGTCTGGAGCCGCGGTTTGTTCGGGATGAACTATTTGAGGATGGATCGGGTGTTGATCAGCCTGAATTCACCTTTGTGGACGCTGAATCTTGCCCATTTGGGGTGGTG
>NZ_JAHLYT010000044.1 GCF_025128095.1 Synechococcus sp. CS-1328 | reverse complement strand
CGACTCAGATGCAGACGGGGACTCCGACGCAGATGGAGATTCGGACTCGGATAGTGATTCTGACTCCGATGCTGATGGTGACTCCGACGCAGACGGAGACTCCGATTCCGATAGTGACTCGGATGCAGACGGGGACTCCGATGCAGATGGAGATTCGGACTCAGATAGCGACTCCGACGCAGATGGGGACTCGGACTCAGATAGCGACTCCGACGCAGACGGGGACTCGGACTCAGACAGTGACTCAGATAGCGACTCAGATGCCGATGGTGACTCCGACTCCGATAGTGACTCGGACTCGGATAGTGATTCCGACTCAGATGCAGACGGGGACTCCGATGCAGATGGAGATTCGGACTCCGATAGCGACTCCGACTCCGATAGCGATTCCGACTCCGATGCGGACGGTGACTCGGATGCCGATGGAGACTCCGACGCTGATGGAGACTCAGACTCAGATAGTGATTCCGACTCCGATGCAGATGGGGACTCGGACTCAGACAGCGACTCCGATTCGGACAGTGACAGCGATTCGGACTCGGATAGCGACTCAGACTCCGATAGTGACTCTGACTCGGATAGCGACTCAGACTCCGATAGTGACTCTGACTCGGATAGTGATTCCGACTCCGATGCGGACGGTGACTCGGATGCCGATGGAGACTCCGACGCTGATGGAGACTCGGACTCAGATAGTGACTCCGACTCAGATAGTGATTCCGACTCCGACTCGGACAGTGACTCCGACTCGGATAGCGACTCAGACTCCGATAGTGACTCTGACTCGGATAGTGATTCCGACTCCGATGCGGACGGTGACTCGGATGCGGACGGGGACTCCGACGCAGATGGAGACTCAGATGCAGACAGCGACTCCGATTCCGATAGCGACTCGGATGCCGATGGTGACTCCGACGCGGATGGAGACTCGGATGCAGACGGGGATTCCGACGCAGATGGAGACTCGGATGCCGATGGTGACTCCGACGCAGATGGAGACTCAGATGCAGACGGAGACTCAGATGCAGACAGCGACTCCGATTCCGATAGCGACTCGGATGCCGATTGTGATTCCGACGCGGATGGAGACTCGGATGGAGACTCGGATGCAGACGGGGATTCCGACGCAGATGGAGACTCCGATGCAGACGGAGACTCAGATGCAGACAGCGACTCCGATTCCGATAGCGACTCGGATGCCGATGGTGACTCCGACGCAGATGGAGACTCCGACGCAGATGGAGACTCCGATGCAGACGGGGATTCCGATTCAGACAGCGACAGCGATTCCGATTCCGACAGCGACTCGGATGCAGACGGGGACTCCGACGCAGATGGAGACTCGGATGCAGATGGTGACTCAGACGCAGACGGAGATTCCGATGCGGACGGGGACTCCGATGCCGATGAGAATGGAAAAGAAAACAGGTATGACAATCAATCTGAAGGCAGAGTCGATGTTGTCGAGAGCGCTGGCGTTGATCAGCAGGAGCAGGAGACACTCAATGACGATGAATCCAGTGACATCGACTCAGTCGGCCAAAGCAGTGATGATCAAGACTCTTGGTCTGAAGATGCCAGCAGGGACCAACCTGACTTGGCAGTCGAAAAGGCAGATGCAGATGAATCAGAGCAGACATCAACAGATGACAGCCTTGACACCAGCAATGAGAATGACCTACTTAATCCATCCTCCAGCCAATCAGAAACACTTCAAGAGCAAGAAAACGAAACTACGACAGAGCGCTCTAACGCTGCGGAAGAGGATGAAGGCAACATCGATGATCAGCAAGGCGAACGAGACGATCAAGATGAGCCCAATACAAACCAAACTGGCATAGATAGCGACCAAGAAAGAGGGGACAACGTTGCCGACAATGAAGAGACCGAGTCAACCGATCCCACAGATGATCAATTGGAGTCAGGCGAGAGCGGCGAAGATACTGGGCTAAATTCAGAGCAGAGCTACGCAGAAGTCGATGAATCCAGCCATGAAAGCGAGCTCGAAGACGACGTCGAGCCCGATGTCGACGATCTTGAATCACAAATTGATGCTACTCGAGCAGAGCTTGATGATCTCAATACTCAGCAAGAGGTCGAAGAATTAGAGCTTGATGGCGAGGATTTGTATTCCGATCAAGACGAGATGGATGAACTTGCCGATCAGGACATCGAAGTAGACGATTATGGCGACCTTGACACGCTCGACGACATTGAAGATGTTGCGCCTGATGACGACGTTGACACCGAGCAGTATCTATAGCCTCCCATGAGTGCCTGAGGGCAAGCCATGACAGGACCACAAACCAGGCTCATGTCCTTGGCGGACGAGCTGGATCAAGAGCTGAATAGTCCAACTAACAATAACTTTTCAGACTTGCAAGACAATGGAGGGAGACATGTCTTTCTGAGCCTAAGTAACGGACAGACCAGAGCTTTTACCAGTCACGACAAAGCCCAGACAGTTCGCGAGGCATGCACAAGACTGATCACGAGGCACCAAAGCAAGAATCAGAACAAGAGCACACTTTGGCGCTGGGCAAGAATAGATGTCATTGCCTCGGCGAAGACAATGCGCTGGGGAGAACTAAAGCACCTCATCAGAAATACAAAGCGGAACTACTTTGAGTACGGCATTGCATTCGACGAGGCGATGACGAGCCCTGTTACCGAAAGCGAACTGCTCGGATGGAGCCTCCTCTACTCCTCTGAAGATCCCATGAGCTTTCCACGAGAAAGTCTTCTGAGACAGTTCTCGAAGAATCGCTTTGGCAACTCCTTTGGCTGGCCGACAGATGATCAAGCCAAGGTCGTGCTATTTAAGACGATAGGCGGCTTCTGTGATCATCAGTTCACCCATAGGCTTGCGGTAGAAGGCCCATACAGAGGCTACCGAGAGCTAACGAACTGGACAGCTGATCATACACTTTTAAATCTGATAAGCCGTTCTACAAATTATCTGAGCCAGCAGGTTAGCGAGGAGGGGCAGTACTGCTATGGCCGCTGGCCTTGCTTCGACAGACACATCAGAACATACAACACTCTCCGTCACTTTAGCTCAACTTATGCTCTCCTCGAGGGCTGGGAGCTGACTCAAGAGCCACATCATCTAAATCAAGCGCGACGAGCACTTGATTGGGGGCTGACAAGATATTCTATGTTTCTTGATGCTTCAAAAGCAGACTCAAGCGCCTCGACTTGCTTCCTTAGAGACATCAATAACGAGATCAAGCTTGGCGGAACTGCACATGTGGCATTAGCACTAAGCAAGTACCAAGAGCTAACCGGAGACAATCGATACAATGCAACTATCCTGGCCTTTGCACGCGGAATTGGGCACCTTCAGGATCTTGCCGAGCATGGATTTGTCCATGTACTAGAAGCTGACAGTCTTGAAGTTAAAGACGTACACAGGATAATTTATTACGACGGGGAGGCTCTATTCGCGCTTGTGCGAGCATATGAGGCAACTGGAGAAAGAGAGTTTCTTGATCGTGCATTGCGTGCCGCCGATGATTTCATTGCCGACGAACATTGGAAGGCCCATGACCATTGGCTTGCATACGGTTTTTCGGCATTATTCCATTATTCGCCTCGACGAGAGTTCTTACAGTTTGGACTAGACAATATTCGTGGATATTTGAACTTCATCAAGACGCGCATCACCACGTATCCCACTCTACTGGAGCTTTGCACGGCTACGCAGCGCTTGATTGCTCAGGCCGAAGGAATGCCCGACTTAGAAGATCTTCTCAATGCCTTTGATCTGAATAGCTTCAACCAAGCTATGGCCCACAGAGCACGCTACTTAGTGAATGGCTTTTTTTGGCCAGAAACGGCCATGTTCTTTCGCAAACCTGAATCTGTTGCCAACAGCTTCTTTATCAGACACCACGGATTCAGAACGCGTATCGACGATAATGAGCACTACATCTCAGGACTCTGTGCGTATTATAAGCTGCGTCGTCAGCCGCAGCGATCTATCTGGTTGCTCAACCGATCGATACCGCCTGCACCTGGTGGCATCGAATTCGCAGCGATGCAGCGTGCCGGCTTACTGCGGAATGAGACTGGTGATTCAGTCAGTCTTCTAACACTTGAGTACGACCCTGGCCTTCATCAGCGGATTAGACAGCTGCAAAGGATTGGGAGATTAAGCTCAAGCATTTCTGTCTTTAACTTATTTGACTGGATTCAAGATGCCGAATCAGCCGATTCAGATTCTGATCAGTATAAGTCAGCTGTTCTGAGTGATGTTCTTCGGCAAGAGACAAGCCAGCTGTGCGTGGAGGGGAGTAGCCATGAGCGTTGGATCAGCATGAATGGCCAATCAAGTCTGTACTGGACCAAGGGAGAACACAGGAATGGCTATGACTACATCAATTATTTTCATGCTGGGCTGAAGTGGCGCCGTGAGACCTACGCAGCAGCCGGCTGGCTCAGTCGCACTCAGCTGCTCTGCCCCGAAACGGGTGCTTCAATTCAAGATGTCTATCACCGTCCCGGTGACGCCTCAATTGCACTCACAGTGCTGCATCAGCAGGTCGAAGGAGACCATGTCGTTCAGCAGGTCTTGGTGCACGATCTCCAAGGACGAGTGATTGCAATGCATGCGGATATGAGCCCGCTGATTGCCCAGTGGCTTCGCCATTTAATCACCAAAACGATGAGTGACACTAGCGGTAGCAACGGAGATCATTTCAGCAAGGTCAGCACCCCTGTGCTGATCTGCGATCGAATCACCGATTACGACAGCGCCTGCAGGCAGTTACGTCAAGATCCACAATTCAAGCAGCACAAGCTTCATTTGATTGGATGCCTGCATAGTCACCATCGTCGCCCAGATGGCCGAGGCCGTCTTGGCAATGAACACAAGCACTACATCGAGTGGCTATCAGACGACCAGACTCCTTATGACGCCTTGGTCTGCCTCACCCAACGGCAGGATAACGACATCTACCCTGCCATTACAACAATCCCATGCACTGTGATCCCCCATCCAATGTCGAAGATAGCGGATCCTGATTCCGATGTGTGGGAACGGCAGCGCAAGATTGTTTATATCGCTCGATATTCTTTGGAAAAGAATCACGAGGCCGCCTTTAGAATTGCCGCTGCTGTATGCCGAGAGGTCAGTGATGTTAGCTTTCACTTCTATGGGGGAGGACAGCGCCTGCGTCAACTTCAGTCTTGGCTTGACCGTGAGGGGCTAAGTGAACGCATCAGTCTTGAATCGCATCTTGATACACCTAGCTTGATGTACCAAGAGTCTTGCCTCTCAATGAGCACAAGCCATTACGAGGGATTCTCACTGGGAATTCTAGAGAGCCTATCCTGTGGATGTCCTGTCGTTGCTTTCGATGTTGAGTATGGCCCTAGGGAGATGATCCAGCCTGGTGTGAATGGAATGCTGATCCAACCCGGCGATATGGAGACTTTCACGCAGACCCTGATTACTCTTCTTCGTGACCACGACGTCTTGTCAAGACTGCAGAATGGGGCACGCACTCATCGCGACCATCTCCTTACACCGGCGCAGGTGCAGGCACGCTGGCGACGACTGTTCAACAGCCTTGATCATGCGACCGACCAATCCTTTCCTCCTGGCATCACCCCAGAGGCGCTTGGCAAGGGAGCATGAACTGCAATCACAATGACCCGCGTCAATCACGATGGCAGAGTTGCGTTGTGTCCTGAGCTGGAGTTTGTGCAAGAGCAGCTCTTGGCAGCTTGGCCATAACAGAGGTTCGTGCCACTCTAATCACTTGATTGGCATCAGCCTATTCTTCGTTCAATGCAGCACGACAGACACGAAGACAGCGCTCTAATCTCACTCGATCCAGATGGCTTCTTGCCCGCCGATGAATATTGAGCCAAGCATCTGCGTATCCCAATATAGCGCTATCCACAACAGCCTGAAGGCCAAGCCCCGGGCTGGCGAGACATGCCTGAGAATGGTAGACCTTGGCGATGCGCCGGAGATTCATGATTGAATCTTGGTGAGCAGACATGGCAAGAAGGACAAATCGAAGGTCGGAGCCAAGTGGCGCAATGGTGGCATTGTCAACATCCAGAAACAGCATTCTGCGGCTTTCCTCTCTGCATGGCGCCTCTCGATGACTGCTCATTTCTGATGTTTGATTCTCATCAGCAATGGCGACTGGAATCCCGATATTCGAAGGAACAAGGTCGTTGTGCGCCAGGCCAAGAAAGCTGAAGGCTCGATGGCGTCGTGCCCTCTCCAGGAGAGCCTGATACAGATGACGAGCTTCGTCCACGGTTGCGCGGTGGAAACTCTCGCTCTCTTCGGGAAAGATGCGCTGAAGCTTTTGAGGGGTCAGGGTGAAGCTGAACTCCTTCTCTGACACAGCAGATAGCCTCTGCGGATTGCTGTTGAGTGTGTTGAAATCAGCTGCAGCCAAAGCCAGCATGCTGGCGCGGGAATCACTGCAAAGATTCTTCCATCGCAAGCCATGGTGGTGAACATAGGAGTAGCTCACGAGGATCGAGTGCCCATCAGTCCTGATCTGCTCGACGCGTGGCAGGACAAAATGCTGCGACGATGAGACCAGCTGATGACTGACAAGTAGCTGATTGATCGCCAAGACATCCTTATCGTAGTGACTGATTTTGACAATGCTTCTCGTCCCATCACGTCTTTGGACATCCCAGCATCCCTGACTCCGCCGACCACCGCTGGTGAGTGCGGTGAAGCTTGCATTGTCAATTAAGTTTCCCGCAAGGTGGTGGGGGAACGAGTGGTCCGTCACAACACCGGGACTGGACAGCGCTCACCTGCACTCTGTAGCAGCCAGGCATCGCCGGCAATCGGAACCGCCGCATCAAACAGTCGATGAACGTTCCACGGTCGGAATACTGATGGAAGCATCAGTGTGACAGGGGCTGCAACAGGGTCTGATGCACGAATCGCACCCGGCATCGCCGGCGGGCCCCTCTTGAGAGCAGGAGACCTTAACGGAGATGGGCAACAGGAAGAGATCAGGTCGAGATCGGTTGTGGCAGAAACGGTAACGGACAACCAAGGAGTCAGCCCGCCCATCGACGCCGAAGCACTGTCCCGCAGGCTCGCTTGCCTATAAGAAGGAAGGAATCATCGCTGCGGCCATGGCCACGTATCTGATCACCGGCGCCAATCGCGGCATCGGCACTGAATACTGCCGCCAGCTCCAGGCCCGGGGCGACACGGTGGTGGCGGTCTGCCGCAGCGCTTCGGTGGAGCTGGAGGCTCTGGGCGTGCGGATCGAAGCGGGGGTGGACATCACCTCCGACACCGCCATGGCCGGCCTGGTGGAGCGGCTCGGCGGTCTGCCGCTCGATGGTCTGATCCACAACGCCGGCATCCTCGAACGCACCAGCCTGGTGGATCTCGATCCTGAGAGCGTGCGGCGCCAGTTTGAGGTGAACGCCCTCGGCCCGCTGCGGCTCACCCGGGCGCTACTGGGTCAGCTTCACGCGGGCTCCAAGCTGATCCTGATGACCAGCCGCATGGGTTCGATCGCCGACAACAGCTCCGGCGGGTCCTATGGCTACCGGATGTCGAAGGTGGCGCTGTGCATTGCGGGCAAGTCGCTGGCGATTGACCTGGCGCCCCGTGGCATCGCCGTGGCCATCCTGCATCCCGGTCTGGTGCGCACCCGCATGACGGGTTTCACCGAGCAGGGCATCACCACGGCGGAGGCGGTGCGCGGCCTGCTGGAGCGCATCGACGCGCTCACCCTCGAAACCTCCGGCACGTTCTGGCACGCCAACGGCCAGGTGCTGCCGTGGTAGAGCCTGCGGCCGCAGGACTCAGCAGCCTGCGTCGAGCCGTTCCAGCACCGCCGCCGCCGCCTCTTCACCACTGCGCACCGCCCCCTCGAAAAAGCCGGGCCAGCGCTCGGCCACCTCGGTGCCGGCCCAGAACACCCGGCCATGGGGCCGGCGCATCGCCTCACCACAGCGGCTCCACAGTCCCGGCGGCATCCAGCCGGCGAAGGCGCCGCCCACGAACGGCATGGCCGGCCAGTCTTTCTCCACGTAGGCCACGGGCTCGAGGGCCTGGGGGCCCAGATAGGCGGCCAGATCCGCCAGCACCGCCTGCCGCCGCTCCGCCTCGGAGAGGGTCGCCCAGCGGTGGTAGCGGTGGCCCACCACAAAGGCGGCCAGCACACCAGCACCGCTCTCGGGATCGGAGCTGTCGGCGCAGAGCTCCACCGTGGGCTGATCGCCGATGGCGATCCCCGACAGCCCCTGCTCCCGCCACCAGGGCTTGGCATACACCACCAGCACCTTGGCGCAGGCGCCCATCGCCATCTCCTGGTTGAGCTGCTGGCGGTCAGCGGGCAACTCCGGCGAGAAGCGCAGGCGGGCCACCATCGCCGGCGGCATGGCCACGATCACGGCACGGCAGGGGTAGGCCGCCTGATCGGTCGACACGGTGAGCGGGGCGACAGAAGCGGCGTTGGGGTCTTCCACCACTGCCAAGACCGGCTCATCCAGCACCACCACCCCCTCGCCCAGCTCCTCCGCCAGCAGGGCCGGCAGCTGGCCGGCGCCGCCATGGAGCAGCTCTTCCTCTGGGTGTTCGCCCTGGGCGGCGGCGTGCTGGCCCCAGAGCACATGCAACAGCGACACCTGCTCCGGCTCGGCCGGGCCCAGGAATCCCACCGCCCGGCAGAAGTAGGCGAAATACCAGGCGGCGAAGGGCGTGTGGGTGTGGGCGTCGATCCAGTCCTGGAAGCTGAGGCGATCCAGTTCGGCGGCGGCGGGATGGTGGTGGGGGTGGCCATCGGGGAACTGAGCCACCAGCTCCTGGAAGCGTTCCAGGGCGGCCATGGCATCGGCCCAGTCGGCGCTGGGCACCGCCGGCGGCTGGCCCTCGGGAAAGCCCTGGAAGAACCCGGCGAAGGTGCAGCGGCTCCCACCGAACACCAGCACCGTGGCGCCGTCATGGGGGGATTCGAAGCGGCGGATGCCGTGGCGATCGAGCAGGGCGAGGAAGCGGGTCTGGGTGGGGCCGACCCACTGGCCGCCCAGGTCGATCCAGGGTTCGCTGGGCAGTGGCAGCCGCTGGCCGGTCATCCGGCCACCCAGCTGAGCGGCCGCTTCGATCAGGCGCACCGTGCGGCCCGCCGCCTGCAGGGCCCGGGCTGCCACCAGGCCGGAGAGGCCGCCGCCCACCACCACGACATCGACAGGTTCAACGGAAGGGAGAGGCATGGATCGAGCGAAACGGCAGGGCAAGACCGCAGCATTAGCCTCGCGCAAGCCGCGACAGGGTCGATGGGCCTGCCCTCCATCCTGGCCATGGGCCTGGGGCTCCTGGCGCTGACGCCTGGCCATGTCACCAGAATGCAGGGCCTCTGCTGGCGCACCGCCGAGCCCTTCTCAACGCCGGAACCGGTTGGACTCGACGCCCTGGCGGTCGGGTTCCCCGCTGGCGTGCCCTTCGAGAGCCAGCGGTTCAGCATCACCGCCGTTCGCTTCGGCCCCGAGGCCACCGACACCAAGGCGGGCATGACGCCGAGCGAACTGCGCGCCTACGTGCGCTCGATCTTCCTGGCCGCGGGTCCGGGCGGTGGTCCGATCCGCCGCACGCTGCTGGGGCGCCCAGTGGACGGTGACAGGTTCACCACCGCAATCCCACGGCCACGACTCGGCGAGATCTATGCGCTGCCCCTGACCAGCGGCGAGACCGTGGTGCTGGGTTTCTCGATGCCCGTGGAAGCTCGCGCCGAGGGCGAGGCACTGCTGGGAGAGGTGGCCGCCAGCCTGAGAGAAGCAGGCAGCGCAGACCACAGCTGCGGCGGAGGCGACTCCCGGCTCCGATGATGGGACTGGCCGCGATGCGTCTGTGATGGGTGAAGGTGCGTGGCGTTGTGGATGTGATCAGAACTTGCGCAGTTCCCTGCGGATCTTGAGCGGATCGCCGGACTGCTTCTGATTGGACAGCAGGATCGGCACGGCCACCAGGAGCAGGATGATCGTGGCCACGACGCCCCAGGACAGTCCTGGCCTGCCTGCTGGTGGGGCATGGCGGGGTCTGGTGGCGCTGCGGCGACGCCGTCGTGATGGCCTGTTGAACCTTCCCATCGTTGGATGCTGCGGATCGTTGGAGGCTGCGGGTGGATGGTGCAGGCCCGGTCTGCTGTTTCAGTCTGTCGGGGCCGGCGGCTGCAACCACCCTCGATTCACGGCTCCCGATTCACGGATCTCGATTCACCGATTCCGATCCGCTGATCCCAGGGCCAATCGATGGAGAGGAATGAAAGGATGCCCAGCATCACGCCAGCCGGCTTGTCATGGACGTACCAGCCCTGCTGCTCGCGACTGGTGGCCACCAGCTCGAAGCCGCCGAAACCTTGATCGAGGTGGGCCGCTTCGTGGTGATCCTGTTCGCCGCCCGGGCCCTCGCCGAGCTGATGGTGCGGTTGCGCCTGCCGGCCATCCTCGGGGAACTGGTGGCAGGGGTGCTTGTGGGCGTGTCCGGGCTGCATCTGATCATGGCCCCGGAGCTGGGAGGGGAGCTCAACGCCTTGGCTGAGAGCGCGATCGGCGCGTTGGCGCACGTGGGCCCCGATCAAGTGCGGGAGATCTACAACCACAGCTTCACCAATCTGCAGGCGGTGGCGAAGATCGGCCTCTTCGCCCTGCTGTTCCTCACCGGCCTGGAGAGCGAACTGGATGAACTGATCGCGGTGGGAGGGCAGGCGATCACGGTGGCGCTCACCGGGGTGGTGCTTCCCTTCACCCTGGGCACCTTCGGGCTGCACTATCTCTTCTCCGTGCCGCTGCTGCCGGCGATCTTTGCCGGTGCAGCGATGACCGCCACCAGCATCGGCATCACGGCCAGCGTGCTGGGCGAGCTCAAGTTCCTGCGCACCCGGGAGGGACAGACGGTGATCGGCGCCGCCGTGCTCGATGACATCCTCGGCATCGTCATCCTGGCCGTGGTGGTGGCGCTGGCGGGCGGCGAAGGGTTCGCCATTGGCCCGATCCTGAAGCTGATCGCAGCGGCCGGGGTCTTCGTGATCGTGGCACTGTTCCTCAGCCGCACCGCCGCCCCCTCCTTCGACTGGCTGCTCGATCGCCTGCAGGCCCCCGGCGAGGTGGTTGTGGCGGGCTTCCTGGTGCTGTCGGTGGCCTGTTTCGCGGCCCAGGCCTTCGGTCTGGAGGCCGCCCTTGGAGCCTTCGCCGGTGGCCTGATCCTGAGTTCGTCGCGGCACCGGCATGCGATCAAGGAGGCGGTGAAACCCCTGGTGGCGCTGTTCGCCACCTTCTTCTTCGTGCTGATCGGCAGCGGCATGGACCTGTCCGTGCTCAATCCCTTCGATGCCGCCAACCATGAGGGCCTGGTGATGGCCGGCTTCCTGCTGGTGGCCGCCATGATCAGCAAGATTGCGGCCGGATGGAGCTACCTCAGCCGTGAGCCCACCAACCGCCTGGCGGTCGGTCTGGGGATGATGCCCCGCGGGGAAGTGGGATTGATCTTTCTCGGTCTGGGCACCCAGACCGGTGTGCTGGGGTCATCCCTGGAGGCGGCCATTCTGCTGATGGTGATGGGCACCACCTTTCTGGCACCGGTTCTGCTGCGCCTGGTGCTGGCCGATCCCGGAGATACAGCGGAGCTTGCCCCGGAAACCTCAGCACCTTGATGGTGGGACCTCGCGGTGGTGGAACCCGGGATCGCCAGCCCCTCCGCCAGAGCCACCCCGAAGAGCAGAAGGCGCAACAGTTTCCGGCTGGCTCATTGCGCTGCGTGGGTCACTTTTGTCCTTCCGGTGTTCCCGGCTCCACGGCCGCGTTAGGCCCCATGCCCACCGCCCCCGGTCTCGCCGTGGAGGCTCCGCCAGGTCGCGCCCATCGCCCATGCAGGCTGGTGCTGGAAAGCCCCAGGCTCGGGCGGGGATTGCCGTCGTGCTGGAGGAGCAGCGTCCTTTACTCTTCCTTGGGCTCCTCCTCCGGCAGAGGCGGCAGAGGCGGTGGCGGCAGCATCTCCAGCTCAGGGGGATTGGGAGCGGTTTCCGGGCCGATCAGATCCACCGCAGTGCGTTGCACCACCAACCGAAAGCGCAGGGGCGCCTGGTTCTGGTTGATGAAAGCCTGCACGGCCGCCACCTGCTTGGGTGTTGGCAACGCGGGATCGGTGACCCGCACCCGGGCCCGGATCAGCGGAGGGTTCTTCTGCCAGTCGATGGAGATCCCGACCAGATCGATGGCGGGATCACCGCCGAGGGTGATCGTGCTGCCGCGCAACTGCTGTTCGATCACGGCCTCCAGCTGCTGAGCCTTGGTTTCCTGGTGGGCCCGGTTCACCATTCGAAAGAAGCTCGTGCCGAGTGGAATCACCAGCAGGGCGGTGAGAACCACGCTGGTGAGACCGAGCCTGCTGCGGAACAGGCGGCGCCGATACACCCGCTCGAGAGCTGCCAGGGCAGCCATCGCCCCCACCATGATCCCCAGCAGATTGGTGGTGAACAGCAGCAGCGCCCCATAGGCCTGCACCCAGTAGGAGGAGGCGAGCAGGATCCCCACCACGCACATCGGCGGCACCAGGGCCACGGCGATCGCCAGGCCGGCCAGGGCCGAGATTGCGTCTTTCCTCAGCTTGGCGAACATAGCCACCGCTCCCGCCACCAGGGCCACGCCCAGATCCAGCAGGTTGGGGCTGGTGCGGTTCATCACCTCGCTGCCGAAGCTGGGGAAAGCCACCAGATGGCCCACCCCAATCGCCAGCAGCACGCAGATCACCACGCCCAGCAGCAGGGTGCGCAGGGCCCGCAGAAACATCGGCAGCCGCCCCCGCAGGATCTCGAAGGCCATCGCCTGCAGGGGCAGGATCCAGGGGGCCACCACCATGGCGCCGATCACCACGCCGGGGCTGTTGGCCAGCAGGCCCAGGGTGGCGATCAGAGTGGCCCCCACCGTGAGCACCACGAACACCAGACTGAAGCTGGCCTCGTGCTCGAACTCCTGGCGCAAGGCGTCGAGCCGAGCCTCGTCCAGGGTGGCGGGGGTGGTGCTCATCGTTGGACCAGATGCCGTCGACTGATGCCAATGATGAGGCCATCCCCGGCCATTCCTGCCTCCTGGCAACGATGAATTCCCCGAACGGAGGGGCACCGCAATTCTGGCCCCGGTTCTGCTGCTCCTAGGGCTGGCGAATCCTGGCGCTGCCGTGAAGCTGGCCCCTGAGAACCCAGATCCTTGCTGGTGGGACCTCAGGGAACGGGTCAGCGCGACATCGCTGCCATGTCTCTGCCGCTCAGCTTCAATCCAGGAATTCAGAACAAGGAACCCGCAGCAGGAGTGATCCGCCGGCCTGACAGGAAATCACACCAGCCTGGCGGAAGCTGGTGAGCGCCTTAGTCACCGTGACTCTGGTCATGCCGGCGATGTCTGCCAGCTGTTGGTGAGTCAGGAGCTTCTCGCCAAACGTGAGCATCACCCCCTGGCTGGTCATGGTGCCGAAGCGCGTACCGAACCAATCCAGTAACTGCAGCAGCCGGGCTTCCGCAGGACGCACGCGACTGAGCATCAACAGGATGGCCGCCTGGCGCAACTGTTCTTCGAGAAACTCGCGCTCCATCACGCTGGAGGCCTCCTCCTCTTCAACCACAACCGGGGAGAGCGTGCGCAGTTCGAGACCAGAGAGCCCGATCAGCGCCGGGATCACCACTTCGCCGGGACCCCAGACCCCAAGGGTGAGAGGGTCTACCCCCGCACTCCAGCGGGCCAACCAGACATGACCCTGCTCAATCCGCCAGCACAGGTTGGCGGGCAACCTCTCGCCGGCCCGTAGGCTCAGGCGAAGACAACGACGTGACA
This sequence comes from Synechococcus sp. CS-1328, assembly GCF_025128095.1. Lineage (GTDB taxonomy): Bacteria > Cyanobacteriota > Cyanobacteriia > PCC-6307 > Cyanobiaceae > CBW1002. The sequence continues at coordinate 2,899 of NZ_JAHLYT010000044.1, read as the reverse complement.
TGGAGAAAGCCATCGCGAGATACGGAGAGGAACAGAGCTAGAAAACCCGAGGCCGTCAGCACAACAAGGAGCAATAACCTGCCGATAGCAAACAAAGGAAATACCGAAGATATCGATCCTTGGAAGCATGTCGATGGCCCCAGAAGCTCACCGGTGAGATAGAAGGAATGGCGCCTGAATTTGAGTCCGCAAACCTTAAGGCTTGCCTGCGCGGATGTGTCGGTTCAGACCTGCAGGATTCCAGATTGCATCCATAAGTCAGCGTGATCAACGCCTACCTGATGTATTGGCGACAACAGGATCGTTCCTGCAGAGTCCGACCACCCGATGGCCAACCGCAACGGGCCAACGGGTCTCCTAATTGGACCGCAAGCGCCGCAACAGGCCCGAAGGGCGCTCAGCCCCTGAGGCGCCTGGCTCCCAGCAGGGCGAAGCCGACCAGAGCAGCTGCCGCCCCCCAGAGCAGCAGAACGACGAGGAGCGAGAGGACGCAGTCAATCGGTGGCTTGACGCTGCAGTACAGGAGCGCCCACAACGTGGTGGGGCCCAGGGTCACAACGGTCGCCAGACCGCCCGCCAGTGCCACCCCGAAGAGCAGGATGCGCAACACCCTGCGGCCGGATCGCTGGGCGTTGCCTGGTCTTTGGATCATCCCGATGCTCCCTGCCCGTCGGTCCCGCGGCACGCCGCATGGTGATCACAACCCATCATCGCCGTGAAGCCTCCGCCAGAGCGGGCACGAGCAGATTTCAGCGAGCCGCGCTTGCATCGCTGCGCCGGCATCCGCGACCGGAGCATCGCCCAGATCCAGCTGGCGCGACCTAATCTCGGCCCAGACGCACCAGGGTCAACGACGAGCCAACGACAGTTCCTGCCGGTTGCCGCCGGTTTGTGTCAGGTGCTCGTTCTCCTGGCTGCCCTCTGGGCCGTGAAGCCAGGCATCGTCCAACACGACTTCCTAACCTCAGCGGCTCTGCTGGGGCTCTCCCTGCTGCCGATCGGTTACTCCCTGCGCCTGAGCTGGCTCCGCTTCGGCGCTGTGGCATGGGCAGCATTGCTGGGTCTGCTGGCCTGGCAGCGCAGCCACCTCGGCGCGGCAGGCGATGGCGTGGGGTCATTGGCGATCCTTCCCCTGGTCCTCGCCGCATTCGCGGCGGCAGGCGGACAGTGGCTGAACCTCGGGCTGCTTCGCGTCGGCCGGCTGAACGGGGCCCTGCGTTGGCTGGCCCGGGCCTCGATTCTGTTCTGCCTGCTGCTGCTGCTCACCTACCTGGGCGGCGGAATCGGCGTCGTCATCGCGCTGGCTCTGCTCGTGGGCTCCCTTGCTGATCTGGCGCTCACCACCCTCTCCCTGGTCATCGGAGCCATCGCCATCACCCGATCAGGCAGAAAGGGGGAAGCTCCGCCGGTCGCCTGACTCAGCTGCAGCTTTCCGGATCCAGCTTCAGACGCAGTTGCTGATCGGTGGATGGTTGGCGCGACGAGCCACGACTCCGGCGCCCGCCGCTGGCTGCCAGGCCGGAGCGGCGGGAGCCATGCCGGTGCTGGATCGCATCGGCGAGCTCCGCAAAGCCCTGCTCCTGCCGCAGGGCCCAGAGTCTCTCGCGAGCCTCCCGAGCAGCGGCGGCGGGTTCCACGATCGGCAGCGGGTAGTCCACGCCCAGCACACAGCCGACGCGCAGCTGGGTGGCCGCCGCCATCGTCCACGGCTCATGCCGGTGCACCACCGGCACCCGATCCAGTTCCGGCACCCACTGGCGGATGAACTCGCCATTGGGGTCATGGTCCTGACCCTGCTTGATCGGGTTGTAGATCCGGATCGTGTTGATGCCGGTGGTGCCCGACTGCATCTGGCACTGACTCCAGTGAATGCCCGGTTCGTAGTCGACGAACAGGCGCGCCAGCCGCATCCCGCTCTCACGCCACGGCAACCAGAGGTGATGACTGGCCACCGACATCAGCATCGCCCGCATGCGGAAATTGATCCAGCCGGTGGCAATCAGGGCCCGCATGCAGGCATCCACGAACGGCAAGCCGGTGCGCCCTTCGGCCCAGGCCGCCAGACGCTCGGGATCGCTGCTGCGCAGACCGGAGGTGAGCGGATGGAGCTCGCGGAACTCCAGATCCGGCTGGCTTTCCAGCTTCTGGATGAAGTGGCAGTGCCAGTGCAGCCGCTCCTCGAAGCCGCGGCGCCGACCCGGATAGCGGCGGTTCGCCTGCACCACCTCCCGCAGCGACACGGTGCCCCAGGCCAGATGGGGGGAGAGCCGCGAGCAGCTGCGGAAGGCCGTGCGCGGGCTGGAGAGCTCGCGCTGATAACGGGCGCCGCGCTCGCTCAGGAAGCTTTCGAGAACGGCCAGCCCCTCCTGGCGGCCTCCGATCTGCCGGCCTGGGCAGGGGTCGGTTGCCAGTCCCAGTTGGGAGGCCGAGGGAATCGGGCCGGGATCGAGATCGCCCAGGGGCTGCAGTGCCTCCGGTGAAGGGCTGAGCGAGCCGGCCATGCGCTCCTCCCAGCGGCGCGCCCAGCCATTGCGGCTGCGCAGGCGACGGATCACGCCGAACTGGGGACGTTCGGTCCAGGTGATGCCATGGCGGCGCGCCCAGTGGGCCACCCGCCTGTCGCGGTCGTAGGTCCAACCGTTGCCGGTTTCCTCATGGCTCCAGAGGGCCGCGACGCCGAAGTGCCGCCGAGCCCGCTCCAGCACCGCCTCCACCCTGCCGGTCCGCACCACCAGCGGCTGGCCCAGCTCCGCCAGGGCTAGGAGCCTGTCGCGCATAGATCACCGCCCGCATTCTCCACAGACGCCCCTGAATCTGCCCAGATCCCAGTGACTGCAATGGATCTGGCCGATAAGATGGGGCATGAGCAAGCCCAAGACCTTCCGGCCCTGGACTCCGG
>NZ_JAHLYT010000043.1 GCF_025128095.1 Synechococcus sp. CS-1328 | reverse complement strand
TGCACGGTGAAGAGACAGTGCTCTACGCAGATGCGGGATACCAGGGGATTGAGAAGCGGCCCGATATGCAGGGCAGAGGCATCGGCTTCCGCGTTGCCATGCGCCCAGGAAAGCGTCGCGCCTTACCTGAGGTCAGCTACGTGCAAGAACATCGACGTGCCCACCCTGCGGCGGTGGCTGAGGATGTCACACGGCGCCAGGGCTGCGCGAGTCGGCGAGGCCGCTGCGCGGTCGCCGACCCTGGCGCTCGCGTGATCTTCTTGTCCTTGCCGCCGCCGGGAATGCTGGTAGGTGTTCCAGTTGCCCAGTGCTCCTCCCGCGGCTGCGGGGACGCTGTCTCTGGAGGCCTGCTGTGGGGGATGGCAGGTGCAGTTTTGGCGACGAACCCGAGTTGCTGTGTTGCCATGATCGAGGGTGAGTCAGCCCTTCGCGTTACCTGCTGGAAGCATCAATTCTGATCCGTGAAGATCCCTGAAGCCTGCCCCAGAATCCCTGTTACCACTGGCATCAGTGCGACTGTACTACCAAGAAAAGGGCCTGCTCAGGGGGGGCGCGGTGCCGTGGCCCCACCCCCTTGAGCACTGTTTGCATTCCGGTCTTTCTTTGCCATGGTTCTGCACTCCCAGGCCGCCGCATTGGCGCCGTCTGTTTTACCCCGCATCACTCAGCTGGTGATCATCGCCGCCGGTGGTCGTGCGCTGCGCTGGCCGTCGCCGCGGATTGCAGCCCATCTGCTGCGGCTCAGTCAGGGCCGCCTGGTGCGCTGCCTGCTCCATGGCGCCGCACCCGGTGCCGATCAGGCCATCGCCGCCGCCGCCGATCAGCTCGGTTGGCCCGTGCAGGCCTTCCCCGCCCAGTGGCAGCGCCACGGCCGGGCCGCAGGTCCAATGCGCAATCGCCGCATGCTCGAGCACGCCTGCAACCAGCTCTCTGCCCTGCCCAGCGGCGCGGCGCTGCTGGTGGTCGCCTTCCCCGGTGGGCGCGGCACCGCCTCCCTGGTGCAGCTCAGCCGCCGTCTGCAGTCCCGCGCCGCTGTGCCGATCGAGCTGGCCCAGATCAGCGCCTGAGGGTCTCCTTCCTTCCTCCTCCACTGCTCACACACCGCCCACCTCACCGCCCTCTTCACCGCATCGCCATGTCCGTTTCCGTTGCTGTTGCCGCCCCTGCCGCCAAGTCCCCCGCAGCGGCACCACTGCTCACCCTTTGGGAGCTGGGCCATGAGCTCCAGGCCGAAACCCACTGGATTGCCCGCCTCTCTGAGCTCCTCGATACGGAAGATGAAAACGAGCGCGCCCAGGCGATCACCGATCTGGAGGAATCCCTCGCTGCAGAAGAAGGCAAACGCGAGGTCTTCACCCGCAAGGCCGATGCCACCTGCTGGGTGATCGAGCGGCTCCGCGCTGAATCCAGCTACCACCATAGCCAGGCCAAGCGTTACGCCGCCCTGGCCAAAGGGGAAGACGCCCGCGCCGATGCGCTCGAATCCACCCTGGTGCACCTGCTCACCCGCCTCGATCCCAGCGCCAGCTCCCACAAGCTGGTCGATCACCGCCTCAGCAGCCGCACCAGCGATGCGGTGGAGATCGATGACCCCGAGGCGCTGCCGTCCGAGCTGGTGGCACTCCACACCAGCCGCACGCCGGACAAGGTCTCGATCAAGGCCCGCATCCGCGCCGCCATCGCTTCCGCCATCACCGGCCTCCCCAAACCGGAAGCCGCCCAGGTTGCCTTCTCCATCGCCGCTACCGCCGTCCCCGGCGCCCGCCTGATCCAACGCCGCCACTGGTCCATCCGCTGGGGGGGGGCAGGGCCCCTTTCGTTGGGGCTCTGCTCGGGAGGGCCGCAGCTGTGGTGAAGCCTGGCTGGGCCTGACTCCCTGTTCTCTGCGTCTGCGTCTGCGTCTGCATCTGCATCACACCCTGCTTTTCCTTTCGGCCATGACCACCACCGTTCCGATCTCCGCAGCCGCCGCCCCGCTCCCAAGAAACCAACCTGGGCCGTGTTGGAGCAGACCTTCCGCACAGGCGCTTGGCCCGAAAAGACCAGCAAGCCCAGTGCAAAATCTGCCGGTTTGCGCGATGCTCAACTGGAGCAGCGCCTCTTGCAGCGCATCGATCTACTGGAACAGCACTTGATGCAGCGCGTTGAAGCCCTGGAGTCGCTGATCCGGTCATTCACCGTGCGCGAATAATAACGCAGGTGGGTCATTATTCGGATCAATGCTTTATTGCTCGTCGCCTAAGATATCTTTGGCATCTTAATTCCTTCGGCGTCGTTTAGTCCCTGGCTTCACAACTAATTGCATGCATAGTCAGGCTCTACAAAGCTTGTCAAAGTCACAACCTCGGCCCCTCAAGATCTGACAAGATCAATCAGCTCTGCATCGGGGCCTTCCAGCCCCAAGAAGAAGCGCGTCAGGCTTTTGTCTCATTATGCGAAGACCCCTGGTACAAGAGTGACGGAACTGTCAAGGGTATTGAGCTGGTCCAGGCCTCCACTGAAGGCGTTCAAAGGCTGGACTGGTACGCACTTAAGGACGTTCGTGATTAGGGAGGTTTTGGGCAACCACCCGCTGAGCATCTGCCATCAATCCTGTGATTCATGGGTCTCCAGCCGAGGCGCTTGAACGCCCCGGGATGGGATCAGAAGCGATAACTCAGCCACCGGCATGAACAACACCGAAAGCCAGGAATGCTGAGGTTGCATTTCCGGCTCTGTGCTGATCGTTCCTCCCGGTGCTGTTTCTCCGCATCGAGCAGCTCCGCCAGTGGCACGAACGTATAGCCGATCCGTTGCAGGTCGGGAATGATCCGGCGCAGGGCTCGGAGGGTTCGCCCACTCAGGGCCGGCGTGTCGTGCAGCACCAGGATTCCGCCGGGATGGGCGTTGATCCGCACAAACCAGCGCATGAAACCAAGCGGTGGCCGCAGGGTATCCCAGGGAAAAATCGAGGCCAGCACCAGGCGGTAGCGGCGTCCGCGCAGCCAGTCCAGCATCGGCCGGTGAAACCATCCCTGTCCGGGTCGGCACCAGCGCCAGGTCAGCCGTTCCGGCAGAGCGGCCCGCTCGATTGCCCGCTGGGTATCGCGCAGTTGCTGCAGAAAGGCCGCTTCCTACAGGGTGGCGGCCCGCTCATCCCGCCAGAGGTGGTTGCCGAGGTCGTGGCCCTCCTGCAGGGCCCGGCGGGGAAAGTTGGGATCGCGCTCCAGATGGGAACCGACCAGGAAGAACGTGGCCGGCACATCCAACTCCCGCAGCAGATCCAGCAGGGCCCCAGAGCCTGGCCCGCTCGGCCCATCGTCGATGGTGAGGGCCAATCGCCTGCGATCCGTCGCTCCGCAGAACACCACCTCCGGATGGCGCCGGGCCAACACGGTGCGGATCAGCAGGGAGGGCAGCAGCAGCCCGAACACCACCAGATCACTCAGCAGCACCAGGCCCAGGGCCAACAACAGCAGGGGGATCCCATCCATCGGACATCTCTTCGATGGACCCCCATTCTTGAGTCTGTGCGGGCACACCAGCAGCCCGCCAGATCAACGGCGCTCTGCAGCAGGCGAGCCCTGCCTGCTCGAGTCACTGGCGGGCGAGGGCCGGGGCCACTCCACACGCCAAGGCAATGCAGCTGCATTACCATTGGGTTGTTCTGCTGGGTGGCCCGATGGCTGTTCTTTCCCCGTCTCCAGCGGCGGCTTCCGCCGTGGACGCTCCCCAGCAGGAGGTGGAATCGGCGCTCACCGATCGCTATCAGACCACCGTGCCGCAGCCGGTGAGGCGGGCCCTGGGGCTGCGCAAACGCGACCGCATCCGCTACGCCTTCCGCTCCAACGGCGAGGTGGTCCTGGAGCGGGTCAGCCCAGAGCCCGACGACGACGATCCAGCCCTCGCTCCCTTCCTGGCGCTGTTGGGACAAGACATCGCCAGCCATCCCGAGCGCCTCAAGCCCATCACCGCTGATCTGGTCAGCCGCATGCAGGATCTGGTTGATGGCATTGAGGTAGATCTCGATGCATCGCTGCCGGACGACGACGAGACCGGCTGCGGCGATACCGACTTCGGAAGCATCGGCTGCGGCGACACCATCTGATCGTGGGCAAGGCCGATGCAGTGCCCCTGGTGGTCCATGGGTGGCTGGTGGTTGCGCACCCGTTGTTCCTGGATCAGCTGGAGGCGCTGATCGCAGAGGTCGAGACGTTGCGCCGCAAGGACCCCTCTGGATATGGCAGAAAGAACGCCAGCAAGCGCCTGGCTGCCATCGCACGGTTGATGCTCCAGGACATTCCTCAGGACCCCAGCCGCAAGGAGTACCAGCAGGGATCAACCCTGGGCGCTGAGCATCGGCACTGGCGCTGGGCCAAGTTCTTTCAGCAGTTCCGTCTGTTCTTTCGCTTTCACAATCGCTCGAAGGTGATCGTGCTGGGCTGGGTGAACGACACGGACAACAAGCGTGCCTACGGCAGCAAGACGGATGCCTACCGGGTGTTCCAGTCGATGTTGGACCGCGGCCATCCGCCAGACGACTGGGAGGAGCTCCTGGAGGAAGCGAGCCAGACCGGCGAACGGATGCAGCGGCTCAGCGAGCAGCTGCATTGATCGGACGGTGGAGCGACAGTGAGGCTGGAGCCGTCGCCGTCGCAGCACACCGTTGTACCACTGGTGAATGCAGCCTTGCCGATCAGCAATCCGTCGTTGATGGCTTCATCGGCGTCGGCGGAAGGCAGGCGAATGCGGTATGCCATGCCCAATGCCAGCAGGGGATTCAGACTGACAGTCATTCCCCATACAGAGCTGGTCATCAGCGTTGTTAGTCCCAGGCCAATGATGAACAGTACGGGCGCTGTTCTTCGCTGCATTCATCATTTCTTCTGCATGGCACCGGGTTGCCGCGCGTCCGAACCTGGCCCCCTCACCACTGGGGGCCGCAGGCCGTCCAGCCGGCCCTGCGTTTCTCGCCCCAGAGCCTGATGGCCTGCTCGCGGCTGTACTCCCGACGGTGCTTGAGCAGCGGGATGGGCTCTCCAGGCAACAACTCACCACTCACGACCTCAAGCCGCTGACTCCAGCGGTCGTAGCGGACCGGCCGGAAGTGCAGCACCTGCCGGCCGTCGCTGAGCCAGCCCTCCTGCGGTGAGAGCGGGGGCTTGCTGGACCTGGCCATGGCGGGATCAGGCCACCTCCGGCGCCCAGCCCCGCTGGCGGGTCATGTCGTCGGTCCAGCCCTGGCAGCGACTGGTGAGGTGCTCGCCCTGGGCGATCAGACCCTGGTGCAGCTGGCAGGTAAGCAGGGGGATGCAGTTGGGGCCAGCGTGGTGCTTGAACCAGTGGCAGGTCATGCAGACCTTGCGGCTGCGGGCGGGCACCAGCACCTCCTGATCGAGATAGGGCCACTCCTCGATCGGTTGCTCCAAGGATCCGCTTTCTTCCAGCGCGGAACGAGGCAGACGGACACCCATACCCCCAAAGCTTTGCGTACATCCGTACTAGGAGTTTGTCGCCCAAAACCAGCAGCGCCAGCGAGCCAAGCACGTGCTGAACCAATGGTCTTGGTTATCGGCATCTCAATGCCGGTGTTTCCGGCCAATCGTCGGCTGCAGCAGGCACCGGCAGCCAGAGG
>NZ_JAHLYT010000042.1 GCF_025128095.1 Synechococcus sp. CS-1328 | reverse complement strand
TTCCCTATCCCGTGCTTGATCAGCACTATGTGGGCCATGTGCTGCAGCCGCGTGCAGGACTCCGGGATGGCGGCCCTGCCCTCCCTGGACACGGCCTGGAGTGCCTTTCAGACCCTGGGGCACCGGCCGGAAGAGTTTCTCAGGGCCCTGGCACAGCTCCAGGCCAGCAGCACCGCGTCCGGGCTTTCACCGGATCAGCTCCTGCCCGTGATTGCGGCCACCCTGCGCAGCTCCGCCGCCGACCTGGAACTGCAGAAAGTGGAGCAGATCGGTGGGCTGGCGATCGCGATCTCTGATCGGGTGGCGCAGGCCGATGGGCCAGCCCGGGGTCTGTTTTCGGCGGAAGCAGGAGCGGCCTACGGCGAGGTGATCGGCCGCGAGGTGCGGGTCGATGAAATCCAGCCGGTGGTGAACGAACTGCTCGCTGCCAACGTGCTGATGCGACTCGGCCACGGGCTCTACGGCGTCAGCGATCCCTTTGTGCAGGAGATCTGGCGGGAGCGGAAGCGCTGATCCGGCCAGCCGAGCCGCTTTCTGAACCCTGAGGAGCTGACGCGCCCGCCTACGTCGTTGACACCGGGCAACCACCCATGCACCGGGTAACCACCCATGCGGATCAGGTTTTGGGGTCCACGTCAGTCAGGCCCGGAACCCTCAGGCGTTGCTGCTGCTCATCGCCATGGACTCCCGCCGGTTGGTGGTCTGGATCTCTGCCGGCATCCTGGGTTTCCAGTCGGTCACGCTCGGCTTTGACCTGCTCAACTGCACGGCCCTCAGCTGGCTGTACGTGCGGCTGAATGGCCTTGCTCCAGCGCCGCAGGCCGCCCTCCGGAGCCAGACACCGCCGCCAGCAACGGCCCTGGCCCCAGAAGCAGCCGGCACCGAGAACCCGCTGACGCTGTTCTGCGCCCGGCCCCAGAGCCGCATCGATCACGCCGTGGGCCAGGGGCTGAGCCTGCTGGCCGGCCTGGCCATGGGGGGAACGGCTCAGGGGCGGGGGCCGGGGCAGCCGTGAGTTTTTGCCCGAAAATGGGGCTCCACCGCCTCATTCTTGGGACTTTTCTTGGGACAACTGGACCACGACTCAGTCGTGGCAAGGCTTCTCGGCGATTTGGGCTCGGCTTTTAACCGATTGGTCCTGAGTTCGAATCTCAGGCGACCCATTCAAGCCATTGATACATGTCTGATCAGTGGATTGTTCGGAGCCTGGCTCCGGGCAGGGCGCTGGATGGCAGTCATCGCGATCGCGTTTGCTCGCCCATTGCCATCAGCATTGACAGTCAAGACCGGCACCCATAGTCTCACGGGCATACGGATGTGAGATTGGCGTCATGAGCAATAGTGCCAATCCGAATGGCTACATCCCGATCGTCTTTACCTACGGGGGAACGGCGCTCGGGAGCTATGGGAATGTGCTTGACACCTTCTTCGTCACCTTGCCTGGGGGTGCTGGGGTTCAGCTTGGGCCTGATCAGTTCTATGGCTACACAGCCGGAACGGGCAGTCAGCTCACGCTGGGAACAAGCATTTCCTTGCAGGATGCCGCTACCCCAATCGGCGGATTGCTGCCCACGAACGCCAGTAATAATAGTAACTTAAGTCAGGCTTTTGAGAACTGGGCGGCTTCTCAGGCCGCGTCAACCGGTCAGGATAATTATGCCAATCTCTATCTCAATCTCTACACGGGAGGTCGAGTCTATCTGAGCAATGGAAATCTTGGCCTTGGTCCCACGGGCGAGCCAGTACCAGCCAGTCCCGGTGATCCGGCCTACGGTCAACTCTACGAACTGTTCGAGCCCTACATTGCTGCCCAGGTCAACAGTACAACCATCCCAGGCAATGGTGCGGACATCAGCGACATCGACTGGTTCAGCTTCCCGATATCGCTCAAGAGCTGGTACTACGACTTTGGGAATCCTTCCGGCACCAGTTTGACCACATCGGTCAGCGGCGTCACTACGGAGGAAAATGGTGGCGATGGCACAGCGATCGCCCAAGCCTTGGCCGTCGCCGGCCCGCCCACGAATGCGTACCCCAACGCATCGCTTCCCAGCAGTGGAGGCTCTACTGCCGCAACGCGCCTGGTGGGGCCGCCAAGTGCTGCAGCGGGCAGCTATTTCAGCGATCCCGCCACGAATCCATTCCCCTACAGCTACTTTGACAACTACCTCACCTATCTTGCTGAGTCGCAAGGAAGTCAATCTTCTCTTTTTAGTCTGAGTGGCAGCTTCAGCGGAGTGGGATCGAGTCCGAGCTCTGCCAACGACCTGCCTCAGACGTTCAAGTTCGACGTCGACTTCAGCGCAATCAATACCCAGACTGCCACGTACCCCAGCGGCAGCGTGATTCAGATCACACCGGAAAGCAGCATCATCCTGCAGGGCTATACAGAAGCTTCTGATGGCACTCCCATCCTTGGCAGCCCCAGTGACCCCTTCACGCTGACACTGCCGTGGGCTGTGGGCTCCACCACTTATGGCCTGCAGTCCAACCCTTCGGCCACGGCGGCGAACAATGCCCTGGTGGCCACACCCCTGGTGGGTGGCCTGGGCTGGCTGGGGCAATCTACGACCCAGACGGCGGCAAGTGGCACCTACAGCCCGCTGGTGCCTGTGGCGCTCAACAGCAAAGGTGCAACGATTAGCCCCGGCACGGAAACGGGCGACACTCAGCTGCAGCTGGTGTTCAGCGTGAATATAGCCCCCCTGGCTGGCGCGGCTCAGCTCGACAACCTGCTGGCGAATCAGGCGGTCAGTCTTTCCGATCCCGGCGTGATGGTCACGGAGAATGCCGTCTTTGTTGTCCCCAGTACCGATCAGCACCAGGCGGTGCCGCTCACGATCCAATCGAATGGCTCAGGTCAGATTACCAGTATCACGGTGAATGATCTGGCGGCGAATTCCTATGTTACGCAAGGTGTTACCTGGACCATCCCTGCACAATCAACTGGCCTGGACAACACCCAGGCATTCACAGTTTCACTCGATGTTGAGCCGGCCCTGCGGGATGCCTTTGTGCTCAATTCCGCCACCTATCCAGAACCACCCGCGTCACTGAGTCTGTCTGTGGGTCCCTCTGGCAGTCCTCCCAGCTCTGTCAGCCTCACGGTTGAAACAGCTGGATTGGCTTCTCCGGGCTTTACTCCTGACACCTCTTGGACGACCCTCAGCCAGCCTGCGGGGATCTATGGCGCCAATTCTGGCTACACGATCAGTGGGATCAGCGGAGCGAACAGCGGATTCAATCAGTCTTATGTATCTCTAGAGAATGATGTATTCGGCTGGGCGGTTGGTGATCTGCTTGCTGCCTTGAATACCGGCCTGGTGGGTTCTCCCGTGATCGACCCCACCACAGACCAACCGATTGGGGAATCCTCGTCAAACTGGTTTACGAGTACAACAAATCCCTACGTGAATGGGCTCTGGGGAGAGGATGCCTGGGAGCAGCCTGACGGCTCGCCATTCATGTTCAATGGTGAGCCTATTGACGATTTCTGGAACACTTGGGCTTATGACTTGCAAGGCCTTACTGATGCCTATGGTTTTGCTTTCTCAGATCGCTTTGCGGAAGGTATTCTGCTGAGCTTCAATCCCCCGCCACCCAACCCTGATGCCCTCTATCCAGTGCTGCTGGAAGTGATCATCGGCGATTCATCGTTGATGCCACAAATTGCCATAGAAACACCATTGCCTCCAACCGCAGGTGGCGGCGGCCAGGCCGGGGGCAGTGGAAACCAATCTGGCAATGGCGGCAGCCAAGGGAACGGCAGCCAAAGTGTTGGCGTCGGCACTGACACTGGAGCTGGCAGCGACGACAGCGCCGGATTATCTGCCGGTGCGGCCGATCCTGCGCCCGTGGATCCAATCATCGGTCAGCCTGGCCCATCCCTCCTAGGCACTCCGGGGGACGACCGCATCATCGGGACGGTTGGCCCTGATCAACTGGCGGGCGATGCGGGCGACGACATCCTCAAAGGGGGGCGCGGTGATGATCATTTGCGGGGTGGTGTCGGTGCTGACAAGCTCAAAGGCGGCAAGGGTAGGGATCTCTATGGGTATGCCTCTCTGCTTGACAGTGGCACGGGTCAGGGGCAGTGGGATGTGATCGATGGCAAGTGGCGTGGATCCAGCCGCGATCGGATTGACCTCTCCAGGCTCGGCGTGGAGTTCATTGAGTCGCGTCCATTCACGGCAGCTGGCCAGGTCCGCCTCAGCGCGGATGGAGTGCTGCAGATCAGTGGCCTTGGTGATCAGGCAGTCTTTGAACTGAAGCTCAAGGGCAACCTGGAGGATTTTTCGGCGAAGAATCTGATCGTCTGAGCTGAAAGCGAGACCTCAGATGGCTGCACGGCTTAAGTGTTTGAATCCCGACTTTTAGGGAAGAAGGATGGCCGGTTTTGCTCTACCCAGCTCTATCTCGGGGGTGTCCACCAGGGCCCGTGATCTTCTGCGCCTCGCCGGTTGTATGGGAATGTCCTGCAGATGTAAAGTGTACGGTTGACCTCAAAGTGGTTCTCGTCAAGGCCTGCAATTGCCGTCGATTCGCCACTTGTTGCAGTACACCAGCCGGGTGCCCAGGCCTCGCCAAGCCCCCAGGAGGCCATGGTCCACAGGGCCTTGTGCCAGCTGAAGAGAAGGGAAGCGTCTGTCACTGATCTGTCACTTTCTCCACCCATGCCAGTCATGCCAAGGGATTTGCTTGGATCACAACATCCTTTAACCGATTTGGCCTGAGTTCGAATCTCAGGCGACCCATGTCTTAAGTCCAGCTGTCTCGTCTGGCCCTTTAACTGGAGCGCAGTTGATCTAAGCGAAATTCATGGCTGGTGGTCTTCCAGACTGAAGACCGCAGAAGGCCGCCTGAAGCCTCAGTTGTTTCATCTCCTAGAGGCAAAGCCAAGCAATCCAGCGTGTCTCACTTATCGAGACCAGCGGGATGTCCAGGGCTTGGTGGCGGGGGAGCGCTCCCAGGAGTGAGCGATGCCAATGGCCATCCTTCAGATCCATCAAAGCGCCGCCTGCGGATCAAGTCACGGTTTCCACAGGTGATCCGTAGGCCGCCGGGTGCGATCGGCACTGAGCAACCGCAGGCCTTCCACCTGGTCCTGCACCATCAGGAGGCAGTCGAACGGTTTGCGGTGAATCCAGGGAAGGTGCTGGACGGCCAGGGCGTGTTCGGCGCGCACAGGCAGCTCGCGTAATCCCTGGCCAAGCAGACTCAGGCGCAGGGCGGCAGCTTCCACCTGGAAATCGGCTCGCCCGAGCGACGACTTGATCGCCACTTCCCAGAGGCTGACCACGCTGAGAACCAATGGCTGGGCCGGATCAGCCAGAAGGCCAGCCACTGCTGTTGGTAGGCGCTCGGTTCGGGTCACGACGGCCTGATCAGCCGAAGATTGTTGATCGATGTGGAGGCTGAGAGCTCAACGGATCGATGTGTCTCAGCCGATTCAGCTCATGCCATCACCCGAGCACGAATCCGCCATCTACCGTCAGTGTGGCGCCGGTGATTGTTGCGGCTTGTGGTGAGCACAGGAAGAGCACGCTGTCGGCTATGTCCTGGGGCGACAGAATCCCACCCAGCGGTATGGCGACTGACAAGCTTTCCGTGGTCATCGGCGCGTCCGTGTGTGCTGTGGTCTGGAGGTGGCCCATCAGCATCGGTGTCAAGACCGGTCCGGGGGACACCTCGTTGATCCGCACCCCCAGCATGCAGATTCCGCAGCCGCCGAGCGCGTCAGCATGGTCACCGCACTCTTGCTGGCGTTGTAAAGGCTGTTGCCGCGGAACGCTCGCTGCCCGGCGACCGACCCGACGGTGACGATATGATCAGCCGCGGAGAGATTGACGGAAAGACTGATCATCGGCAGAATTTGCAAGTCAGGAGAGCTTGCAAGATCAGCGACTTGCACAGGCTGTATCCATGGATCAGGCTTGTATTGCTCGTTCACTGGATCTTGATGTCATGGACTGAGGTCAGGCCCTCAACCATTCTCAGCGTGCTCACCAGTGCCTGCTCCAATGGCCTGCGGTGTCCGCTCGCAGCTGTAGTGCTCCACCTCTCCACGCCGTTGAGAGAATTCAGGCCGGTCGGGATCGAGCGCCTGCCACCACCAGCGCCCGTCGGTGTAGCTGGGGGGACCGGCGTTGTTCGTTCGTGGCAGCTGCAGGCTGATGCCCCGCCACCGGATCACGATGAACGCACCGGGTACGGTGCCGCCGTTGCTGTTGGGGATGCCTGCGGCATCCACGGCTCCCTGAAAAACCTCCGCGCTAAGCGGATCACCTGCGCAGCTGAACTGCTCGGCGGCTTGGACGCCTGGCACGGCGAGAAACACCGCCAGGAATAGGGCCAGGGCCAAGGCTAGAAGCTGAGTCACGGCACCGGACCATCGATCGTCAGGATGGCGCAATCCCCCAGGTGATCGTGACTTCGCCCCGAACGTGGTCAAGCCATTCGCAGAGGCGGAGCGTTCAAGCCGGTTCAGCATCAGGTCAGAGCGGCTTCAAAATCAGCTTCAAAATCGGTGGTCGGCTTGACCACGAGATCTCGAACCGCTGCAGCAGCCAGCCCAGCCTCGCTCATTCTTTCGCCGATCGCGGACCTTTCCAGTTGATCGAACTGTTCACAAGCGACGTAGCATTGTAGATCAGCCGTTGAGCCTGCCTCGTCTTTTTTGCGCCTCATGAGCAAAACAACGTGCACTTACTGGAACCCCCTGGCCGTCGACCAGCACCAACACTGGCGCTGGCTGGAGGGGCTTGAGGGCCAGGTGGAGGAGGTGATGCTCAGCCACGATTCTGTCAGTGGCGAATGGACCCGCCTGACCCGCTTTCACCCCGGCAGCGACACCAGTTCCTTCGGGGCCACCGTGCATGCCTACCCCGAGGAGATCCTGATCGTGAGCGGAAGGCTGTGGGATGCGGCCTTTGGAATCTGGCTCGAAGCCGGCCACTACGCCAGTCGCCCGCCCGGTGAGGTGCATGGCCCCTTCCGCAGCGATACCGGCTGTGTGGTGTTCGATGTGTCTTTCCCCCAGCGGCAAGGGGAGACCTGAGCTGGATGGCTTGATGTGACGTCATACTGAGGCGATGACTCAAGTCAATCTGCAACGCTTCAATCCTGGTGAATCGGTGCTCTTTCTGGCTCAGATCGAGAAGGTATCAGCATGATGTGTGGCTGGTACAGGCAAGGAGAACGTTAGGCTGCATCCAATGAAAGCACTCCTGCATGTCATTGGTTCTGTTGTCGTCGTGCCTTACGTCGCGCTGGCACTGTTCTTTCTTGCTGTCGGAGAGGCTGCCAGGACCAAGGGTCTGTTTGCTCTTTTTGATATCGCCTGGAGAAACCTGGACTGGTTCGTCGGCTGGGGACTCTATGCGGTGCCAGTGCTCTGGATCTGTCTGGTCGCGACCGGTTTTGTTCCAGAGCTTCAACGCGCAAGCTCGCTCTGCCTGTGCCTTCTCGCTGTGACCAGCTTTCTGGTGGTCGTCATTCTTCCCGCCACCAAGGCTGGGGTTGGCGAACTGATCTTTCTTCTCCCCTGTGTCGCTGTCGCGGTCACCAGTGCCTGGCTGTTCATTCGGCTTGGCGTTCACAGTTAGCCAGTGCTGATCACTCTGCTGCACAGACCAGCCGCACCAGCAGATCGGCGAACTGATCCCGGTCGATGGGGGCCACGTCGCTGCCATGCAGGAGGTCTTGCATGAGGATCAGGTGCACGAGGGCGCCCATGAAGATGCGGGCGCGCAGATCGGGCTGGCTGGCGGCAAACAGCTGCACCACCTGACCCACGCCGGTGCGTTCCAGCTGGCTCACGAAGGTTTTGGCCAGTTCGGGGAAGCGCTCCGATTCGCCGATCACCAGGCGCAGGAAGGAGAGGAAATCCGGATGGGTGTGGCGGCTGGCGAGGCAGCGGTTGGCCAGTTCGCGCAGGGCTGCGGTGGGTTCGGCGGGCAGGGCCTGCTGGGGTGAGGCGCCGAACAGGCCGGTGAGGCGGTCGCCCACCATCCGCTCGGTGAGGGCCCGAAAGAGGGCTTCTTTGTCGCTGAAGTGGCTGTAGACAGTGGCTTTGGACACCGCTGCCGCTGCCGCGATCCGGTCCATGGAGGCAGCGGCATAGCCGTGGCGCAGGAACTCGCCGCGGGCCCCTTCAAGGATGGCGCCACGCTTCCGCAAGGAGCGCTCGCGCCGGGCTGTGCTGACGGCGGCATCACCGGGTGAGGCTGGCACCGCGACCGGATCAACTGACGATGCACCATCTTCTGGCGAGCTGGCGGAATGGGAAGGACGCAACCCAGAACCAAAACTGAACTGAACCGTATAGTAAGTGAAGTTGGGCGACGGATCCATGCAGGCCCCCTGGCTCCGCAGGCGCCGCGGCCAGTTGCTGCTCCTCGGCGGTGGGGTGTGCGTTTTGGCGGCGGTGCTTCTGTTGCGGCAGGTGTTGCTGCAACGGGCGGCTCCACCCCCTCCGGTTGCCGTCGAGCCGCCGATCCGCACCGTGACGGCCCTTGGCCGGCTGGAGCCGATCAGCGAAGTGCGCACGATCGTGCCGCCCACCGCCAGCGGAGCCCAGCCCCGATTGCAGCGACTGCTGGTGGAGCAGGGCGATGGGGTGAAGGCCGGTCAGCTGCTGGCGGTGCTCGATAACCAGGCCCAGCTCGAGGCGTCTGTGGCTGCCGCCGATGCCGAGGTGAACCTGCTGCGTTCGCGGCTGGCCATCGCCCGCGCCGATGCCGGCAGCGGCGAAGCCGGCCAGCTGGCCAAGGTGCGCTCGCTCGAGGCCCAGCAACGCACGGCGGCAACAGAAGCCCGCCGCTACCAAAGCCTGTTTGAGCGAGGGGCCGTATCCGCCGAGGATCGCGACGCCCGCCAGCTCACCCTCGACACCGTGACCGCCTCACTGCAGGAAGCCCGGGTGCTGCTGGAGCGGCAGCGGGCCCGCAGCACGGCGGGCTCCGGCGGCACCGATCTCGATGTGGAGGCGGCCCAGCGCGGCCTCGAGCAGGCCCAGGCCAGCCTGCAGCAGGCGGTTGCCGCCCGCGATGACAACATGATTCGCTCCCCGATCGATGGCACCGTGCTGCGGGTGTTTGCCCGCGCCGGCGAATCGCCCGGCGGCGAGGGGATCCTCCAGATCGGTCAGACGCGGCGCATGCAGGTGGTGGCGGAGGTGTATGAGAGCGACCTGCCGCGGGTGAAGCAGGGCCAGCCGGTGCGGATCACCAGCCCGGCCCTGCCGCGTCCACTGGAGGGCCAGGTGGGCCTGATCGGCGCGATCGTGCTGCGCCAGAGCGTGATCAACACCGACCCCAGCGCCAACAGCGACAGCCGGGTGGTGGAGGTGCGGGCACCGCTGACGCCGGAGAGCAACCTGCGGGCCTCAGGCCTCACCAACCTGCAGGTGCGCGCGGTGATCGGCCCATGACGCACCCGTTCCGCCAGGGAGGCGGCTTAGCCAGCCAGCATCCCCTCACGCCGCACCAACGGCAGCAGCTCAGGCCCGGGCCGCCCTTGCGGCACGCAACACCAGCCCGGCAGTTGCTCGGCTGGGCACCAGAGCAGGATCACCTCGGCCGGGATCGGCAGCAGCTCGGCGACCTCAGCGCCGTCGCAGACGCGAACGCAGGGCAAGGCGGAGTGGCTCTGGTGCAAGGCGGCACTCGGTGCCTTGAGGCCCTGGGCGCCCTGTTGCCGGAGCTGATCCACCAGCGCCTGCCTGGCTTGCTGGTCTCGCTCTGTGGTTCCCAGCACCACATCCAGCGGCAGGGTCACGGCCGGCAGATCTTCGGCGCCCCAGGCGGCTGGGAGCAGCACGGCCCAGAGGGCTGCGGCGATGCCGTCCAGATCCTGCGGATCGTGGATCTCCTGGTGCCGGATCCATTCGGCCCAGGCCAGGGTGGGCGTGCTGGCGAGGACATGCACCGGCTGATCACCGGCGCGGTTCCAGCGACCCTGCTGCTGGCCGGGTGTGTGCCAGAGGAAGGGGTAGCGCCGATCGCAGACCCGAAAGCCAAGGCGGAACGGGGCCTGTTCCTGGGGAGTGGCGACCACCGATCAGCTGGCCACCAGGCCGAGGCGGGCCGATTGGGCCAGCTCCCAGATGGGGCGAATGGCGTCGTCGTGGGGATCCCAGTCGCCGCTGAGGCGATCCCTGGGGGGCTGGCCATCGAGGGCCAGGCGGGGCCTCTGAAACCAGCGGCGGATGCCCGTGGCGTTGTAGCTGCCCTCGAGCTGATCGATCACCAGGGCCAGCCAGTGCAGCCTGGCCGCGATCAGGTCTGGGCAGTGGCGCTCCGCTTTGGCATAACGCCGCAGGCTGATGGCGCTGATGCCCAGCAAGGCCGCCAGCAGTTCGTCGTTGTCGAGGATCTCGCGCACGCCTGGCCACTCGGTGGCGGCAGAGGGGCACTCCTCCAGGCGTTGGTAAACCTCGGCAAGGAGCTGATCACGAGGGTCGGCGGCGCCGGGATCCAGCGCCAGCCACTGCGTTGCGGCATGGGTGCAGATCCCCTCGCGCACCAGGGCCTGCATGGCTGCCGCTGTGGTGGCCGAGTGCTTCATCAGGCCCATGCGCACCACACGCGCCCGGAATTGCGCCTCACTCACAGACCCAGGACGGGGCTTGATCGAGCCGGTCTTGAACTGGATCGCGGTCATGACCCGATCCTAATCCGGGCCGCAACCGGTTCGCCCTGGCCCCGATGGCGGTTGGCCCGCGGCGCCCTCAGGCCGGCTTTCCGCAGGATCGGCCCATGAGAACCCCCCTCGGCTGGCTGCAGCTGCGCCACGAGCGGGGCCGCTTCTTTGTGGCGCTGGCCGGCATCGCCTTTGCCGATCTGCTGATGTTCATGCAGCTGGGCTTCCAGGCGGCGCTCTACGACAGCAACACCCGGCTGGATCGTTCCTTCAAGGCGGATGTGGTGCTGATCAGCCCCAAGGCGCTGAACCTGCAGAACCTCTCCACCTTTCCCCGCCGCCGGCTGCTGCAGGCCCTGGATGTGCCCGGGGTGGTGGATGCCCAGGGGCTGTACATCCGCACCGTGACCTGGCGCAATCCCCAGACCTTGCGCAGCGCCACGGTGCAGGTGCTGGGCTTCGATCCGGATGCCGATGTGCTGCGGCTGAAAGATGTAATGGCCCAGGCCGATGCGCTGAAGCTGCCCGATACGGTGCTGTTCGACCGGGGAGCGCGGGGCCAGTACGCCGAAGTGATCAAGCGGATCGATCGGGGTGAGCGGGTCACTACGGAGATCGAGCGACGCACGATCACGGTGGCGGGGTTGTTCCGGCTGGGGGCCTCCTTCGGCGCCGATGGCACCTTGATGGCCAGCGACCAGACCTTCCTGCGGATGTTCCCGCGGGTGAGCGCCAGCAGTGTGAGCGTGGGGCTGCTCACCCTGGCGCCGGATCAAAACACCGCCGCGGTGGTGGAGGCCCTGAAACGCCACCTTCCCGATGATGTGAAGGTGCTCAGCGACGCTGATTTCATCCAGTTCGAGGAGAACTACTGGCGGGTGGCCAGCCCGGTGGGCTTCATCTTCGGGTTGGGCACCGCCATGGCCTTTGTGGTGGGGGTGGTGATTGTGTATCAGGTGCTCTCCACCGATGTGAATGCCCACCTGCGTGAATACGCCACCTTCAAGGCGATGGGCTTCCGCAATCGCTATCTGCTGCTGGTGGTGATGGAGCAGGCCCTGATCCTGGCGGCGCTCGGCTTCATTCCGGGTGCCGTGATGCCGGTGGGGCTGTATGCGCTGGCCGCCAACGCCACACGCCTGCCGATCGCCATGACCGTCGAACGGGCGATCACCGTGTTTGTGCTCACGCTGGTGATGTGTCTGGCTTCGGGTGCGATCGCCACGCGGCGATTGCAGGCGGCCGACCCGGCTGAGTTGTTCTGAGCAGGAGCACCGCCATGGCCAGCGCGATCTCGATTCAGGGGCTCAACCACAGCTTCGGCCATGGTGCGGTGCGGCGCCAGGTGTTGTTTGAAGTGGCGCTGGAGGTGGAGAAGGGGGAGATCGTGCTGCTCACCGGACCCTCCGGCTCGGGCAAAACGACGCTGCTCACCCTGATCGGCGGGCTGCGGGCGGCCCAGAACGGCTCGTTGCAGGTGCTGGGCCGCGAGCTGATGGGCGGATCGGATCGGGCCCTCACCCTGGCGCGGCGCGAGCACGGCTACATCTTCCAGGCCCATAACCTGCACCGCAGCCTCACCGCCACCCAGAACGTGCGCATGGCGCTGGAGATGCGCGGCACCTTGAGCACCGAGGAGATGGACCGCCGCGCCCGCCGGATCCTGGAGAGCGTGGGGCTGGGCGATCATCTGGAGATGAAGCCCGACCAACTCTCGGGCGGCCAGAAGCAACGGGTGGCGGTGGCGCGGGCGCTGGTGGGCGAACCGCCGCTGCTGCTGGCCGATGAACCCACTGCTGCCCTCGACAGCCGCTCCGGCCGCGAGGTGGTGACGCTGATGCAGCGGCTGGCCCGCGAGCAGGGCTGCACGATCCTGCTGGTGACCCACGACAGCCGGATTCTCGATGTGGCCGATCGCACCGTGTCGATGGAAGACGGCCGGCTGCTCTGAGCGGATCAGACCAGCCCCAGCCGCCTGAGATCTTCCATGCCGGCGCCCTGGAACTCTTCCCAGAGTTGTTCCAGCTGAGCCAAGGCGGCTTGCTCATCACGGATGGGCTGACCCTTCGGATCGTGAAGGGTGAGGCCGGCCATCTGGATGCCCATCCACACCATCTGAACCCGATCGGCAGCATCGAGCCCGAGCGCTTCCACCTGGGCCAGCAGGATCTGAGCATCGGCCAGAGGGATGGGCAGCCGCAGCTCGGGGGCCAGCAGCCCTGCGGCTCCCTTCCCCAGGGAGGCGAGCTCGATCAACGTCTGATTGAAGGCTGTGATCTCGGCAGACCCGGCTGCCGTGAGGCCGGGTTGGGAACCTGCAGCCAGGGCGGCGAAGGGATCGGCCCCCACCAGATCCTTGTCGAGCAGCAGGGCCAGCTGAGGCAAGAGATCGCGGGGAGCTTGCCCCAACTCCTGGGCCAGCTCGCCAAGGCTGCGGGGGCCAGCATCCAGGACCTGATGCACAGACTCGAGCATGGCGGCATCGATGGCCATGGTTCCCATGCTGATGGGGAAGTCCTTGCATGTTTTCAGGGAATCCTGCCGCAGGATCAGGGGAAGGGACGCCAGTTCCGCCTGGATTTCAACGGAACTGGGAGGAATCACCCCACGGGCAAAGAGATCGCGCCGAAACGTCTGATTGATGGCCAGATCGAAGGCAATTTCTTGCATCGCCGCATTGGGCGCCTGGCAAATCCAGGCGGCCCTGGGGCTATCCAGCATCTGGGGAAAGAGTTCCGGCAAAGAGGCCGAGCCCACATGGGTCAGGCCGACCTGAGCGCAGGCTCGGTGCATCGGGCCCACATAGAGCGGCTGATGGGTGGCGTGATATTCCCCCATCAAGTAACTGCTCGATGCTTTGCTCAACCCCTGCAGAGCACTGCGCAACTCCGGATGGGCCCTACCCAGGGGAGAGTTGTGGGCCTCGCCATCACCGAGGAGCTCCTGCAGCCAGGCCGTGGCCTGCTGCAGCGAGGCCTCGCTGGTGTTGTGGCCGCTGAGCAGACCCAGCTCCAGGGCCAGCATCTGCATGGGGCTGCGCGACAACCAGCCCGGATAGGTGTTGTAGGAGCAGTAGAACAAGCCCCCCGGCTGCAGGCAGTGGCTGGCGGCCTCCAGCAACGCCTGGCGGGTGTCAGCCCCCACCCAGCTGGCAACGCCGTGGGCCAGCACCAGGTCGTAGGCCTCGGGCCAGTGGCGACAGGGCCCGCGAGCGGGCAGACCCTCGGCGAATTCACGCAGATCGGCCGTGGCGAACTGCACATTGCCCAGGCCCAGCTCCCTGGCCCGTGTGGTGGCCAGGGCCACATGGCTGGGATGGAAATCGATCCCGAAGAACTGGGCCTCGGGATGGGCGGCGGCATTGAAGAGCAGATTCAGTCCGTGGCCGCAGCCCATTTCAAGAGCGGTGAAGCGCCCCTGCCGAAGATCCCAGCGATGGCGGCCACCCAACAGGGTGGCCAGCGCCAGCCAGGACACGGCCAGTTCCCGATGCAGAAAGGCCCCATACAACCGGTCGAGGCGGTAGTCCATGACTCAAGACTATGCCGGCTGCGCTGAGCTGCGAGAGTTGACCCATGTGCGGCCACTACTCCCTCACCACCCCGATCGACCAGTTGCTGCTGCGCCTCAAGGGCCCGCTGCCGCAAGGCCTGGCGGCCCACTACGCAGCGCGTCCGGAGATTGCTGCGGGCGAGCCGGTGCTGATTCAGCGGCAGGAGCACGGCGAGCTGCAGGTGGGGCTGGCCCTGTGGGGCCTGCTGCCGGAATGGCAGAAGCAACCGCTGGGCAGCCCCCGGCCGATCCATGCGCGCAGTGAAACGGTGGCCGAGAAGGCGAGTTTCCGAGGCGCCTGGCGCCACCGCCGCTGCCTGCTGCCGGCGGATGGCTACCGCGAAGGCCGCGGATCACGCTGTGTGTGGGTGAGCCGCCGCGACCGGCAGCCCTTCTGGCTGGCGGGCCTGTGGGACCGCTGGATCGGCCCCGATGGCAGCGAGGTGGAGAGCTGCTGTGTGCTCACCACCCGTGCCAATGGCCTGGTGGCGCCGTTCCACCCGCGCATGCCGGTGATCCTGCCGGACGGCCTGGAGGACGCCTGGCTGCAACCGGCGGATGGGGCCGGCCTGCGGGCCCTGGAACCGCTGTTGCAACCGGCGGAACAGGGGGAGAGCTGGCAGGCCGTGCCCGTGCGTGTTGGCGGCCGGATTCCTCCCACGGATCGGCAGCTGGCCCTCTTCCATTCCTGAGCAGGCTCGTTAAGGTCCTATTAGGATGAAGGTGGCTTGTCGATGTGGAACGGCGAGGGCGCTATGGGAGCGGGCGTGGCCACTAGAAAAGAGAAGAAGGCGTTCCTGCCCCGCAGGGAGCCCCGCTTCAGTGTTCCGGCCTTCTCGGTGCAGATCGCCGTGGTGTTTGTGGTGGAGGGCCAGAAATACAAGGCTCGCCTGTGGGATGTGAGCCTGTCGGGTTGCTGCATCGCCATCCCAGATAAGGAGGGATCGCCTGTGCCTGGCGATTATGGCCGGGTGTTCATCCGTAACCCCAGCACGGGCGAGCCGATCTCGAACGACGCCACGGTGATGTGGATGGATCATGTGGGCTCGGCTTATTTTGTGGGTTGTAAATATGACAAGCCGATTGAACTTGAAGGGACGTTTTTGGCGATTTATGAGCAGAAGCGTTGAGCCAAACTCACTCAATTACTTTCATTGCCTTCAATGCGGCCAAGCGCTGGGAGCGAAAGTTTTCAGCACCGCTGTTTATGGCTTCAAGCTTTTTCTTATCGCTCAGCATTGTCTTCTTGTCGCCATCACGCAATTCTGCTCCAAGCACTTCGGCGCCAAGCATAATGCAGGCTGCCAGCTCTTCGCCATTCAGGCCCTTTGCCAAGGCATCCTGAAAAAGAGTTTCTAAAGTCGAGACACTTATCCCAGTACCTAAAGTCGGCGATGTCAAGAATTCATATGGACGGCCCGCCTGCATCATTCTTTTCAAGGTACCGTTTACACTCAAGCATCCGCTAAGCGCTGCATCACCCTGCTTTCCACGATCCAACCCAATTCTGTTCCCATGAAGCAGTAAAGCTGCCATTTTCTCCAGCACAGGGAGGGGTTGCATCAACTCTGCCTGAAGACTTTCAAGAGATTGAGCATTCTCCCTAAGGAGAGCCTCCATCTCATGACAGATGTCGAACATGCCCACGACTTCTCCAAAGTGCGTATTAAAACTATAGACATCAACGGCTGGGGCTTCGCGCAAAGCTAGACGAACACGGCCAAGCCGTTCTATCTTTTCCTGCCCAGAAAGACTAAGTGAACCCTTCGCAAAGATATCTCTACGAAATGCTTTATTAGTGGCTAAGTCGATTAAAGTACTACGAATTAGTGAATTTTTTTCCGCAAGCACCGTGTCATGCAGGCTCTCGACCAATAGGTCGTCGAAGAGATCAGGTAGCGTTGCAGAAGCCACCGGACTCAGCTTATGGTTCTTGCACCGCTGGTGCATATCGGACACGAACATGGGGGCCCAGCCCTTAGATCCATACTCCTGCGTGAGATAGTTAACCGGACTCAGGGGGATCTGGCTCAGATCAGCCCTGAGTGTTGGCTGCGCCATTCCCAGCACATGGGGCTGCTCTTCAGGTCCTAATAGTGAATTGAGAGTGGTTGCTGCTCGGAGATAGGCTGCATGAGGGCTGGACTGATCTGAACGCTGAAGCTCCAGCTCAGACAAGACATGAAATGCAGTTCGACCCAGCCATCCAGGAAAGGTATTGTACGAGCAATAGAAGAGCCCTCCAGGCCTTAATGCCTGGCTGGCGAGTGCCAGCATTGCATTTTGAACCGGTTCGATGACCCAGCTGGCAATGCCGTGAGCGGCAACATAGTGGAAGTGCCCATTGACTCCAGGCAGCAGTCCAAGTGGGGATGAATTGGAGCAAAGGTCACAGAAGTCTGCCTCTATAAACTCAATATTCTTCAGCTTCAATTGAGTAACAAGCCATCGACTATGTGCAATATGCTCAGGGTGAAAGTCGACACCAATGAATTGGCCTTCTGGATAGCAGGCAGCCTGAAGACATAGGCAAAGACCCATTCCACTGCCAAGTTCAAGGTAGTGAAAAGGGTCTCCTTCGTGTGCTCGCGGAGGTTCGTGGCCAGCCACAAGGGAAGCAAAATCAAGCCAGCTTGGAACCTGCTCTCGATAAAAACTACTCGTATAGATGCTGTTGGAGAAGTACCCGTGATCCCAATGTGGCATGAGTTTACTGGATTTTATGCAAAGAATTTGCCTGCCAAGTCAAATACTACTGAATCAGGCGTACCTTTGTTCGAACTGTAAAGGGTTCAACTGACCCAGCAATCACCGTGTCAGGCTGGATAGTCAGAGATCTAGAATCTACAAGGGTTGCGGTGATAGGTACTCCTTCCATTAATAGAGAAGTAACGATGCTGCCAGTGGGTGAGAGCTGGCCGGCACGCGTGTTGGCAGCACTGCCATCAAGAATCGCAGGCCCACAACGCCATAACTGAGCCGCCGTACCTGCACCAGTTGTATAATAGTGGATCAGGCGTGTTGGCACCGCTGTACTAGGGCTTGAACTGTCAAAAATAGGGACAGTAATTGTAAATAGTGAGTTCACTGTGGCTGCACAACCTGATGTGGATACGCCCGTCGCCACAGAGATGCCTTCTCCTGTCTCAGTTTGAAGCAAGTAAGTGAGCTTGCCCCAGTCGCTGCGGCGTTGCTGTATCGAAAGCTGGTTGGCACTGGAGCGAATGTGTGTAACGCTAATCGAGGCTGCAGCTGCAATCAAAATACCTCCAATTGCTGATACGACTAGAAGCTCAACAAGTGAGAATCCAGACAGATTAAGGGTGGCCGAGCGATGAGCAGGTCGAAAGTATCCATCTGAAGACGAGTTAGGCATCTCAAGTTGAGCTGAATACTGTGCAACTCGAGGAGACATCAGAAGAGGCTTCATTGCGACCCAGGCGAATTAAACCAAGAGTTCCAGAGAGACGAACACATTGGACTGGTTGCTGGCCAGAGATGGCAATGCGAACCTGAACATCTGAAGCCGAAGAAATCGCTCCACGAGGGGTAAAAGTCCATGAGTCCTGAGAAGATCCAACATTAAAATTATCGGAACCAAAGGTTGCAGGGATATTGAATGCTGGATTGGCTGAACAGCTTGTGGGTTCTACTCGTGCCAGGCGCGAACCGGGAGAACGGCTGCCAGTATCAACAGTAACCGTACAGGCGGTTCCGTTGCGTTCTGGGTTTCTGGAGATTTCCTCTAGCCAACCAGCAAGCTCGATCACAACTGCGTTGAGCCGCTCTCTCCGCCAAGAATCTATTCCCAAGGAAATAGTGACTGCTCCAACAATGCCAATCAAGACAACAACAACCATAAATTCGGTGAGTGTGAAGCCTTCTGATTTACCCTTGAGCAAGGTTGTTAGCATTTAAGGGCACCAAGCTGCTACGGTTGGAGTAAGATTGACCACGCGAGTGACCGCCACATTCCCATCAATAGATCCCGTGTAAGACCATTGAAGGAGATGGCCAGAGGTACCAACCAGAAGGGGCGTGGTTCGAGTAAGATTAGTGCCAGCTGGCCAGGCAGGTAGAGTGGGCATTTGAGTGATAAAATTATCAGTGATCGTGCGATTTGTGCAAGCACTCCGAAACGCAAGTGTTGCCGTTGTTGCCGCTGTTGGGTCAGAGTTGGTCTGATTGGGAGAATAGTAATTCTCGTTGCCGGGTGTGTTGACGGAGCAATCTCCTGCTGCTACAGCGGCATTGATCGTGCTGTCAAGGCTTGTGCAGCTTCCGGGGCAGCAAGTATAGCGGTCATTCAGCGTCTGAACGGCGGCAAGATCTTGATCAATCAGGGCATCAAGTTGCGTTTGAAGGCCTGCCTGCTGCGATGTACGGTTCCCTCCAACCATGATGACGGCTACGCCAGCAGCTACAATCGATAACAATACAGCACCTACAAGAATCTCCACCAAGGTAAATCCAGATCGAGGCACAATAATTAACTGATTCCGCTTTGCAAAAAACACCATGAGATTCTGCCGCGGTGGAGCTGCTAAAGCGGATCGAACAATGATTGCTGAACGCAAAGTCATGATGGATGCCTAGTATAACTTGCCTTGGGCGGTGCTCCTGGCCACCCAATCAAATAGAACTTCACTAGGAGCACCACCTCCTCCAATTAAGGTGCAGAATGCTCCGCCGCCGGTGACACAACCGGTTGGCGGTGCGGCAATTTCAAAGCTACCATTAAGCTCTAGATTATTAGACCAGAGAGAGCCCACAATTTCAGCATTTCCACCGATGTTAACCTGGCCTTGCCGGAAATAGACAAATGTTGAAAGTACGCCAGGTGTCCCTTGAAGATCAAAGACATTGGACGCTAAGTTTCCATAGAAGGAAACTCGATCAAATTGAGAAGCGGGCGCAGCGGTAGCGCAAGCTGTTGTGGCGCCAGCAAAAGATCCACACCTTACATGTTGTATGCCACCGGTTCCACCAGTAGCCACGGTGCCAGGTGAATCGTTGAAGTACAATGCAATTCGGCCACCAGTCGAATCTATTGTGAGCACTTTAGTGCCGGTATCAATGTCAGACATGCGGCAGTGATAATTTGCGACAGTGGAGGTAACTTTTTCGCAATAGTTGGCAGTGCTGCAGCCACTTAGCGTGGAACCGCTAATGTCGCACAGCTCAATAGCCGTATCGGTACTGTTGACTCGCATGTAGGTATTAACCTTGGATATTGAACCCTTATTGCTTGTCGTGCCTGGGTAAGTGGGTGGTGGATCAATGTTGATCGCAATAGGGGTCACTGGAACAGTATTGCCGCCAGAAGTGCTAATGCTGCTTACGCCGGCGCCGCATGTTGCTGTTGACGTGATGCATAGAATGGCCTGAAGAGGATTGCCATCAGGCCCAAGAATATCGCCTGCTCCTCCCGAGGCTTTCGTGACACCACCACCATTGAAGCCAGTCACAACACCAAGCTTGCCTGTGTTGTCACTACCACTGGTGCAAATCGTTCTGTCGTTACCGTAGATATTGCCAGGGCCGTTGAAGGAGAGGCCGCAGCACTTTGGAACAACTTGATATTCTCTAGTCACCGTGGCACGAGCGGCTTGTGTGCCACCACGAATCACTTCGCCCTCGACTTCAAGCTGAATGTATCCAAGGTTGTCGGGCTGACCTGAGGATGCCGTTTGAAGATTGATGAGCTGATTGGTGCTGTTATCAAATGCCGGGGAGCTATTGCTAGTGGAAAGACTTCCTGCACTATCATACCTGCTCTCAATCCAACGTGTTCGATTGCTATTGGAATAGCGAACCGATTTAAGAATGAAACGCCGCGAACTGTTGCCTGACACCAGATTCTGCGTTGAATTTCCCGCAAGTGCTCGTGCTTGAGATGATGTTGGAGTGGCCGTGGGAAGTTGTCGACAAGGATTCTGCTGGCGAGCATCAGGTGTGGTGCCCCAGCTGCTGAGCGGTAACCCTGAAACCAGCATCCGTCTGTTCGGAGGATTATTCAGCTCGCTCACAACCTGCACAATCCCAGCTTCGGCTACATCGCGGGCTTCGCGGCTCTGGCTTTGGAGCCGTGAAGCCAGCAACCCCGAGCTACCACGCATCGCCAAGGCCATGGAGCCCATGATGCAGATCAGGATCACCAGCATCACCGCTGCCATCGAAAATCCAGCCTGAGCGGCACGGTCACGCTGGCGAACGCGGACCAAGCTCCTCTGCAAGGATCCGAGCAAGAGGAGGCGAAGCTTCGCCTCTGCAGCTGCTGACTTGATTATTGGGGTCGGCATGGCGGCTTAGCCTCGGTCCCTACAACAACTACATCTCCCTCATCATAGGATCGAACAACGCTTTGGCGACGCCCATGAAAGGGAGTTATATTTCTTGACATTGCGGCAATCGTGCTGCTCGAATGAAAGCTGAAAAGAAAATGCTTTAGCAAGTTCAGTGGAAAGTTTAGAAAGAGTGCACTTCTCGTCTCTGGCATCTTGGTGGGGAGGATGGAGACCTATTGGTATGAATATTGCGATCGGAAAGGTGGCGCAAGCCTGTGACACTAGTTTGTCCGAGTCTGCGGCTTTTCCAAGGTCTAACCGGTTGAGTCATGCCAGGGCATAAATGGCGCTATGCTCGCTTTCCACGGGGGAAAGGGCGCATTCGAATGGCGGAATCTAGGGGCCCATGATTGCGCCTGCAGAGGCTTTCATTGCAGTGAAAGCACGAGGAAGTCCTGGATTTGAGTCAAGAAGTGCATCGTTATTATTGTAGAATCTTTGATTGAAGAGCCGCATTCATGTCGGCCTTTGCCAGGGAATCTCTGTACAGCCCCTGTTGAGAAACAGGCTTCAAGACAGGGACACGAGTCTCAAGTCTTGGTTCGAGTATTTTCTTGGGTTAACCAGGTCCTCCCCTCCCTGGGGCAATTTGAGTTTTTCTTGGGTGGTCTTTCAAGTGTCACTTGAATAAAGGGCCCATGCAGCTTTGATAGGCAGAGATGGCATCGGGAACTAGCGGCAAGCCTGCTCGGTAGCTCTCCGGGATCAGCGTATTCAGTTGGTTAATCGCTTGTTCGTAATTCACCTTGGCTTCTGTCGAAGACGCGCTTCCTGGATGTGCACGGCTGGATGCTGTGATCCAGAGACTTTGTCGCTTTTGCCGCTCACGCTCGGCGGCTTGCACTTCCTCTTGATGCAGCCGGCAGTAAAGTAGGCGCTCTTGAGCAGTGAGGGATTGGATTTCCGTCTCGCCGCTTGAAGGCAGAGCTGCAGGGTTTAGGGTGTGCTGGAGTTTGCGCTGGGCCACGAGCCGTTTATCAATCGTGGCCAGGCACTTCTTCATCGCCTCCACCCGTCCCTGTGGGGCATAGTTCGCCTGCACCTCCTCCACGCAGGCCCTCCGGCCCGCCTCGGAGGCCTCAGGGAACCTCCTCTTGGGCTGAGACCAACAGCCGATCAACAGGGCCAGAGCCAGCAGGGGCGCCACTCTCCCCAAGCGCATGATGGTCGTGCGCAGCATCATTCCAGCCTGATCGATCTTCAAGATCTCAATAACAGATCCCCGAGGTGGGATCGCAGGATCGGGAGGCGGTTCGTGCTTCGCTGCTGGCGGCATACTCAATTCCATTGCCCGCTGCACGGCTGTTCATTGTGAGCACGTAATTGATGTTGCTGGAATTGGTGATGCTCACCTCCAGGGTGGTATTTTCCACCAGGATCACATTGGTAATCGTGTCGAAGATCAAGGATCCATTGTCGGCGATGTCGGGTCCGCAGCGCCAGAGATCACCGTTCTGGTTGTAGTAGTGGATTGTGCTGATTCCACTCACCGTGCCCGGCGCCGGCACCGTGATCGTGAGCAGGGGATTGGTCACAGAAGCGCATCCGCCACTGCCGGCGGTGAGGCTCACACTCAGGCCCTCGCGCACCTCCGTATCCACGAAATAGTTCACCCGCCCCCAGTGGTCGCGCAGGCGCTGGATCGCCTCCTGGTTGGAGCTGCTCCGCACATCACCGATCAGCACCTTGGCCGCCACCGCCAGGATCACCGCCCCAATCGCCGCCGCCATCAGCAGTTCCATCAGGGTGAAGGCCCTGGCGCTGGCGGACGGACTGTTTTTGTGGTGCCGGTGGAGTTTGTCCATCAGAAGAGGCCTGGGTAGGTGCAGGAGCCACTCACAGTGGTTTCACTGAAGCCCACCCGAATCAGCCCCAGCGGAGAGCTGAGCTGCACGCAGCGCATCGGTGGCTGGCCATTCAGGGAGATCGTGATCTCCAGGTCGCCGTGGTTGCCGTTCGGCAGGCCCCGCGCCGTGCCGCGAGGCGTGAAGGAGAAGGTGGCGGGATCGGCCTGAATGGCATAGCGATCGCCGCCGCTATTGGCCAGGATTCGCAGCGGTTGCTCACTCATGCAGGTGTTGGGCAGGGTGGTGGTGGTCACCGGTGCAGCCGAGGCGATCACCGTGCCGGCCACGGCGGAGGCATTGGTCTGGATGGTCACCTGGCAACCCGTTCCCTTCAGGGCCGAGCGGCGCACAGATTCCAACCAGCCATTCAGCTCCACCGCCACGGCGTTCACCTTGCGGCGCTGCCATTCGCGCACGCCAATGCCATTCAGCACCACCGCACTGAGGATGCCCAGCACCGCCACGGTCACCAGCAGCTCTGCCATGGAGTAGCCCCGGGGCCGGCGCGATCGGCGCCGCTGGCTGCGGCTGTTCAAATGCGCGGACACCAGGCCACGGTGGAGGGAAGCAGGGTCATCTGACGCATCACCTCATTGGAGGCGGGATCCACATAGGTCACCGTATAGCGGTGCGCACCGCCCTGGGTGGTGGAATCCACCGCGATCGTGCGCTGCAGGCCGGTGGGCACGGGGATCGAGGCTTCGATCAGCTGTTTGAGCGGCGTCACCAGATCCAATGACGCGAGGTAGAGGCATCGGTTCTGGAAGGCGTCCAGGGCCGTCTTCGCCTCATCGGCAATGCCGTCGTGGTTGGCATCGTCTGCCACGTCGACCACACCGTCGTTGTCAGTATCGGGCCCCACCGGATCGGGGAAGTACGCATCCTTGCCCATCGGGGTATCGGTGCCGGGCGCGATCAGACAGGTGCCGCTGACGCAGGTGAAGCGATCATTGAAGCGCTGGATCTGGGCCAGATCGGCATCGATGGCGGCCTCCTTCTGGTAGCGCAGGCCCGTCTGGTAGCTGTTCATGCTGCTGGTCAACGAAATCGTGACGGCCCCCATCAGCGTGACCAACAGAATCACGGCCGAAATCAGCAGCTCCACCAGATTGAAGCCATCTTGCTCACGGCTGAGCGCCGAGTGCAAGAGCCGTGCTCGAAGGATGATCTTCATGGCAAACGACTCAGAAGAAACGCAGACTCTTGGTGGCGCGGGTCACATAATCCACGATGGGGAAGTCCTGCGTGGGTGCCAGGCCACCCATCCCCATCATATCGAGCACGTCGGCCAGGCCAGAACCGGGAATGGTGAAGGTGATATTGCCGTTCGTTGCCAGCTGATTCACCCACATCACTCCATTGAAGCCACCGGTTCCCCCAATCGTGACATTGCCCTTGGGGAAGTAGGCAAAGAGTTGCAGCGCCTCTGAGCCGCCGTTGCCGATCTCCAAACTCTGGCTCGGGTCGCAGGTGCGGCTGGCTGAGGGCAGGCAGCCGAACAGACTGAGATCGGTGATCCGGCTGGGCAGGTTGCCGCTGTTGTTGGAATTGATGTGTTTGAAGCCGCCGTTGTTGCGCAAGGTCAGGGTCGTGATGTCGCTCTGGCTGTTGGGGAAATAGAAGCGCACCGGCCCGCCGCGGCTATCGATGGTGATGGTGCGGTTGTTGGCGCCGAAGTTGAGCGTGTTGAGGCTGCAGGTAGTGAGTGGTGGTGTGCTGCTGCTGCGGCTGCACACGGATCGGAAATTGGTGGGCCAGCTGCTCATCGGCAGCCCCGTATCCAGCAAGAGGTTGCCGTCGTTGAGGTCTAAGACGTTGTCATCGAGATTGAGATTACAGAGCGCCGTGTTCTGATCCAGGCAGGTGGTATTGGCTGGCGCCGGCATGGCGGGCATCGGCACATCCACCACCTTCACCCCCGTGCCCAGGTTCTGGTTCAGGCTCACACTGCAGGTGGTGCTGGCAATGCAATACACAAACGGAATCTTGACGCCCTCACTGTTTCTGATACTTGCAGAGGTGCCAAGGATCGTGATCGATCCGGTGTTGTTCGCGGCGGCTCCGCCCACGATGCCGAAGCCGATCGAGGGGCAGGGCCGGGTGTCCGGCCCGAAGGCGGCCCCGTAGCCCCCCAGCGACCCCCCGCAGCATTTCGGCACCACCTCAAAGGTGCGGCTCAAGGTGGTGGTGGCAATCAGGGTGTCGTTGCGATAGCTCATCCCCCGCACCTCGATCGTGATCTCCCCGGCCCGGGCGGGGAATTCCGCTTCGCCAGTGCCATCCGGGTCGTAACCGGTGGTGACCTTGAACCTCTCGGTGCTGTTGGCGTCGCTGTCGTTCTTGCTGGTGGGCGCCGATGGTTCCCGTTCGCTGGATGAGGCCGGCTGACTCACGCTCACCAGCTGGAAGCGCCGCTCAGTATCGATCACTTGCTCCGCCTTGGGATCAGCCCCCGCCGGGAACGCCCCACTCAGCAGCGGCAGGGTGGTGGTGCAGAGGGAGCCCGTGATGCCTTCATTGACGGGATTTTCGATGTAGGTCCGCGTCTGGCTGTTCAGCACCGCCCCATTCACCAGCAGCCGCCGGTTCCGCTCCCGGTTCAGCTCGCTCACGATCCGCGCCATGCCGATCTCCGCCGCCTCCCGCGCCTCCCGGCTCTGGGCCTGCCAGGCCGCCCCCATCCGCCCGAAGCTCACCCGCCCCATGATCGCCACCCCCGTGAGCAGCACCCCCAGGGAGAGCAGCAGAACGATGACAAGGGAAAAGCCTGGCTCGGAGGCAGGCGGCCCTGGTTTGTGAAGGTTCACGGAAGACGCTCGCCCTCAATTTTTTGCTTAGTCTAGGCCCGCATAAAACTGCGGACCATTGCGTTCACACCATGGTGATGCACGTTATTGAATCCACCCGATTCAAACCAGGCATCGCGAGATCAGCCTGGCTGGTTATTTTTAAACGTGTTCAGGCTGGATTGTTCCTGAGCTGGGCTATTAGACGCGATCGAGGTTCATCACTTTGTTCCAGGCGGCGATGAAATCAGCCACGAACTTCTCGCCGCCATCGTTCTGCCCATAGACCTCTGCGATGGCCCGCAGCTGCGAGTTGGAGCCGAAGGCCAGGTCCACCCGGGTGCCGGTCCAGCGCAGCGCACCGCTGTGGCGGTCGCGGCCTTCGAAGGTTTGCGAGGTACTGCTCTTCGCGGTACTGGCCTGCGCGGCAGCAGACTCCGTCGTTTCGGCGATGGGCGTCCATACCGTGCCCATGTCGAGCAGGTGCACGAAGAAGTCGTTGCTGAGGGTGCCGATCCTGTGGGTGAACACGCCGTGGGGTGAGCCGTCAGCGTTGGCCCCCAACACCCGTAGGCCACCCACCAGCACCGTGAGCTCCGGCGCGCTCAGCGTGAGCAACTGGGCCCGGTCGACCAGCAGCTCCTCGGCCCGTGCCGCGAAGGCGCGCTTCTGGTAGTTGCGGAAGCCGTCGGCCTGGGGCTCCAAGGGCTCGAAGGAGGCGGCATCGGTCTGCTCTTGGGAGGCATCGACACGGCCCGGTGTGAAGGGCACCGACACCGCATGGCCTCCGGCCCGGGCGGCCTGCTCCACGGCGGCGCAACCTGCCAGCACGATCAGATCTGCCAGGGAGACCCTGGTGCCAGTGGCTTGTGTTGTGCTCTGGGCTGGGTTCTGGGGATTGTGCTGGGCAGTGCTCTGGGCTGCGTTCTGCTTGGAATTGATCTGCTTGGCATTGAACTGTTGCTGGATGCCTTCGAGCACTGCCAGAACCTTGGCCAGTTGCTCAGGCTGGTTCACCTCCCAGTTGTTCTGGGGTGCCAGGCGGATCCGGGCGCCGTTGGCGCCGCCGCGCTTGTCGGAGCCGCGGTAGGTGGAGGCCGAGGCCCAGGCGGTGGCCACCAGCTCCGGCACCGACAGCCCCGAGGCCAGCACCTGAGCCTTCAGGTCGGCGATGGCGGCGGCATCGATCAGGGGATGGTCCACGGCCGGAATCGGGTCCTGCCAGATCAGGTCTTCGTCGGGCACTTCGGGGCCGAGGTAGCGCGCCTTGGGCCCCATGTCGCGGTGGGTGAGCTTGAACCAGGCGCGGCCGAAGGCGTCGGCGAAGGCCTGCTGATCCTGGTGGAAGCGGCGGGCGATCGGTTCGTAGATCGGATCGAAGCGCAACGACAAATCAGCGGTGGTCATCATCGGCCGGTGCCGCTTGCTGGGGTCGTGGGCGTCGGGGATCAGGTGCTCCTCGCGCACATCCTTCGCCCGCCACTGCCAGGCGCCGGCCGGGCTCTTCTCCAGTTCCCACTCGTAGCCGAACAGCATCTCGAAATAGCCCCGGTCCCAGGTGGTGGGGTTGGGCTTCCAGGCGCCCTCGATGCCGCTGGTGGTGGCATCGGCGCCCTTGCCGCTGCCGAAGTGGTTCTTCCAGCCCAGCCCCTGCTCCTCGAGGCTGGCGCCTTCCGGGGCGGGCCCCATCAGCTCCGGACTGCCGGCGCCATGGGCCTTGCCGAAGGTGTGGCCGCCGGCCACCAGGGCCACGGTTTCTTCGTCGTTCATCGCCATGCGGGCGAAGGTTTCGCGCACATCCCGCCCGGAACCCACCGGATCGGGCTCGCCATTGGGGCCTTCGGGATTCACATAAATCAGCCCCATCTGCACGGCGGCCAGGGGGTTCTCCAGTTCGCGCTCGCCGCTATAGCGTTCATCGCCGAGCCAGGTGGTTTCGCGGCCCCAGTAGATGTCGTCTTCTGGTTGCCAGATATCGACGCGGCCGCCGCCGAAACCGTAGGTGGGGAAGCCCATCGATTCCAGGGCACAGTTGCCCGTGAGGATGATCAGATCGGCCCAGGAGATGCGGTTGCCGTATTTCTGCTTGATCGGCCAGAGCAGGCGGCGGGCCTTGTCGAGGTTGCCGTTATCGGGCCAGCTGTTGATCGGCGCGAAGCGCTGGTTGCCGGTGCCTGCGCCACCACGACCGTCGGCGGTGCGGTAGGTGCCGGCGCTGTGCCAGGCCATGCGGATGAACAGACCGCCGTAGTGGCCCCAGTCGGCCGGCCACCAGTCTTGCGAGTCGGTCATCAGGGCATGCAGATCGCGCTTGAGGGCGGCGAAATCCAGCTGGCTGAAGGCCTCGGGATAGTCGAACGCCTCCCCCAGAGGGTTGGAGGCCGGGCTGTGCTGATGCAGGATCCCCAGGTTGAGCTGGTGCGGCCACCAGGCCTGGTTCGCAGACCCTCCGGATGCGGCGGTGGTCGCAGCGCGCCCCGCAAACGGGCACTGGCCAAGCTCAGTCATCGCGGTGCGGCAGCGGGGGGGAAGACGTCCACGGGGTGGAGTCGTTCCCCTTGACCGTATGCACCCCGGGCTGGAGGGTCAGGTGCTCAACACATTCCGTAGTGGCGCAGGGGGGCGGAGTTCAAACCTGCACTCGAACAATCAGAACACATCCACGCCTATGACGAACGACTTGACAGCTCAATCATCTGCCTACATAATGGAGGTGCTCATATCCCTCACGATTGGAAGGAGAATTTTGTTTCGAGATTTGCGCCGCTCAAGTGGCCTTTTCCCCATCCCTCGCGGCTGCCGCAACCATACAGTCAGCAATTCGTGGATGTGTTGGGATTCTTGGAATACGCTTGGATCCACACCCGTCTCGGCGGATTAACGCCATCATTACTACTGGATTGTTGAATTGGCACGCCAAAAATGTATCAGTAGCTTCCTCTTAGGTTCGCGATCTGATTCTGACGTGCGCAATTGGGCATGTGCCGACCCCTAGGCATGTCCTGCTAAATTGCCTACTAGGCGAAACTTTGGCTACCATGGCAAGCAATTTAAGGATATTCTCACCTAGGATTCAGAATTATTCGGTTTCACCTAGGCTAATTGCTTCTATATTGAGCCAGGATCCCTATTCAACCAAAATGTCTAAATCTGTTAGTCATCGCACCCAGCTACAGCTACTTGCGAATCTGCATCGCAACCGCACTCTGCTCCAAAAGGGCTTCACCCTCGTTGAGCTGATGATTGTGGTTGCCATCGTAGGCATCCTCTCCGCTGTAGCGCTTCCTCAGTTTCTCAATGCTCGTAATGCTGCAGCTGCAGGCGCAGCTGTTGGAGAGCTCATGGGTCTTGCCAAGGAATGTGCCGTTGGCCAAGCTTCTAAGATTGGAGCAGCTCCTGTTAATCCCGCGGGCGTCACACTAGACTGCAATGGCAGCGCTAGCGTTAGCATCACTAGCGATGCTTGGACCGCTGGACCTTCAGGCGTTAGATGTCTAGATGCATCTTCTACGGCTACTTCCACAAAAGCAATTGCAACCGCATCTTCCACAGGTAGTCTTTCTTGCACGTTCGGCTAGAGCTTCTATTGGCTCTATATTGAATGACGCCTTGATTGATGCAGTCAAGGCGTTTCTTTTTAGCTTAAATCATCTCTTTATGGCTAGTAGTTTATATTTTATCTGCTAATGAGGGCTTTGCTGTTCGGCTGATCTCTTGATGTTCAAATCTGCGCTCGCATCAATGTTTCTGGATTCAAGCCTATCCTTTTTTGCTATCAGTAACGCCCTTAAATATTTCATTCTACCCTCATGAGAACAGATCGTAGCGAAAGATTGATTGGTTACTATAGAGAGATGGCCTTCTCAGGAGTCAAAAGAATTGGCTCGAGCAAGTTTGACTTGATGAATATTAGAAAGTTTAGATATATTTTGAGACCTTTTTTCTATGAATTTGCAGTCGATACTGTTTTAGACTATGGAAGCGGCAGCTGTTCGTGGCAAAGTCCAGATTTTGACGGGGGTAAATCCGCATTGGATTTCTTTTCCCTTTCTCGTGTGTGCGAATATGAGCCATCTCTAGCGAAAACAGCTATTGAAGCTTCAGATTGCGTGGTCTGCTTTGACGTTTTAGAGCACGTTGCCGTCGAAGACGTATTCAGTATTGTTGATAAGTTGTTCAGGAATGCCTATAAACTTGTCGCGGTGAATATAGCCAATTATCCCTCTAGAGCTGTTCTTCCGAATGGCGAAAACTGTCATATCACCAGGCGTCCTTACCTTTGGTGGAAAGGAGTTTTTGAGACAATATCTTCAAATTATCCACAAGTGAGCTGTTTCCTTTGTGTTTCTGACTCTTACTGGAGCGCGACTTGCTCAGAACTGTTCTCGGCAGAGTCCGCCATCGCGAGATTTGACGATGTCAGTTATTGTGATGAACCTTTGCAGATTTCCCTTCATGGCTTAGATCATTTAGAATTATGTTCGTCGAATGACTATGTTCAATTTCTTCTGAGCCAGAGTAGATTTTCTGATGCCCTTTCCGCATGTAAGCTTATTGGGTCAAGAGGTGATTCTGAGGAGTCCGAAGTCCTTCGCTGTGCAGGTCAAGCCTGCGTTGAGCTTAAAAACTATCCAAAAGCTGCTGAATACTTTCAGTTGGCTTATCTGCTAAGACCGGATGATAAAGTTGCTAGAGCATTGATTAAAGCCCTCAGGTCAGAAGGTCAAGCTGCACAATCCGTTTCCATAGGCCTTAGCATTGAATCGCATTGGGAGGGAGAGTCAAGAGCTGGTATTGTAACTCAAATTGGGTTGTCTTATATTTCTCTGGGAGAGATTTCTCTTGCAGAGGAGGCTGCCCTGCGAGCAATTGAATGCTTTAGTTGCAGCTCGGAAGCCTTCTTTATTCTTGGAATCGTCGAAAGCGTAAGGGGTAATCATGATATAGCTGTAATTCAATATAACAAGTCAATTGCATGTGACCCTTCAAACGTCTGGCCTGTATTAAGAAGGGCGAATGAATTTTTAACTGTCTCTAAAGTGCAAGAAGCAATTGATAATGGATATGATAGACGAGTGGAAAGTGATCCGATTCACTTCCGGGAATTTTTGCCACTTGATTCCTGGAGAGCCCGCTGCTCAAGTGATGCAGAAAGTGTTTTTATCCTGCACGAGCAAGGAGTGGGAGATCAAGTCTACTTTTCTAGGTTCTTTTCGTGGTATGCCCGACGCTTCCAGAGGGTGTATTGCAGAATTGATGCTCGATTAGAGCGGCTATTTGCCAGATCTTTCCCTGGAGTTATATTCAATCCAAGCAATCCAGTGCAAACTGCTGATCAATGTTCGTCTTGCTTTCCGATGGGAGATATGATTTCATTTATTCCAGGAATGCATTTGGGCCAAAAACAATTGGGCAGGTACCTCCGCGCTGCTTCGGAACCGAAAAGAAGAAAAGGTGAATGTTCTTTTGGCCGA
This sequence comes from Synechococcus sp. CS-1328, assembly GCF_025128095.1. Lineage (GTDB taxonomy): Bacteria > Cyanobacteriota > Cyanobacteriia > PCC-6307 > Cyanobiaceae > CBW1002. Next base: position 4,607 of record NZ_JAHLYT010000042.1, on the reverse strand, counting down.
GGTCTTAGGCTTGGTATATCTTGGAGAAGTGGTCGGCAATATATTGGCGCTCGAAAGTCAATCCCCTTAAGCTTGATGATTGAATTCCTTCGTGAAGCAATTCTTCCAGGGGATGTTATTGTATGCCTGCAGCACCAAGTCGACGAAGAAGAGTTTAAGCAGCTTGAGGAGTCCGGATTTGGTGTGGAACATGGAATTCATGATTCTTTTTCCGATTTTGACTCTCAGGCCTGCATGTTGGCGAGTTGCGATATCGTTCTCACAATTTCTAATGTGAACGCGCATCTCTCAGGGGCTCTTGGAGTGGAAACCTTTGTCCTTGTGCCGCCTGGCTTGGGATTGACTTGGTATTGGGGGAGGCAAGAGTCTCAATCATCGTGGTACAAGAGTGTAAAAATCTTCCGCTCTTTATTTGCTGACTCATGGGCTCTCCCTTTGGAGCAGGCATGTGCTGGTATTGCTGCGCGCCGATCTTCGCTAGCTGACTGACCCCCGCATTAGGAAGCCGAGCTCGATCAGCTCTAGGGCTTATTAGAATTTATCCAGATACCAATGGCTGCAGTGGTTCTCGCCAGCCCATTTAGGGACTTCTGAAAAAGCCAATACGCCTACGCCGGAACAGCTTTGAGCGATTGGAAAGCGCTAAGCTGGTCTGGGACGGAGCAGTCTGTGATTGCCGCCATTTGACGGCCGCACATGTACTGTAAGCGCAATAACGGTCACTCTCAATCGAGGAGTTCTATCTGCCCTTTTTTGGGAAACTCGACCCGGATAACCGCTGGGGTGCTGCTGTCTGAGTTAATCCCCTGCCCCCTGTGTCAGCAAAGAAGTCTGCTCGGCCTGCCCCATCCACCAAGGATGCGATCGGGCCGATCCTGAAACAACGATAGGCGCCAGTTCAGGCAGATGGTCGGCCCTGGGTCTCAGCGATCAGCCTTGCTGCGCTGCTCGGGGATTGTCGGTCTCCAGCAGCAGGCGGTTCAAGTACCGCATCAGGTTTCGCACTATTGAACTGTCGAGCCTCTTCAGCTGCCCGATTGCGGTCTCAGAGATCCGAAGGGTCCAGGCCAAGTTCACTCACGTCTTCATCGATGCTGTAGGTCCGCTTCTTACCCAGGCGAGCCCGTTCAGCTGCGGTGGCACCCAGGTAGGCGTCCTCCAGGTGGTCCAATCCGTTCTCGATCAGCTCGTGGAGGTAGAAGTCTTTGCTGAGCCTCGGTGGCAGTGGCCAGCGTCTCCAGCCGCGCCTCGGTGGCCGGGTTCAGTCGAAAGGCGTGGATATGGTCTTTCGCCGAACAATAGGTTTAAGCTAGCGGGAAGGAATACCTTCTCCGCCTCCGCCACGGCAAGGCCGGTGCCCAAGGTTTCGCCTCTGCAAGAGCTTTTGCAGCCGAGCGATTAATCCGCAGCGAGCAGCGCATCGCGCACCTCATCCCAGTCGAGAACTGGGTCGGCAGGGTCCTTTAGAGTCGCTACGCCACAGTGCAAGTCCTCGATGTCATCGAGGTCGTACGCAATGGCTTGGCGGATGATGTCGGCTCGGCAACGATTGAGCTGCAGGGCAGCTGCATCGAGCTCAGCCCCCAGTTCATCGGGTAAGCGGGCGGTGACCTGAACCATCGCAGCACCCCTGACTTCGTGGAGATGTCAATGACATCAGTGTATCCCGGCCCTCCACGCGGGTCACCACGACGGAATTGCTGATGCCTCATGCCTGGACCCAGTACTTCGCTTAGCATGAACGCATGAATATGTGTTTGGCATAAAATCCTGCACTCCGATGGTCAAGCAGAGGTGCCAGTGGCCAGATCTCCCTCGGCAAGGAGTTCGCTGGTCGCACCGTGCTGATCGACAGCAGGGAGCCTGGGGTCTGGGTGATCAAGACCGCCCGCACGAGCCCAGACTCTTAACTCTGCCTGCATCAACCCGAAGCTGCTCGAGGCTGCTGATCTCGACGCCCTCGAGCATCACCTGAGACGCCTGTGATTGGGGCACCCAGTGATTCAGCTTGATCTCAATAATCTGGAATGTCAGGCCAACCTGGCACAGATCAGCGCCCAGATCGGCGCCGGGATGCAGGCAGAACTCTCCCTACGCTGAAGCATCCGTTGGGGGTTTCCGTGGCCGTGGCCGCGCCTGTCTGGTCGGAACCGGCGCCTCTTTCGGTGCCGACTCCATGGCCACGCTCCCAAGATGGGCGCCGTACAGTGTCCGTACGTTCTTAGCGCTTGTTGTCGTGGCCAGCACCAAGCCGCAGGGTCACCGGCCGGCCAAGACCAGTCGGATCGAGCTGCGTGCCACAGAGGACGACCGCGCCCTGCTGGATTGGGCCGCTACTGCCCTCGGTACCCACCGCAGTTCCTTCCTGCTCTCCCAAGGTCGTCTGGCCGCACAGCGGGTGCTGGCTGATCGCCAGCACTTCCTGCTCGATGCCGACGCCCAGCAGGAATGGGAGCGGATCAACAGCCGCCCGGCCCGCAACCTGCTGGGCCTGACGCGCCTGCTGGAGCGGCCCTCACCCTTTGCCCAGCCCGCGGCGGATCAGCCCCAGGCATGAGCCGCTACAACCCGCCGGAGCTGCTGGCGGCCTGTTGGCCCGACTGGGGGTGGACGAACGCCATGAAGGCCAGCCTTAGCGACGCCATCGGCTGCCGCGGCTTGCTGGTGCATGCCGAATCCAAGCAGGCCCGAGGCTTCTATGAACATCTGATCCCTGAGTTCGATCGTTCACCCACCGATCCACTGCACCTGTTACTGCTGCTCAAGGACATCCGCCGCACGCTGGGGGGTTGAAGCAGGCCGCTGGTGGGGCGCCCATCAAAAACAGGATGCAGGCAGAACTCTCCCTACCCTGAAGCATCTGTTGGGGCTTCCCGTGGCCTTGGCCGCGCCTGTCTGGTCGGAGCCAGCCCCCCTGCAGCTGGAGGGCTTTGGCCCGGGGCTGGAGGCGGAGCTGCTGCGCGATGCCCTGGAGGCGTTGGCGGAGGATCCCTCTACCAAAGCGCTTGTCCTGTTCGGCTCCCGCGCCCGCGGCGAAGCCAGGCCCGGCTCGGATCTCGATCTGCTCCTGCTCTGCCGGGGCAGCAGCAGCCCGGAGGTGCGGCGAGTGCTCGAACGGCAGGCCCGTTGTCTCTTGGGGATCCTGCCGGTGGATCTCGACCTGCTCGTGGAAGACGAGGCCAGCGCCGAGAAGCTCAGTGGCTCCCGCTGGCATGTGCTGGGCCGCATCGCCCGCGAGGGGAAAGTGCTCTATGCCTCCTGAGGAAGACGCGGCCCTCATCCTCAAGGTGGCGCTCCGCCAGGAGGCTGCCCTGCTGGCGGCACTGGATGAGGCCTTTCCCCAGGAAACCTGGGGATTCATCGCCCAGCAGGAGGTGGAGAACCTGCTCAAGACCCTGATCGTGCTGGCGGATCAGCAGCCTCCCCTCAGCCATGCGCTGGATCGTCTGGCTCAGCTGGCCGGCGCCCAGCTGCCTGAGGAGCTGATCGAGCTCCAGCCCTTTGCGGTGAAGGCCCGCTACAGCCCGGAAGAAACCCCACTTCCAGCCAGCCGCGACACTCTGCTCCGCCTCATCCGCCAGCTGCGGGAGGAGGTGGAGGTGCAGATTGCCGCTGCGGTTCAGAGGCGAGAGGGATTTCCGCCGCGGGATTGAAAAGGGGACATCAGCGATCCAACCTCCCTGCGGTGGCAAATCCGCAGTACAAGGATCATCAGCTCACTCCGCTGTCATTCATAGGCAATGCGATAATTGCCCACCCGTAACCGGCGTAGCCCTTCAAACTCCCCTTTCAACGCAGAGCCCACCAGCCCAGTCGAGCGCCGGATCGGCGGGGTCTTTCAGGGCCGCAAGGCCACAACGCAGGTCCTCGATGTCGTCGAGGTCGGTCGCAATGGCCTGGCGGATGATGTCGGCTCCGTAACGCTCCACCCGGATCACGACTCGGCCGATCGCTGAACGCTGGTGGGGGATGGATCCAACGGGCAGTCAGGCGTGGGCGGCCAGCCATGCGGCCAGGTCGTCGGGGCCCTGGAAGTCGAGCAGGGCTTCTGCCAGGGCCTCAAGTTGCTCCAGGGGAAGGGCCTGGATGCGGGCGGTGGTGGCGTCGTTCAGGGGGCCGCAGCGGCGGGTGAGCAGGCGGAGGGTCACGTTGGCTTCGCCTTCCTGGCGGCCTTCTTGCCGACCTTCCGCCAGCCAGTCCTGCACGGCGCGGGTGTGGCGGATCTCCTCGCGGGGGATGCCGGCGATCACCATGATCTGCTCCTCGCTCAGCTGTGGAAACCGTTGCACCAGCATAGGCAGCACAACCGTGACTAGGTCCGGACGGCTGGCCAGGATCTGACGGCTGCTGGCTGCCAGTTCGCCCACGGGCCGCACCGGCAGGGTGAGCAGGCTGTCTGCATCTGCACCTCCAGCAGCACCACCGGAAACTCCGCGCTGCCGGTTTCGGCGCAGCCGGTGGCCTCACGGGGCCAGAGCACGCCATCGAGCCGGTGGCTGAGCTCCTTGATTTCGAGAGCGGAGAAGCGATAGAGGCGGTCGCCGGGCGCGGAGGGGTCGAGGCCGAGATCGCTGGTGCTGCTGCCGCTGGCGGTGTCAGCACCCCTG
>NZ_JAHLYT010000041.1 GCF_025128095.1 Synechococcus sp. CS-1328 | reverse complement strand
GTTGTCCAGAGGTGTGCCCAATGGGCCTCAACCAATGTCTTGCAGAGAGGCCAACGATGCCGAAATCGGGCAGTTTGCGGCTCTGATAGCCGCCGATCCGACTTTTTGAGCCAGAAATCCACTGATACCTGTGGAAAACGGACTCGTGAGTTGGTTTTTCAGCAAACTCCTAAAGCCGCAGATCACATATGAGCAGTTCGTCGCCGCCGGTGCGGGCAACTTCAAGAAGTTGCCACCGGGCTGGAAATTCAGGCTCAAGACGCTCGACCAGGATTTGGTTGAGCGGCCGGCCGATGGTCTGGCAACCATCATGGCCGACGAGCACTTCAACGTCTACGACAAGACAGGCCCGGGGATGACCAACTACAAGCCATAGCAGACTGGCTCCACGAACTATTCGCCACTTTCCGCTCCTCATCCAACCAATCCTTGAGATCGACCATGAAGACGCTTCAGAACGCTGTGCCTGCCTTCTTTGCAGCTGCCACGTTGGTCGCTGCACTGGCTTGGCACCCCACCACGGCACAAGCGCAAGCCAAACCGGCATCCAAACCGATAGTCAACCTGACGGATCCCTGCCCGATCAATGCTGAGAACTGGCGCGGCAAGGCCTTCTACGAGATTCTGTTCATGTTCCGCCAGCCCAATGGCGGCGGGATCGGCAACTACTTCAACTCTCTCAGCAACGCCCTTCCCGCGCCCAACGACGTGATGGACGCGCGCTTCCGCGCCCTGAATGGGGATACCTTGAAGAAGGAGTTCGGGGGCGACGGTGTCTTCTTCAATGGCCCGCGCCGTCTGGTGGCAAATACCGTAACCGGGATGTCCTGGGATGGCTGCAAGCAGAGAGTGATCGGCACGATCCCCTTGAACCTGGACGGCACCTTCGAAGTCCCAAGTTTCAAGGAGTTCGTTTCTGGACCGCCGGTGGCCTACAAGGTGTTGGTCTCCAAACGTGATAGTCGCATGATCTTCAATGCGGGCGAAACGGTGTATGAGCTGATCACTCCCGAGGGCGCCGTCTACACCATGTTCAGCCTGTCCCTGAAAGCCGACCCCAACAACACCATCGAAAACCTACCCACCCTGAGCAAGCGCCTGACCTTGCCGACGGGATGGCAGTTCAGATCACGCAAACTAGACAAGGAGATGGTTCTGACGGCCGCCGCCGACTCCAACCCGCCCAACACCATCGTTCTCGACCAGTTTGAAGGCAACTATCAGTACAACGCTGGCGCTAAGTAGTGGCCCAGGCGCAATGATCCGCATTGTGAATCCATGGTATCCAAGGAGTAGAAATGAGAAGCTCTGCTTGGCTGCTTTCAGCTCTCCTGATGCTGGCCGGTCCAGCTCAACTCCTGTCTCTTGTTCAGCAATGGAATCTCAGGGTCGGGTAGTAGCTCGCCGCTGGTGATCTCCAGATATCCCGCTCCCAGCGGGTCGGGCGAAAAGCTCAGCACCTGCCGGCCGTCGCTCAACCAACCCTCCTGTGGGCTCAGTGGGACACGAGGTGATGGCCGGCTCATGCCTGTATGAGTCGGGCCTCGATCAACCGGCAGCACTCCTGCACGTCGCTTGCGCTCTCCACCCCCTGGGCGAGCGAGCAGAAGAAGTCGTGCCACAGCGGCGGTACCGCCAGCAGGATCAGCGGCCTGCCAGCATTGAGCGCATGGGCAGCTTCTGATGCCGTGCCGGGGCCGCCGCCGCCGCAGATCACCAACACATCGGCGCTGAGCACGTTGATCACGTTGCGGCCCTTCCCCATGCCGGTGAACAGGGCCAGATCCACTTCGGCCGTTCCTTGGCTGTCGTCACCGTTCCCTTCATCGGGCAACACCCCCACCACCAGGTGCCCATCCACCCGTGCCGCGCCGCGGCTGGCTGCAGCCATCACTCCCGCCGGGCGGCCACCGGTGAGCAGCACCCAACCCCTGGCACTGATGCACTCACCAAGCTGCTCTGCCAGCCGCATGGCTTCTGCAGAGGCACCGTCCCCCGCGCCCATCACGCCCACGACCGTTCGACGGCGGTTCATGCCACCTCCGGTGCCCAGCCCCGCTTGCCGGTCATGTCGTCGGTCCAGCCCTGGCAGCGGCTGGTGAGGTGCTCGCCCTGGGCCAGCAGGCCCTGGTGCAGCTGGCAGGTGAGCAGGGGGATGCAGTTGGGGCCGGCGTGGTGGCGAAACCAGTGGCAGGTCATGCAGACCTTGCGGCTGCGGGTGCGCAGCAGCACCTCTTCATCGAGATAGGGCCACTCCTCGATCGTCGCCTCATCCCTGCTGAGACTGGGGTTCTGACGGGATCCATAGGAGCGAGTCCGGGAAGCAGGCAAGGAGCCCATGGCACAGGTACACACGTACTAACAGGGTCTCTGATCTGGTCGGATCTGGCAAGACCCCTTCCCCCTTGCAGCCCTCGAGGCACTGGGACGCTGCTGCTCAGTCCACTTCGTCATTCACAGGCCTCTCTGGGCCCGGTCAACGGTTGCGGGTGGCGAGGCCGGGTGGCGGGCATAGGCCTCAGCGGCTCGTGAGTATCAGCGACTGCGCTGCTCCACGCTCCTTCGCCAGCCTCGCGCGGGGAGGTCAGCTCGTGAGAGAAGCGGCGGCCCTGCGCATCGCAGAAGCAATCGATGGTGTCGAAAGAGGGTCTACCCCCTCCCCCACGTCTTGATGACCTTCGGCCAATAGGACTGATGAATCGCGAGCCCTTCTTTCTCCAACACGGGACCGAGCACCCTCACAGTCGGATTGGTGCGGGCCACAATCTCCCGACTGGTGAGAGAACCCTTCTTGTCGTGACCACCGAACTGGTCACCGATGATGCGCTGAAACTGGGCTTCCGTGGTGCCATAAACAACCCTCAGCACCCCGGCATTGAGGATGGCACCGATGCACATCACGCAGGGCTCACTACTGGCATAGAGAGTGCCGCGCCGAAAGGCCTCTCGACCCAGCTTGGAGTAGAAGGTGGAGATCAAACCCAGTTCTGCATGGCGGGTCGGGTCATGGCTGGAGGCCACGGAGTTTCGATACTCAGCCACAATCTTTCCGTCCACCACCAGCACGGCCCCAAAGGGAGAGTTCCCTTCCTTGACAGCCTGACGAGCGAGTTCATAACTGCGCTGGATGAACTGTCGATCCGCAGCGGTAGCGTCTGGATCGTCCGGTAGGGCCACCACGGGAGCCTGTGGGCTCTCACCCGCCAGCTGATCGACCAGGGGAAGGTGGAGCTTGAATGCTTCCTGCTGCAGGACCGGGGATGGTGTGGTCATCGCCAGCAGAGCGACCACGGACAGCAGTCGAGCGGCCATGCGGAACGCTGCAGGTAACGGAACGGTAGGCACTGCCTCCTTGCCTGTCTGCAGAAGCGTTCCTGGCAGAAGAGAGGATCTTCACGGAAGCTGCCCGTGCTGGTCGAGGAGCTCAGAACCCCGACGATCCGTCCATCGCAGCGCGGAGAACGTCGGCTCCCAGCCACTCTTCCAGGGCCTCAGACCTGGGTTCCACGTTGCTGCATCGGAACCTCGCCATCAACTCGGCCGGGCATTGGTACGTCTGTATTGTCTGCTGATCGGGACTCTCCCCCTCTCCCCCTCTCCCCGTCTCCCCGTCCACCGCCACGGAGCCGCTGGGACGCTTCTGCTGCGTACAACCAGACCGCGTATCTCCGCTCCCTTCCTCAAGCCTCTCGATACCAGGTCTCTTCCCGCCTCTCGCTGCTCTTCTCGATATCTCGCCTGCTCATGCCGTCATGACCTCGATCCTGTCTCAACCCTGAGTCACTCCTCCTCCACCACAACCCACAACCCCACGTCCTGGATAAACCGTTCGATCAAGGTCTGAGCCGACCCAAGCTGGTGGTCGACGGCAAAGCTCGAAACGGCCAAGCGGGGTTCACCCACCAACCGCAGCTCCGCCAACGCCGGCAGCAACCACCCCCAATCCAGGGCCGGGTAGCGGTGGCGGTAATGAGCCACCACCACCTGCACCTGAACCGGATCGACTGCACCCAGATTCCAGGTGAACCTGCTCCGGGAGGGGCTGGGCGTCGGCACCACTGCCGAGCTTGCGGGCTCGATTCGACTCAGGTCCGGTACCAGGGCCCGCTGGCCCAGCTTCGTCACCGCCTCGACAGTACCTGCCTTGGTTTTGCCGGCTTTCTGGCCGTCACCCTTGGTCAGCACCGACTCCAACGAATCCAGCCGGAGGCAGCGCGGGAAGCAGCGCCGGTAGTCCTCCAGCTCAGCAAACATCGGAGCTGAATCCAGCCTTAAGCCGAGGCGGGATCAACTGACGGATTTCACCTTCAGCAGCAGAGGCAGCAGAAAGCTCTTCCAGTTCGGACAGGGTGCTGTCATCAAGCGACGGCTCCTGGTGCGTTGCCCTGATTTCCTTGTACAACCTCTCTGTAACGCCCATCGAACGCCCGAATTCCTGGGCGATTTGATCCAGAGCAAAGGCCACCATGACGTTGTCCGGCGGATCCTTGGCAAGAGCGGAGAGCCGCTGATGCAGCTGATCGCACTTGACCGGCGGCAGTGGACTGGATTCAGGCTCAATGGGATCACTGAGGTCGATCTGGTCGCATGTGGGTGTCACTGGATTACTCCTGCGTGGGATAGATGCCGCTGCCGAGTTGCAGCGAATCCACAACGTAAATCCTTCCTCCCCCTGAAATAGGGCAAATGCAGCATGCAAGAAAATCTGCACGCAGAGTTACGTGCAACCTTTGCGATCTGGCCGGGTTTCCTCTTCTTTTCTCTGCTTCTTCTTGCTAGAGATGCTCTGCCCCACCCCCCGACCATGACCACCCCGGCATCACATCCTCCGGAGGATCTTTCTCATTACCTGGCTGCCATCTTTCAGGAGTTGCAGCGCCTCAATGCCCGCCTTGAACTCCGGCCTCCCACACCCAAAAGCCCCTGGCTTCCTCTGGCAGAGGCCGCCCAGGTCCTGCATTTCCCCAGCAGCAGGGCACTGCGTGCCGCCATCGACCGCGGACGGATCCCCACCCAATTCGTCAGCGCCACCAGAGGCGAAACCGGCAAACGCCGGACGATCGATGTGGACGTCGAGGGTTTCGCCTCACATCTGCGCAACAAGTGAGGCCATCGAGGCACTGTCGAACCAGCGTTGGTAAAGACTGGTGTGCACCATCAGAGAATGCCCAAGGCTCTTGGCGGCAAGGGATGGGCTCAGTTGCGGGTTGTGAAT
>NZ_JAHLYT010000040.1 GCF_025128095.1 Synechococcus sp. CS-1328 | reverse complement strand
CTCCCTCGCAAACCCTTTCTGGGAGAGGGCGGTGAGCTCGGCCAGGTTGTCGTGGGTGACCAGCGGCTTGCTCCGCTTGGCGGCTTCGCAGGCGTCTGTGAACTCCTGCCCCTGCTCGGCCAGGCACTGGGCGTAGGCCTCCTCGAAGGGCGTTCCCTGCTCCTGCAGCCGCACGAAGACATCCAGCTCTGGCGGGAGGTGCTCCAGCCATAGGGGCAGGCTCTGCACCGGCCCGATCGTGACGGCACCGCTGTGGAGGTGCATCAGCACCACGGTGGCTTCCAGGGTCCAGCTGGGTTGGGCGAGCAGCTTGCCGGCGGCGATTTGGAAGGACTCGCGGTAGTCCTCGACCAGGGCCTGGTGGATCTGAGCGAGGTCAGCCATGGCAAGGGGTTGCACGACAAAGCCCGGTGACGAGGCCACCGGGCTTTGATCATGGTGTGGTGGGCGGAGCTGCTGACGCTGGCACCTGGGGCCAGGTGACAATTGGGGCTTCCCGTTGGGTCCGGGGCACCTGGAGCCGGAGCTCGTGAACGGTGCAATGGACGGCGCCAGGGCTGTTTCAACAAAGCAGCCGTCACACGCCAGGGAAGCCAGTGATCCGTTGAGAGTGTTGGAGCAGGGGCCGGATCGTCAGCTCACTCCTGACGGTTGCTCAGGTGGGGTGTCTTCCATGCTCTGGAGCCTCCCGGTTATCGATGGGGTCCCGATCGGACAGCTGGCGGTTCAGGGCAATAGGGCTTTATGCCTGCTTCAGCCAGCCGCGGGATGACAGAAGGCGGGCCGCTTCCCTTGCCGCCTCGATGCAGCGATAGGCACGCCGTTTGACGTCGCCCTGGCCCTGATCCTGCTCGACGGGGGGCTTTGCACACCGCTGGAGGCCGTGCGCCGCGTCTGGAAACCGGCACTGGCCCTCTCCACCCTCGGTGTGCTGCCCACCAGCTTGGCGGCAGCCTGGGTGCTGGGGCTTCCGCTGCTGCAGGGCCTGCTGGTGGGCAGCATCGTCGGCTCCACCGATTCCGCCGCCGTGTTCTCGGTGCTCCACAGCAGTGGCCTGCGGCTGCCGGAGCGGCCACCGCCACGCTCGAGGTGGAGAGCGGTGCCAACGATCCGATGGCGATCTTCCTCACGTTTAGCCTGATTGGTGTGATCATCGGCAGCGCAGATTCACCCCAGGCCCTGCTGTGGCTGTTCCTCGGCCAGTTCGGCGTCGGCACCATGCACCATCGCGGGGCTGTTGGTGGGACGCCTGGCCACGGCGGCAGTGAATCGCGTCAACATCGACTACCCAGTCCTGTATCCGCTGCTGGCGCTGGCCTTCGGGCTGGTGGTGTTCAGAGCGGCGGCGGTGCTGGGGGGCAGCGGCTTCCTGGCCGCCTACATCGCCGTGATCGTGCTGTTCGTGATGCTGGGGCTGCTCAGCTTCCCCAGCCGCCTGCTGGCGGTGGCCTGGGAGGGCCTGCTCATCGCCCAGGTGCTCATCCTGGTGGCGCGGCTGATCTCACCCCGGTCCTGTCGGTGGAGATCAACGCCCTGCGGAAGGTGGATGGTGAGATCGTCGACTACACCGTCAAGCCCGTCTCCCTGGTGGCGAGCCAGCAGCTCCGCGACCACGTGTTCGTGGCGCTGCGCACCGCCCTGGAGCCATTGATCGACCGGCTGTTCGACCCCGATCCGGAGCCCGCCGTGCTGCCGCCGGGCCTGCGGCTGAGCTTCAATGTCGCCACGACTGTCGAGCAGCTACATCGTTTTCCTGCAGCGCTGTCGATCGGCGTTCTGCAGTTGCAAGCAGGTGCGGATCCAGATCACGTGGCTGTGACCCTCCATTCGTTGGGGCAGGGCTGAAGGGGATCGGAGCTGAGGCGCCCGAGGTGCCGCTGGTCAGGTCAGGACGGGATCCCACTGCTCCGGGCCGATCACAAACAGCACATCGCCGGCCTGAAGCTTCACATCACCACGGGGGTTGGCCAGGGTCGCCCCGGAGCGCTGCACTGCCAGCACCGTCACCCCGTGGTCATCTCGCAGGCGACTGGAGGCGATGGTCTGGCCCACCCATGGGTTGTCCTCGCGCAGAGGGATGCTGTGGGTGGCCAGATTTGGCAGCACCACCCGTAGGTCATGAACCCTTGTCGCCTCCGGCGAAAGGCTGCGGGCCATCTGTCGCCACTCGCCCCGCACATCGCCAATCAACTCCTTGATCCGCTCGCGTGGCACAAGCATCCGGGCCAGTACGCGGGAGAAGACCTCGATCGACACCTCCAGCTCATCGGCGATCACCTCATCCGCCCCCAACTGGGAGAGGGGCTCCACTTCACGGAGGTAGCGGGTGCGCACCAGGATGAACGCATCCGGTGCAAGGCGCCGGGCGAGTTCCACGATGCGCCGAGCCGCGCCGGGATCGTCAATCACTACCACGATCGCCCGGGCCTGATGGGTTCGCACCAGCTCGAGAATGGCCGGCTGGCTGGCATCTCCGTAGTGGATCGGGATGCCTTCGCTGCGGGCTTTCCGCACCAGGGCGGCGTTGAGCTCCACCACGGCATAGGGCACATCACAGTGCTGGCAGCTGGCAGCCAAGTTGCGACCCGTCACTCCGAATCCCACGATCAGCACGCTGGGGGCCTCCTGCGGCGCGGCGCCAACGAGCACCTGCTGGCTGCGGCGATCGCTCCAGTGGCCAAGCGGTGTAGCGGCCAGCTGCTCCGCCAGCTTCGGGGCGGCCTGGATCAGCAGCGGTGTGGCCAGCATGCTCAGCACCGCCACCACCAGCACGCTCTGAAACACCTCCTGCGACAGCAGGCCGGAGCTGACACCCGCCTTGGTGGCCACCAGCGAAAACTCACCCACCTGGGCTAAGGCCATGCCGGAGAGCACGGACTGGCGCAGGGGCAGTCCCACAGCAAGCGAGGCGGAGGCGGCGATCAGCGGCTTGATGAGTAGCACCATGGCCGTGAGCAGCAACATCGGGCCGAGGTTGGCGGTCAGCACCTTCAGATCGAGAAGCATGCCGATCGAAATGAAGAACAGGCTCATCAGCACATCGCGGAACGGCAGCATCACCGCCACCGCCTGATGGGAATAGTCGGATTCCGAAAGGATGAAGCCCGCCAGGAAGGCCCCCAGCGCCAGCGAAAGCCCGAGCGACTGGGTGAGCACCGCGATGCCCCCGCAGAGCATGAACACCCCCAGGAGAAAGGCCTCGGAACTGCGGGTGCGGGTGATGCGCTCCAGCACCCATGGCACGATCCAGCGGTAGGCGCTGTAGCCGAAGGCCGCCACCAGAAGCACCTTGAGCAGCAGCGCGCCCAGATCGGCGAGGCCGCTGCCGCCTCCCTTGCTGGCTAGTCCCGCCATCCCCGCCAATAGCGGTGCGGTGAGCATCACCGGCACCACGCCGATGTCCTGGTAGATCAGGATCGAGAGAATCGAGCGGCCGTGAGGGGTTTCCAGTTCGCCGCGCTCCTGAAGAACCCGCAGCACGATCGCTGTGCTCGAGAGCGCCACTACAAAACCGAGGTAGACGCTCTGCTGCGGCACCAGGCCGGTGAGCGGCAGCAGCAGGGTGACCACTGCCGCGGTGCCGAAGAACTGGACAGTGCCGCCGATCGCGAAGAACCGCTTCAGACGCTCCAAGTCGGCGATCGAGATCTCCAGCCCGATCACAAACAGCAGCAGCACCACCCCGATCTCGGCCAGCAGCTCGATCTCGTGGGCATTGCGCACCAGCTGCAACGCATGGGGTCCGGCTATCACCCCGGCCAACAGCAGCCCGATCGCCGAAGGTAGCCGTAGGCGATGGCACACCACCGCAGCGGCTACCGACAAGGCGAAGATCGTGACCAGATCCAGCAACAGGCTCTGCATGACCGCCAGGCTCCGCAGCAGGTCGCGCAAGCTATCGGCGAATAGCACGCCTTGGGAGCCAAAACCTTTCTGGGTCAGCAGACGACGATGATCACCCGCCAGAGTGGATGACGGTCAGCGAGGCCAACCGCATCTCATGCTCGGCCTGATTGCGCCGCAGCACCCACACGTGCCCCCGGGTTCAGGAAAGATGTCACCCCTCATCCGTACACCCGGGGGCTTGAGGACATGACCAATGCCTCGTTACAGCGAGGCTGTCAAGGCTGATGTGAGGAGACGGATGAGCCCGCTGCAACGGAAGAGCTTGGCCCGGATTTCCGAAGGGCAGGTCATCCACGTTGCGACCCACTAAAACTGGAGGAAGGCCTGGCGGTTTCAGGGGGAGGTGGTTCCGACATAGGAGAAGGACCCCGAGGACTGGGACGCAACCGACAAGTTCAAACCGAGCTAAGCGCCTACTTCCGGGAATCTGGCTGTATCCAGAGCAGGTGGAGCTCAGTCATCCCGTCAGAGGTCGGCGGGTCTGCACAGGGCATTGCAGTCTTCACGGTTTCCTGACAAGACCCATAAGTCAGGGGAGCAAAGTGGAGGCTTGGACAGCCGAGATAAGTGCTACTGATCTGACCCCCGCAAACTACCGCTGGACATGGATCGATCAGTGTGGCGTCATGGGGTCATTCCTGCCTTTGTCTCATGCCCCTTTTTCTCCTGCGTGACGGTTCGGTTCAGCGCTGCTCGAAGATCCCTGAGGACGTGTACTTCACAACCTATCTGGACAGCCATCAGCGCGAAGTCCTGGTACTTCTCGATGCCGGTTCTGAGCGAAAACTTCTACAGGCTCAGCCAAGGCGTTCCTCTCGTCGATCTCTCCCAAAACGCCTTGTCCGCGAGACGGGTGCTCCCCGCGCCGCATGAGGTCCTTACAAGAAGGCCCCTAAACTGACAGGGCTACGGAGACCACTCGTTAGCGAGGACACTCCTTACAGAAGCATACTGAAGACTTAATGGCGTTTTAACCAAAGGCAGAAAGGGTGAATTGCCGATCCACCGCTAACGACGGCAGTCTCTCTCCTCGACACCCTACAGGTGCCAAAGATGTGGCGACTCCCAAGAGGAAGTGGGCATTCTTGATGCCTAGTTGTTTGCCGTCAACCATGTGATCAACCGGCATGATCCTGTCGAGATCGACCTCTCTGGTCTCGGCCATGGAGAGCTCTTCATGATCAGGCCAAGGGCGGTGACTTGGTATCACTGCCATTTGCCGGTGATCTGCCGCCGCTGGAGGGGTAAAGCGATGGGAGTGTCATGCGGTGGAGTCGCAGCCCATCGTTTCGATCAAGCAGTTCACCCCCAGCCGACGGAGACGATCGCGCAGACGTTGAGCAAGTACCTCATCGATTGGATCAGTCACATGCTCACGACCGTCCAGCCAGGCAGCCGTGGCCCCGGGGGGCAGGCCGAGAAAACGGGCGAGGCACTGGCGGACTTCAAAATGAGCCTCTGCAGGCAGGTTGCATTGCAGGCGCAGCCGGCAGCCGGGCGGCACGGCGAGGCCAAGTTCGACGCGTCTGAGTGCAGCCAGATCTGCCAGAACGACCATCTGGTCGCCAACCATTATCGTCGTTTCAGGAACAGGGAAGGCACTGGAGTTCTCCCCGTGACTCTGGCACAGAGTGATAATATTCACACCGTAGCCATTGGCGATACGCGAGACGCTGCGTCCGTTCAGAGTGTCTTCCTCCTCGACCCGGTAGCGGACCAGGAGGAGGTTGGAACTGTTGATGCGCAGTACTCCCTCCACCCGCTCCCCGAAGGCCGTCGCCACCACGGCATCGGCTGCCACATCCATGATCGAAACGATCGTGATCCCTCCCAGCAGCTCCCCCAGCTGTTCCGCAGCTCCCACAGCATGGGCAAGGATCACCAGCTGAGCCTCCGGATGGCTTTCCTCCAAGGAGAGAGCAGCCTGAAGATTGGCAAGCAGATCTTCCGAGAGCAGAGCGACCGCTTCCAACCTGCAGCGCCGCAACCGGGTCAGAGCGGTCTCCAGCTGACTGAACACCACCGCCCCTTTCTCGCACCGCCGCAGGGTCTCATTCTCCGTTTCCACCCTGATGACGGAGAACCGCTCCCGCTTCAGATAGACGGCCACCTCGGTGGCAAGTGCTCCACCATCCACCAGAAGGATCTGAGAACTGCCTCTTCTGAGGCGGCGGGGTGAAGCCATGCCCAATCGTTCCTGGAGCAGCCGATCGAGGATCACCGCCACCAATGCCGAGGTGAGCAGGGTCCCGATCAGGGAATAGAGGAGGGTGAAAGCGATCAGCTTTTCATCCACCGAAGCGATGCTGTCCTGTTGCAGCACCAGGTTCACTGGATCCACGTATTCGCCCTTGAGCAGAGCCAGGGTGACGAACAGGCCTTGCTTCCAACCCTCGCGTCCGGAAAAGGAGGCCACCCCAAGGAGAAGCAACACGGTGAGAACCGCGGCAGAAATGGCCGTCAGAGGCGGACGTTGCTTGCACCAGGCCACGATTCTGCTGAGGCTGCTGCCCAGACTGCGTAGCAGAGCATGGATCTGGTGACGCGAAAAGGTTCCTGGCTGTGCGATGGACCTCCTAAGGGGAAAGGGCTGAAAACTGGAGTTCTGTCCAGATGTGCGCGCCTTCCGAAACCCCATCGGCGCCATCAGGGTCAGGCCAGCGGGTGGCTGCACCCAGCGGCTTTCCGGGGGGAGCTGTACAGCACGGATATGACGGGAATCGATGGCATGGCTCTCCTCATGTCTGCTGGCTTCCGAGTGGTAGACCTCAAACATCTGTCCATCCGCCAGAAAGGTGGCTTCCTGGTCTGACGGTCCCAGCGCCTGGGCCACGGCGCTGGCGGTAAGCAGAAGGGGATCGACTACGGCAATCCCTGGGAGCCTTCGCTCCATCAGGGCCCCCAGTGAGGTCTGGGGGGTGGAGGAGCGCACCACGATGTGCGTCGTTGGATTGAGCAGGCGCACTTGCAGGGCTGCTTCGAAGTTCACGCTGCTTCTGGAACTCACCAGCAGAACGGCCCTGGCGGCAGAAACAGCTGCACGGCTCAGGTTTCGGGGGCTACGCATGTCCCCCAGAACCAGTCGTCCTGCAAGGACGTTCTCCAGGTCGGGATGCTCCCAGACCGGCGGAACCAGATCAACACCCCAGAGCGGCACCCCGAAGTCGAGCAAGCGCAGCAGGCAGGTCTGACCCAGCGATCCAAGCCCGCAGACGAGTACCGGGCCCTGGGATGGCTCCACGGTCATGTCGATCACACCGAGGCCATGGTGGGCCCCGTGGAAGCGGGGGCGGTGGTTGTAACAAAATCCGAGATGTACCTATTACTTAACCTTCCCGGCCGACCGTGGGGAGGAAGTCCTGGTGTGTCCATGACCAAATCTCCTTCGCTGGAGCATCAGACACCGGAGCCCTCCAGCTACGCAGATCCCCAGCGCGCGGGCCTCACTGCCGCTGATCTCTTCGACGGGATGACCGAGCATCTCTTCTTCACGCTTGGCAGACGCGTTCAGAACGCCAGTACTCACGATCTCTATCTCGCCCTCAGCCATGCCGTGCGGGACCGTCTGATGGTCCGCCATCTGGCTTACAAAGATGCCCTTCGCGAACATCGGGCCAAGGCGGTGGCCTATCTCTCGGCTGAGTTCCTGATCGGCCCGCAACTGGGTAACAACCTGTTGATGCTCGATATCCGTGCAGAAGCGGCCGAGGCGCTACATGTCATCGGAACAGCCACGCTCGAGGAGGTGCTGGCGGTGGAGGAGGAACCGGGACTAGGCAACGGCGGGCTTGGCCGCCTGGCCGCCTGTTTCCTGGAATCGCTAGCCACCCTGGAAATCCCAGCAACGGGATACGGACTTCGCTATGAATTCGGCATCTTCGACCAGATGATCCGCGACGGCTGGCAGGTGGAGATCACCGACAACTGGCTCAAGGGAGGCTGGCCCTGGGAACTGGTGCAGCCCGATAAAAGCTGTTGCGTGGGTTTCGGAGGCTGTACCCGCAGCGCAACCGATGAGAACGGCCACCTCCATAGTCAATGGATTCCAGAGACCCGAGTCATCGGCATCCCTCACGACGTGCCAGTACTGGGCTACGGCGTGAATACCTGCGGCCGCCTGAGGCTCTGGCGGGCCGCACCATGCGAGGCCTTTGATCTGGGGGCCTTCGATCGCGGAGACTACTTTGCGGCGGTTGAGAGCAAGGTTGCCTCAGAGACGCTCTCCAAGGTGCTCTATCCGAATGATGGCACAAATCAGGGCCGCCGCCTGCGGCTCAGACAGCAGTATTTCTTTGTGAGTTGCTCCCTGCAGGATATGTTGCGCAGCCTGCATCAGCGGGAGATTCCGTTGGAGGAGTTTGCTGATCACTGGGCCGTGCAGCTGAACGACACCCATCCCGCCATCGCCGTGGCGGAACTGATGCGACTGCTGATCGATGAGCATCGACTCCCGTGGATGAGGGCTTGGGAAATCACCACCCGCTCTCTTTCCTATACAAATCACACCCTGCTGCCGGAAGCATTGGAATGCTGGGATCTAAACCTCTTCCAGTCCTTGCTGCCTAGGCATCTGGAGATCATCTACGAAATCAATGCCCGCTTTCTCCAGCAGGTGCGGCTGTCAACCCCCGGCGACGTCGACCTCGTGCGGCGGATGTCGATCATCGACGAAGAGGGAGGGAAAGCAGTACGCATGGCCCACCTGGCCACTGTCGGCTCGCATCGGATCAATGGAGTGGCCGCCCTGCACAGCGATCTGATCCGCACACAGTTGCTGGCGGACTTCGCCCGGTTCTGGCCAGAGCGATTCACAAACGTCACCAACGGCGTGACACCACGACGCTGGCTGGCTCTTGCCAATCCGCCCCTGGCCGAGCTGCTGAACGAGACCCTCGGCGCCGACTGGCTCACCCGTCCAGAGGCCCTGCGGGAACTGGAAGACCATGCCGGAGACACGGGATTTCTGGAGCGCTGGGGGGCCTGCCGGCTGGAGGGTAAGCGCCGGCTGGCGGGATTGATCCACGAGCGCTCATCGCTGCTGGTTGACCCCACCAGCCTGTTCGATGTCCAGGTGAAGCGGATCCATGAATACAAGCGGCAGCACCTCAACGCCCTGCGGCTAGTCATCGACTACCTACGGATCAAGAATGGCCTGGTCCGCGATAGGGCGCCCCGCACAGTGATCTTTGCGGGGAAGGCAGCTCCGGGCTATGCCATGGCGAAGCTGATCATCCGGCTGATCCATGGCATCGCCGACGTTGTCAACGCTGACCACGATCTCCAGGGCCTTCTCAAAGTGGTGTTCCTGGCTGACTACAACGTGCGTCTCAGCGAGGCGATCGT
Source organism: Synechococcus sp. CS-1328 (assembly GCF_025128095.1). GTDB lineage: Bacteria > Cyanobacteriota > Cyanobacteriia > PCC-6307 > Cyanobiaceae > CBW1002. Next base: position 7,059 of record NZ_JAHLYT010000040.1, on the reverse strand, counting down.
TCCCGCCGCCGATTTGTCCGAGCAAATCTCCACTGCAGGCATGGAGGCCTCCGGCACCGGAAACATGAAGTTCTGCCTCAACGGGGCCCTCACCATCGGAACTCTCGATGGGGCCAACGTGGAGATCCTCAGAGAGGTGGGGGCAGAGAATTTCTTCCTCTTCGGCCATAACGCCAAGGAGATTGCCTCGCTGCGCAGCGATGGCCATCGACCATGGGAAGTGCTAGACAGACTGCCGGAACTACGCGAAGCGATTAGCCTTATCGGCATGGGACACTTCAGCGACGGTGACGCCGATCTGTTCCAGCCCCTGGTGCGCAATCTGCTCGAGCAAGATCCCTTCTTCGTTCTCGCTGACATCGATGACTACCTGCGGGTGCAGCAGGAGGTGGACGGCAGCTGGCACAATCGGAGCGAGTGGCAACGGCGCTCTCTGTTGAACACCGCGCGCAGTGGTTTCTTCTCCTCTGATCGATCCATTCGCGAGTACGCCGAGGCCATCTGGCAGGTCAAGCCCCTGCCGTTGGAGCTGGCCTGTGCGGTGCAACCACGGCAGGCTCTGGCTGTTTCCATCAACTAATTCCCTCACTTCCTCTCACCATGACCCCCGCTTTCGAAGGCGCCCTCTCCACGATCCGGGCCCTCTCTCATGACGACAACACCCGGAATTTTGACGCCGGAGAGGTGATCTTCAGCAGTGGCGACTGGGGCGACTGCCTATACGGCATCGTCTCAGGATCCGTAAAGGTGGACTGGAACGAGGGGCAGATGCAGGAGACCCTGGGAGTTGGCAACTGTTTTGGTGTGGGTGCGCTGGTGGATCCTGAGCATCGACGTTACGGCAATGCCATCGCCCTGAGCGATGCCAAACTGCTGGTGATGAATCGGACCCAATTCTTCTTTGCTCTGCAGGAACTGCCTCTATTCGGTCTGGAGATGCTCCAGTCCCTTGAAGATCGCCTGATGAACTTAAAATCCCGACCAGGATCCTGCGAGGTTGAATCCTGATGCCGCTGGCGCTAAGGCACCCTGATCCCGTTGCGCAGTCCGCGCTGCCCCCAAACGATTCCTTCCGTCACCAATGGCCGGAATGGTGATGGGTGGCCAGCTCGAGGCTGCGGAACAGCGGGCGCGTCTTGTGCTGATGGCCGTGCATGCGCTTCAGAATGCCGTGCAATGTCCGCACGGTGCTAGCGATATGGGGTCCTTTATTCAGCATGACTCCCTCTGCCCTCGCACCCAGTACTGCATCACTGATCTCAGCCCGTGTGGGGACGCCGTGGTGGGCCAATTCATCGAGTACCTGCGTTGCCCAGATGCAGGGGAGATGGGCAGCTTCACACAGACGCAGGATCTCCTCTTGCAGCTCCGCTAGCCGTTCCCAACCGCACTCGATCGCCAGATCACCGCGGGCAATCATCACACCCAGCGGCGCGCTCGAGGCCATCGCGGCCAGTAACAGGGCGGGCAAGGTCTCGAACGCGTGACGGGTCTCGATTTTGAGGATCACGCTGAGGTCTGGCCGGCCGATCTGTTGCAGCATGGAGTGGAGTTCTTCCACATCCCTCGGCTGTTGGACGAACGAGAGGCTCACGATGTCGGCATGGTGCGCGACGAAGGGCAGCACCGCCCGGTCGCACTGTGTCAGGGCGGGCAGGGCCAAGGTGGCGTTAGGAAAATTGATGCCCTGATCGGCACGGAGGCGGCTGCCTCGGCTCCCCGCATTGGTGATCTTCACCAGCAGGCATTCTCGATTCGCGGAAACGATCACTCCTCCGATGCGTCCGTCATCAAAGGCGATCCGCTGTCCAGGCTCCACTTGGCAGAACACCCCTGGAAGGGTGCAACCGATCTGTGCAGGTTTGAGTACGTGTCCATCTGCATCAATCACGGCCGGCCGGCCGTGATCGCAGGCATCGGTCAGTCGCAGGTGGTCGCCCGGTCGCAAAAGGAGACATCCATCTGGAGCAGGAAGGGCATCGATCCTCAGCTCCAGGCGGGGCTTCTCCACCAGAAGGCGCAGACCCGGAGTGAAATGCCAGTGATGGGTCGCCGTGGTCCAGAGGCCTTCAGGACCGAGTCTCCGCACCCGAAGAGTGCGTTGTCGCCCTGAAGCATCGATACCGCGAAGAGCAGTGCCCGGCTGCAGTGCCTTCCAGCCGTCTCCAACGAAAGGAATCACAGCGTCGGCTCCCCGGGCCGACGCTGTGGACTGATGGGTCTGCCCGGGTTGGACAGGAACCAGCAGGATCTGGGCCGGCTCGCACAATCGTCCGCAGGCATCCCGCCGAGGCTTGGCGCTCAGCACGGGGGAGGCAGGTTGCAGCGGTCCCGTCCGCAGCTTTGGCCCGGCCAGATCCATGGTGATCCTGCAGGGGCGGCCGGTTGCAGCCGAGGCCCGGCGGACGTTGTGGACCATCTGCTCCCAGACCGGCGCGTCGTCGTGAGCGGCATTGATCCGGGCAATCGTCATCCCCGCCTCAAGCAATTCCTCCACCAGCTCTGGATTCGTGGCGGCTGCGACGGGCAGGGTGACAAGGATCGAGGCGTCATCCAGATCGATCGGGGCCCCGAGAAGTCGGGCGGCGTTTCGGGCAACAGCCTCGGCACCGCCACGGTGATCGACAGCCTGGCCGGAGGAACGGGGCGGTGGGATCTCGGGAAGGTCTCCAATGCGGCGAAGGATGGTGAGAACGTTCTCCACTGAGTGACGCACACTGGCTTCGCAGCGGCCCAGGGAGGAGAGCCCCAGGCTGGCAAGCTCATCCTGCAGTGGCCTGAGGTCTTGGCGCCGCAGCGCCAGGTAATCGATCAGGTTCTGGGCGGCAGTGACGTAGGGCGTGGCAACGCGATCGCGTCGATCGGCCTCCTCGGCCTGCAGCAACTCCATGTCCTTGAGCAGGCTCTCCAGATTGGCTGCCAAGCGCGGTGCAGCGGCTGTGAGCCGGTCTTTCTCGGCGGATGAGGAGGGCAAGGGCTCTCTTTCGGCGACTGGCATGGCGGGATGGGCACCGACCCCAGGCTGGCGATGGCAGCTGAACTTGCCGGTGCTGCTCAATACCAAGGCTTGGGCCAATCCCTCTGGAATGCTCATGCGCAAACGGCGTCTTCGAGTAAACTGGTTCAGTGAAGTGGCTGATCTACTGGCGACAATGGCTCGCTCAGCAGTTTCCCGGCCAGCTCTCGATCGAGCTTGTGCTGCGCCGCTGTGAATGAAGCTGGGGGAAGGGGGCGTTACTGAGAGGTTGAGGCTGCTGTTCCTCGCATCTCCCACTCGCGCCTGCTCGGGGTTTCGCTTTCACCGCCAGTAGCGCTGGTAGTTGTGGACCTCGAAGCCTTGCCTGAGCTTCGTCAGCAGGACAGAGCCGATCAGAGCCATACGAAAGTTCAGCCATCTCTTGGAGGTAGCGACTCCGCAAGATGTATCCAGTTGTTTGAGGAGCGGCTCACCACGAGGTCGTCACAGGCTGATGCCGCTACACAGCCAAGCTGCAGAGATATGAACACTGAATGTCAGCCCACGGCCTGGCCTAGCATCCTGCGGATTTCATCGTTGAGCTCCCGGAGAACCGAACGGGGACTCACCTCATCGAGAAGTGCCACGATGCTGCTCACCTCGGCGGTGCTGAGGTGGCGGTTGCCGCTCACGGCCTCGAAATTTGCCTTGACCACGTGGTCGCGGATCTCGTCCTGCGTGGTGACCTGGCTGATCATGGTGGCCACGAAGGGATTGGAGTGCGCGGCCTGAATCAGGGACTTGTTGAGCAGTTCGTAGGAGAGCTCACCCTTGCGATTGGTGTAGGCCTTCACGATCGCGGCGTAGTCCGCGCTGGCCACTGTGGCCACGGCTTCTGGTGAGCTGGATCCCAGTTGGTCGGAGTCATCGGTGGCCTCCGCGCTGGCAGAGGCCTGGGGTGTGCTGCCAAGGGATCTCACGGGCCTCCGGCGGCTGTAGGGAAGGCCGGAAGTGAGCTCGAGAGCCTCAAGAAAGGCCTCCCTTGGGAACCGGTCCCGGGGCACATTGGCGGAGAGATCGGGTTCGCCGGTGCGGTGATTCACCAGGGCCAGACCGGGCTGGGGGCTGTCATGGCGGAGGATCACCACACCGGCCTGACCACCGCGCAACTTCTGGCGGTAGGCCACCGCCTCCAGAGTGCTGAGTTCCACTAGTGGGGTGCGCACGATCATGGGGAGACGGCCATTGGCGTGGACCCTACGCATCCAGCAGCTCTTCCGTCCCCTTCCCACGACACAGGGTTCAGTAGCAGCGTTTCAGCAAGGGCATTCCATCCGCTACTTCCGCCAGCAACTGATTGACAAGGGCCGGGTGAGCCTGAAGTGAAAGTGGCGCTTCGTCGCAGGAGCGATAAGGGATCCCACTGTCCGATCTGAATAATGCGGTTGCTGCGCCGATCGCCGTCCTACTGCTGGGGGTGAGCGAGGTCTTCATCCCGTGGGACAGTTTGCTTACTGCGGTTGGCTTGTTGTGGTGGTGCCCCTCTCCGCCTTTTGCTGAAGCAGAAACTGCTTCCCTCACCGGGGCTCCTCAAGCACCTGGAGCAACGACCTGAAGCCACTGGCGATGGTGAGTCTGAACGGCACGGTGCTGCTGCTGTTCATGGTGCAAGCCCGGGCGATTCTTCTGAGCCGCTGGCGGTCGTACTGATGGCGATTCCACTGATCCTGCAGACATAACTAATCATTTGGATCACGGCAGTGTGGATGCGCCTCTGGCGCCAACCCCAGGCCATCGCTGCTCCCGGAGCGATGATCGGTGCGTCCAATTCCTTTGAGTTGGCGGTTTCTGTGGTGATCAGCCTGTTCGACCTCAACTCCGGCACCGCCCTAGCCAGCCTTGCAATCACCAACCGAAAACGGATGCCTTGTCCGCGCTTCTGATCGATTGGCTCGAGGATCGGACTGATGCGATGAACTGTGTCAGAAGGCCAGTCCTCAATCATCCCTTAACCAACAACTCTCCTTGATGGGTCAGGGTGGGTGCAGTCTTGTGCTGCAGCCATGGCTGGCCTGCCTTCCGGTTCTGATTGCAAGCGTGGGCCGTTCCGGATCCCTACAAGACCCAGTTGCCTGGCCCTGGCGGCTGTCCTGGCAGCCCTGCTGAGTTCCTGCGGGGGCCGTGACCCGAGCAGCGGTGACACGATCGCCGTCAGCGGCTCGAGCACGGTGTTTCCAATTATCGAGCGTGCGATCAAGTCTTATAGCGGCACCGAGCAGGGCCGCAACGTCACCGTGACCCTCAGCGAGGTGGGCACCACCGGAGGCCTGAGGGAGTTCTGCCAGGGTGCCATTCCAATCGCCAATGCCTCGCGGCCGATCAGCAGCGCCGAGCTCAAAGCCTGCGCCGACAAGGGCATCACCTTCATCGAGCTGCCGCTGGCCTTCGATGCACTCACCGTGGTGGTGAACGCTGGCAACAACTGGGCCTCGGAGATCACCACCAAGGAGCTGGCCAGAGCTTGGTCAAAGCAAGCTGAAGGGAAGGTGAAGGCCTGGAACCAGATCAACATTGACTGGCCCGATCGCCCTCTACGCCTCTGCGGCCCCGGCAGTGATTCGGGGACCTTCGACTACTTCAACGAGGCGATCAACGGCGACAAAGCTAATTCACGGACCGATGTGGACACCAGCGAGGACGATAATGTGATCGTGGCGTGTGTGGCCGACGAGCAAAATGCGATGGGCTACCTTGGCTTCAGCTACTTCCGGGCCAATGCCAACCGGTTGAAGGCCCTCGCGATTGCTCCCCCCAATGGCATGGCCGTAGCCCCATCGGTGGCCTCAGCCCAGAACGGCAGCTACAGGCCGCTATCGCGGCCGCTGTTCATCTATGTGAACGACCAACAGATGCGCGCCAACGACGTGATCCGAAGCTTCGTGGGGTACACGGTTGGCAATGGCCTGCGTCTCGTGGAGGAGGCGGGGTACATCCCCCTGCCAGCCGACACCTACAGGCTTGTGGAATCGAAGCTCTACCGGCATGTGCTGGGAACCTCCTTCGGGGGCGACCTACCGGTAGGGCTGACAATCGACGACGCCCTGCAGCGCAGCTTCGACCAGCACAAACGGCCAGAATTCCGTTAAGTGGATTCAACAGCCTGCTCGCAGTAGCTGAAGGGCTGCAGAAAGGGCTCAGTTCGAGAGTAACCAGAACCACAGGGGTATCCGCACGAAACCAGTTGCAAGCTCCTCTCAGCAGCAGATCAGCACCAAGTGATTAAGCACGAACATCCCGTGCAGCTGGTGAGCCCATCGTTGCCGCACGCAGCAGGATTCTTGATTCACCAGTGATCTGCCTGTGCATGTAGGTCAAGAGTGAAGGGTACTGGCGTCCCCCACGCAAACTCCAACCACTCGAGCTGAGGGACTGGAGTGGCGCCTCCGCGGAACGCATCGTATAGAGACCACCTGTAAACCAATGCGGCAGTATCACGTCAAGACGAGATGGGCAGAACCTAAGGGTGCTTGTATCCGTTCAGGGGTCAGGGCAGCACGCGCCGAACTTCGTCTCTGCTGAACCCTTGACGGCGTCCTGCTTCCCGTTTGTATCTCAGGCAGAGACTGTTTGAGATGGGCGCCCCTCCTGCTGGCATTTCCGAGGCGGACTGGTTGTCGTGGCCAGCTGGTGCCAGGAAGTTCATCCTGGATCAGCAGGGGGAAGCTACGAGCTCAGAAGGAGGAGATCGAGCAGCTCCGCATCCAGCTCACCGCCCTGGCGACTGAACTGGCCCATCTGCGCGAACGGATCGGCCGGGGTGTATGCCGCCCGAGCGGCGCAAGGGCAGTGGCCGCAAGCGCGGCGGCCAGCCGGGCCATCCCGGATCTGGGCCGGAACTGCTGCCGATCGAGCGGGTGGATGAGGTGTTGGAGCACCACCCCCAGGCTTGCCGCCGTTACGGTCAGCTGTTGGAAGGCGTGGATCCAGAGCCGCTGCGCCATCAGGTGATCGAGATTCCACCGATCACAGCCGTGGTGATCGAACACCGGCTGCACCGGTTGGTGTGCCCCTGCTGTTCCACCAGCACCTGTGCCTCGTTACCG
>NZ_JAHLYT010000039.1 GCF_025128095.1 Synechococcus sp. CS-1328 | reverse complement strand
CGGGTCTGACGCTGGTGACAAGCACGGGCGCCGGTCGCGTTGTGACCGTGACGGTGACCAACAGCGGCGCAACGGATCTGGCGGCCGGTGCGGCGCTGGCGACGTTCGGGATCGCGACGACGGAGGACGCGTTCAATGAGGCGAACGAGACCTACACGGTGACGATCGGCGGCGGCGCCGGCGTGAGCGTGGAAGGCGGCACAACGGTGACGACGACCACGATCAATGACGACGATGCCGCGGCGATTCGCCTGAGTGGTCCGGCATCGGTTGGCGAGGGGGCGGCAACCAGCCCCTACGCGGTGGCCTTGGATGGGGTGGGTCTTGCTGCTGGGCGCAGCATCACCTTCACCCTGGACACGGCGGGTGGTACGGCTTCAGAAGGTACAGATTTCTCCTCTCTGACCACCGCCACGGTTTTCACCCCATCCACCGGGATCACCCTGAGTGGTTTTAGCACGGATCCCGCCACGGGTGCGGTGACTGTGACAGCCACGAATTCGAGTGGTGGAGATCTGGCCGCGAACTCTTCTCTGCTGAGCTTTTCGCTCGACACCATTCCCGACACTCTTGCCGAAGGAACAGAATCCTTCGCGGTGAATCTCAGCAGCACGGCGGCCACAGTGACCAGTGGGCGGGTCACCACCGCGATCAGTGAAGTTGCCGTTACTGCCGGAATTCGACTGGATGGGCCGGCCACCGTGGTGGAAGGTGCAAGGAGTGCTGCCTATTCCGTAGCGCTGGATGGTGTCTCCCTGGCGGCAGGCAGCAGCATCACGCTCACACTCGATACGGCCAGTGGAACAGCCACCGAAGGCTTGGATTTCGCAGCACTTTTGGCAGCCGGAATCACAGCACCCAGCGGAATTGTTCTGAGTGGCGTCAGCACAAATCCCGCCACTGGCGCCGTAACACTCACGGCCACGAATCGAACCGGTGCAACCCTGGCAACGGGGTCGTCATTGCTGAGCTTTGGCTTGGATGCGTCTACCGATGGGGTGCAAGATCTCAGCGAAACCTATTCCGTCACCCTCACCAGTGCTACCCAGCCAGTCACCAGCGGCACTGTTCAGACCACCATTCTGGATGTCAGTCAAACCACGTCTGGATTCACCACGCTCAACTTTGGCCGCTCCGTCGGGAATGTCACCATTGCACCCAACGCCTCCGTTGGCGTTCCGCTGACATTGTTTGAGGTTGTTGGCGTTGACCCTGCCTATCCTCTTCCTGTCCCGCCAGAACTTGTGGGGGGCTTTGATTATGGTCTTTTCTTTGAGTATTCCATTGGCACCGACGGAAAGCCAGCCTTTAATCTCGACTCTAATGGTCTGAAGGTCCCTCGCTATGGTTCTAGCAATTTCAGTACAACTGATGGCGCAGACGTAATCCAAGCGATTGGATATCCGCCCGGCGTGCTTGATGTTTATGTCAATGCGCTTGATTTGACAACTATCCGACTTGGAGGGGGCGACGATTACTTTGGCCTTGCCGGGCAGGGGATTGTGCAGTCAGTGCGCTCAGAGGTGAGCATTGATGAATCGCAAGGGTATATCTTTCAGTCCAATATCTTTGGCGGTGCCGGCGATGATACCGTCGCGGCTCTTATGCCTTGGCAGTCTGTCTTCAAGGGTGGGACGAGCACTGATTATTCCAGCCTTGTGTTAAGCGATGATCTTGCTCTTGAGGAGGTTCCCTTTGGAGACTCGCTTGAACTGAAGGGTTCTCGCTTCGACTGGGATATCGAATTCAAGGATGGCAATGGCGATGGAGTTGTAACGCTCGATTCTATCTTGAGTGAGCTGGATTATTTGGCGGTTTCAAATAATAATCAGATCTCAGGCTTTGAGCGTTTGCGATTTGGTGACATTCTTTTTGATTTGGTGCTTTATGCCCAGCAAGAGAGTGACGTGATCTTTGGTCAGCCTGAATATTTCCTCAACGGTGCGGAAAACCAAGCCCCCGAGCTGAATTCCACGATTGCCGATGGTTCTAACCTCTGGGAAGCATTCCGCTTCAACCGCACGTTCTTGCAGGGCATCTCCGGTACTGCTACCGATCTCGTGCAGGTGTTCACCGGTGATGCCAGTGATACGCCGAACCTGGTAGGTGCTCTGAAGTTCGCGGCGCTGAATACCCAGCTCGGTAACGATATCGTGGTGATCGGGAGCGCCGATCAAGCCTCTGTCGACTTGGGTGCTGGGGCAGACAGCTTTGAGGTAAAAGGCCTATTCAAAGATGCCACGCTTCGAGGAGGAGCGGGTGTTGACAGCCTGATTCTGCAGACGGCTCAAAACGCATTGGTGGCCGCCGGTACGGACGCTGAGATCGACAATGATGTTATTGAGCTGAAAAGCAATGCCACGGCCTCAGCCTTTCTTGGTGGCGGGGGTGTGGACAGGATCATTCTTCCAGGGACCCGTTCTTCCTATAAATTAGCCTACACGAAAGACGCCGTTACCGATGTAATTATATTTCAAGATGTTTCCGGAAATACTTACTCTGGAATCGAGGAATTTGTTTTTTCGGACGGCACTGTTGCAAGTACGACGATTGTGGCCGATATTGATGCCAATGTCGTCGTGAGTGATGACCCTGATGTCATCACCTTTAATGTTGATAGTGCCAGGTGGGCGTCATTGTCTGGCAATGGCACCTCCTTCAAGGGGGCCGTTGGTACGGGGGCTAATCCCATCACGGTGTCCACCGGTGCCGGGAATGACACTCCCATCATCGGCCTGAATGGTAATACGGCGGAACTTGTGGCTCCTCCGGATGGTCTAGCCAGCCTCCGCTTCGCGACTCTGAATACGGATGCTGGCGACGACATCGTGCGCCTTGGCACCTCTGAAAACGCCAAGGTGAACACCGGCACGGGCAACGACCAGGTGGAAGTGTTTGGCCTGATGACCAACACCGAGATCGATGGTGGCGATGGCACGAATGATGTTCTCCTGATTCGTGGCGATTACAGCGTGCTGCCGGCGGGCACCGTCAATGGTCTTGATCCATCCGGAAGCTTCTATCAGCTGGGCAGCAACAAGTTCTTCGGCTTCGAGACGATCACGATCGACAAGCCGCCGCCGGCGGACAGTGGCACCGATGGTGGTACCTCGCTGATCACTTTCAACGTCGATTCCGTCCGTTGGTTGGGTGACCTTGCGGGTAACACCACCTCCTTCAGCGGTGCGGTGGGAACCGGTGCCAATCCGATCACGGTTTCCACGGGGGCTGGCAACGACACCCCCACGATCGGCCTGGTGGGCAATACCTCCACCCTCCTGGCTCCTCCCGATGGGCTCGCCAGCCTCCGCTTCGCCACCCTCAATACAGAAGCCGGCGACGATGTGGTGAGGCTTGGTACATCCGAAAGCGCGACGGTGAATACCGGCACAGGGAACGATCAGGTTGAGGTGTTCGGCCTGATGACCAACACCGTGATCGATGGTGGTGATGGCACGAACGATGTTCTGCTGATCCGGGCCGACTACAGCGGTCTGCCGGCCGGTACCGCTAACGGACCATCGGCGGATGTGTCCGGAACGTTCTATCGACTTGGCACCAACAAGTTCTACGGCTTCGAAACAGTCACGATCGACAAGCCGCCGCCGGTCGCTACGCCCACACCAACTCCAACTCCAACCCCCACCCCCACGCCCACGCCTTCGCCGGGTGGCGGCGGCGGTGGTACGCCTGCGCCCACGCCGACCCCCACTCCGGCGCCAACCCCCACGCTGCCCACGTTCCCTCCGATCACCGACGGCACCAGCAACACCTTCTTCCCGCAACCGACTCCAACACCCACACCCACAGATGGCACCAGCAACACCATCGTGATCTCCGAGGGACCTCCATCTTCCGGTGGTGGGATGATTCTCAGCGCCGATCCCTTCTTGAACACCACCCAGATCCTGGTGGGAACCCCAGAGAACGATGTGCTCACCGGTGGCAGTGGGCCCGACATCCTCGAAGGCGGCCCTGGGGCCGATGAGGTGACTGGTGGCTTCGGCGCGGACACCTTCGTGCTTCCCTTCGGCGGGCCTTCGGTGGATACCTTCGTGGACTTCAATCCCATCGAAGACCGGATCCAGATCAACAACGTGCCCCGGGGCTCCAAGGTAGACAAGGCCTTCAAAGGGCGCACCCAGTCGAGCAAGGGGCTGGTCACGGTGGACGGCAAGAAGGAGGCCAAGTTCGCCGAGAGCCCCTACATCTACGATGCCGATTCCGGCCGCCTGTTCTTCAACGCCAATGGGGACAAGAAGGGCTTCGGCAAGGCCGGTGGGGTGATCGCCCAGCTCACGCCGGGGCTGGACCTCAACGGCAGTGATCTGGTGATCGCCTATGCAGACCCGGTGATCTGAGCCTCACGCAACCCCTCAGCGGCGGAGCCCCTGGCGCCGCAGCCTTGCGCAACTGCGCTCGATCTGGCGCCGGTAGCCGCTGAGGCGTTGGGTGGCCCCCGGCCCTTCCCCGGTGCCACGGCTGCCAAAGCGGAGCTGCAGATACAGCGCTCCCAGGGCCTCCAGGGGCTCCTGCAGCTCGGGTTGCCGTTCTCCGGCCCGAGCGCAGAACTGCTCCAGCGGTTCGGCTGGGGCTGGTTCCAACCCCATGCTGCGCAACGCCACCAGGCAGCGCTCCAGCTCCCGCCGAGACCGGTCCGCCCGCGGTGCCCGATCCCGCTGGCGCTGCCCCCATTGCAGCAACGCCAGGCTCGCCGCCAGTCCCAGCCCCAGTCCCGCCAGGATCAAGGCCCCCAGCCACTGCCGGTTGCGCCCCAGCAGCGTGTCAAGCAGGGCCTCCTGGCCCTCCCGATCAAAGCCCAGCCACCAGCGGCTCCAGGCCAGGTCGATGCCCCACCACTGCCGCTGGCCCCAGCGCCACCACAGCGGTGCCTGCCCCTGCAGCGCCGCCGTTGCCGCCGTGTTGCGCTCCGGTGTTACCCAGGTGGTGGGATCCAGCCGCAGCCAGCCCTGGCCATCGAGCCACACCTCACTCCAGGCATGGGCTTCCGCCTGGCGGATGTCGAGGTAGGGCTCGCCGCCGAAGGGCTGCACCCAGGTTCCGCCCCTGTAGCCGCTCACCACCCGGGCCGGCACGCCCGCTGCCCGCAGCAGGGCCGTGGTGGCACTGGCGTAATGGCCGCAGAAGCCCTGCTGCCGCTCGAACAGGAAGGTGTCGAGGCCAGCTCGCCGCGGCAGGGTGCCGGGGCTGCGGGTGTAGCGGAACGGCTGGCTGCGGAACCAGTCCTCGGCGGCGGCCAGGCGCTGGCGGGGTTCCGGCAGGCGGGCCCACTGTTGACCCAGGGCCTCGAGCCTCGGATTGGCCCCCTTCGGCAGGGCCAGATCGATCAGGGAAGGGGGTCGCTGCTGCCAGGGGCTGGTCTGCTCCTGGCTGATCAGTTGGTAATGGCGCCGTTCCCGCGGCGGTCGTTTCAGAAGCAGTTCGCCATCGAAGCGCAGGCGCAGGTCGTCGCTGTGGGGCTCGGACTGCCCGTCCCATGGCACCGCCTCAAACCGGCTCGGCTCCACCAGCCACAACTGGCGCGCACGGGTGTCAGGTGGGGCTGTGCGCTCCTGCACCGGGGCCGTCAAGGGGGGCGCAGAGCGCAGCTCACGCCGCTGCCAGCTCTGGCCATCGAACCAGTCGTGCACCAGCACCCGCCAGTAGCGCTCGCTCTCCGCTGGAACCTGGTTGTCGCTGAAGGCCACCCGTGCCGCCGGCGCCGCGCTGCTGGCCAGGGAGGCGATGCCGCCTGGATCCAGCTTGTCGCTCAGGCCGGTCACGGCGGCGCTGCCCCACCCCTGCGGCAGGGTCCAGAGCGGTCCGATCCGCGGCAGCAGCAGGAACAGCACCAGGGCCATCGGCAGTGCCGCCGCCAGCACCTGGGCGCTGCGCCGCACCAGTTGGCGCCAGCTGAGGCTCAGCTCCAGTTCCAGACCCAGCAGCCCCGCCAGTGCCAGCAGGGTGATCGCCAGCTGCAGGGCGCTGGGCAGCAGGTCGGGTTGTTGGGCCCCCAGCAGCCCGGCGCCCACCAGCTGCAGCAGCGCCACCAGCCGCCGTTCGGCGCGGCAGCGCGCCTCCCGCAGCTTCAGGGCGGCCATCACCACCAACACGATCGTGGGCCAGCTCAGCGGTAGGCCCGGATCCAGGCCCGTGAGCCCGATCGCCAGCAGGCCGGTCACCACCCACTGCAGGCGCTTGGGGGGCAACACCAGCGCCGACGGCGAGGCAGGGGGCAGAGGCTGGGTCATGGGCTGGTGGCCAGGGCCCGCAGGCAGGCCTCCCGATGGCTGGGACCGCTGCCGGGCTCCAGCCGCAGGCCGGGCAGCTCCAGGCCATAGACCGCCTCCTGATGGCCCAGCTGCCAGATCCGCTCGCTGAGGTGTTCCAGCGCCTGCTCGCGGGGCAGGCCAACGGCTGGTGCCAGGCAGAGCGGCTCGCCGGCCTCGGCGGAGAACTGCTTGGTGAGCTGGCCGCGGCCCTGGGCGAAGGGCTTCCAGGCAAGCCGGCTGCTGCCATCCTCGGGGCGATGGGGCCGCAGGTCACGCCACTGTTCGCTGCCTTCCCGTTCCCAGCGGCTCTGGCTGGTGGGGCCGTCTTCGGATCTCTCCACCGGCAGGCTGGCGACCGGACCGGGGCGGCGGCGGGGGTAGATCAGCTGGGCCCGGGGCGGTTCCCAGCGGCTCCAGCAGCGGAACAGCCCCAGCGGTGCCGTGCTCACCAGCTTCAGGCGGCCGGGCCGCTGCCAGCCGCGGTGGGGCGGGATCCAGGGCAGCGCCAGGCTCTGCTCCCCCGGTCGCAGCGTCAGCATCAGGGGGGCTGCGGCTGGGCTCCCATGGCTGGCTGGTTGCCAGCTGATCTGCAGCCCCTCGCGGCGGTGGCGGCTGCGGGCGATCAGGGGGTAGGCCAGCGGCGTGCCGGCGAAGCCCGCCGCCGGGTCGCCGCAGCGCAGCTCCAGGCCCTGCAGGTTGAAGTGGGTGAGGTGCAGGGCCAGCAGCATCAGCCCCAGCATCAGATAGCTGAGCAGCAGCGGCCCGTTCCGCTGGGTCTGGATCGCCACGATCAGCAGCAGCGCTCCACCGCTCAGCCACAGCCAGCCGAAGCGGGTCGGCACGATGTAGAGGTTGCGCAGCCCCAGCAGCAGCGGATCCCCTTGCTGGGGTGGCACCAGGCGCGTCACCAGCTCTTCCGGGGAACTCAGCTTCATCGGATCGCGTCCACGTCCGCCAGCAGGCGGGCGCTGAAGCCGCTGCCAGCTGCCCCGCCGCCGTCACTCAGGGGTTGACCCCCATCCAGCCGGTGTTCACACACCGGCGCCAGCACGGCCTGCACATCGGAAGGGAGCACGTGGTCGCGCCCCTCCAGCAGTGACCAGGCCCGGGCTGCCGCCACCAGCCCAAGGGCGGCACGGGGGGAGAGGGGGGCGCCGGGGATGTCGGCGCGGCGGCTGAGTTCCACCAGATCGAGCACGTAATCCAGCAGGGCCAGGGTGCAGGTCTGGCGGGCGCTGCGCTCCTGCAACTCCTGCAGCTGGGCTGGCGAGAGCACGGCGCCGATCGCCTCCGGCCGCCGCCCCTCGCCGGCCAGCAGGGCGCGCTCCGCCTGCCGCGGCGGGAAGCCGAGGCTGAGCCGCATCAGGAATCGATCGAGCTGGGATTCCGGCAGCGGCGCGGTGCCCATCTGATCGAGTCCGTTCTGGGTGGCGATCACGAAGAACGGCTCCGGCAGCGGATAGCTGGTGCCATCCACACTCACTCGCCCCGCCGCCATCGCCTCCAGCAGAGCGCTCTGGGTGCGGGAGCTGGCCCGGTTGATCTCATCGGCCAGCAGCACCTGGGTGAACACCGGGCCGGCCTGAAAGCGGAAACTGGCGGTGGCCGGATCGAACACGTTGATGCCGGTGAGATCGGCCGGCAGCAGATCACTGGTGAAGCTCACCCGCTTGAAGGCCAGCCCGAAGCAGCGGGCCAGGGTCTCGGCCAGGGTGGTCTTGCCCACGCCGGGCAGATCCTCGATCAGCAGATGGCCGCGGGCCAGCAGACAGGCGAGGGCCAGGCGCACCTCCTGCTCCTTGCCCAGCAGCACCCGGTTCACGGCCTCGATCACCGGCTGCAGCGGGGCGGACACAAAGCCAGGGCGGAGATCCCTGAATTGTGCCGCCGCCATCGGGGGCCTGCAGGGTCGCCGTTGCTGGTCAGGCGTCTGGGTCGTCCCGATCCGGCTCCAGGGTCCAGCAGTTGCGGGCACCGATCAGCCCGGCGATCTCGGCCATGGTCAGCGGCACACCGGTAGCCATCGCACGCTCAACGGTGTAGGCGGTTCCGGTTTTCTATGCCTATGTTCGCTTGGTGAAGTGTGCCTCCTAGGGCAAGCGCTACAACACCAATGAAAATGGTAATAATATAGAGCAAAGGATTAGAAGGCGTTGAGGCAAAAACAAGAATGGCAGGAATCGAAATTAGAAGCGCGCCAATTCCCCAAGAAGCAAAAGCAGCTTTCTGCAAGGTGTTCCATCGATGCCGAGACAGTGCATTGGCGCCATGCGGTATGGCGCTAGGGCTTTTGTCTTTTATTGGGCAACCACATTTTGGGCAATATGGAGCTTCTGAAGACACGCTATAGTTGCAGTCGGGACATGCAATGAGTGGCATAACTTGCTTCTGCTTTTCTGATCTAAATTCATGTTACTCGGTCCGTATAGGTTCGATGCAACTTGGTCCCGTCTCTGCGGATTTGGCGGACCGGAGGCGGACGGCGGCAGTCTGGGCAGCCGGTCTCAGATGCGACTCCTTCACCGTGGCGACTGGCGGTGCTTTTCAGGCCCGCCAGAACGCTGCGCCAAACCGTTCGGTTCTGGTACGGGCAGTTAGCGTCCAAGCCGCTTCCCGGCCGCTGCTGTGCCATGCCTTCGCCGGTGACACCTGAACCGGTGATGGCTGAGTCGTTGTCGGCTGCGGGGGTGCCGCCTGAGGGGGTGGCGCCTGAGATCCACGGGGGCAACCGGGTGGCGATCGCCGCTCGCCTCGGCTGCGGCCCCGCCGATCTGCTCGATGCCAGCGCCTCGCTGGTGCCCTTCGGGCCGCCCCTGCGGATGCGCCTGGCCGCTCTGGCGGCCATGGCTGGCCCGGCGCTGCGCGACTATCCCGACCGCAGCTACGGCGCCCTGCGTCAGGCGATCGCCGCCCTGCACGGCCTGCCGCCGGAATGGGTGCTGCCGGGGAACGGCGCTGCCGAGCTGTTCACCTGGGCGGCACGCGACGCGGCCGCCACCGGCGTCAGCGCGCTGCCGGCACCGGGCTTCGCCGATTACCGGCGGGCCCTGGCCACCTGGGGGGGCGCCAGCAGGCCGCTGCACCTGCGGCTCGACTGGCCGGCCGGCTTCCCCCAGCACTGGGGGGCGGCCTTTGCTGAAGACCAGACCGGCTTCGGTGATGACCAGTCCACAGGCCATTCGCCGGTGCCGCCGGTGCTGTGGATCACCAATCCCCACAACCCCAGCGGCCAGCTCTGGAGCCGCGATTCCCTGGCGCCGCTGCTGGAGCGTCACCGGCTCGTGATCGTGGACGAGGCCTTCCTGCCGCTGGTTCCCGCCGGAGAGGCCCAATCCCTGGTGCCCCTGTTGCCGCACCATCCCAACCTGGTGGTGATCCGCAGCCTCACGAAGCTGCTGTCGATCGCTGGCCTGCGGCTGGGCTATGCCCTGGCGGCGCCGCAGCGCCTGCAGCGCTGGAGCCGTTGGAGGGATCCCTGGCCGGTGAATGGCCCGGCGGCGGCGATGGTGGCCGGCTGGCTCGCCGATGGGCCGCGGCGTGACCGCTGGACGGCACGGGTGCAGCGTTGGGTGGCGGCGGAAGGGCCCTGGCTGGCCGCCCAGCTGGCGGCACTGCCGGGGCTGATGCCGATGCCCTCGGCGGCGAACTTCCTGCTGGTGCGCCACGCCGGTGGAGCGTCGCTCGAGCCGCTGCGGCTGGCCCTGGAGCAGCGCCACCACATCCTGTTGCGTGGCTGCCGCTCTTTCGAGGGGCTGGGGGAGGGTTGGCTGCGGATCGGTCTGCAGGATCGGCGGCGCCATCGCCGCCTGCTCCAGGGTTTGGCCGTGGAGTGGGGGCGCTGCGGCCTGCAGGGGTGAGAGGGCGTTCCGCTGAGATGGCGCTCCTCTGAGACAGCTTGCAGCTGAGGCAGCTTGCAGCTGAGACAGCTCTCAGGCCTGGGGCTGCTGTTCGGCGTCTGCCTCGCCGAGCTCCACCAGCAGCGCCGCCACCTGCCGATCGGCATCGCGCACGGCCAGGCGCTCCATGCCCCGCCGCAGGCTCAGCAGGGGATCGGAATCGGGAGGGGCCGGCTCTCCCCCCAGCCGCGGCCCCAGCAGCCGCCAGAGGGTTTGCTCCAGCAATGGGTCTGAGGGGGGCTGCTGCGCCACGATCACCGCCGCCTCCACCGCCGCCGCTGCTGCCGCATTGGCGTCCTGATGGTGGTCGGCGGCCTGTGGGAAGGGCACCAGGATCGCCGGGGTGCCGCACACCGCCAGTTCACTGAGGCTGCCGGCCCCGGCGCGGCTGATCGCCAGGTCGGCGTGTTGCAGCAGGCCCGCCATGGCCTCGCTGAAGGGCCGCTCCACCAGGCCGCTGAGGCTGCTCTGGCCGGCCTCGGGATCGTTGCTGCCGGTGAGATGCACCACCCGGCAGCCGGCCGCCACCAGCTTCGGCAGCAGCGGCCGCACCATCCGGTTCAGGCCCAGGGCCCCCTGGCTGCCGCCCACCACCAGCAGCATGGGGCCGTCACCGGCCGGCACCCAGTCCGGCAGGGGGGCGGGCTCCAGCAGCGCCTGGCGCACCGGTGTGCCGGTGACCAGTGGCCGGCAGCGGGGCAGCCGCTCAGCCGCCTGCGGCAGCCCCACCGCCACACGGCTGCAGAGACGGCCCAGCAGGCGCGTCACCTTGCCGGGGATGGCATTGCTCTCGTGCAGCACCACCGGCACGCCGCACCAGCGGGCCGCCAGGATCGCCGGTGCCGCGATGTAGCCGCCGCTGCTGAACACCACCGTGATCTGCTCCCGCCGGATCAGACGGCGCACGGCCCGGGTGGCGTTGAGCAGCTTCAGCAGATTCCAGAGCTTGCGCAGACCTCGCCCCTGCAATCCGCCGGCCCGCACCGTGTGGAGCGGATAGCGGCTCGGTACCAGCTGGCGCTCCAGCCGGTCGGGCACCCCCAGCCACTGCACGCTCCAGTCGGGCGGCAGGGCCTCTGCCACTGCCAGGGCTGGAAACAGATGGCCACCCGTACCACTGGCGGCGATCAGAAGCCTGGGCATGGGCGGGGCGTGCGGCCGCGCCTAACTTAAAAGCCATGCCCGGGCCGCTCCACCGCTTGACCTTCCTGCCGCTCTCCCCCTCTCCCGCTTCCCCCGCTTCCCCCTCATCCCGCCGTGCACAGCGCGCCGGCTTTGGCTGGCTCCAGAGCGGCCTGGCCGCCGCTGTGGCGCTGGGAGGCCTGATCACCGGGCTCCCTGCCGCCTGGGCCGCGCCTCCCACGCCAGCCCTGCTGCAGGCCCTGGAAACGGCGCTCAACAGCTCCGCCAGCAAGGATCTGGCGGCCCTGCTGGAGGCCGGTCCGGGCTTCGATCCGAATGAGCTGGAGGCCCGCTACAGCAGCCTGCGCCAGCTGTTCCCCGATGCCCGCTGGAAGATCACACCGGCTGCTCCGTTGCGGGATGGCCGCGCCACCGTCACGGTCAAGGTCACCGGTCAGCGGCAGGATGGGCCCTACAACTACCGCCTCGAGGCCTCCCAGCAACTCGCCCTCGAGAGCAGCGGCAGCCGCATCAACGGCCAGATGGTGATCCGCGAGCAGTCGATCCTGCGCAGTGGTGACGCCGACCTGCCCGTGAGCCTGCTGATCCCCGATGCGGTGCTCACCGGCCAGCGCTATGACGTGGACGTGCTGTTCGATGACCCCCTCGAAGGTGCCGTGGCGGCCGGCGGCATCGTGCCCCTGACCGCCGAGCAGTTGTCGGCAGTGGAAAGTCCGGATCTGCAGCTCGGTGCCCTGGGCGGCGGCGGCCTGTTCAAGACCGTGCAGGCACCCACGACCCCCGGCTCCCAGACCTGGGCCATCCTGCTGGTGCATCCCAAGGGCATCGTCAGCGCCACCAAGCTGGTGCGCGTCGTGGCGGATCGGCAGGCCCTGCAACCCTGAAGGGGTCAGGGCCAGCAGGCTCAGGCCAGCAGGATGTCCGTGGCGACCAGGGGCGTGAACGGGTCCAGGGCTGCCAGCAGGCCACCGCCCTTGCCGAAGCCCTCTGCCTTGCCGTTGGTGTTGAGGAACAGCTGGCCGCGGGGTTCCCAGTACACCAGTGAGGCCTTCGAGGCCAGGCCCTTCTTCAGGGATTTGCGGTTGCCGTCCACCACCCGGAAGCGGACCGCGTTGCCGCCCAGAAGACCAGCCGCCACCACCACGGTGTCGAGGCCGCTCTCGAAACCGCCGATCGAGCGGCCCGTCACGGCTTGGATCACGAAACGGTCGGGACTGCCCGGTGTGCCGAACGGCTCCGGCACCGGCACGCCACCGGGATCGGCAGGAATGGCCGGTGAGGCCACTGAGGCGGCTCCCCAGATCTCCGCCAGAGCCTGCAGATCCGTGCTGGAGAACCAGGTGGCCGGCGTGTCGCCGCCGACCCGGTACGACATGATCGTGTCCAGATCACTGAAGCGGGGATCATCGGGGTTTCCTCCCGGATGCTCCAGGCCAAGGGCGTGGCCAATCTCGTGCACGATTGTGCGCTGTTCCGAGGCGCTCAGGCCTGGATCGTCATTGAGTTCTGCTTCGATCGTCACGCCCGATTCGGCCGCAATCACCGAGCGCTGCCCGGAGGGTTCCACCAGGAAGCTGAATGCCGTGTAGGTGATCCCGGTGATCGCGTCGCTGAAGCCGTCGTCGTCGCGCACCTGCTGCACCGACACCACCTGCAGGGGGCTGGCCAGGCTGTTCTCCTGGCTGGCCTGCAGGCGGATCACGCCGGCCAGGCGGGCGAACACCTGGTTGATGAAGGCCTGCTCCTCCGGGCTGGCGGCGAAGGTGATCGGCGGGGTGCCGAGCCCGGCGGCCAGGTTGCCGTTGTCAAAGCCGGCCGCCGTGAGGCCGTAGCGCAGGCGGTGAATGCCGGACCCGTCCGCCGCGTAGAGCTGGCGCAGCAGGTCGAGCTGGGCCGGATCGGCCTGGATCAGGCTGGTGGGCAGGGGGACTCCGTCCGCGCTACCTGGCCCCGTGGCGGCAAGGGCGCCTGCCGCGCGGCTGCCAGCTTCGCCGACGGCCGGAGGGGGGGCGGCCGAGGGACTGCCGCTTGGCACGGCGGAGGCCCCGTAGAGCTCCCGCAGGATCGCCTTGGCCAGGATCAGGGCGGACCCTTCCCCCGTCACCGGCGAAGCGGTGAGGTTGGTGCCCACGATGATCGTGTTTCCGGTCTTCGGGTCGTGGCCCATGAAGCTCATGAACCCGGGCAGCTGGCCGTCGTGGCCGAGGATGGTGGGTCCGAAGCGCACCAGGCCAAGGCCGTAGCCGGCATTTTCAGGGTTGGAGGGATCGATCGGCTTGATGCTGCGTAGCCGGCGCTGCTGCATCTTTTTGTCCAGCAGGCCGCCCTCCACCAGTGCCTTCACGTAGACCGAGAGGTCGTCCACGGTGGAGATCGCCGATCCCGCCGTCCAGCCCCAGGAGGGGTTGTCGCGGGTGGCGTTGATCGGCTCGAGGGTGCCGTCCACCGCCGCCTGGGCCTCGGCAGGGGGCAAGGCCAGGCTTGTGATGGTCTCCAGGTTCGTGCCGAACTGGTACCCCTGCGGATGCGGTTTGGGCAGGGAGGAATCCTTGCGGAGGGGCAGCAGGGAGTCCGTCAGGCCAAGTGGCTTGAAGATGCGCTCTTCAAAGGCTTCGCTGGCGCTCTGACCGGTGAGCTGCTCGATGATGCCGCCGAGCAGGATGTAATTGGTGTTGCTGTATTCGAACTCGGCTCCGGGGGCGAAGTTGGGCGGATGGGAGAAGGCGATCTTCAGGAGTTCCTTCGGTCGCCACCCTTTCTGTGGATCACTATCGAGCTTGGCGTTGAACCCTGGATCTTCGCTGTAGTTGAACAGCCCGCTGCGCATCTTTGCCAGCTGGGCGATGGTGATGTTCTTGCCATTCGGAACATCGGGCCAGAATTTCGATACCGGATCATCCAGCCGCAGCTTTCCTTCCTCCACCAGCTGCAGGATCACCGTGGTGGTCATCGTCTTGGTATTGCTGCCCACCCGCAGGTGATCGTCCATCCGCATCGCCCGCTCCGTGCCGAGCGCCCCCACGCCGAAGCTCTGGCGCCAGTTCCCCTGTTGCGGCGATTCGATCAGCACCACCGCCCCCGGAATGGCGTTGGCCTGCATCAGGGCCGGGATCTCCTGGCTGAGATCGCGGGCGTAGTTCGGCAGGTCGAGTCCGGCAATGCTGCTCTGGCCCATTCCTTCTCCTGCACCTGGAGGTAAACAATTCACCTTAGGACGGCTCTCCCGCGGCGTCAGCGCTGCAACCAGCGAGCCAGGCAGGACACGTCTGCGGCACACGTCGTCTGCGTCATGCGGCTTCGTCGGCTGACGGCCATGCCGGCATGGCCTGCATAGCCTCAAGGGTTGGCTAGTGGTGGGGCGAGATGACAGCGCGGTATCTCAGTACGGCCAGCAGTGCGTCCAGGGTGCTTGACCTGATCCCTCACCCCTCCGGTCGCGCCCTCAGGGAAACAGATCGCTTAGATGGGGTGTCTGCTCAGAGGCTCGGCCTCACTGGGTGAACCACCGAGCGAGAGCCGAAACGTCTTCCTCGCCGAAGCCGGCTTCGATCAGGCTGTCTTCCATGGCGGCGACGCGCTCGCTGATGGGCAGGTTCAGGTCCGAGGCCGCGGCGGCCCCCAGGGCGATGGCCAGATCCTTGCGATGCAGGGAGAGCTTGAACCCCAGGGGGAAGCGGCCCTCCAGCATCCCCGTTGCGCGGTGCTCCAGGGCCCAGGAGCCTGCGGCACCGCCAGAGAGCGCCTGTCTCACCAGCTCCATCGGCAGCCCCAACCGCTGGCCCAGGGCCATGGCTTCCGCCGCCGCCGCATAGCTGCCGGCCACCAGCACCTGGTTCACCGCCTTGACCTGCTGGCCTGATCCGATCGGCCCGAAGTGCGTCACGGTCCTGCCGACGGCCTGCAACAGCGGCCTGGCCCGATCGACCGTGGCATCCGCGCCTCCGACCAGCACTGAAAGCGTTCCCGCCTTGGCGCCCTCGGTCCCCCCCGTGACTGGGGCATCGACGAGATCGAGGCCAAGGAGCCTGAGGCGGTCATGACAGGCCTTCGCCTGCGAGGGATCGATCGTGGAGAAGTCGATCACCAATCCGCCCGCAGGGAGAGCAGCGGCGGCGCCCTGGTGGCCGAACAGCACCTCGTCCACCGCTGCACCATCGGTCAGACAGAGGCAGAGAATCTCTGCTGTGGCTGCCGCATCCGCTGGTGAGCAGGCCCGCGCAGCGCCGGCGGCAGCCAGGGGCTCCTCCGCCGTGCGGGTGCGGTTGTGAACCGTCAGGGGGAAGCCGGCGGCCAGCAGATTCGCCGCCATCGGCGTTCCGAGCTGACCAAGCCCAAGGAAAGCCACCGATGGGAGCGGTGAGTCAGAGCTCTGCACGACCTGCTCGTTCCGCATCGTCAGAAGGCTGCCATAACGACCCCGGCAGCTTTCTCCTGCAGCGCCTCAGGCCAGCAGGGCCACCTCGACGCACAGGCCCGGGCCGAAGGCCATGGCCAGGCAGGGGCCGGGAGCGTCGCTGCGCCGCAGACGCTCGAGGATGAACAGCAGGGTCGGCGACGACATGTTGCCGCAGTCCTTGAGCACCGATCGGGAGGGCTCGATCAGGAGGGGATCAAGCCCCAGGGCCTCGGTCACCGCTGAGAGGATGCGGGGCCCGCCGGGATGCACGGCCCACGAGCCGATGGCAGCGAGCGTCAGCTGATGAACGGCCAGCCAGCCGGTCAGCCAGGGCCGCAGATGCTCCGCGATCAGGTCTGGAACCTGTGGGGACAGGCCCATGGCGAAGCCGTGATCCTCGATTGCCCACGACATGGCCTCGGTGCTGTCGGGCACCAGCAGGGAGCCGCTGGCGATCAAGCGCCGCAGCCCAGGGGCTGACGGCGTCTCAGCCTCAGGCTCCGTCCCGCAGACCACCAGGGCGGCGGCGCCGTCGGCGAAGAGGGTATTGGCCACGATCCGCTCGGCTTCCCAGCCGTACTGCAGGTGGAGGCTGCAGAGCTCAACGGCGCAGAGCAGGACACAGGCTTCAGGATCAGCCCCGGTGAATCCGGCAGCCACCCGCAGACCGTTGAGGGCTCCATGGCAACCCATGAACCCCACATGGGTGCGGGCCACGTCGGTGGGCAGCGGCAGGGCGGTCATCAGGGCGAGATCGACGCCGGGCGCCTGGAAGCCGGTGCAGGACACCGTGATCAGGTGGGTGATGCGTTCGGGGGGCAGCTGCGCCTGGTCCAGGGCAGCGAGAACAGCCCGCAGGGCCAACGTTGGCGCTTCCTGGGCGTAGCGACGCATCCGCTCTGCGGTGCCAGGGCTGGTGGGTCCGAAGAAGGACTGCTGCTGGCAGGACTCCGTGCCCGTGGGCTCCAGCAGAACGCTGTGGCGGGTGGCCACCCCTGAGCGGCGATGGAGCGTCTCGAGGAGCCGGCGCTGGGACGCAGAGGGAACCTGGTTGGGCAGGGCCACCTCGGCGGCGATGGCGGCAGCGTCGCCCTGGGTGATGCGATGGGGGGGCAGGGCCGTCCCCAGGCCGTGGATCGTCAGGGACATGGCTCTGGGGTCAGACGTTCCAGGGTTGCACCACCCAGCTGCTGGAGGAGTGGCGCGGTCAGCGCCGGCCAGCGCTCGGCCGCCGCCAGCAGGTTGCGGCTCAGGCCGGGGCGCCGCAGGGCGAAGGCCAGGGCATGGCAGAAGCGCTGCCGCGATCCGATCAGACGGGCATGGCGGCGGGCCCACTCCCTCTCGAGGCCCCGGCTCCAGCCCTCCTGCCCCTGCAGCACCAGGGGCACCGCCGCCAGAGCCCCGACCAGGGCCCAGCCCATGCCCTCGCCGGTGAAGGGTTCCACGTAGCCAGCGGCATCCCCCAGCAGCAGCAGCCGCTCGGCCGCCGGGGGTGTGCTCTGGCGGGTGAGGGCCGGGGTGGCCCGCCAGGAGGCCCCGCTGGCCTGGGGCACGGGATCGAAGCCGGCCTCGGCCAGCACCGCGGCGGCGCTGGCGGCCGGACCTCCGGCAGCGATCAGCTGGGTGCGGTCGAAGGCCGCAGCCAGGTTGAGGTCCCCGTCTTCGTTGCGCACCAGCCCCACGTAGCCGTGCCGGCCGATGGCCATGTGGATCGTGCCCCTGCCATAGCCGCTCACCTCGGCGTCCAGCCGGCAGCCGGCGCCGACCCTGGCGTGGGCGTTGATCCGCGACTGGATCGGGATGGTCGGATCCAGCCCGGAACTGCCCAGCCCCGTGGCCACCAGCACGACCCGGGCGCTGGTGGTCTGGTGCTCGTCGCCGGAGCGCAGCCGTACACTCCGGCCCCCGGGACAGGGGCCGCCCACGCTGGCCTCGGTCTGAAGGCGCAACACCGCTCCGGCAGCTACGGCAGCCTCACTCAGGGCCAGATCGAAGCGGCCCCGGGAAAGGGATCGGCCCATGGGTAAGGCGAGGTCCACCTGATGGCCTTGCAGGCCGAGGCGGAGCCGGGCGAGGGGAACAGCGCCCTGGCCGTCGACCAGGTGGCCCAGTCCCGCGTCCTCCAGGGCCCTGAGGGCGACGCCGTTCAGACAACTGCCGCAGACCTTCCAGCGGGGAAAGGCCCGCTTCTCCACCAGCAGCACCCGCAATCGGCAACGGGCCAGTTGGTGGGCGGCCAGGGCGCCGGCGGGCCCGGCCCCGACCACGATCACGTCCCAGTCCGGAGAGCTCATCAAGGCTGGGGCGGGCCGCCTGGCCGGCGCCAGCACAGCAGGTAGCGCTCGGGCCAGCTGCGCCGGATCACGGCGCCATCGAGGCCCGCCCGGACCGCGAGGGAGCGCACTTCCTCCAACTGAAAGGCGCCCTGCACCGAGACGGGTCCATCGAAATGGACGATCGGGGAGCGACTCAGCAGGCGGCAGCCCGCCCAGGCCAGCCCGTAGCCCAGGGGACTGCGGATCAGGTCATTGACCAACACCAGCTGGCGGCTGGCGCGACCCATCCGGCTGAGCAGATCCACGGCCGCCTCGTCGTCGAGATGGTGCAGGAAGAGGGTGCAGAGGATGACGTCGTAGCCGTCAGGCAGGGGATCCTTCAGGGCATCGGCCTGGAAGAAGACTCCGTCAAGATGCCGCTCCCTGGAGCTGCGTGAGGCCATGGCCACCGCCTGGGGGCTGAGGTCGCAGCCGTCGACACGTACAGCGAGCCCTTCGCGGCGGGCCCTTGCCGCCAGGGCACGGGTGTTGTCCCCACCGCCGCAGGCCAGATCCAGAACCCGCAGGGGCTGTCCGTTGTGCTCCCGGGCCAGGGAACGGATCGGAGCAAGCAGGGATCCCACGGCACCACTGAGAGCGTTGATCCTGCGCAGACCCTCCAGGGCCTGGGTGTGGGCGGCGGGATCGATGCCGGGCTGGTCCATCCACTCGGGTTGCCGGTGCCGCTGGGCCAGTGGCTGGAAAAGCATCAACAGAGCACACGGACGCCTGAGCTGTCGTCGTGGGGGAAAAGCTCGAGACGGTGTTCCTCGCTGAACAAGCCCGAAAACCAGGCCTTACCCCCACTCTGAAGGTTACGGGCTGTAGGCGGACCTGGATCATCAGGATCCGGATCCCGCCCGTTGCCGCCGCAGCTCGCCCAGTTCCTGCAGGCTGACGCCGCCATCGCCGTTGCGGTCGGCCTGGCTGAAGTTCTCCTGCAACCACCGCAAGCCCTTGGCTTCGCCCCGTTCGATCCGGCCGTTGCCGTTCTGATCGGCCCGCAGGAACATCATCCGCAGCCGTTCGCCCTGCAAGGCAGCGCTCTGGGGCACGAAGTCGGCGGGGCTGAGCTGGCCTCGGCCGTTGCGATCCAGCCGTTCGAAATGCTTTTCGATGTAGGCATGGCCCCGCACTTCGCTGCGATCGAGGCGTTGGTCGGCGTTGCGGTCCAGCCGCCGGAACAGCTCCTGCAGCCGCTGGCGGTAGGTCTCGAGATCCCGCTGTTGCTGGGCCACTTCCATGGCCTGCGCCGGACCGGCGGGCAGAAGCGGGGATGGAGCAACGGCCGCGGCCAGAGCCACGGCCGTGCCGACCATCAGGGCAGCCAGCCGCCGCTGCCGGCGCCCCGGCCGCAGCCGGAGGGCGGTCAGCAGTGGTGGCGGGCCGGAAGTCCCCATGGGACAAGGTTATGGAGTGCGCTGCCCCTGGTTGTGACCAGCCTCAGCCCCAGGTGTGACCAGATCCTTCCGCAGCGGTGGCACGCCGCTTCTCTCCATACAGTCGGCCCAGGCCATGCCGGCCCGTTCCCCTCCTCCCCCCTGCCGCCATGGGCAAGACACAACGGATCTGGGTGGTGGATGATGATCCCGAGCTGCGGCAGTTGCTCGGCACTTACCTCACCGATCAGGGCTACGACGTGCGCTGTCTGGCGGGTGGCGCCCAGCTGATGGCCCGGCTCGAGAACCAGCGCCCCGACCTGGTGGTGCTGGACGTGATGATGCCCGGCGACGACGGCCTCACCCTGCTGCGGCGGCTGCGCGATCGCGGCGACGATCTGCCGGTGGTGATGCTCACCGCCCGTGGCGATGCGGTGGATCGGATCATTGGGCTCGAGCAGGGGGCCGACGATTACCTCGCCAAACCGTTCCTGCCGCGGGAACTGAGCGCCCGCATCGAGGCCGTGCTGCGGCGGCGGGTGGTTCTGCCGGCCGGCACGCCGATGGCGGAGGGGCAGGAGGTGTGTTTCGGCGACAACCAGCTCGATCTGGCCGCCCGCACCCTGCGGCGGGGGGAGGCGGCGATCGTGATCACCAGCGGAGAGTTCAGCCTGCTCAGCGCCTTTGTGCAGCATCCCCATCGGCCGCTGTCGCGCGAACGCCTGATCGAGCTGGCCCGTGGGCCCGATTCCGAGACCGACAGCCGCAGCATGGATGTGCAGGTGTCGCGGGTGCGCCGCCTGGTGGAACCGGACCCCTCCAGACCCCGCTACATCCAGACGGTCTGGGGCTACGGCTACGTCTTCGTACCGGATGGACAACCCCGCAGTCGCTAGCCCGTCGGCGGGATTTCGGCGCCACAGCCTGCTGATCCTGCTGCGCTTCCTGCTGGTCGCCGCCGCCGGCTTCGGCCTCAGCCTGCTGCTGCTGCAACTACTGCTGGCGCGGCGTCTGGAGCGGGCCCAGATCGCCCAGCTCGGCCAGGAGGTGGCCTTCAATCTGCGCCTCGGCGAACTGGCCCTGGAGCGCTTGCCCCCATCGGCCGTGGCCCGGCTCACCGGTCTGCCCCTGCGGGTGGGTCCACGGCCCCTGCCCACGGGGGATCGACGTCTCTACCGGCAGGCCGGCCGCCTGCGGCTGGAGCTGTGCGAGCGCCTCAACAGCTGCCCCGCCGTGGTGCCGGCAGGTCTTGAGGCCCGGGGAGTGTGGGTGGAGCTGCTGTCTCCCCTGGAGCCGGTGTGGCTGTTCACGGCCCTGCCGCCGGCCTCGCGCTGGCCCCCCGATCCGCTCGTGCTCAGCCTCGCCCTGGTCTCGGGTGGCGGGTTGGCGGGTCTGGCCTTCCTCTGGCTGGAGGTGCAGCGCCCCCTGGCCCAGCTGGAGCAGGCCCTCGGCCGGGTGGGCCGCGAGGCCCAGCTGCCGCCCCTGGCCCAGCGCGGCACC
Source organism: Synechococcus sp. CS-1328 (assembly GCF_025128095.1). Classification (GTDB taxonomy): domain Bacteria; phylum Cyanobacteriota; class Cyanobacteriia; order PCC-6307; family Cyanobiaceae; genus CBW1002. The sequence goes on along the minus strand of NZ_JAHLYT010000039.1, from coordinate 13,257 downwards.
GGTGCCGTGCGTCGGCTGACCCTGCGCTTCAACGCCATGGTGCAGCGGCTGGAGCGCAGTGAGCGGGAGCGGGCCACCATGCTGGCCGGCATCGCCCACGATCTCAAGAGTCCGATCACGCGCCTGCGCCTGAGGCTCAGCTTTGCGCCCCTCTCCGAGCAGGAACGGGACCGCTCCGAGGCCGACCTGGATGCGCTGGAGCGGATCACCAGCCAGTTTCTGCTCTTTGCCGGTGGCGCCGATGCCGAAACGCCGGTGCGTCTGCCGCTCGACCAGCTGCTGGCTGAGCTTTCGGCCGCCTTCGATCCGGCTGTGCTGGAGCTGGATCTGGAGCCGCTGGAGCGGGTGGTGCAGCCCACCGCCCTGGCCCGCGCCGTGGGCAACCTGATCGACAATGCCCTCAGCCACGGCGTGCCGCCGTTGCGGCTGGTGCTGCGCGCCGCGGCATCTGATGCAGCAGCTCATGCAGCAGTGGATGCAGCAAGGGACGATCCGGAGACCTTCTGCATCGAGCTCTGGGATCGGGGCGCCGGTATTCCTCCTGAGCGCTGGGAGCAGGCGTTGATGCCGTTCCAGCGGCTGGATGAGGCCCGCGGCGGCCAGGGCCACTGTGGGCTCGGTCTGGCGATCGCGGCCCGGGTGGCGGCGATGCACGGCGGAGCGCTCTATTGCCGCCGCGGCGATGGGCCGCAGGGGGGTGGGTTTGCCGTGGGTCTGCGGGGCCGCTCGATCCATTCCGATCCGGTCACACCTGGCCCCCTGGCCAGACACAGTTCCGTCAGACCCTCTGCCGACCATGGGGCCTGACCGCAGTGAATCCCATGCCAGGCCCGTTAACACCGCCGCCCCGACCCTTCCCGCACCCGCCGCGCCATGGCCGGGGCACCGCCCTGGGCTACGGAACCAGCGCTGCTGATGGAGCGGTGAGGCCCTATGGCACCGCAACGCCCTATGGCACAACCCTGCCTAAGGACAACGCCCAGGCCTATGGCGCTGGTCCCTCCCGCCCCGACTCCTGGCTGGAGCTGCCGTTCGGCCACTGACCGATCGGCCACTGACCTTTTGCCACTGACCGTTGAGCCCGGGCGCCTTCAGGATGACGGCAGAACCAGCGACCCCTGTTCGTTTCCCTCGTCTCAGTTCCCTTCCCTTCCCTTCCCCTTCCCGAAGCTTTCCATGACCAACAGATCGATGACCAGCAGAAATCCCGAGACCAGCCACACCGATCACGCCATCGCGAACGCCTTGAAGCCGTTGTCCCGTCGCCGTTCCCGGCTGCTGCAAATCGGCCGATCCTTTCCTGTGATCGCCGCCCTGGCGCTGCTGGCGCCGCCGGTGGTGCTGTCCCAGACCGTCATCGCGGCGTCGGCCGAGACGCAGCCGGGCCCGTCGAGGGGCAACCCGGAAGAACGACTCAAGCTCACCCCAGCCCAGGCCAAGCAACTGTTCACGGCCCGTCAGGCGATGGAGCGCCGCGGCATCCAGGCCCGTCAGGACATCCTGCAGAACGCCAGACCCTGCATTGACAAGGCCCAGGATCTGCAGGCCCTGAGCGCGTGCAAATCCAGCCAGCGGCAGGCGTTCAGCAACCTGATGACGAAGGAGCGCCAGGAGATGCGCGACATGCTGCAGAAGATGGGGATCAGCGTGCCGGAGCGCCCCCCGGGCTCAGCACGCCGGCGTCAGGGGCCGCCAGCCTCCTGAGGTCAGCCTCCTGAGGCCGGCCGGCTGACCGCTGCTCAGGCGTCGTCGAGGGCGGCCACGCCGGGCAGCACCTTGCCTTCCAGCAGTTCCAGGCTGGCACCACCGCCGGTGGAGATGTGGCTCATCTTCTCGGCCACGCCCACCTTCTCCACCGCGGCCACCGAATCACCGCCGCCGATGATCGTGCAGCAGCCCTTGGCGCTGAGCTCAGCCAGGGTGTGGGCGATGCCGTTGGTGCCGGCGGCGAACTTGTCGAACTCGAACACGCCCATCGGGCCGTTCCAGATCACGGTCTTGCAATCCGCCAGGGCAGCCTGGAAGGCCTTGATCGAGTCGGGGCCGATGTCGAGGCCCATCCAGCCGTCAGGGATCACATTCACCGACGTGGTCAGGGTCTTGGCATCGGGGGAGAAGGCGTCGGCCAGCACCACATCGGTGGGGAGCAGCAGCTGGACGCCCTTGGCCTTGGCTTTGGCCTCCAGCTCCTTGGCCAGTTCCAGCTTGTCTTCCTCCACCAGGCTCTTGCCCACCGCCAGGCCCCGGGCCTTGTAGAAGGTGAAGATCATGCCGCCGCCGATCAGCACCTTGTCGCATTTGTCGATCAGGGCCTCGAGCACACCGATCTTGGAACTCACCTTGGAGCCGCCCACGATCGCGGCCAGCGGCCGCTTCGGCTCATCGATGGCGCCCTGCAGATACTGCAGTTCCTTCTCCATCAGGTGGCCGGCCAAGCTGGGGCTGAGGATCTTGGCCACGCCTTCGGTGGAGGCGTGGGCGCGGTGGGCGGCGCCGAAGGCGTCGTTCACATAGACCTCAGCCAGGGCGGCCAGCTTGGCGGCGAACTCGGGATCGTTCTTCTCCTCCTCGGCGAAGAAGCGCACGTTTTCGAGCAGCACCACATCGCCGTCGACCATGGCAGCCACCTTGGCCTCGGCGTCGGGGCCGATGCAGCTCTCGGTCTTCACCACCGGCTTGCCGAGCAGCTCGCTGAGGCGGGCCACCACCGGGGTGAGTCGCATGGCTTCATTCACCTGGCCCTTGGGACGGCCGAAGTGGGCCGCCAGGATCACCCGGGCGCCCTTGCCGGTCAGGTCGTGGATCGTGGGCAGGGCGGCGCGGATGCGGGTGTCGTCGGTGATGGCACCGGCGTCATCAAGCGGTACGTTGAAGTCGACCCGCACCAGGACACGCTTGCCGCGGAGTTCGTCGGCGCTGAGGCTGGTAAGGGATCGCTTCGTCATCGAGATTAGCTTCGGTTTCGGCGGCGGCACATTAGCTGGCCGCCGTTCGGCGATCTCACCAGTGCTCCGGTCGGTTGACCGACCCGGCTGGGGCTAGGACAGGTTTCGGCCTCGTCCAACCCCTTTTCTTTCTCTCCCTCCCGTTCGTTCAGCCCTGCGCCGACCGCGATGTTCGACACCGTTCTGTTTCCGATCGATCAGAGCCGCCAGACGATGGAGACGGCCGCCGTGGCCCTGCAGCTGGCCCAGCGCCATGGCAGCCGCCTGGTGGTGCTCTCGGTGGTCGAATCCGAAGAGGGTGTGATGCACGATGCGGCGGCGGTGCACGACCTGCTGGCGCAGGCGCGCAGCAGCTTTGAACAGGCCGGTGTGGCCTGCGAGGTGATCGAGCGGGAAGGCAAGCCCGCCTTCGTGATCGGCGATGTGGCCGATGAAATCAATGCTGATCTGATCGTGATGGGCACCCGCGGCATCTCGCTCGACACCGATCACACCAGTACGGCCGCCCGGGTGATCCAGCTGGCGCCCTGCCCGGTGCTGGTGGTGCCCTGATGCAGGCGACCGACCTGCTCAGTGCTGCTGCCCCGGCGATTCAGTGGTATCCCGGCCACATCGCCAAGGCCGAAAAGTCTCTGGCCGCCAGCCTCGAGAAGGTGGATCTGGTGATCGAGGTGCGGGATGCCCGCATTCCGCTCGCCACCGGTCATCCGCGGCTGCAGCGCTGGATCCGCGGCAAGCAGCACCTGCTCGTGCTCAACCGGGTGGACATGATCTCGCCCGAGGCGCGCCAGGCCTGGACCGCCTGGTTCCGCGCCCGCGACATGGTGGTCTGGTGGTGCGACGCCAAGGCCGGTGCCGGCGTCAAGCAGCTGCAGCAGGCGGCGATCCGGGCCGGCGACGCCCTCAATGCCCGCCGTGCCGGCCGCGGCATGAAGTCAAGGCCCGTGCGGGCCCTGATGCTGGGCTTCCCCAATGTGGGCAAATCGGCCCTGATCAACCGGCTGGTGCGCCAGAAGGTGGTGCAGAGCGCCCGCCGTGCCGGCGTCACCCGCAGCCTGCGCTGGGTGCGCCTGGGTCAGGATCTCGACCTGCTCGATGCGCCGGGGGTGCTTCCGCCCCGCCTGGATGACCAGCTGGCGGCCCTGCGCCTGGCCCTCTGCGATGACATCGGCCAGGCCGCCTACGACGGCGAAGCGGTGGCCCTGGCCTTCGTGACCCTGCTGGCTGGCCTGGAGCCCCAGGTGGCGGCAGGAGTGCCAGGGGGGCTGCTGGAGCAGCGGTATGGCGTGCCCGTGCCGGTTCTGCCAGCGTCGACCACGGTGCCAGGATCGTTGCCCGATGCCTCCGCCTGGCTGGCCGCCGCCGCCGCCCGCCACACCAGCGGTGACACAGCCAGGATGGCTCAGCGCCTCCTGGATGAGTTCCGCAAGGGGGTGCTGGGATCCATCGCTCTGGAGCTTCCTCCATGCCCCTGATGATCGATCGTGAGGCGTTCAACGCCGATCCCTGTCTTCCGGGTGTGGCTGATCCCTACAGCACCTATGCGGCCCTGCGGCAGGAGTGTGCAGTCCACTGGTGCGAGGGGCCCCGCCTCTGGGTGATCGTGTCCTATGCGGAGGCGCTCGAGCACATGCGCGATCACCGCTATAGCCGCCAGAGCCATCTCGACAAGCTGATCGGTCGCTTCGGCGAGGAACGCATCTTCGAGCGCCAGAAGCTCGACATTCCCTACATGGATGGTGAGCCGCATCACCGCATGCGCCAGCACGTCACCCAGGCCTACCGGGGAATCAATCTGTCGGCGTTGTCGGCGTTCACGCGGGAGTTTGTCGATCGTCGCCTGGCCGGGGTGACGGATCCGTCCCGCTTTGATCTGGTGGCCACCGTTGCCAATCTGCTGCCGGTGATGGTGGTCAGCGAGCTGATGGGCGTGCCGGCCGGGCAGCAGCTGGAGGTGGCGGAAAAAGTGTCCGCGTTCGTGCGGGCCCGCGGGCTCACCCAGACGGAAGAAACGGCCAGCGGTGGCGACGATGCCATGGAGACCTACCGCCACTATTTCCTGCCTCTGATTCAGCAGCGCCGCGCTGCGCCTTGCGACGATCTGCTGAGTCGGTTGATCGCGGATCCGAGCGAAAACGTCAGCCTCTCCGATGACCAGTTGCTGCTGATCATCAGCAGCAATTTCTATTCCGCCAGCATCTTCACCCTGCGGCTGCTGATCGGCACCCTGGCGCGGGCGATGGCTCTCCATCCCGACACCTATGCCCGCGTGCGGGATGACCGCCGCCTGATTGCCCCTGCGATCGAAGAGGTGTTGCGCTGGGACGCCCCGGCCCAGGCGCTCAACGCCAGCATGGCCACCGAGGATCTGGAGATCGACGGCCGCACGATCCGGGCCGGTGATTCGGTCACGGTGCTGGTGGGTGCGGCCAACCACGATCCGCGGGTCTTCGACGATCCCACCACGTTCCGGATCGATCGCACGCCCAATCCCCACATCAGCTTCGCGCCGGGGCTGCACCAGTGTCTGGGGCTGCATCTGGCCCGCATGGAGGGCGCCGCCGTGCTCGGCGCCCTGTGCGATCGCTTCCAGGCCCTCGCCTGCGACGATGCGGCGTCGGAGCGGATGGTGGGCGACCGGTTCCGCGGTCATGATCGCCTCATCCTGGAAGGCCGTTTGTGACCTCCCTGCTCTCCTCGCCGGGACGGCTCGATTACATCGAGTGCCTGTTCGTGTCCGATGCCGCCCTTCCCCGCCCCTCGGCGATCCCTGGCTCCGCCGTTCACAGTGTGGAATCGGCGCTCAGCCACATCGCCGCTCGCCTGGACCGGGGCCTGAGCCACTGGCTTGTGGTGGCGGTGAATGAGCATCCCGACCTCTCCCTGGCGGACTCGCCCCACTTCTGTGTGAAGCGGCTGCTGCGGGAGGCGCGGCGCCGCTGGGGTAAGGCCGTCACCCTGATCGCCGATGTGGGCCTGTCCCCTTATCAGAGCTCGGGCCAGAGCGTGATCCAGGCCGAGGGCACGATCGATGTGGAGGCCTCCTACGCCGCCGCCGCCGATCTGGCCTGCCATTTCGCCGAGGCCGGCGCGGATGCGGTCGCCCCCTGCCTGTCGCTGCCGCAACAGACGGCCGCGATCCGGCAGGCGCTGGATCTGCAGGGACTGTCTGCGGGGTTGATCCCCTACAGCACCAAGTTTTCCTCGTCGTTGTATGGGCCCTATCGCCAGGCGATCGGCTCCCGGCTGGGGTTGATGCGCAAGGCCTATCAGTTCGACTACGACGATGCCGGCCTGGCCCTGGACCAGCTTGAGCACGACATCGCCCAGGGGGCAGAGGCGACCATCGTCAAACCCGCTCTCCCCTATCTCGACGTGTTGGCCGAGGCCTGCCGGCGCTCCAGTCGTCCGGTGGCGGTGTATCACGTCAGTGGCGAATACTGCATGGCGGTGCTGGCGGCCCAGGCCGGACTGCTCGACCTGGACGACTACCTGGCCGAGATTCATGCGGCCTTCCGCCGCTGCGGCGCCCGCTGGGTGATCGGCTACGCCGCCGAGGCCTTTCTGGCGGCTGCGGAGAGTCAGAGCCCCGCGGAGAGCCAGAACTGCGCGGAGAGCCAGATCTGACCGTGCCTGTGCTGGTGGTCGGTGCCGGTCCGGTCGGGCTTCTGACCGCCTTTGTGCTCAGCCAGCGCGGCATGGCTTGCACGGTGCTGGAGCAGCACGCTGTCGCGCTGAACCGCTCCCGAGCCTCCACGTTTCAGCCGGCGGTGCTCGATCGGCTCAGCGGCCTCGGACTGGCGGCGCCGCTGCTGGCGGCGGGTCTGAAGGTGGACCGGATCCGCTCCTGGGACCTGAACACCGGCCACCAGAACGATCTCGATTACGCCGTCATTGCGGCCGACACCGCCCACCCATTTCGTCTCCATCTGGAGCAGGCCGCCCTGCGGACCTTGCTGCTGCAGCGGCTGGCCGCTCCTGGCGGTGCCCCCGTCGAGTTGCTGGAGCAGCACCGGGTGGAGGCCTTGGAAAGGAATGAGGCGGGTGAGGGGGTGCGGTTGCGGATCCGGCCGGCGGCCGGCGGCGATCGCCTCCTGCACCGCTCCGGTCGCTGGCTGGTGGTGGCCGATGGGGCCCGCAGCGGCCTCCGCTCGCAACTGGGCCTTCCCTTCGACGGCGTCGATATGCCTGAGCCCGTGGTGCGGCTGATGCTGCCTGCGTTGCCTGAGGCGATCGCCCGCCAGCTGGCCGGCGTCACCTATGGACGCGCCGGGGTGCGCTCCTTCAGTGCGCTGCGCATGCCGGAGGGTTGGCGGCTGATCCTGCGGCCCTCCGCTCAGGAAAGCCAGGCCGCCCTGACCGATCCGACCTGGGCTCGGGGGGTGTTGGTGGAGCTGTTCGCATCGCTGGTCGATCCGGCCTGGTGGTCCACTGCGCCGCTGCAGTGGGATCACTACGGCGTCGCCCAGCGTTGCGTGCCCCAGCGCCGCGTCGGGGCCGCTCTGGTGCTGGGCGATGCCGCCCATGTCACCAACACCCGCGGTGGGCTGAACATGAATTTCGGCCTGCTGGAGGCGATGGCCCTGGCCGAAGCCCTGGCCCTGGGGGGGTCGGCGCCGGAGATGATCGAGCCGGCTCTGGACGCGTGGGCCCGGCTGTGGCAGAGCCACACCATCCACGCGCTGCTGCCGCGCACATCACGGCTGTTGGCCGGCGGCACCCCACTGGACGGCACCGTGGCAGCGGCAGGCTCTGGGCAGGCGTCCAGCGCAGCGGCTCCAGATCCCCAGGAGAGCCGCCTTAGGCTGATCAAGGCCTCCTTGCTGGACCTGAACGCGCCTCCATGAACGGACCTGCCCCAGCCGCCGTGGGGTTGATCGTTCCCCCGTCAAACCCCACCCTGGAGGTGGAGATCCAGGCGCTCACGGGAGACGCCCCCTACGTCTACACCTCGCGACTGCCCTGGCACTCCGGGGCCGATCTGGCCGAGCGCAATGCGCTCTATCTCGACGCCTACCTCGACACGGCCCATCGCTTCGGCAGCCTGCCGCTGGCGGGGATTCTGGTGGGCTGCACCGGCTCCAACTACCAGATGGGCCCGGAGCAGGATCGGCGCCTCTGCGCCGAGGCCACCCAGGAGCTGGGAGTGCCGTTCCAGACCTGCAGTTTGGCGGTGCTAGAGCTGCTGCAGCGCTACGGCTTCCGGCGGCTGCAGCTGGAGCTGCCCTATCCCGACTGGTTGATCACCCAGGCGGTGGCCTACTGGCGTGCCGCCGGTTTCGAGGTGATCGCCAGCCGTTCGATCCTGGCGACGCTGGGCTCCTCCAATGCCTATCAGATTCAGGAGGCCGAGATCGAGACCTACCTCGCCTCCGTTGCCCCTCCGCCGGACACGGCCGTACTGCTGTCCGGAACGGGCATGCTCACCATCGAGGCGATGAGCCAGGTCGTGCAGAGCTTCGAGGGTCCGCTGATCTCCTCGAATCTCTGCGCGGCCGACTGGCTGCTGCGCTGCGATCCGGCCAGCAAGCACCACGGCACGCTCCTGTACCGGCAACTGCTGGCCAAACTCGAGGGATTTGCCTGCCGCCGCGATGGCGCCCGGGTCGACAATCTGTTCAACCCCTTCTGACCTTCTGACTACGGATTGGGCAGCAGGGGCGCCTGCAGCGGTGCCTCCAGCCAGTGCCGCAGCAGGCTTGCGGCCGCCTGCTGACCCAGGGCCGGCTCCAGCAGGGCACGGGCCTTGGCGAGGCGTTCGGGCTCGCCGATCGGCAGGCCGGGGTCCCCGGGCAGACCCTTCACCAGTTCGGCCTCCTCCTGACCATCCGGCTCCCGCACGATCAGTTCAGCCCATCGGTTCGGATGGTCGTCCGCCGCCTCGACGCTGATCCGCTCCAGCAGGGCCCCCAGCTGGGGATCCGCCAGCCGCTCCTGGCTGAACGACGCGGGCCGTAGCTCACCCCACAGCAATGTGGCCGCCACCGCGAAACGCAGGCTGAACTGAGCCTGGATGCGATTGCGCGGTCGTGGGTTGTCGCAGTAGGTGCAGGCCTCGGGGTAGGTGCGCAGGCGAATGGCGCCGGATTGCCGGGGCGACCAGTCCGTGCGCCCCGCTGCGGCGTTGCGGCGTTCCCGCCAGCGCAGGGCGGCGGTGGCGGCGTAGTGGAGATGGCGCGCACCCGGCAACAGCTTCACGTAGCCGGCCTCGATGGCGCAGCCAGGCCGCCCGCTCAGATCCGGGGGCTGGCGCCAGAGGGCTGTCAAGACCGGATCCTGATCGAGGCCTGCCGGACCGAGAAAGCCGGCCGCCGCCGCCAGGGCCAGGTCAATGCCGCGGGCTGCCGCCAGGCCGGGATGCAGCAGCCGGCTGGGGGCGCCCTCCTGAACCGGCCGGTAGAGGCTGCGGCTCATCTGGGCGAGCGCCGCCGTGAGGGCTCCACCGCGCTGCGGTGCTGTGGCCTGGAGCAGGGTGCTCGCCGCCACGGTCGCCGCCACGGTGCCCCAGGTGCCGTCGACGTGTTCGCCGGCCGGCACCCTGTAGGCCTCGCCGAAGCGGGCCCCCAGTTCATAGCCCTGCAGCAGCGCCAGCAGCACTTCCCCCAGAGGGCGGTTCAGAGCCTGGCCCAGGGCCAAGCAGACGGGCACCACGTGCAGGCCCGGCCGGCCATGGCTGGGGGCATAGCCCTCCACCAGCTCGTCGTAGCAGGCCGCCGCCGCCAGCAGCTGCGCTGCCGCGCCAGCCGCCAGGGATCGGTGCATGCCGGGCAGGTGCACGGGACCTGGGGCCAGCCGCTGCTGTTGCTCCTGCAGGGCCAGCAGCGGTGGTTCCGCCAGTCCAGCGACCGCGACAGCCATGGTGTCGATCAGCACCAGACGCAGGCACCGCTGCAGGCGGCCCGCCGCCGCATCACCGCTCTCGAGCTGCTGCGCCAGACCATCCAGCAGGGTGTTGGCGCGGTCGGAGAGGGAGGGCATCAACGGGCCGCCTGGGGTGGAGACGAACGCCGCACCTAGGGTTGCGAGCCGTCCTGGACCCCCACGATGCCGCCTCTGATCGTGCTGGCGCTGGCGGCGGGGTTGAGTGTGGCCAACCTCTTCTATTCGCAGTCGTTGCTGCCTCAGATCGCGACCGATCTGCAGCTTGCGCAAGGCCAGGTGGTCCTGGCTCCGATGGCCACCCAGGCGGGTCTGGCCCTGAGCCTGCTGCTGATCCTGCCGATCGGCGATGGCGTCAACCGCCGCGGCATGTTGATCCTGGCCGCCCTGGGCACGGCAGCGGCGTCGGCTGCTCTGGCGCTGTTGCCGGGGTTCAGGCTGCTGCTATTGGCGTGGTTCAGCCTCGGCCTCTTTGCCCTGGTTCCTTATCTGCTGCCGGCCTATCTCTCGGGCCTGGTGCCCGATGCGATCCGCGGTCGGCTGCTCGGCACGATCCTCAGCGGCCATTTCGGCGGCATCCTGCTGTCGCGCTCCTTCAGTGGTGTGGTCGCTCAGAGCTTCGGCTGGCGGACGGTCTACCTGTGGGCCTGTCTGGTGATGCTGGCGGTGGCCCTGCTGTTTCGGCTGCTGCTTCCCAAGGAAGTCCCCGCACGGTCGATTCACTACTGGTCGATGCAACGTTCCCAGTTGGACCTGCTCCGCCGCTATCCGGATCTTCGCCGCGCCTGTCTGTCCCAGGGGCTTCAATTCGGTGCCTTCATGGCCCTCTGGAGCGCACTGGCGCTGCACCTGGCCGAGCCGCCCTGGCAGTTCGGTCCGGCCCGCATCGGTGGCTTCGGGCTGGTGGGCCTGGTCAGCATTGCGGCCGCCCCCTGGATCGGTCGTCTGGTCGATCGGCGCGGGGCGTGGACGGTTGTGGTGCTCGGCACGCTGACCTCACTGGTGGGTGTGCTGGGCCTCTGGCTCGGCGGCGGTTCCCTGGGGATGATCCTGATCGCTCTGACCTGCCTCGATCTGGGGGTGCAGGGTTGCTACGTGGCCAACCAGACGCTGGTCTTCGGTCTCGATCTCCAGGCCCGCAGCCGGCTGGGCTGTCTGCTGTTCTTCAGTGCCTATCTCGCAGCGGCCCTGTGCTCGGCGCTGGTGGCGCGGTTCTGGAGCGGCTGGGGCTGGACTGGCGCCACGGTCTTCAGCCTGGCGCTGGTGACGCTGGCCCTGCTGCTCCAGCGGCGTCCGCAGGGGGCTGCCGCGATGAGCTGACGGGGGCAGGCCCTAGGCTTCGAGACCATCCTCGGCGTGGTTGTCCACTGCGGGAGTCAGGGTTCGAGATCCATGGTGGCGTTCGGCGAGGGCGACGGGGAGCTGCTCACCCTCCAGTACCCGAAGCCCCTGCCGATGCGGCTGGATCGCTGGCTGGTGGCCCAGCGGCCGGAGCAGAGCCGTGCCCGGATTCAGAAGTTCATCGACGCCGGCTACGTGCGGGTCAATGGGGTCACCGGACGCGCCAAGACCCCCCTGCGGCCCAACGACACGGTGCAGCTGTGGATGCCACCGCCTGAACCGCTGCCCTACCTGGTGGCTCAGGACATCCCATTGGATGTGCTTTTCGAGGATGCCCACCTGATCGTGCTCAACAAGCCGGCCGGCCTCACGGTGCATCCGGCCCCCGGCAACCGGGACGGCACCCTGGTGAATGGCCTGCTCCATCACTGCCCCGATCTGCCCGGCATCGGCGGTGAGATGCGCCCCGGCATCGTCCATCGGCTCGACAAGGACACGACGGGGTGCATCGTGGTGGCCAAGAGTCAGGAGGCGCTGGTGAAGCTGCAGGTGCAGATCCAGCAGCGCATCGCCTCGCGCGAGTATCTGGCGGTTGTGCATGGTTTGCCCCCGGCCGATCACGGCACAGTGATCGGTGCCATCGGTCGTCACCCGGCTGACCGCAAGAAGTACGCGGTGGTGCACGACGGCAGCGGCCGCCACGCCTGCACCCACTGGAGCCTGGTGGAGCGGCTGGGCGACTACGCCCTGCTGCGCTTCAAGCTCGATACCGGCCGCACCCACCAGATCCGGGTGCATTGCGCCCACCTCGGTCATCCGATCGTTGGCGACCCGGTCTATTCCCGTTGCCGCAAGCTGCCGCTGGACCTGCCCGGTCAGGCCCTGCATGCGGTGCAGCTGGGGTTGGATCACCCGATCAGCGGCGAGCGGATGGTCTTCGAGGCGCCGCTGCCGCAGGTGTTCGACAAGCTGCTGGTGGTGCTGCGGCGACGGCTCTGAGCTGCTGCCAGAGTAAGGACAACACAGCCGGCGTTTGACGGACCATGGCGATCTCCACGATTGGTTTCGAACAGTTCGCCACGGAGCTGACGCCCTCGCAGACGAGCGGCATCGTGTACATCAACGGTGGCTCATCCGTCATCGATGGGGTTGGGTTTGACCCGCGCATCCGCGTCGTGGGCAATGACTATCGGGTCGCTGCGCCGGATGGTCCTGTCTATGGCATTCCTCACGGTGGGCAATACTTCATCTCCAACGCCGAAGCCGAGACAGACGACATCCTTCTCTCCACTTCGCGCGTGTTGGTTGAGTCGTGGTTTGGTCGCAATGAGTTCTATGGCTTTGGCGGAGGTGCCAGCGCGATCACGATCACTGCCTTCGGTGCCAGCGGCGATCTCGCCTCTGTTTCGGTGGATTTACCGGATACATTCCCCGGTCTGGCGGATCCCACTGTGATGGTGGATAGCCGCAGTTTTCTGGATTTTGCCGGCGAGATCCTTGGCTATCGCATCAATCGCGTCGCGATCGGCGCTTTTGGTGGTCAATGGGTGGCCGACGACCTCCGATTCGTGGATGCGGCAGATGTCGTGGTTCCTGCTGCGCCGCTGATCACCATCGTAAGTGATGATCAAGGAACAATCCAGGGTCCGCTCGTCTCTGGCGCCACAACGGATGACGCCACACCAATCTTCTCAGGAACAGCAGAACCAGGCAGCAGCGTTGCGTTGTTTGATGGGGGCGTCAGCCTGGGCAGCAGAGCAGCAGTGGCTGGTAATGGGTCCTGGAGTTTGACGCCAGCAGCGGCGTTAGCCGATGGCAGCCATAGCGTCACGGCGATCGCAACGAATGCGGTTGGCTTGAGTAGCGGCGCCTCGAATGTCTTTGCCCTGACGGTGGAGACAACACCACCGGCGGCTCCAGTGATCACTGCAGCGGGCGATGATCAAGGAATAATCCAGGGTCCGCTCGTCTCTGGTGCGACGACGGATGACGCCATACCAATCTTCTCAGGAACAGCAGAACCAGGTAGCAGCGTTGCGTTGTTTGATGGAGGCGTCAGTCTGGGTAGCACAACCGCTGCGGCTGGTAATGG
>NZ_JAHLYT010000038.1 GCF_025128095.1 Synechococcus sp. CS-1328 | reverse complement strand
GGTTCAGAGAACAACGCGCTGCTATTAACGAGTTGAGCCATTGGCATCACTTGTGGCAGCAATGTTGGGATAACAGGAGCCGTATGACGCGAGAGTGTCACGTACGGATCTGTGGGAGCCTCGGGGGGAAGTTCCCCGGGGCCACCCGGCGACCGTCAGAAGGAAGTCGGCCCCCTGCTCCTGGAGTTGCCGAAAAACGGCTTCTGGGTGTGCAGGGCATCCGCCTGGATCAGCACGCCCTCCAGATCCAGCTCCCCAAGCAGCTGCTTCTGCGAAGCAGTACGCCACGCCCAGGGCAGCGGAGTAGATCGTCACCTGGGTGTCGCCGCAGCTGCAGGCCCAGCGCCTCGGTCAACACGCTGTGGTGGCGGATGGCAAAACGCTCCAGATCTCGCAGGCTCTGGCTGCGGCTCAGGATTCCCAGCACCGCCACCAGCAGCAGGTACCAGGCCGGAATCCGCACCCCACGCCGCATCCGGGCGTCCGGGATCGCCTTGAGGTAGCTGATCAGATCGAGATCGGTAGCAGCAGAAACGCTTTCGGGCACAGGGAGGAGGCCATTCCGCCGACCTCAACCCATGCTCGCAGCCGCGACAAGAGAACCTGTGACTGACTTTGAATCAGCCCTGTGCCGGAGGGGGTCTGCAGAGCTCTGCGTTGGGCCAGAAGACGCAGGGTCACCCCAGTTCCTGTGGCCGAAAGGCAGGCCAGGCAAAACAGGGCCGCGCGATCAGCAGGGCGGCCCGTACCTCCAGACCCACCTGAAAGAAGAGCGTCAGCACCCCCAGTTCGGTGATGCCCGCCAGGGGAGCGATGGTCGAAAAGGGCAACACAGTGTTGCCAAGAGCAAAGCCAATCAACAATTCCGCAATGATGGCAGGGATCGCCCAATGGGCCAAGGGATTCCGCAGCAGGCGGGTGACCGCCAGAGCGAGAAGCAGAATCAGAAAGGAGGAAAGAAGCGAGGGGCTGGACAAATGAATGACAAGAACGAATCAGGAAATCGCACCAACTGACGGAAGAATCCTTCGGCCCATCAGGAATGTCACTCGAAATTCTCCATTGACCTGGATCCTCCGCTGCCGGCGCTGATGCACAGCGATGAGGATGATCATCACATCGCGCAGCCCGCTCTGATCGTGCTGGCCTGCGGTTGGGATGAAGCCAACCGAAATGATCGCGGCTCCATGGAGGGGGGAACTGCCTGGGTCATCCTCGGTCACCCCGAGGCCGTGACGTACATGCACGATCCATCGATTCGGCACCGGCACCTCTTCCAAGACCAGAAGCTCGCCATCTTCTACATGGTCGTTCGCCCCACGGTCAGGTCCGCCACCCTGTGACCAAGACGTTTCGCAGCATCGACATCTGCCCGCCATGGACGTGATGCAATAACGTTGCCAGGAGGCTTTCATGTGATCTTATTTCCCATCCTACTCTGGTGGTTCACCTCCGCTCAGGGCGACGTGTCCAGCTCCTTTTTTTATCAGATCTGCAACAACGGCCCCCCGAAGCGATTTGAGACGGCTGTGTCTGCCGTTGAAGCGGCGGAAGGAAATGGTTATGCCTGGTTGCACTATGTCGGTCCAACACGAAAGGAACTCTCTGGACTCGTTGAGCTGCTCGGGCTCCATCCCCTATCGATTGAAGATTGTCTTGATGACAATCAGATCCCCAAGATCGACGACTTTCCGGAAAGTACTTTCATTCTTTTTAACATTTTCGAATACCACAAAAGCGTGTTGGAGGTTGGTGAAGTCAATATGTTCATCGGCGATAAGTTCTTCGTTAGTATCAGTCATCTCAGTTCCATGCAGCAACCATATCTTGGTGAAATTCAGCGCATTATCGAAAAGAACATTGAAAGAGTCCGGCAAGGCCCTTCCTACGTCATGCACTTCATTCTTGACTACATTGTAGATCATAAGTTCGTTGCCATTGAGGCCATCGAAGATGAGCTAGACGATGCGGAAGGAGCACTTATCTCAAGTCCCGCGAGCTTCAAGCCGGCAGAATTGATCAGATTTCGGCGATATCTTCTGAGGCTACGCAAGAGCCTGTTTCATGAGCGCGAAATCCTCAACAAGATTTGCCGAAGGGATTGTCGATTTATTTCGGAACAATCAATCTATCATTATCGTGACATCTATGATCACCTTGTTCGTTTTTATGAGCTAACCGAGTCATATCGAGACATCGTTACTAGCTTGATGGAGATGTACCTGTCAATGCTCAACAACGACATGGCAAGAGCCGCCAATGAGACAAACGCCACAGTGAGGCGATTAACACTAATTACTACAATCTTCATGCCATTGACACTGCTTGCGGGAATTGGGGGGATGTCAGAATGGTCGATGATCACAGGCGCCGACAACTGGCGTGTGTCCTATCCAGGATTCATGCTTGGCATGGTCTGCCTGGGTATGGCAAGTTACTACTTCCTCAGTCGGTTGGATAGGAAGCGAACAGGTTCAATGCGAAACAGGCATCATTGATATGAGTGCATCCACACCCCCTCCATCGCCCCTCGCCCCATCTCCAACCCACGCCTCAAGCGAAGCAAGGCCTCCAGTACCCGTTCAGGGGCCCGATCAGCTCGATCGCGGCGGCAGCCGAGCGGCTCAGGCTCTGCATGTAGCCACAGGTTTCCGCGAAGCGGTACACCGTCACCCCCAAGGCGGTCACCATGACCCACTCCCAGCTGCGCCTGCGATCGGGGTTGCCCCCGTCGGCATGCCAGTGGGGGCACCGGTTTCATCGACATAGACCACCGACTGCTGACGGGCAAACGCAAGGGCCTCCTGTATGGGCTGCTCCAGCGCCGCGCAGATCCGCTGGCGGATAGTGGCCATCGCTCCACGGCTGTAGACGAAGTCTTCTCCGAAGGAGTACTGCACCCCCAGCAGCTGATCCAGCAGCGCCTGGGTCTTGCTGAAACTCAACGGGAAGGCACTGCCCAGCAGAGCCACCAGAGCACTGAGCCGGGGGCCGTAATGGCTCGCTTCCACCTCCGCCGGTAACGAGGCACAGGTGCTGGTGGAACAGCAGGGGCAGACCAGGCGATGTAGCCGGTGTTCGATCACCACGGCTGTGATCGGTGGAATCTCGATCACCTGATGGCGCCGCGGCTCTGGATCCACGCCTTCCAACAGCTGACCGAAACGGCGGCAAGCCTGGGGGTGGTGCTCGACAACTTCATCCACCCGCTCGATCGGCAGCAGCTCCGGTCCAGATCCGGGATGGCCCGGCTGGCCGCCGCGCTTGCGGCCACTGCCCTTGCGCCGCTCGGGCGGCATACACCCCGGCCGATCCGTTCGCGCAGATGGGCCAGTTCGGTGGCCAGAGCGGTGAGCTGGATGCGGAGCTGCTCGATCTCCTCCTTCTGCGCTCGTAGCTCCCCCTGCTGATCCAGGATGAACTTCCTGGCACCAGCTGGCCACGACAACCAGTCCACCTCGGAAATGCCAGCAGGGGGGGGCGCCCATCTCAAGCAGTCTCTGACTGAGATGCAAACGGGAAGCAGGACGCCGTCAAGGGTTCAGCAGAGACGAAGTTCGGCGCGTGCTGCCCTGACCCCTGAATGCTTACGAAAAAGAAAATGGCGTGTGTTGTCACCTTCCCCCCGATTGCGCCACCCATGCAGGTCGAGATGGACGGCGACTGGCGGCGTTAAGTCCCTATAGCCTTACGAATATCTTTGCTAAGAAGGAAGACGTGCAGCGGGTCTGTTGGAGACGGCAGGAAGCCAAAATGGGCGTAGAAGCCTTGAGCCGTTTCATCTTTGGCGTGGGCTGCCATGGCGCGAATGCCCGCGATTTCTGACGCTTGCACCGTGCGCAGCATGGCGTCCTTCAGGAGGCCTGAGCCGATGCGCTTGCCCTGCCAGTCCAGGGAGACCGCCAGTCGCGCCAGCAGCATCAGTGGGATCGGATGCTGGGCGAGGCCTTTGCTCAGGCGATCCGGTGCATCGTTATGGCTGATCTCGGCGACGACGAGCGTGTAGAAGCCGATGACGCGGTGATCGGCCAGAGCGAGATAGGTCTGAGCGGCGTTGGCTTGCTGATTGAGGAAGGCAAAGCGCGTCAGGAAGCGATTCAGGGCTTCTTGTCCGCAGTCGAAGTCGTCCACCGCATGATGCCGCGCCAACTTCTCGATGCAAAGCCGTGTCATGCAGTGGTGTTGTCTTCGAAGATGCTGGATTCACTCAGTAATTTCTTCAGGCGCGGATATTGACGGGGCGGAGCATCGAGGGCCGTCATGAAGGCTGTCCATTGGGCCTCATCGAGCCCGAAATGACGCCGGTCTATCAAAGACTCTTCGGCGCGATCAAGAGCGCTTTGCAGAACGAAGTCACTCACCGAGCGTCGTGCCGCCGCTGCCGCTTGCTGCAGAACCTGCTTGGCTGCCGGGGTGAGGCGCAAGTCCAGTTTTTCGGAACGTGTCATGGGATCTGCCATGGCTTCTACCTCCTATGAGACATCACCCTATCACATCCGCCCGACAATGTCATGACAATTCTTTTGAGAGGTCCTTATCCGGCGGTCTTGGCTGATTGCAGCACCCCTATCGGCAAGGCTGACAGTCAGCGTCCTCAGCCCCGGGTTCTCCGCCAGGATGCGCAGCCACTGCCAGGGTCCACGCAGCCAGACGTTTGTGTAGAAGTAGCGATGGCGATCTCCTGCTGAAGGAGGTCGAAAAACGGTGCCTGGGTCTCCGGGTCGAGGCCGGTGGTGTCGTCCTGCTGGAGGCCCATGGCCTGCTGCTCGATCGCCTGGTCCAGGGCCGAGCCGATCGAGCAGCAGGAAGGCATCACCCTGTCAGGTTCGGAGAGGAGTTCGGAGATGGGTTCGGAGATCGCCGCTGCCGGCGGCATCAACACGGCAGCGCGAATCCTGGAGATCCTGGCCGCTGAGCCTCGCTTCTCCGCACGCCTGCCTGCTGGCGCCCAGCGGCTGAAGCTCAGTTCTTCCCGCGCTGTTGCGAAGCAGCTCGCAGCTCTCCAGGCGGCAGGTCGCCTTTGCCGCCTGGGGTCGGCTCGCTCTGGACGCTGGCAGGTGTTGTGACGGGGGAAGGGCTGCCTGCTGTCAAGCGACATCCGGAATTGGCGGCGTCGATCGTGGCGATGAGTGCCCTGTACTTCGCCAGCAGGCTGGGTGATCTGAAGTGCTTGGCAATCAGGCTGAGGTAGTCGCAGGCTTTGGCCAGTAAGTGGCGTTGCTGAATTGTGATCGAGCCGGCTCCTTGCTTGTTGACGCTCCCATTAACGTGGTGGAAGAGCCTGCTAAGAAGAACATAGACATTGTTGCTCTCCTGCTGATTGGCTGGCAGGGCGGAAGAGATTTTTGGGGTTAACGATGCGATCAGGCTCTTGGCAGTGCCAATGATCTCCAAGGCTCTGTCGATGGAAACCGCCTGTGACAGTGCCGCGCTGAGCAAGCGGCAGTCAAAATCCCTGCAGTCCTGAGGTCTGTGGTTGTAGATCGTGCAGGTGCAATCCACAAGAGCGCTGCACGGTTCCAGCATGCGGAACTCGTTGGCTCTGTAGGTGTGCGTCGGCACCGACAGCTCTGCCAGACGGAGCGACTCTGCTGCGGTTACAACGACACGGTAGAAAAAGGCGCCACTGCAGCAGAGGCCGCAAGCCGTGCAAAGCTCGCTGGCGACATCGGACTGGGCATTGGACTCTGGCGGGTCTGCCATGCTGGATTCAGCCTCTGGAACCAGCCTGCTGATCGAACGCAATTCTTGCCGGCTTCCTTGGCGTTGTAGACGCCTTGATCGGCCTGCTTGATCAGGTCCTGATAGGACGTCATCTCTGGCTGCCGTGAGGCGACGCCAATGCTGATGCTGCCATGCCACGGTTCGCCGCCGGTTGGCACGCGTAGTTCCGAGATGGCCTTACGGGTTGCTTCGGCGATCTGTAGGCCACCGTTGTTGTCTGTATTGGGGCAGATGATGAAAAACTCGTCGCCGCCGAGGCGGCAGACGGTATCATCATTGCGCAGGGATTCTTTCAGGGTTCTGGCCAGATCGATCAGCACCAGGTCTCCGGCATCATGGCCATAGGTGTCATTGACTTCCTTGAAGTGATCCGCGTCAAGCATCATGCCAACCAGCGGTGCATCGTCTTGTTCGGCCTTGTCCCAAAGGTTGGAAAGAAGCCGCATGGCATGGCGGCGATTCGGGAGACCGGTTAAGACATCGGTTAGCGACAATGCCTCAAGACTCTTGTTGGCTTCAGAGAGCTCCTGGGTGCGCAGGGCAACTTTCTCTTCGAGTGATTCGTTCAGACGCTTGAGTTGCTTGTTCTGGGTTGAAACCTCTTTGAACAAGCCATCCAGTGCCTCGAGCAAGGGTTGCGTTTCACTCGCTCGTTCCTGCTCCAACCTGTCGTAGGCCTCGCGTGGGCTCAGGCCGGATTGGATGGCTCTGATCTGCTTAGCCATATCTTGATCCTTGCCAAGAATATGATAGGCAAGCCAGTGGGTGAGGAACTGCAGAAACGAGTTGGCCTGCGCGAGGTTGTGTGGAGACAGGTCGCTGGAAGGGGCGTTTCCTGGACGGATTTTGCTTGCAGGAATTCCGCTTGGAGAAATTCCGGCTGGAGAGATATTGGAATAGATGGACGTTGCCTGGTCGAGAAATCCCTTGTGTGCTTCCATGTGTGAGCTCAAGTGGCGAGGGTCCAGCTCGACCTCGGCCATCAGGCGTTCCTCTTCTTGGAAATGGTAGACGGCATACTCGGCCAGTTGATTGTAAAGGCGATCAATATCTGCTGTGTTCATCTGGTTGCTGGCCAGCAGGTTGCCCAGTCGGTTGATGATGTCGACCAGGCGATGGTGCTGGCCGTCGACTTCGCGCAGACCGGTGACAAAGTGCCGATCCCAGTGGAAGGAATCCATGGCTAAAAGCCTGTGCTCATTGTGCCTAGTTTACTCCTGGCTTGTTGACGCATCGACATGCTGATCTGGCCTCAGCCCACCCCATTGGCCCGGAACCAGGCCAGCAGCTGCTTCCAGCCATCGATGGCCGCTTCCGGTTGGTAGCTGGGGCCATCGAAAGGATTCGCCGGACAGCGGCGGGTTGGTATCGCTGCTGAGGATGCCGTAGATCGGGGCTTCAGGCCTCGGCGGTGATCGCCACCACCTGATCACGGCCGTTCTGCTTGGCGTCGTACATGGCGGAATCGGCGCGGGCGATCAGGGCATCGAGCGATTCACCGCTTTGGGCCAGGGCTACACCCACACTGATGGTGATGATCACCTCGCCGTCGCTGATCGGCACTGGTTGGCTGGCCAGCTGCCGCAGTTTCTCGGCGATGGAGATCGCATCGTCGATCCCCTGCACCCCCGGCAGCACCACCAACAGCTCGTCGCCGCCGATGCGGGCCGCCAGATCAGACGACCGCAGGCAGGAGCGCACCCGCGCCGCCATCGCCTGCAGTACGGCATCGCCGGCGTTGTGCCCGTAGGTGTCGTTCACGGCCTTGAAGTGATCAAGATCGCAGAACAGCACCGCCAGTTCCTGGCCCTTGCGTAGCTGCTGAGCGGTGAGACGCTTGATCTGGCCGAACATCTCCTCGCGGTTGAGCAGGGCGGTGAGGCTGTCGGTGGCGGCGCGGCGTTCCAGCTCCCGCTCGGCGGACACCTCCAGATCGATGATCCGGAAGGTGCACACTTGGCCGTCTGCTTCTCCGGCGTCGTTGAGGAAGGGGCTCCAGTGGCTTTCGATCCAGTGGGGGCTGCCATCCCGGCTGCAGACCCGATCCCGTCTGATCAGGCATGGTCCATCCTTTCCCTGGTTGGCCTGCGGGCGGCAGGGGCGGTCAACAAAGCCCTCGACGAGCTCCCCGATTGGATGGCCGATCCAGGCGGCGGGCTGCCAGCCCAGCACCGGCTGCAGCGACGGCGAGACCCAGAGCACCGTGTCATCGACGGCCAGATGCACCACCACGTCTGTGGCGTTCTTGGCCAGCAGGCGGAACTGCTGCTCGGAGGCGGCCAGCCGCGCCATGGCCTGGGCTTTCTCGCTCACATCGCGCCAGGTGATGCTGAGGTCGCCATCCACCTTCACGGCGCGGATGTCGAAATGGCGCGATTGGGCTTTGATGTCGTGGTACATAACAAAATCGTCCAGCAGCAGAGGCTGGCCGCTGGCCAGCACCTCGAGGAAGCGATCGAACAGCCCGCTCGTGACATGCGCGGGCCAGAATTCCCTGATCGTGGCTCCCGTGAACCTATCCACCGGCATCTGGTTGTAGGCCGCAGCGGCAGGGTTGGCCTGGAGGATGCGGAGATCGGTGATCTGGCCGTCTGCGTTCAGCACCGGCCCGAGCATGAGATGGGGGTCGAGCAGGGAATCGAGGGTGGTGCGGAGGCGCAGTCGCTCGGCATTCAGCGACTCCTGCGCCTGCACCAGCTCCGTTACCTCGTAGTTCACGCCCACCATCCGCAGTGGCCGCCCCTGCCGATCGAAGCTGGTGTGGGAGGCCGCCTGGATGTGGTGGACGGAGCCATCGGGCCACACCACCCGAAAGCGGGGTGCATAGACAGACTCCCCACGCAGGGCTGATTGGATCGCTGCCTCCGTGGCGGCCTTGTCCTGCGGATGAAGCGCTTCGGCCCAGGCTTCATAGGCGCCGGAAAACTGGCTGGGGTCGCGGCCATAGAGCCGGAACATCACCGGGTCGTAATGGAGGATGTTTCTGGGCACGTCCCAGTCCCAGATGCCCACCACTCCGGCGGAGGCAGCGGCCTGGAGGTAGTCGGTCTTGGCCACGAGCTCGGAGATGTCGATCAGCTCCACCATCACCTCCTGCGCCGTTCCCTCGGAGTCCCGCAGGTTGCTCACCTGCAGATCTCCCCAGATCACAGAGCCATCGAGTCGCTTCAGGCGCAGGCGCATCTGGCAGAGGTTCTGTTCCTCGGCCAACACGGCGGCCACCTCTTCGATGGGATCGATGGCCTGAGCCTCCGTCGTCTCAGAGCCCTCGCTCACGGTTGGCTCAAGAATCCGAAGAGCCTCGAGAAAGCCTTTGGACTGCAAGGTGGCTGCGTCCTGGCCCAGCAGCTTGCAGAGCGGTGGACTCAACATCAGGAACTGTCCGGTTCCAGGGGTGCAGATCGCCACTCCCACCCTGGCCGCCCCGATGCTGAGGCGCATCTGTTTTTCGGAGTGAGCCTTGGCCTGCTCAGCTGCGACCTGCAGGTTGATGTCGACCACCTCGCCGATGAAGAAGTCCACGCCTCCATCGCTCTGGCGGACACAGGACACGCTCAGATCGATCCAGGCGGCTGTGCCGTCGCCCCGCAGAAACTGCTTCCTGAGTCGATAGCTGCTGCGCCGATTGGCGACCAGCTCCTCGAACAGAGGGAGCTCCAGCTTGGAGTCGTCTGGATGGGAGAGCTCTCTCCAGGTGAGGCTCAGCAGCGTGTCGGCATCGCGACCGAAGATCTGGCACAGCGCGGGATTCACCCGAGTCAGCCGTCCGTCGGCACTGGCCAGGGCGATGCCGAGGGAGGCATTGTCGAGGGTGAGGCGCAGGGTCTCCTCGCTGCGATGCAGCTTGGTCACCATCTGGCAGCGCTGGGCCGAGAGCCTCACCGCCACCAGCACCACGCCCGAGAGGCCCAGCAGCCGGGTGCCGAATTCGAGCGAGGGGAAGAAGCCCCAGTAAAGGCCCGAGGCGATCGCCAGCACGTAGGCCTCCGCGATCAGGGGAGCCATCTGGCGCGGCGTGGCGAAACTGGCCGAGAGCACCACCACCACGAAGTAGTAGGGCAGCAGCGGGAAGTTGCGCGGCAGGATCAGATCGACCGTGAAGAGGGTCGCCAGCGCCAGTGCCAGGATCCATCGCTTGCGTCGGTGGCCTGCAGCGCCTGAGGGTGGTTCCGAACTGCCTTGCCCCATGGCCCAGCGGGAACCGAAGGATTGTCTATGGGGTCACTCTGCTACCGCTGAGGACGCATCGTGGCTGCGGATCGTGGTCTGCATCGGGCTGTCACAATCACGGGGCTGCGCCGTGGCTTCACTGGGCAGGGGCGGGCAGGGTGGCCAATCGCTCAGCAGCCGGATCCCAGAGGATGTAGTCGAAGCAGGTGGGGATATCGCCCAGCCGCAGGCGCTTGACGCCGCTGAGCAGGTGCTGATTGCGTTGCTGGCAGGCCCGCAGCCGGTAGTTGGGGATGGCGGAGCTGAGGTGGTGGATGGCGTGGCAGCCGATGTCTGCCGAGAACCAGTTGAAGAGGGCCGGCAGCTCCAGGTCGCTGGTGCCTTCGAGGGAGCCGGCCATTTCGCTCCAGCCCTCGGTGACATGGGCATAGGAGCCCGGGAAGTTGTGCTGCACGAAGAAGATGCAGATGAAGATGGCGGCGGCGCAGGCCATCACCGGTGAATAGATCAGCCAGAAGGGCCCGGCGCCGATCCACCAGCCCATGCCGATCCACAGGCAAACCACTGCCAGGTTGTTGAGGGCCAGATCGCGGAATTCCTCGGGGCTGTGCCAGTGCCGGGTCGACCCCTGACGGGCCAGATCCACCAGGCCCAGCAGCATGGCCACCCGGGGCTTGATCACCAGATAGAAGAAACCGCCGGGAAACAGCATCAGCGGGTGGCGAATCCGGCCATACCAGCGCTGCTGCACCGGGCTGAGCGCGCTGTAGGCCTGGGTGGTGATCAGGGCCGACGGCCCCTGATAGCGCTCCCAGTTGCCGTTGTGCCGGTGGTGAAAGGCATGGCCGCGCGACCAGGGCAGCTGCGGGATGCCGCAGACGATGCCGAACAGGAAGCCAACGGCGCGGTTCACCCGGCGGCTGCGGAACAGGGCGTTGTGGCCGCAGTCGTGCATCAGCGAGAAGCAGCGGGCCAGAAACAGCACCATCAGGGCGATCACCGGCAGCAGCAGCAGCGGCGCCTGGTGCAGGCTCCACACCGCCACCCACCAGAGCAGGCCGAATGGAACCAGGGTGTTGAGGATCTGCCAGCTGGCGATCCAGTTGGAGGGCGTCGTGAAGGGCTTGAGCTCGAAGTCGGCCCTGGTGATGCCCGTGGCGTGTGCGCTTGGCTTGGCCGGCGGCGTCTGCGCTGGCGGCAGGGGGGACGTCAGCACGGGAGCCGTCGCGGAGCCATGGGTCAAGCGTTCTTACCGAAAAGTCTGATTCATCAGTCTATCCAGGTTTTCAAGGCCGCGTCAGTGGGGTGCGCCTTGGCTCAGACCGGTGTGGCGTCGCGCACACTTTCGAACAGGTCGATGTCCCAGGCCACCAGATCGCGGCGGATCGCGTCGGCGCGGGGGCGGGGCAGCCGCTCGGCCAGGTCTTCGCCGGTGAGCACGCCGCAGAGCTCGCCGCCGTCTTCGCGCAGGAAGGCCAGGGCATGCCAGGTGAGGATCGCGGCCCCCACGGCGGTGGGATAGGAGATGTAGGTGGCGCCGGCATAGGGGCTGTTGAGCAGGCCGCGGTAGCGGAGATAGCTCACCCCCACGGTTTCGATCGTGCTCTGGCGATCGTTGCGCACGTTTTCTGTGTAGCGGATTTCGGCGGAGGCGGCGAAATGGGCCCGGCGAATCACCCCCTCGCGCAGATAATCCTCGATCCGCCGCGGTTTGTTCATGCCCGGCAGGATGGCGCGCACCATCGCTTCCACGGTGAGTTCGCTCTGCTGCGGCAGCGTGCGTTTTGACAGCAGATTCAGCTTGAACAGGGCCTTGACCAGCTCCACTTCCGATCCACCGGTGTAGATGCCGATCGAGTCGATCTCGGGGAAGGAGCGATGCAGCGACAGCAATTCCTCCTGATAGAGCGGGTACTGCCGGGTGGCTGTCACCTCATGCGGAAAGCTGTGCTCGCGCGCGGCGCTGAACGGCTCCAGCACCTGCAGGCGCCCGTCCCGCAGCAGGCGAGGCCGGGCCGCCAGTTCCTCCAGGGCCACCAGCGGCGACCAGGAGAAGATGATCTCGTCGGCGTCGATGTCTTCGAGCAGATAGAGATCCACGCTTTCGATCCGTAGATCCCGGCGCCGGGCGGAGCGCAGTTCGTGCAGGCGCAGGCCGATCAGGAAGTTGGTCACCCCCGGCGAGATGCCCAGATTGATCAGGGCGGCCCGGTTGGCGGCGCGGAAGTCGTGATCCAGCCCATATTGCGCAAAGGTGAGGCTGCGCTCGGTCTCGGCGTCGTACATGTCCGAGGCCAGATCCACCGTGTGGGCGCCCAGCCGCAGGCCCAGCTCCAGCATCGGCCGGTTGAAGATCGGGTTGGCGGCGTTGACCAGCAGGTCGATGCCGGCGAGGCGGGCGGCGTGGTCGTCTGCCAGGGCAAAGACCGGCGCGAAATCGCTCACCTCCAGGAAGTCGATCCGATCGAACAGGCGCTCGGCGTGGAAGAGCGCATCCCGGGCCAGTTCCGTGTTCAGCACCACCACCACGAACTCCAGGTCCACGCCGTCCCGCTCGGCCAGCTCCGCCAGGCAGATCAGCAGGGAGGATCCCACCGCCCCCAGCCCGAAGAAGGCGATCCGCAGGGTGGGCGCCGTGGTGGCCGCAGCAGTGGTCGCAGTGGTGCTGGAGGGGAGGCTGGTCATGGAACGCTTTGCCACTGGCGCAGCAGGTCTTCGAGGGCTTCAGGGGCGGGGGGCGGCAGGCGGCGCACCCGATCGCCGGCGGGGCTGCCGCCCTGGCCGGCTGCATCCCGGAAGCCATGGCGGTTCAGCACGGCGCGGCCCTCCGCGCCCAGGAGGAACGCCACGAAGCGGCTGCCGTCGGCTTCCCGCCCCTGGCCTTCGCCCCGGCGCACGCCTGCGGCCAGCACCGTTTCCATGGTGGGATCGGGGATCAGCATCCGGTAGCCCCCCGGCCAGCGCCCCTCGGCTTCGCCCTGGCGCTGCAGGGCCGGGGCCTCATACACAAAGGCGAGATCCCCCTGGTTGGGCCCGCCACTGACGAACTCGCTCAGCAGGATGTCGGTGGAGCGCGCCGGCCGGTAGACGGCCCGCTTCAGCAGCGCCACTGCCTCACTGCCCGGTTGGTCGCGGGCCCAGAGCGCCAGGCTGAGCTGGCCCGAGTTGGAGCGGAGCGGATCGGTCATGCGCAGATCGATGCTGCCCCAGGCGGGCGGGCCGCCGATCGCCTGCCAGCGACCGGCCCGCGCGGCAGCCCGCAACCGCTCCCAGGAGAACCGGCCATCGGGGAACAGCCGCTGGGCCCGCTCCGGCCAGGCCACCGCCACCAGCAGCGTGCGGGCGATCGGCTGCGGGCTGCCGCGGAAGGCCGGCCCTTCGCCCCGGGCCTGCACCGCCCCGGCATAGCTCTCGAGCTGGTCGCGGTTCGAGGGGATCAGCACCCGTGGGCGCTCCGGGCCGCCATCGATGCTGGCGTTGATCATGTCCTGGGCGCCCATCACCCGCCAGCGCAGGTCGATGTCGCCATGGCGTGTCTCGAACAGCGGTTCGATCTGCCGCAGCGAGGCCTCCAGCTCCGAGCCCACCACCACCAGCAAGGGGCGCCGCAGGCCCGGCACCGGGGCGGCAGCCAGCAGCACCGCGGCAGCGCCGATGCCCAGGGAGAGGAAGCGGCGTCGGCTCAGACGACTCACCGGGTGATCCGGAGATGCTCAGTCAGTCTGCAGCGAATTCAGCTGTGCTGCTGCATGGGGGCCAGCGGCATGGAGGGTTACCGCTGCGGGTCGTCCGCGCAGGCTGCCGTCGCTGTATCCCGCAGCAGCATTCCGCAGCAGAATGAGGGGCAACGGGCCGGGATTCGATGCGCTGTTCCAGGCTGGTTCTCAGCGTGCCGTCACCCCGCAGCACAGGCCTTCGCAGCACAACTCTTCGCAGCCCGATCCTTCGCGGCCTGATCCTTCGCGGCACGGCACCAGGCATCACGGCCCGCTGCCACCGCTTCGCTGCCGCCCTGCTGCTGCTGGCCCCCCTGGCGGGCTGCGGCAGCGGGCCGGGGCAGGAGATCGCCATCCCGATGCTGGTGGGCAGCGCCCTGGGCGGCTTCTGCGAGCAGGCCGCCGCCGCCATCGCCCGCCAGCCGCCCCGGCTCGACGACGGCACCCGGGTGCAGCTGCGTTGCCGCGCCACCGGCAGCGGTGATGTGGTGAGTGAGATGGAGCGCCATGCCCGGGCGGTGCTGCAGGGCGGCGCCCCGGCCGACGACCCGTCGATCCCGGTGCTGCTCTCGGTGGATGGCGAGATCTACCAGGAGCTGCTGCGCTACCGGCTGCAGCAGCTGGCCCCCAGCCGCGATCTGATTCCGGCTCCGGCCGATGCCCCGGCCCTGGCCAGCAGTCCGATGGTGTTCATGACCACCCCGGCCCTGGCCAAGGGACTGCAGCGCTCCGATCCCTACCAGGCCCTGGCCCGCAGCAGCGACCACCGCCAGCTGGATCCGGCGGTGCCGTCGCAGCTGATCCGCTTCGTGCACACGGCGCCGACCCGCTCCAATTCCGGCCTGCAGACCCTGGTGGCGATGTTCGCGGAGGTGGCCGGCAAGCCCCCTGAAGCCCTCACCCTGGCCGATGTGAGCCGCCACGCTCCTGATGTGGCGGCGATTGAGCGGCACATCACCCGCTACGGCAGCTCCACCGATGGCCTGGCCCGGGCGATGCAGCGCAACGGCCCCTTCTGGGCGTCGGTGGCCTCGGTCTATGAGTCGTCGGTGGTGGGGGTGAACAGCCGCCGCAGCGGCAGCGAGGAGGTGCTGCAGGCCGTCTACCCGGCGGCCACCTACGCCAGCACCATGCGGGCGATCCTGCCGAACGCCCCCTGGGTCTCGCCCCAGGAGAAGGCGGCGGCGGAGCTGCTGATCGAGCGGCTCCAGAGCCCGGAGATCCAGAAGCTGGCGGCGGATCAGGGGTTGCGTCCCGCCAATCCGGCCGTGCCGGCCTCCCGGGTGGTGGCGGCCTATGGCGCCGATCCGCGGGCGGTCTACGACTCCCTGCGGGCGCCGCGCCCGGCGGTGGTGGAGGCGATGATCCGCACCTGGCGGGATCTGGTCAAGAAGCCCTCGCGGGTGGCCCTGGTGGTGGACAGCTCCGGCTCGATGAGCGGCGAGAAACTGCCCTCCGCCCAGCGCAGCCTGCAGGCCTACCTGGCCGCCATCGGCCCGCGCGACACCGTGGGGCTGTTCGACTTCGACAATCGCCTGCCGGAGCCGGTGGTGATCCGCGGCGGTCCGGCGGATGCCGCCAAGGGCCAGGCCTTCGTGGCGGGGCTGGTGGCCGATGGCGGCACCCGCCTGCACGATGCTGTGTCCGGTGCCCGCGACTGGCTGCGCCGCAGCCGACAGCCCGGTGAGATCCTGGCGGTGGTGGTGCTCACCGATGGGCGTGATCAGGGCTCGCAGCTCGGCCTCGAGGCCCTCAAGGCCGAGCTGAAGCGCAGCGGTTTCGGCGGCGACGAGCGCATCGGTGTGTTCACGATCGGCTATGGCAACACCGGCGACTTCGACGCCGACGTGCTGCGGCAGATCGCCGAGAGCAACGGCGGCGAGTTCAGCCAGGGCAATCCCGAGAGCATCCTGCGCCGGATGGAGGATCTGCAGATGGCCTTCTGAGCCTGGATGACCCCGTGACCCGCCCTGCTCCCCTGGCCAATCCCCTCGACGATCCCGCGGCCGTGGCCATCGCCGCGGTGGCGCTGGTGCTGCTGGTGCGGCTCGGCGTTCTGCCCCTGGCACCGGCCCTGGCGGTGGCGGCCCTGCTCGGCTGGGGCCTGGCCACGCTGCGGCATCGGCGGCGCCATCGCGGCAGCCGCCTGCTGGATGCCCGCCTGCGGCTGCGCATCGATGCGGCGCTGGCACGCTGCCAGGAGCTGGCGGGGCAGGCGGCGCTGGTGGGTGGCGAGGCGATGGCGCGCTTTCAGGATGCGGCCCACCTGGAGGCCCTGGGCCTGGTTCAGCTCTGCTGCGAGCGGCTGCAGAGCCTGCCGGAGCGGATCGAGCAGCGCCGTCCCCTGCTCGAATCCGGTGGGGGCGTGCTGCTCAGCGCCGAAGACCTGCAGCGGCGCCTCAAGCAGGAGGAGACAGCCCTGCGCCGCGAGGAGGCCGGCCCCCTGCGGCTGGAGCGCCAACGGCTGGTGGAGCAGCTGCGCCGCAACCTGGAGGCGGCCGAACAGGGCATGGACGAGCGCGAAGCCCGCCTGGTCGCCCTCTCCACCCGGCTCGAGCAGATCGATGGAGGCCTGCGCCATCTGCGCCGCCAGGTGGATCGCCAGTGGCCCTCTAGCCAGGCCACCGACGCGGCGATGGCCGAGGCCCTGAATCCCCTCGATGCGGCCCTCGATCAGATCGAACGCCTGCTCGACGAAGGCTCCCGCTGAACCGGATCGCCCTCAGGATTCGACCGCGAGCGGTGCGCCTGCCACTTGCCGATTGACGCGGCGGCCTGCGGGGCTCACCCTGGCGTCGATGCCGCCGCCTGCCGTGTTTCCGTGATGCCGCCGTTGCTGCCAACCCTCCGGCCAGGCTTCAGGTGCGGGAGCAGGAGCGGGATCGGGTTCTGGGCACTCAGCCTGGCCCTGGCGGCCGTCTCCGCAGCCGAGGGCCTTTCTGCAGCCAAGGCCGCCCCGGTGCCGGTGCCCCTGGTGGTGCAGCCCGCCGGCTCCCGCCCAAAGACGCAGCCCGCCGCGTCCAGTGCGGCGCTGCCCGGCCCTGGGGCCCGCAAGCCGGAGTGGCGCCTCTACGGCCCCCTGCGGGTCGACTGGTCCAGCTGGACAGCGATGGCGGGCAGTGTGGTGGCGCCCACCCTCAATCCCAAGGGGCAGACCATCCATCTGTCGGTGAACTGCCAGGTGGGCAAGATCAACGTGGCCGGCGCCAACGGCGTCTGGAGGGGCTGGCAGGCTCCTCAGGTTGATTTCGAAAGACAGCTGGTGAAGGATGCCTGCGCTGCCCGGCGCGGCTGAGACCGGTGCACCGGCTGGGCCCGATTGACCGGCTGGGCCTAGGCCGACGGCTCAGTGGGTGACTCCAACCAGCGCAGCAGATCCGGCAGGGGCATCGGCCTGGCGATCGCGAAGCCCTGCAGGTAATCCGCCCCCAGCTCCTGGCAGTAGGTGGCCATGCCCGGGTCGCTGATGCCTTCCACCACCACGGCGGCGCCAAGTCCATGGGCCATTTCGATGGCGGATCGCAGTAACTGCTTGCCGCGATCATCCTCAAGGCTGAGCAGCAGCAGGGAGCGGTCCAGCTTGATGAAGGCGGGCTCGAGGGTCTTGAGCAACCTGAGGTTGGAATAGCCGGTGCCGTAGTCGTCGATCGAAATGGCGGCGCCGTGATCGATCAAGCCATGCACCACCTTCAAGGCAGCGCTGTTGTCTGGCAGCAGGATCGATTCCACCACTTCCACCACAAGGCCCTTGAGGCCGTGGACCGCGGGCCAGCTCTGCAGCAGGGAGGAGAGCTGGGGATCTTCCAGCTGCTTCACCGACATGTTCAGGCTCACCGACAGATCGCTGCGGCCGCTGGCGCTGAGGCGCTCCAGATCAGCCCGCAGCAGGCGCAGGGTGAGGGGGCCGAGCGCGCGGATCAGACCGCTCTGCTCGGCGAACTCGATGAAGTCGTTCGCATTCACGACCTGCCCATCGCGGTGCCAGCGCAGCAGCGCCTCCACCCCCCAGAGCGTTTGTTCTGTCGCCGCCACGATCGGTTGGTAATACAGCTCAAACGACTCTGTGGCGATCGCCACTGCCAGCGCGCGGCGCAGCAGGCGCCG
>NZ_JAHLYT010000037.1 GCF_025128095.1 Synechococcus sp. CS-1328 | reverse complement strand
GCGCCGGCATTGCCCAGCAGGATCAACTTCATGCCCGGCTCAGGATCAGGGGGGGTGGCAGAGGCGGCGGGCTCTTGCCTCTACCCTTGACCACCGTAACTCGGGCCCTCAGCCGTCTGGGCATCGGGCGACGGAGGAACGTGGAGACCAGGCCTGCGGTGCAGTGGTGCGAATGGGAGCGGCCAAGGCCTATTAGAAGTCTGTCCCGCTTGGGCTGGCCCCGGCGTCGTGCCTGTGGTCTGGTGAGCGGGAACCGCTCAATCCCCACTAGCGATCCCTGGTTGCTCAGGATCGCGAGAATCGCCACCAGCAGCATCCACCTGCGGGAAGCGAATCCCCCGGCGCATGCGGCAGTCCGGCAGCGCCTTGAGGAAGCTGATCAGATCGGTTGCGGTGACTGGCGTTGTGGGCTGGGATCCCAAGGCTGAGGAGCGGTTTCCACGCAGGACAACGCAGATGAATGGGGCCGGCCAGCCTTTTTGGGACACGCTTCTAATAGGCCCTGGCACCGCCACCGGGCGGCCCATCAGGGCCGGATCGAGGGCCTGCTCGCAGGCGGCGTAGAAGTTGTTGCCGTCGATCAGGGCGATCGCCTGCCGGGCGCTGCCCACCGCTCGCTCCCGACTCCCCCGATGGTAGATCCGTACTGGTTGGTCGTGGGTGCGCTGCTGCTCGGTTCAGGGCCGGCGCTCAGCCCTCCGGCGACTCTTCCTGGTGGCGGGCGCCGATGCTGGTCAGTTCGTCCGTGTGGCGCTTGATCGCCGCCACGCAGTCGCCATCGAGTTTGCCGGCGGCCACCAGCCGGTCGAGCTCGGCGCAGGCCTCGGCCACCGACCAGGCCGGCTTGTAGGGCCGCTGGCTGGTGAGGGCGTCGAACACGTCGGCCACGGCGATGATGCGGGCCGCCAGGGGGACCTGCTCCCCCCGCAGGCCGCGGGGGTAGCCGGAGCCGTCGAGCATTTCGTGGTGGCTGCCTGTGACCGCCCGCAGCACGTGGGAGTCGGGCAGATCCTGCAGGGCGAATTCCCCCAGCATCTTGTCGATGATCGACAGGCCCAGATCCACGTGGGTCTCCATCAGCCGGCGCTCCTCCGGATCGAGCTTGCCGGGCTTGAGCAGGATGCGGTCGGGGATGCCGATCTTGCCGATGTCGTGCAGAGGGGCGAACAGATAGATGTGCTCGATGAACTCGTCGTCGAGGCCGTGGAGCGGCGCCAGGTCGCGGGCGATCAGGCGCGAATAGTGGGCCATGCGGCTGAGGTGGGCGCCGGTCTCGAAATCGCGCAGGTCGGCGAAGTCACGCGCCACCAGCACGGAGGCCAGGATGGAGCGAACGGAGTTGAGCTCACTGGAGATCATCATGTTGATCAGCCGCGTGAACAGCGCCAAATTGCGCTCCACCACCGGTGTGAACGCGGCCGGCTGGCAGGAGTTGTAGAACACGAAGCCGATGAAGCGGTCCTGGTCGGTCAGCGGCACCGTCAGCGAGGAGCGGTAGCCCTGCTCCAGCAGCCAGCTGGAGTGCGGACTCGTGGGCTGCACCGCCGTCTGGATGTCGTCGATCACCCGCCGCGTGCCGCTGGAGGCGATGGCGCTGAGCGAGGGACTCTCCTGGAGGTGGAATTCGTAGCCCTTGATCGCCTCGCCGCGGCGGGTGCTGTTCACGAACGTCTTGAGCAGATCGGTGTCGTCGTCGTAGAGCACGCAGGCGATGCGATCGACGCAGGGCACGAGTTCCAGCAGCTGGTCATGGAGCTGGCAGAGCCGCCCGCTGAGCAGGGGATTCAGATCGTCCTGGCTGATGTGCGCCGCCGCTGCCGGCGGCTCCGGAGGGGTGCTGCCCTGGGACTCGGTCAGGGCGTTCGCCATGGCGCCTGCTCATCCTGCGTTGTTTCAAACCTAGGTGGGGTAAGGCTTCACAGCGGGTGGATCACATGCACCGCCACACCCCAGATCTGCACGTCGCCGCAGGCCTCCAGCTCCAGGGGCGGATAGGCCGGATGGGCGGCCTCCAGCCGCAGGCGGCCCCGGTGCCGCGCCAGGCGCTTGAGGGTGAAGGCGCCGTCGAGCACCGCCACCACGATGCGGCCGGGGCGGGGTTCGAGGCTGCGGTCGACGATCACCAGATCGCCGTGCTGGCAGCCGGTCGCTGGGCACTCTCAGGGGTATCGATACAGGCCAGGAGGAGTCACCTTTCGGCCAGTGGCCTTTCGCCGGCGATCGCCACGACCTGATCGCGTCCCTGTTGCTTGGCGGCATACATCGCGGCATCAGCACGGGCGATCAGATCGTCGTGGGATTCGCCTGGTTGGGCCAAGGCCACGCCGATACTCATGCTTATCTGGGTTTCCCAATCAGCAGTCGACACCGGTTTGTGGGCCAGGTGACGCAGCTTCTCCGCGATCGCCATCGCATCCGGCAACCCCGTCAGACCCGGCAACGCCACCAGCAGCTCATCACCACCGATGCGGGCCGCCAGATCAGAGGAGCGCAGGCAGGAGCGCACCCGCGCCGCCATCGCCTGCAGCACGGCATCGCCGGCGTTGTGCCCGTAGGTGTCGTTCACAGCCTTGAAGTGATCGATGTCGCAGAACAGCAGCGCCAACTGGTCGCTCTGGCGCTGGTTGGCAGCCATAAGCCGCTGGAGCCGGCCGAACATCTCCTCCCGATTCAGCAGGCTGGTGAGACTGTCGGTGGCGGCGCGGCGTTCCAGTTCCCGCTCCGCCATGATGCGCTCGCTCATATCCCACCAGGTGATGCTGAGTTCCTCGCCCACCTTCACCGCACGGATGTCGAGATAGCGCAGCCCGCCCTGCTGGGCATGCTGGAAGGGGAAGTTGTCGAGGATCAGGGGCTCGCCGCTGCTGAGCACCTCCAGGTAGCGATCGAACAGCCCATTGCTCACATGCTCCCGCCAGAGCTCCAGGATCCTGGCCCCCACGAACTCCTCCATCGTCATGTGGTTGTAAGCGGCGGCCGCCGGGTTAGCCCGCAGGATGATCAGATCCACGATCGAGCCGGCCTCATCGTGCACCGGCCCGAGGATCAGATGGGGTTCCAGCAGGGAATCGAGGGTGGTGCTGAGCCGCTGCTGTTCGGCCTGCAGCTGCTCCTGGGTCTGCACCAGCTCCGTCACGTCGTAGTTCACGCCCAGCATCCGCAGCGGCCGCCCCTGCCGATCGAAGCTGGTGTGGGAAGCCGCCTGAAGGTGGTGGACGGAGCCATCGGGCCACACCACCCGAAAGCGGGGTGCATAGACAGATTCACCACGCAGGGCTGATTGAATCGCTGCCTCCGTGGTGGCCTTGTCCTGCGGATGAAGCGCATCGGCCCAGGCTTCATAGGCGCCGGCAAACTGGCTGGGGTTGCGGCCATAAAGCCGGTACATCACCGGGTCCCAATGGAGGATGTTTCTGGGCACGTCCCAGTCCCAGATGCCCACCACCCCGGCGGCGGCGGCGGCCTGGAGGTACTCGGTCTGGGCCACCAGCTCGGAGATGTCGTCGAGCTCCATCAGCACGTGCATCACGGTGCCGCTGGCATCGCGGAGGTTGGTGAGACGCACATCTGCCCAACCAGGAGGACCGCCAGGGCGCTGCAGGCGCAGGCGCACGCGGTAGTGATCCGATTCACCGCGCAGCAACGCCTCCACGGCGGCCGTGTCGATCGCCTCGCAGTCGTGGGCGTGGTCCAGTCCTGCGGCGGTGGGCTGCTCCACTGCCCGCAGGAGCTGGGGCAGCGGGGTGGCCTCCAGGACGGCCGGCGCCAGGGGAACAGCTGCACGCAGGGTTTGATTGGACTGGAAAATCTGCCCTGTTTCTTGCTTGCAGAGCGCCAGGCCCACGCTGGTTTGCTCCAGAGTGTTGCGCAGCAGCTCCTCGGACCTGACCAGGGCCTGAAGACTGTTCACCTCATTGCTGATGTCGATCCCCTGGCCGATGAAGAAATCGATCTGACCATCGGCCTTGCGAACGCAGGCAACGCTCACATCGAGCCAGACGGTGCTGCCATCACCGCGCAGGTAGCGCTTCTTGATCCGGTAGCTGTCGCGCCTGTTGGCCAGCATCTCCTCCACCAGAGGCTGTTCCTTGCTGATCTCGTCCGGATGGGTGATCTCCGGCCAGGAAAGGGTTTGCAGAGTGGCGGCATCGCGGCCGAGTGTGCGGCAGAGGGCGGGATTGACTCGGAAGAGTCGGCCGCTGGCATCGGCCAGGCCGACACCGGCGGCGGCGTTGTCGAGGGTGAGGCGGAGGATCTGCTCGCTGCGCCGCCGATGCGCCGTTTCCCGGCCGCGCTGCGCCGAGAGCCGCAGCGCCACGGCCGTCACGCCGGAGAGCGCCAGCAGGCGCGTGAAGTAGTCGATCGAGGGGAAGAAGCCCCAGTAGATCCCTGCAGCAATCGCCAGCCCGTAGGCCTGCACGATCAAGGGAGCCATCTGCCGCGGCGTAGCCACGCCAGCCGAAAGCACCACCACCAGGAAGTAGTAAGGCAGCAGCGGAATGTTGCGCGGCAGGACCAGATCGAGCAGGAACACGCCGACCATCGCCACGGCCAGGATGGCGATCGGGCGGCCTTGTCCGGAAGGGGCCTGGGCAACCGACGCCTGGTTTGGCTCCATTGCAGCCGGCAGAACTCCAACCCTCATCCTGCCAAGGTTGGGGCCAGGCGCCTGCCGGCCTCGCGCTTGGCGGAGTGCATGGCCCGATCCGCGCGGCGCATGAACAGGTCGACGTCTTCCTCGCCAGCATGGGTGGCCACACCGATCGAGAGCGAGGCCTGGATCTGCTCCTGGTTCCAGTCCACCCACGCGGTCCAGTCGCGCCACACAGTCCCCGAGGGCTGGCTGGCAGCGTGGGCCGCCCCGGATGAACCGCAAGCTGCACTACAAGAAAGGCCGCTAGGAGTTTGTTGCCAATAGAGCAGCGAGCCCCTGGCCACGACGAACCGTGGCTGAGGTGAACTCCAACAGCAATGTTCTTCTGCTGAGCAGGTTCATTCAGGCGGGTTTGAGTCAGCCCTGGCCGTGCTTGCCAAGGCCGTTGCCCCTCATCCCGTCGTTGCCGCCAGCGCCAGCTGCTGTGATCGCCTGAACCGGAACAACTTGAGCAGGTTGTGTGTGGCAGCGATCAGATGCCATTCACCATCGACCTTCTTCAGACCCCGCAGGAAAAAGCGCCGCAGGCCCCTGGCTTCCTTGATCTGGCCGTTCACCGGCTCCACGATCGCCTTGCGCTGGGCGTAGATCTTGGAGCCCTTCTTGCTTCTGATCTTTCGGACCATGCGGGCCTTGGCATCGGCATCCTTGGGCATCGGCCCGCGTTTCGGCGGTAGCGGCTGGCCGTGGGGGAGCCGGCCGGTGGCGATGTAGGCGTCAACGCCCTGATCAGCGCAGGCCTTGGCGTTGGCCTCGCTCCAGTAGCCCGCGTCCATCGTCATCACATCCGGCAGTGCACCAGCGCTGTCAGCGATGCGCCCCAGCATGGGAGGCAGGTGCTCGACATCTGGGGGCTGGTTGCTCACACCCACCGCCACGATCACCTGGTGGTCGCTGTCGACAGCCAGCTGGCAGTTGTAGCCCTGCAGATAGGAGCCGCCTGACTGCATCAGATGGCTCTCGGGATCCGTGAAATCCCGCTGGGTCTTGCTGGTTGGGGCCCCATCGGCCTGCCTCGCCAGGCCACGCCTGGGCATCGCATCAGCCGCCAGCGGATTCAGATCCGGTGGTTCCAGACCGGCGTTTTCGGCGGCCTCGATCGCTTTGTCACGAGCTGCCTTGGCCTTGGCTGTTGCCGCTTCGGCTTTCTTGTTGAGCTCGGCCTGCTCCGCTGCTGGTGCATCGGCCGCGCGCACTGCCGTTGCTTTGGCCCTGGCCTCCTCTGCTTCCTCCCATCGCTGCCGCGCTGCGGCAGCAGCGGTTTCCGCTTCCATCTCCTTGCGCGCCTGGCGGATCCTGGCCAGGCGGCTCTGCTTGTGCCGCAACGCATCGGGCAGCTCACTGCCACGGTTGCCCTTGCCGTACCGGCGATCCTCCTGGGCATCCAGGATCTCGGCCTTGCGCACCAAGGCGTTGATCTCTTTCTCCAGTTCCTTCTCAGCCCTGAGCATCCGCTCGTGGCTCATCGCCTTGTGCTTGGAGGCACTGGCCTGCACCTTGGTGCCATCGAGGGCTACATGGCCCAGGCTCACCATCCCGGCCTTCTGGCAGAGCCGCAGAATCTGCACAAACAGATCGCTGAGAGCCTCAAGGTTCCGGCGGCGGAACTCGCTGATCCGGCTGTGGTCCGGCTGCTGGTTGGCCGTCAGCACGCGGAAGGCCAGATCCTCGTAGCAGGCACGTTCGATCTTGCGGGAGGAAACGGTGCCCACGCAGTAGGCGTAGAGCAGCAACAGCGCCATCATTCGCGGATCAAACCCTTTCTCCCCGCGGGGATCCTTGCTTTGGGCAGGGATGAGGATGGCCGAAAGATCCAGCTCATCGACCAGATCCAGCAGGACATACACCTGATGGTCATCCGACAGCCACTCCCTGGGCGACGGCGGCAGCAGGGTGCTCTGCTCAGGCTGCCAGGGGCGGAAGGTCTTGGGCTTCTGCATGGACCCATTATCTCGCCCAGATCCATTGCGGCGACAAGGGTCTGGGCAGATTCAGGGGCGTCTGTGGAGCGCGCGCTGGCGTTCTATGCGCAACAGGCTCCTAGTGTGCCGTCCCGGAGATTTGCGAGCAAAGTCGCTGGAGTTTCTCCAGGATTGAATCCGCTGTGGCGGTCCAGTTGAACGGCGCCTTGGTCTTGTTGTAGGCCGCCACGAATTGCTCGATCTACTGCAAGCAGAAGCCCTTCGGGCTAGGAGCGTGTTGCACATAGGCCGTTTTGAGCAAAACGAACCAACTCGCTCCATGCCAACGCCCAATGCGGTCTCGGCGTGGTCTCAAAGGCAATCTTGCTTCAGCGACGCCTGATGCTTGAGATCAATTGCGCTACG